>NC_006087.1:1292079-1938118 GCF_000007665.1 Leifsonia xyli subsp. xyli str. CTCB07 | reverse complement strand
CCGGCCTTTCGTTGTGTCGGGTCGCGGCCAAGCTTGGTCGCTCGGTGTCGACGATCAGTCGAGAGATTCGCCGGAATCAGCTTCCTGGAGAGGGCGGCTACCATCCATACGTGGCGCATCGGAAAGCGGCCAGCCGCCGACCGCGACCGAAAGCCACGAGGCTGGTCCGCAATCCGCAGCTGCGCAGTTACGTTCAACGGAAGCTGACGCTACGTTGGTCGCCGGAGCAGATCAGCCGGTCGCTGATCCGCGAGTTCCCCGGCGATGCGGAGATGCGCGTGGCGCACGAGACGATCTATCAAGCCTTCTACGTGCAGGGCCGTGGACAACTCCGCCGCGAGCTCACGATGGTGCTGCGGACCGGCCGGGCCAAGCGGAAACCGCATCGTTCTGGCGCCGCTCGCAGACATCGTTTCGCGGATCCGATGGTAATGATCTCCGACCGTCCCGCCGAAATCGAGGACCGCGCCGTTCCCGGACATTGGGAAGGCGACCTCATCATCGGCGGACACCGCAACAGCGCCATCGGCACCCTCGTGGAACGCTCCACCCGGTTCGTGATGCTGATCCATCTCCCCATCGATCGCACCGCAGAATCCGTCCGGGACGGACTGATCAGCGCCGTCAAGACACTCCCACGCGAACTCCGTCGCTCGATCACCTGGGACCAGGGCTCGGAAATGGCAGCTCACAAGTCGTTCACGATAGCCACCGACATCCCGGTCTACTTCTGCGACCCCGCGAGTCCCTGGCAACGCGGCAGCAACGAGAACACCAACGGACTCCTTCGCCAATACTTCCCCAAGGGAAAGGGAACAGACCTCGCCCGATTCACCGCAACCGACCTGACGAACGTCGCCCACGAGCTCAACACCCGCCCACGCAAAACGCTCGGCTGGGAAACCCCAGCCGAACGCCTCGCTAAACTACTCGCCAGCTAATCGTCGTGTTGCAACAACCACTGAATCCGCCCACCCGCCATGTCGCGCCCCATGATCATGGTGTCTGCTGTCGGGTTGTGAGTGACTGCTCCCATGAGTTTCTGGCTCACGACCTGCCCCGTTGTGCCACCTGCACCGCCGAGCAGAGCCCCCGACGCAATTCCGGTTCCAGCCGCGTTGAGACCGCCCAGGACGGTGTGAGGACCGGGACCGGTGTAATAACTGTAGGTGTTCATGACGCCACCGCTGACCCCACCAGAACTCGCCCCGGCCGTGACGGCCGCCTTCATACCCGTCAGACCGGCACGCGCAGCGATACCAGCGCCACCGAACCCACCGAGAAGCCCGCTGATGGCGACTTCGCCCCAGTTCACGGTTCCGGTGGTGGCTTTTTGGATGATCGTGTTCGCGCCTGCTCCGATGAGCATCATTCCGGCGGTGCCGCCGATACCGGTGGCCATGAGGACGCCGCCAGCGATGACCATGGCTCCGCCGGCGACGTATTCCCAGTTCTCGTTCCACCAGTGGCCGGCCGCTGCGGCTGCTTGGGTGAGGGGGCCTTGGAGGCTGTTGGCGTATCCGCCGAGTTCGGCGTCGGTGATCGGGGCCAACCCTAACGGGTCGGTGGCGTGGAGGGGATCGTTCCCGGCGTAGGAGTATGGGTTGCTCTCCCAGGCGGCGCCCGTGGGTGGGGTGAGTGGGTCGATCGAGAGGAACCCGCGGGTGGCGGGGTCGTAGGCGCGGGCGCCTAACCATTCCAGACCAGCGACGGTGAGCTCGCCGGTGGCGGTGAGAGAGATCCGGCGGGGAGCGTCGAGGAGCCGGGGAGACCGGCCAGCGCCGCCCAGGGGTCATCGTCGCTGGCGGTGTGTGTCCCGCCAGTCCGGGGTGATCCAGGTCCCGTCCAGGCCGGTGAGCCCACCCGGGGCGTGGAGCACGCTCGTTTCGCCGAAGGTGGTGAGGGCGGGGATGGGGGAGGCGGTGTCCCACACCGACGCTGTCCCGTCGACCTCGGCCAGCTCGCCCAGAGCGTTGACCCAGAGCCGGGTTTTCCGGGTGGTGTCGCTGGTGTGTTCGGTGATGCCGGTGAGGTGGCCGGTGTCGCCCCACTGGTAGTGGGTGCTGCGGTCGCCGGTGGTGGTGCGGGTGCCGGTGGTGGTGTGGGTGCGGCGGCCAGCGCCGTCGTAGGCGAACGTGGTGCGCTGCGGGCCAGCGGTGGAGGTCAGCAGTTGCCCGGCGGCGTCGTACTCGTGGGTGCGGGTGGAGTGGTCGCGGGTCTCCGCGATCAGACGGCCAGCTGTGTCGTAGGTCCAGGTGGCCCGGGTGGTGGCCCCGGGGGAGCTGGTGGTCGCGGCGGTGAGCTGGCAGGCGTCGTTGTAGCGGTAGTCGGTGCGGGTGTCGGGGCGGTGGATGCCGGTGATCCGGTCGTCCTCGTCCCGGGCGATGGTCGTGGTGTGGGCGCTGTCGGGGGTGATACGGGTGTGCCGGATGGGGTGGCCGGCCCGGTACTCCCAGGTTTGGAGGAGGTCACCGGCCTGTGCGCGGAGCATCCGCCCGTCGGCGTCGTACTCGTACTGGACGCTGCCGAACCCGGTGCGGGCGATCTCGATCACCCGGCCGGTCGTGTCGTGCCGGTAGTCGGTGCGGTCGCCGCCCGGGGCGAGCATCCCGGTGCGGTGGCCGTCGGGGTCGTACTCCCACCGGGTCCTCTGGCCACCGGTCGTGCGTTCGACCAGGCGGTCGTGGCGGTTGTAGCGGAGGGTGTGGGTGACCGGGTCGCCGCCGGGGTGGGTGTGGTCGGTGATCGTCGCGGTGCGGGAGCGGGGGTCCCGGTCGATGCGGGAGACGAGGCGGCCTGCGACGCGGAGGGCGCAGACGAGTCCGGCCGCATCGTGCTCCCACTCGGTGGTGACCCCGTCTGGGTCGGTTTGGGAGACTTGGCGGCCGGCCGCGTCGTATTCGGCTGCGGTGGTGCGGCCGAGGGGGTCGGTGCTGGTGGCGACTTTGTCGAGCGGGGTGTACGTGCGGGTGGTGACACCGCCGGCGGGGTCGGTGACCCGGACCATCCGGCCGCGGGTGTCGTACTCGTAGCGGGTGAGCCCGCCGAGACCGGTGGTGGTGGCGGTGAGCTGACCGGCTTCGTCGTAGGCGAAGCGGCGGATGCCGTACCGGGTGATCCGGCCCGCGGGGGTGGTGACCTGGATGACGCGGCCAGCGCGGTCGCGGAGGATGCGGGTGAGGCCGCCCTCGGCGTCCAGCACCTCGACGGGACGGCCGCAGGGGTCGTAGCCGATCAGCTCGGCGGAGCCATCGGACTGCTCGACGCGGGTGTTCTCGGTGCGCACCCCGGTCGGGTCGACCGTCACGGCCAGCTGGCCGGTGGCGTTGTAGTCGCGACGCCAGTCCGCCGGCCGGGTCGGTGATCGCTCGCAGCCGGGCGAGCGCGTCATGGGCGTACCCCAGGCGTCCCCATCCGGCAGGGTCACCGCCGAGACGTTGCCGAGGTCGTCGAACTGCTTGGTCACGGCCCGGCCGAGCGGGTCGATCGTGGTGACCAACTCGCCATGAGGGCCGTACTCGTAGCGGGTGGTCGCTCCCAGAGGGTCCGTCACCCGGGTGAGCACCCCTTCCTCCCAGCTCAGCTCGGTGACAACGCCGCCAGGGTCGGTGACCCGGCACGGGTTGCGATCCCCCTCACTCGCGTAGGCGTACTCGACAGTGCCGCCGGACGCGGTGACGACGGTGGTCACCCGGTCATGCTCGTCGTACCCGTAGACGACATCCGCGCCCTCGGCGGTGACAGTGCGCGTCCTGCGCCCGCGGTCGTCGACGGCATGCACGGTGGTCTGCCCGTCCCGCTCGGTCACCGGGACCAGGTTGCCGTGCCGGTCGTACGCCATCGACTGCCGGTTCCCATCGGCGTCGATGACGCCCACCACCCGGCCTTTGGCGTCGGAGACCCAGGTGTTCGCCCTCGTCCCGTCGTCGTCGGAGACCGAGGTCACCCGGCCCCGCAGATACGCGAACCGCACCGTGCGGCCGAACGCGGTGACCTGCTGAATCACCCGCCCCGTGTCGTCGTAAGCGTTCTCGCACTCCACCACCCCGGCGGCGGAGACCACCCGGTCGACCAGACCCTGGCTGTTCCACCGATACGACCGCGTCCCCACCGCGTCCTGGACGCCGACCAGACGCCGTTCGTCGTCGTACAGGTACTCGAGCCGGCGACCATCGGATGCCGACACCGACGCCACCCGGTCGCCGGCGTACTCCACCGTCAGCGACCGGCCCCACTCATGGACCAGGCCCGAAACCCGCCCGGACTCCTCCCGGAGGACTCTCACCGTTGTGCCCGGCCCGTTCCCTGACCCCAGCCACACACCGGCCAGGCTGAACGCCCACCACCCCCCAGCGTTGTTCCGCACGACCAGCGCCGCCCCAGCCGCCTCCCGCCGCAGCGGAAGCGTGCCGGCAGGCTCCTCGGCGAGCCAGAAGTTCTCCCCGGTCCCGCGATCCCAGCCCGCACCCTGCCGCGGGAAGCACACCTGGCGGCCGTCCGCCATCACGAACCCTGCGCCCTCCTCGTCCAGCGTCAGCCGGACATCGAACACGGAAGACCAGCCGACACCGAACACACCCACCCGAGCATCGAGCGAGTTGTACATCCGCGTACACGCCAGGGACGCCGCACCCCCGGAGAACGGCAGATCCGTCTCCGGCTCCAGGAAATTCCCCGTCGCCGTGTTCACCGGATCGTCCGCGAAACCATTCGTCGGCGGGGTCCCCAGCGCCGAGAACGGGCCGATCGTGAAATCGTCCCGAAAGATGTCGAGCCCCACCGACGCCAGCGCCGCACCGATCGACGTATCCGACACCGTGACCACCCCGCCACCAGTGCCCACCGCCTCGAAAACCCCCCGCGACCTGACCCGCCCACTGCGCATCCCGCTCATTAGCGTCCAGCCACGCACGCACCGCCGCCACCAGCGACTGAGCGTTCAGCGTCCCCCACCGCCCATTGCAGCCCGCCTCATACTCCGCCAACGCCGACGAGAACGACGACACCCACCCCCTCGCCTGTGCGTCCAACGACTGCGTGCCCGATTGAAACGAGCGCAGATCCCCCGGAACCGCCGCCGACACACTCGACGCCCTCCGACCGCCCGGGTCCCCTCGGCCCGCGATCGTCACCGGCTCAGCCGCAGCCGACGGTTCCGGCTCCGGAGCCGGCGGCTGCGGGTCGTCCTTCTCCACCCACCCCAACGCCGTCCCGACCTCATACCGGGCCCCGACGAACCAATTCTCCTCACGCCGCCTGTCCTCCGCCCGCGCCGCCTGCCGCAACTGGTCGACGAAACCAGAAAGACTCCGCAACGCGCCCGCCAGCGCGATAGCACCGTCCCGGCCCACCCGCGCATTCTCGGCGAACGCCTGCGCATAGAACCCCCGGAACTCCCGGCCCGCCGTCGACACCAGAGAAGCACGCGACCCCGCCTGCCCCTCCACCCCCGACTCCAAAACCCCACACGCCAACCTCAACGCATCAGCCGACGAATACGAATACCCCGTCGGATCATTCCCACCGATCCTCGCCATGACAGCTCCGTTCTCCTCCCTCTCGAAACCCCCAGGACAGACGGCCACAAAACCGTGGCAAACCCGAAACTCAGGCAGGCGTCAGCAAAACACATCATAAACATCAAAAACATATATTGAATACTTGATGCTCGCTGAGAGAAGCACTGCGCCGAGAGCGTTTCGACAGGGGGACTTCCGGCCGCGCGCGGGTCGTCGCCGCTGCCGGCGGGCCGCACCCGGCTGCCCGTCCGGAGTAGCATCGGAGGCTATGATCGCGGGCGTCACCAGTCTTGTCCGGCCGGCAGGCAGCGGGCGGCAGGCCGCGCACCCGCGCATCCCGCTGTTCGGCCGCGAGTGGCGCTGGTGGCCGCTGCTGCTCGGGGTTTTCGCGGTGTCCCGCCTCCTCACGACGGCCCTCATGCTGGCGCTGTACGTGGCGGAGACCGCCGGGCACTGGCCCTCGGCCAGCCCGATCGGGCAGAACGGCTTCTTCCGTTTCTCGGCCACTTGGGACGCGTCCTTCTATCGGCGGATCGCGGACGACGGCTACCCGCACACCCTGCCGGTCGATTCGTCCGGGGATGTCGAGCAGAATCCCTGGGTGTTCCTCCCGCTCTATCCCCTGATCGTGCGTGGTCTGATGTCGGTCACCGGGCTCGGCTTCGATCTTCCCGGCGTCCTCGCTGCGGTCGTGTTCAGTGCGCTCGCGACGCTGGTGCTCTACCGTCTCGTTGCCTCCCGCGCCGGCGCGCTGAACGGCTTCTGGGCCGCCGTTCTCTTCTGTTTCGGACCGCTCTCGTTCGTGCTCCAGATCGCGTACGCCGAGAGCCTCTTCTTGCTGCTGATGTTCGCTGGTCTCTGGGTGGCGATGGAGCGCCGCTACCTGGCCGTCATCCCGTTCGCCGTCGCGGCCGCTTTCACCAAGCCCGGGGAGCTCGCACTGCCGCTGGCACTCGGAATCGTCTTCCTGGTCCGGCTGGTGCAGGCCCGGCGAGGTGGCGAGGAGTTCCCGGGCCGCCAGCGCGCGGCGATGATCGCCGCCGGCGCCGTCTCGGCCCTCGCCGGACTCGCCTGGGCCGTCATCGCGTCCGCGGTCACCGGCATGCCGGGCGCCTATGTGGAGACCGAGCTCTCCTGGTGGACAGGATACGTCGGGCGGGTGACGTTCGTGCCGCTTACCCCGTGGTTCCTGTTCACCTGGACGTACGAGGGCCTCGCCGGGACGCTGCTCGTCGTCTCCGTCGTCGCCGGGTACATCTGGCTGCTGCGCCGCCCCGGCGTCCGGGATCTCGACGTCGAGGTCGTCGCCTACGCGGCGAGCTACGGCCTCTACCTCTTTGCGGTGTTCCTGCCGCAGCAGAGTCTGTTCCGGCTGCTGATGCCGCTCGCACCCCTCGCGGGCGCGCCGGGGCTCACCCGCCGGGCTCGCGCGATCGCGCTCGTCGCCGGTGTCGCCCTGCAACCGGTGACCCTGCTGCTGCTCTGGTTCCTCGGCTACCCTTAGACGGCGATCGACTTGATGAGCGAGGCCAGTTCCGCGCGGTTCGAGACAGAGGTCTTCCGCATGATCCGGTGCAGGTGGCTCTCCACGGTCCGCACGCTGAGCACGAGTCGCGCGGCGATCTGCGGGTTGGACAGGCCGCTCGCGACGGGTCGCGAGATCTCGCGCTCGGTCAGGTTGATCGCCGTCGCGAACATCCGGGTCGCGTCATAGCTGCGGCTCGGGAGGGCGGCGATGAACTCCTCGCGCGCCCGGTCGGACTCGCGTGCCCGCTCGTGCTCACCGTCCTCGTTCAGCCACTCGGAGGCCAGGCGGAACGCGACGACGGCCAGGCCGGGCCGGCCACTCGCGGTCAGCCGGGGCACGAGGGCGGTGATCGCGTCCGCGTCCCGGTCCTGAAGGGCGATCAGGAAGGCGAGGTGAGCGTCGAAGAACTCGGACTGCATCCCGCGGAGGACATCGGAGGCCTGCTCCAGGCCGGCCGGGTCCGGGTTGAGCTCAAGGGCCGACAGCAGGGCGAAAACGCTCCCCGAGTGGACTCCGATGCCGCGGAGGTGATCCGAGTGGCCGTGGAGCAACTGCGCTGCCTCGTTCGGCTGTCCCCGGTAAGCGACCAGCTGGGCAGTGCTCCAGGTGAGACCGGAGCGGCCGATCAGAGTGCCGGCGGCGGGAGTGGCGGCGATGTCGGCGCGCAGCCTTTCGCCGAGGGCTGCGTTGTCCCGGCGGACCGCGACCACGGAGGCGAGCGCCTGGATTCCGATGTGGTCGCTCAGGTCCGTGAGCGGTGGCTCTCCGAGAGCGAGCGCGACGGAGATCACATTCTCCGCCTTGCTGTACTGCCCGGAGACCGTCAGGCACAGTGCCGCGATGAAGCTATGGGCGCGGAGCCCGGAGACATCCAGATTGGCGTGCGCTTCGTCCACACCGCGCTCCGCCCAGGCTAGCGCCTCGGCGTGCCGGCCCTCGCCGAGCAGGGTGTAGCCGTGCGTGGCGACGATGTCGGTCGAGATGTCGGCGGTCCCCAGCGCGGAGAGCTGGTCGAAGAGCGCGTGCGCCTCCGCGAACCGGCCGCGGAGGGTGGCGATGGTGAGCGTGACTTCGAGCAGCCGCGTGCGGATCGGGTGCGGGAGGTCGCCGCCGGCCTCCAGCCGATCGTCCGCGTCGTCTGGGATGCCGCGCGCGGCCGCTTCGAGGAGCACGGCCTCGGCGTCGGCCAGCCGGGCCGCGGGGCCGAGTCCGGCGACCCGCTCGCGCAGTTCGCGGAGCGTCTTCTCGAGGTCGCTCCCGGAGGCGAGCTGCCACTGAGCGCGCAGCACGGCCAGCCGGGCGAGGTCGACCGGCTCGCCTGCGCTGTTCTCGGTCTGGGCGAAGGTCCGGGCGACGAGGCCGTCCGAGTCGGCGTCGGCCAGGAGAGCCTGCAGGTAACGGTGGGCGGAGCCGGCTTCCGGCGCGTTGTGCCACTCCGCTTCGGTGACGACGCGGCGCGTTCGTGCGCGCTCATGGACGAGACGCACGAACAGAGCGTCCCCGTCGCCGAGGCCGTGCGGGACGACCGGGGTGTCGGCGAGGATGGCCTCCAGCGAGTCCAGCGAGCCGCGCACGACCCGGATCCGGCTCGCCAGGCGCTGTCGCCGCACCGCGGAGGACTTGTGCCGGTAGAACTCGGAGAGCAGCGGCGGGTCGACCGTGACCAGCTGATGGCTGCCGCTCGGGACGATCCGGAGGACGCCCGCGTCCTCTAGTTGCTCCAGGACGCTGTTGTCGCTCAGCTTGAGGGCCGTCTCCAGGTCGCTCACGCCGACCATCGCGATCATCTCGAGCGCTTCGCGGTGCTCGTCGCCGAGCCAGGAGAGATAGGTCTCGACCGCGCCGCGCAGGGACGGGCTCCACAGGCTGCGCCGGGCCATCCACACCTCGTTCGTGAGCAGCAGACGGCCTTCGCGCGCGGCGAGGTCGATCATCGTGAGGGCGAGCCCGACATTGCCGCCGGACTTCGCGTAGACGCGGCTCATGGTCCCCGCGTCGATCATTCCGCCAAGCCGTTCGCTCAGCACGATCTCCAGATCGTCGTACCGGAGCGAGGGGAGGTCGATCACGTATCCGGCCGTGTGAGCACTGTTCGCGCTGAGCCGCGAGCGTGTCCTCGCGGTCGGCACCCGCATCGAGCGCTGGACGGCTTCGATCGCTCCGAGCGAAGCCTCGTCGAGCAGGTCGGTGTCGTCGATGAGGATCACACCGCGTCCGTCCCCGACCGATGCGCTGAGCGCGTCGATCGCGTTCTGCAGCGGCGACGCGGGGCGGCGGTCGCCGGTGAGCTGAGAGCCGATGCCCGCGGCGTGGACCGCGGCCAGCGGATTGCAGCGCAGCGCACGGACACCGTTGATCCGCACGACGGTCGCCTGGCTGTCGGCGACCGTGAGCGCGAGCGCGTCGAGCACGCTGGTGCGGCCGCTTCCGCCGCTTCCGACGATGTCGATATCGGCGCTCGCGGAGAGCAGATCGCGTGCCAATCTGAGCACAGATTCCCTACCTACCAGGGTGGGAGCGGGACGGGAGGCGAATGATTCGAGAATAAGAATTATTTCTGGTCAGGGTAAGAGATTTCGGGTTTCACAATTTAGAATCTCAGCGTATTATGGAATACGCAAGATCGAAAGTTCTTATACGCAATACCCGTTGCGTACCTCGCTAAGCTCGCTCGTTGGCACGTACTTCCCCGAAGCGCTCGGTATGAGGCCCCCGCCCCGCGGGAACAATCAGTCCGAGCGGAGGTGAGACCCGAACCCATGACGAAACCCCTGACCGAATCAATGCCCGACATCGCGAACCTCGGCCCGACCATGCGATCCGCCGCGCCCCTGGAATTCATCTCCCGGCGTGTTCTGGACGACGCGCTGGCCACCGCCCGCCCCGGAGCCGTCCTCCTTCTGGAAGGGCCCTCCGGCTCGGGCAAGACCTCGGCTGTCCTGGCCTCCGACGCCAAGCGGGACGCGATCGTCGCCACGGCCGACGGTCTCGCCGCCCCCAACTCGAGGCGATCGCCGCCGCGGCTGCTGCGGCCGGCGTCCCGGCGCTCCTGATCGCGGCGGACGACAGCCCGCGTTTCCGGCTGCTCGCCCGCGGCATCACCCCTGTCGTCATCGGTTCGGACGAACTCCGCTTCGACCTTGCTGAGGTCGTCCGCGCCGCCGATCTCGCCGCCGTGCGCTTCAGCCGCCGGCAGCTCGCCGCGCTCGCCGCCCGGACACAGGGCCGTCCCGTCCTGGTCACCCGCCTGCTCGCCACCCTTCCCCGCCACGTCGCGGTCTCCGACGGTGCTCTGCGCACCGCATGGACGACGCTCGCCCGCGTCACCGCCGACGACCTCGCCGAGCGCTTCGGCGCCGCCTGGATTGCCATCGCCTCCCGGATCGCCGAGGTGCCCGTTCTGACGGCCACGCTGCGCTCGCGGCTGGCGTCTGTCGAACCAGCGGCCGAGGAGATCCTCTCCGTCCTGGCCAAGCGCGGTCTTGCTGCCGAAACGCTCGTCTTCGGGGAGCCCGCACTCCGCATTTCCGGTGTGGACGCCGATCCGGCCTCTGCGGTCAGCGACGACGCCTGGCTCGCCCTCGCCGAGTACCGCCGAGTCGGCGCCGACCTGGAGCTCGCCACGCTCTACGCCGACCGCGGCGACTGGGCGGAGCTCAGCTGCCTGGTCCGTCGCCGGTGCGCCGAACTGCTGTGCTCGCCGGAGCGCGCGGCGGAGATCGTCTCCCGCATCCCCGCCTCCGTCTTCGACCAGGACGCCTGGCTCATCGTCGTCGAGCGGACGCTCGGCGCCGAAGCGGGCATCGCCGTCCCGCCACGCCGGCTCAAGAAGCCCGCTGGCGCCATGCCCGCCGCTGAGCGCGCCTGGCTCCAGGCCGGCAAGCTGCGGATGGAGATCGCGGACGGGTCGTTCACCAAGGCGGTCGCCGAGGCCGGCTATCTCACACGCATCTTCGGCCAGGCCGACCTTCCCGAGGACGAGACGGCCGAACTCTGGTTGCAGAGCGCCCTTCCGCCGTTCCACACCGGAAACTACGCGGAGGCGGCTCAGCGGCTGGAAGCGGCGCTCGGCCTGGCCGGGCGCGCGGACCGCCGGCACGTCGAGCTGGCCGCCAGCGGTCTGCTGGCGCTCTGCCACGCTCTGCGCGGTCGCCTTCCCGAGGCGGAGACCGTCATCGAGCGCATCCTCCCGTCCGAGCTGTCCGGGAACGAGGGGACGGTGTGGAGCGTCCCGGGGTTCATCGCGTCCGGTCTGATCAGCGCGGAGCGCGGTAACGCGGCGGGGCAGAGCGCCGTCGCCGAGTGGCAGGCCGGCCTCGGGGAGGCGTTGGATCGGTTCCGCTAGGCGGAGGTCTCCGTCGTCGTTCTCGGCAACCCGCCGGAGACGACCGCCGCGGCCGATTGCGCTGTCCGGTCCGGGCGATCCGCCGACTGCGTCCGGCAGCCGTCCGGGGCCTACGGGCTCAAGGCGCGAGCCGAGAAGGCCGCAGTGGAGAGCGCGCGGGACACCGGTATGACGGTCGACTACATCGACCCAACCGGCTGGTTCTGCGTCCCCGGTCTTGGCTGCCCGCCCGGCGTCGACGGCGTTCTCGCCAAGCGCGACCACGGCCACCTGACGGAGACCTACTCGGCCATGCTCGGCCCGCTGCTGCGGGCCGAGCTCCCCGTGGCGGTGACCGGCCGTGGGTAGCGTTGCCCTCGCGGCCGTGCTCGCCGCCGGAGCCGTCGCCATCCTCCTGGTCCTGCTGGTCCCGGCGCGTCTGGCCCGTGCCACTGCCCTGTCTATCGCCCTGGTGGTCGCGGTCGTCGGCGCGACCCTGACCGCGGGATCGAATGTCTCGATGGCCTCGATGGCCTTCGGATCTGTCATCCTGGGCATCTCTCTCGTCCGGGTGCGCTCGTCGTCCTCCGGAGAGAGACTCCTGCAGGGGGTCCTGTGCGCCTGGTGGGTCCTCGCGATGCTGAGCACGCTGGTCATGCACGGTCGCAGTGTGTCCGGGATGCTGGTCTTCGGGACGTTCGCGCTGCTCGTGAGCCACGTCGCGCTGCATCTGGATCGCGCATCGGTGCGGCTCTTCGTGCGCGTCACGCTCGCGGTCATGGTCGTCGAGGTCGCGCTGGCCGCGCTCGAGTTCGGCGCTGGGATGCAGCCCCTGTGGGGCTACCTGGCAGGCGCACGCGCGAACCCGCTCATCGACGGCTTCGACCGAGCACAGGGCACCTTCGGACATCCGATCGTCTTCTGCTGGTTCCTGGCGGTGTGCGCGACCCTCGTCTGGGTGGACGCCGGGCGGCTCACCCGCCGGTGGCGTTTGCCGCTCCTGGCTGTCGTCGTCGCCGGCCTGGCGCTGAGCGGCACCCGGAGCGCGATGGTCTCCTTCGCCGTGGGCGTCATCCTGCACCTGGCGATGCGCCCCGGTCTGGCCAAGTGGATGCGCAACCTGCTGATCGCCGGGGGAGCCGCGTTCGTCGCTCTCGCGATCGGCGCCGGTTCCCGCATCAGCGAGTTGACCGCCGACCTCCTCGATTCCGGTTCGTGGGCGCAGCGCATCGGCAACCTGGCCCGCATTCCCGACCTCCTCGCGTGACCGCCGATGGAGTCGCTGTTCGGGGTCGGCTGGGGCCGGGACGATCAGCTCTTCGTCGAGGGAGATCTGGTCAGTCCGTTCAACTTCCACGTCGTAGACAACATGCTGGTCGAAGCGCTCGGCACGGTGGGAGTGCTCGGCCTGCTCGTGCTGATCGTCATGGTTGTGGTCGCGTTCGTTCGCGGCGACCGGGCCAGCCGTGCCATCGTGGCGGCCATCGCGGCCATGATGTTCTCCTTCGACACGATGGTGTGGCCGTTCACGGCCATCGCCCTGATGCTGTTCTTCTCGCTGCCGCGGCTGAACCGGAACGCACCCCCGGAGCCGCCGGAGGCGCTCAGCGGAACGGAGCCGGTGACGCGGCGTGTGCTAAACGGGCGACGGACCCGCTGAGCTTCTCGAAACGCTGTGCGTCCGGAAGGCCCTTTTCGCTTTCGCGCCGGTATCGCGCCACTCATTCCGAGCGCTGTGGCCGCTCTGGGCGGGGCTCTCCACCTATCGTGGCGACGGAGAACCGCCTCCACTGCCAGGCGAGAGGGGATGCGATGTCCATTCGACGAACCACCAGAACCGTGAATGATCTGCTCGTCGCCGATCTCGGTTCGCATTCGACAGCCGTCGTCGCGGGGTCGCAGCACGAGGTCATCTGCCTCGTAACAGCGGCTTTCGCCGCTATCGCAGCGACGGTGGAGATGGCGGCCATCGACATCGCCGTCGACGCGGCGGCCGAAGCGGCGACCGCGCTCGCTCTCTGAGCGCGGAGGGCCCGGAGCGGGGGAAACGGCGGACAGCGGGGGCGAGCACAGTGCTCGCGCCCGCTGAAAGAGAGCGCTCCCGGTCGGCAGGCCTAGCCTCCGCATCTTGGCGCGCTCCGCGTTTCGGCGCGCTCCGTCTTTTGGCGCGCCCGGTGGACGCGACCCGCGCTCACGAGCGGCGCTGAGCGTCTTGTGAACCCGGGGTCGTCCTCGCGTCGGTCTCGACGAGTGGGCGACGCTGCGGGAATCGCGGCGGGAAGTGCCCGGCCGTTGACCGTCGTGCCGCAATGAGGCGCGGAATCCTTCTGACCTGTGGCGGAGCGTTCCGCTGAAGCCGGTTCTTATCCGTGCCGCGCGGCCCGGCGGCCGCGGTTCGCGGGTTCGGCGGGAACCGGCTCCGGGACGCTGCCGGACGTGCTGTGCGGGTCGGTAGCGTCCCGGTCGGCAGCGTCCGGCTCGGCTGGCGTCGGCACGGGGGTGGCGGCCGGCGCCGGGGCTGCCTCAGGCCCGGCCGTCAGGGATGCATCGTGGTAGTAGCCGTACCCGTATTTGGCACCGTAGTAGCCGTAGTTGACAGCGTCGGCGCCGCGGCGCGGGACGCGGTTGAGGACGACCCCGGTGAGCTTCCCGGCGGCCTGGTCGAGGGTGCGGAGGGCCTTTCCGAGCTGGTCGATCTTCGTGCGCTTCGCGTTGACGACCAGCAGCACACCATCGACCGATTTGGAGAGCACGGCGGCGTCGGTGACCGGGAGCAGCGGCGGTGCGTCCACGATGACCACGGCGAGTTCGGAGAGGGCGGCGAGGAGTTCGCGCATTGTCCGGGAGCCGAGCAGCTCGCTCGGGTTCGGTGGCGTGCGGCCCGCGGTGAGGACACGGATGTGTGTGTGGAGAGAGACATCGGGGTCTTGCAGCACTTCGCGCAGAGAGACCCGGCCGGCGAGGACATCCGAGAGCCCGGCGCCGTTGGGGATGCCGAAGGTCTTGCCCTGCGTGGGGTGGCGCATGTCGGCGTCGACGACGACGACCGGCTGGCCGCCGCGGGCGATCGTGACCGCCAGGTTGGCCGAGAGGGTCGACTTGCCCTCGGAGGGCATGGAGGAGGTGACGAGCAGGATGCGCGGGGGTTGTCCACATCCACATACGAGAGGTTCGTGCGGAGTTCGCGCAGAGCCTCCATCGCGCTCACGGAGTCGGATGCGTTCTTCCCGCTCATACCGATGATGTGCGAATTCTCGGCCAGTTCGTCCGTGACGGGGACGGTGCCGATCACCGAGACGCCGAAGGTGTTCTCGACCATCTCGGCCGACCGGACGCCGCGGTCCAGCTGGTTCCGGATCAGCGCGTAGAGGGCGGCGAGGAAGAGCCCGAGGACCAAGGCGATACTGAGGGTGATCGGGACGTTCGGTGACGAGGGCAGCGAAGGGAGCGGGGCGCTGGCCGTCGGGGTGAACTGGGTCGCCCCGCTGGAGGCGTCGCCGTCGCCCTGTAACTGGGCGATGTGGAGCTGTACACCCGCGTCTGGGCGATCGTCCACACGGCTGCGGCGGAGACGCTGATCAGGATCAGGATCAACATCCCCACCCAGTACGTGCGGAGAATACGCAGGTATTCGCGGAGATTCGTCGTACGGGCTTGGTCGGGCTCGCGGTGCTGCATCGGGTCCGGACTCCTCAGGGCGGAAGTGTCTGTTTTCGACAGGAAGTTCTTCTGGTATGGAACATGTAACTATAACATTTTAAAAAAGGACCCCTCTTTCAGAGGGGCCTCCTGTTCCCGAAGAAAGAGCGAATCAGACGGTGACATCATCCAGCCACGGGAGGCCGTCCACCCTCCGGTACCGGGTGCCGTGGGCGTCCCAGCTGCTCCGCGAGCCGGGCCACGCGGGTGGCGAAATCGTCGAAGTCGCGTGCAGAGTCCGTGCCGTAGGGCGTGGCCGACCAGCCGATCTCGGCGACGGCGGCCAGCCGGGGAAACACCATCTCTTCGGCGTCCTCGATGGTCGGGACGGTCTCGGTCCAGAGCGGGCCCTCCACGCCCAGGATGTGCGATTCGCTCAGGCCGGGTACGACACGCGCCGGCTCCCAGCCATAGGCGCTGCGGAGGTCGGTCGGTCCGTTTGCCCAGTCCAGGCCGATCGCGTCGCCCTTTTCGTAGACCATATCGAGGTAGGCCACGTCGGCGGGCGACATGATGACGGAGCCGCCCTGCCTCACGAAGGAGAGGATCTTTTCGCCGGTCTTGTCGCGGGGAGTGCGGAACGACCAGTACTGCCCGATGGTGCCCCGTGGCAGCCGGTCGCTCCGGCCCATCTCGTGCCAGCCCACCGGGGTCTTGCCGGTCTCGGCCACGAGGCCGGCGGCGCGCTCGATGAAAGCTCGGAAGTCTTCGGCAGGGGTGCTCAGGCATTCGTCGCCGCCGATGTGAAAGTACGGGCTCGGCGTCAGCGCGGCGAACTCGCGCACCACATCCCGCAGGAACCGGTCGGTGGTGGCGTCATCGGTCATCAGACTGCTGAAGCCGACTTTCCTCCCCGTGTACAGCTCTTTGGCGACGCCGTCCGGGTTCAGCTCTGGATAGGACGCCAGCGCCGCGTTCGTGTGGCCGGGCACATCGATCTCGGGCACGATCGTGATGTGACGCTTGGCCGCGTAGTCGACCAGCGCCCGGTATTCGTCCTGGGTGTAGTACCCGCCGGGGCTGCCGTCGCTGCCCGTGGAGCCGGCGATCCGGGTCAGCTCCGGCCAGGACTCGATCTCGATGCGCCAGCCCTGGTCGTCGGTCAGGTGCAGGTGGAGGTGGTTGATCTTCAGCAGTGCGATCGCGTCGATGAAACGGCGGATGTCGGCGGGCGGGAAGAAATGCCGTGCGACATCCAGCATCGCGCCCCGGTAAGCGAAGCGCGGGTAGTCCTGGATGCGGACCGCCTCGATCGTGAGCGGGTCGTCCGCGCGGGCCGTCGGCACCAGCTGGCGGAGCGTCTGCACGCCCCAGAACGCCCCGGTTGCGGTGGCCGCGCCGATGCGCACGCCCTCCGCCGAGACCTCCAGGGTGTGCCCTTCCTCGCGCTGCCCCTCCGGCCCTTCGTGCTCCGCGATGACGATCGCGATTTCCCCGAACGCCGGCGGCTCGTGTACCACCTCGAGTTCGCGGCGGCCGTCGCTCGCCAGCCCGTCGCGCAGGCGCCGGGCCATAGCGTCCGCACCCGGACCGGCGGCGCTGATGCGCGCGCCGCCCCCGAGGACGAACGGGGCCTCGCAGCTTTTCTCGGACCGGACGGGAAGGGGGACGACCACGGTTGCTCCTCGTACAAGGTTTTTCGGGGGAGGCTGACGCTGCCCGCCCGCTGGTCGGCCACTGCGAGTATTTCAGGAGCCCTCTGCTCTGAGCAAGGTTTCGGCCGGCGCTGCCTTTGCTATGCTGGCCTTCGTCGCGACTGGCGCTCAGATGGTCACCATCGGGGAGCGACGACGGTACCTCGAACGAACGGGTGGATTCGGCCGCGCGCCTGGGTCGATAGCAACAGAAATGTCCACGCCTGTTTTTGTTTTGAAGGAGCCGATTGTGACCGACACCCTGCCGTCCACCTTCACTGCGTCGCTTGCGGAGGTCGACCCGGAGATCGCCGAGGTGCTCCAGTTGGAGCTCGGCCGCCAGCGCGACTACCTGGAGATGATCGCGTCCGAGAACTTCGTGCCGCGCGCCGTCCTGGAATCCGTCGGTTCGGTGCTGACGAACAAGTACGCCGAAGGGTATCCGGGGCGTCGCTACTACGGCGGCTGCGAGTACGTGGACATCGCCGAGCAGCTGGCGATCGACCGGGCGAAGAGCCTGTTCGGCGCGGAGTACGCGAACGTGCAGCCACACTCGGGCGCCTCGGCCAACGCGGCCGTGCTCTCCGCCATCGCGACCCCGGGCGAAACCATCCTGGGCCTGGAACTCGCCCACGGCGGGCACCTGACGCACGGGATGAAGCTGAACTTCTCCGGCAAGCTCTACAACGCGGTCGCCTACGGCGTCGACCCGGAGACCTTCCTCGTCGACATGGACGCTGTGCGCGACAGAGCGCTCGAGCACAAACCGCAGGTCATCATCGCCGGCTGGTCGGCCTACCCGCGTCAGCTCGACTTCGCTGCGTTCCGGGCGATCGCAGACGAGGTGGGCGCCAAGCTGTGGGTGGATATGGCCCACTTCGCCGGCCTTGTCGCGGCCGGTCTGCACCCCTCGCCCGTGCCCTACGCCGACGTCGTCTCCTCGACTGTCCACAAGACGCTCGGCGGCCCCCGCTCCGGTTTCATCGTCAGCCGGGACACGGAGCTGGCGAAGAAGCTCAACTCGAATGTGTTCCCCGGTCAGCAGGGCGGCCCGCTCATGCACGTGATCGCCGCGAAGGCGACCGCGTTCAAGCTGGCGGCGACCGACGAGTTCAAGGACCGTCAGGCACGCACCATCCGTGGCGCGCAGCTCCTCGCCGAGCGGCTCACCGCCGCCGACTCCCGCGCATCCGGTGTGGATGTGCTCACCGGCGGCACCGATGTCCACCTGGTGCTCGCCGATCTGCGCACGTCGGAGCTCGACGGGCAGCAGGCGGAGGATATCCTGCACGAGGTCGGGATCACGGTCAACCGCAATGCGGTGCCGTTCGACCCGCGCCCGCCGATGGTCACCTCGGGCCTCCGGATCGGCACCCCGGCGCTGGCGACCCGCGGCTTCGGCGACACCGAGTTCACCGAGGTCGCCGACATCATCGCGCTGGCGCTCCGTCCCGGCGCCGACACCCGCGCGCTCCGTGCCCGCGTCGACGCCCTGACCGCCGCCTTTCCGCTCTACCCTGGCCTCGCGCCCTCCGCGAGCTGACCCCTCCGCAGTCATCGTTTCCTTGCGTTTTGCGGGGATTCGGTCCGAAAACGCGGAAGAACGGAGGAAGCGACGGTGAGGGGACGAGGATGAGCGCGAGGACGCTGGACGGGAAGGCGACGGCGGCTGCGATCAAGGCCGAGCTCCGGGAGCGGGTGAGCGCGCTGCGCGAGCGGGGGGTCGTGCCCGGGCTCGGCACCATCCTCGTCGGCGACGACCCGGGATCGCAGTGGTATGTCGCGGGGAAGCACCGCGACTGCGCGGAGGTGGGCATCGCGTCCCTCCGCCGCGACTTGCCCGCGGAAATCTCGCAGGCGGAGCTCGAGGCCGTCGTGGAGCAGCTGAACGCCGACCCCGGCTGCACCGGCTTCATCGTGCAGCTCCCGCTGCCGAGCCACCTTGACACGGACGCCGTTCTGGAATTGGTGGACCCGGCGAAGGACGCCGATGGACTGCACCCCACGAACCTCGGACGGCTCGTGCTGAACGTCAACCGGCCGATCACGACCCCGCTGCCGTGTACCCCGCGCGGCGTGATAGAGCTGATGCTGCGCCACGGTATCGATCTGGCAGGCAAAGATGTCGTGGTCGTCGGCCGCGGTGTCACCGTCGGCCGGTCGATCGGCGCGCTGCTGACCCGCCGGGAGGTCAACGCCACCGTCACCCTGACCCACACGGGAACGAAGAGTCTGGACGAGCATCTGCGCAGCGCCGATGTGATCGTGGCGGCGGCGGGTGTGCCCGGGCTGGTTTCGGCGGAGAACGTCAAACCGGGCGCGATCGTGCTGGATGTCGGCGTGAGCCGTGTCGAGGACCCGGAGACGGGTAAGAGCCGTGTCGCGGGGGACGTTGCGGCGGATGTCGCCGGGGTCGCCTCCTGGATCTCGCCCAACCCCGGCGGAGTCGGGCCGATGACCCGGGCGCTGCTGTTGCAGAATGTGGTCGAGTCCGCCGAGCGGGCGCTGAGGTGAGCGACGCGGACGCGCGTTCCGCCCGCACCCGGGAGGACCGGCGGGTGACCATCAAACTGGAGAACATCGGCATCGCGGTCCGCGATCTGGAGGCCGCGGTCGCCTTCTTCACCGATCTCGGCCTCACGCTCCTCAGTCGTGACACGGTCAGCGGCGAGTGGGCGGACACCGCGGTGGGACTCGACGGCAATCACGCCCGGATCGCACTGTTACAGAGCCCTGACGGCCACGGTCGCCTGGAACTCTTCGAGTACCTCCACCCCGACGCCATCGAGACGCAGCCCACGCTGCCGAACGAGATCGGCATGCACCGCGTCGCCTTCTCGGTCGACGACATCGACGCGGCGCTTGCGATCGCCGCCCAGCACGGGTGCCATCCGCTCCGGGGCGTGGCGACATACGGGGACCTCTACAAGCTGACGTACCTCCGAGGGCCGAGCGCCATTCTCATCATGTTCGCCCAGGAGCTGAAGCCGGCCTAAACCGCGGCAGGGTGTTCGCCGATGTGTCTCAGGTACGCTTCGGCGTTCTGCCGGATCGCCGCGCGCTCGTCCTCGGTCAGCTCCCGCCGCACCTTCCCCGGAACGCCCGCGACCAGGGAGCCCGGCGGGATGACAGCCCCCTCCAGCACGACGGTCCCGGCGGCCAGCAGCGAGCCCGCGCCGACGACGGCCCCGTTGAGGACGGTCGCGTGCATCCCGACCAGCACACCGTCCTCGATGGTGCAGCCGTGCAGCACGGCGTTGTGGCCCACGTTCACATCCGCGCCGATGGTGAGCGGGTAGCCGTGATCGACGTGGCAGGAGACGTTGTCCTGGATGTTGCTGCGCGCACCGAGCACGATCTCCTCCGCTTCCGCTCGGAGCACTGCGTTGTACCAGACGCTGGAGCCGGCGTCGAGTCGCACACGCCCGCTGAGGACGGCGCCGGCGGCGACGAAGGCGTCGTCGGCGAGGGTCGGGGTGGAGCCGTCGGCGAGGGTCACGATGGTCATGGTTCACACCCTAAACGCTCAGACCGGTTCTTTAGTGTGGGGCGTATGTGTGATGTCCGGCGGGCGATGGCGGCCGGCGTCCTGCTTGTGGGATGCGCCAGCGCCAAACCGATGCCGCCGCCGGGCACACCGGTCCTCTCGGCAGCGACCGCTTCACCGTCCCCGTCGTCCCCCGCGACGGTGGACCCGGAGGCTTCCGCCCGGCTCCTCGCTGTCGTGAGTGTGGGCGACCGCGACGCGGTGCGCCGTGCGATCGTTGCTGGTGCGGATGTCGAGACCCGGGGCGACCGCGACCGCACGCCCCTCTTGATCGCGACGAGAGCGGGCGACACCGCGCTCGCCCGGGAGCTGATTCTCGCCGGAGCCGATGTGAACGCCACAGACGACCTGCAGGACAGCGCCTATCTCTACGCGGGCGCCGAGGGGCTGGAAGACATCTTGCGGCTCACACTCGACCACGGCGCCGATGTGGACGCCGAGAACCGGTATGGCGGCACCGCTCTCATCCCGGCTTCCGAACACGCGCACCTCCGCGTCGTCGCGATGCTCATTGAGGCCGGTGTGGAGGTCGACCATGTCAACCGCCTCGGCGGGACCGCGCTTCAGGAGGCCATTGTGATGGGCGACGGCGGGCGGGGAGCCCAGGATGTCGTCCGGCAGCTCCTCACCGCCGGGGCCGATCCGGACATCAGGGACGCCGATGGCCGCACTCCGCTCTGCAACGCGGAGCGGAACGGTTTCCGCGCCATCGCCGGCCAGCTGAGGACCGTCGGCGCCGCCGGCTGCTGACGCCCGGCTGCTGACGCCCGGCTCGGATGCGGACACGATGAAGCGGCGTCCGGCGGCGTTCACCGGGACCGCCGCCCCGGCTTGTCCGTGGGCGGCGAGCGTGCCGGTCGTGCTCCCTGTGTCCTCGCTCCGCCTCCTCCGTGGGAACGGCCCGGGGCTCAGCTCTCCCGGCGCGCGCCCGCGGAGGCCCGCACCGTGAACAGATCCGGTTGGCCGAAGCCGTGCTCCGCGAACGCGCCGTCGAGGGCGACGAGTACGCGGCTCACGGCGTCGGCCGGCACCAGGGCGAGGGCCGAGCCGCCGAAGCCGCCCCCGGTCATCCGGGCGCCGAGCGCACCGTTCGCCTGGGCGGTCTCGACAGCGAGGTCGAACTCGGGCGCCGAGACCTCGAAGTCGTTGCGCAGGGAGGCGTGCGAGGCTTCCAGCAGGCCGCCGATCGCGGCCGGACCGTGCTCGCGCAGCACGCGGACGGTGTCGAGCACGCGCTGGTTTTCGGCGACGACGTGGCGGACACGGCGGAAGGTCACGTCGTCGAGCAGTCCGCGGGCGTGGTCGAGGTCGGCGACCGACACCTACCGAAGCGACTCTGCGCCGAGCGCGCGGGCGCCCGCTTCGCAGGACGCGCGGCGTTCCGCGTACCCGCCGGTCGCATGGGCGTGGGCGACGCCGGTGTCCACGATGAGGATCTCGAGGCCCGCCTCGGCCAATCCCAGGGGGATGACCTCCGACGCCAGCGAGCGGCAGTCCAGGAAGACCGCGGCATCCTCTTCGCCCAGGAGCGAGGCGGACTGATCCATGATGCCGGTGGGCGCGCCGACGGCGACGTTCTCGGCGCGCCCACCGGCACGGGCGAGCGCGCGGTGGTCGAGGCCGAGCCGCCAGGCGTCGTTCAGGGCGAGCGCGGTCGCCCCCTCGATCGCGGCCGACGAGGAGAGACCGGCCCCGACCGGGACGTTCGAGTCGAGCAGCAGGTCGAAGCTGGGAACGGCCGTCAGGTCGGCGCCGGACTCCCCGAGCGCCCACGCGACGCCGAGCGGATAGGCCGACCATCCGCTGAGCGCGGCCGGGGCCAGCCGGTCGAGGTCGATTTCGACGAGTTCGTCGGCATAGGCGCTGCCGACGCGGACGGTGCGGTCCTCGCGGAGCGCGAGCGCGGCGACGGTGCGGCGGCTGATCGCGAACGGGAGCACGAAGCCGAGGGTGTAGTCGGTGTGCTCGCCGATGAGGTTCACGCGTCCGGGGCTCGACCACACCCCATCCGGTTCGCGGCCGAACACCTCGGCGAAGTCGTCGCGGACACCGGTGCGCAGGTCGGTCATCGGGTCGCCTCTCGGTCGGGGGAATCGGAAGCGGGCACGGTCACGAGCCCGGAGACACCAGCGGGCAGCGGACCGACGGGATTCTCCTGGGCGGCGCGGACCACGGCGTCGCGGAGTGCGGCGGCCGCCTGCTCCGGCGGGATGTCGCCCACCCAGGCGCCCATCGCGGCCTCGGAGCCCGCCAGGAACTTCAGCTTATCCGCGCTGCGGCGCGGCGAGGTGATCTGCAGCATGAGACGCACGTCGTCGCGCCGCACCGTCACCGGCGCCTGGTGCCAGGCGGCGATGTACGGCGTGGGGGAGCCGTAGAGCGCGTCCACACCGCGCAGCACGCGCAGGTAGAGGGTCGCCAGATCGTCCCGCTCGGCGTCGGCTGTGGCGGCCAGGTCGGGGATGTGCCGGTGCGGCAGGAGGTGGATCTCGATCGGCCAGCGCGCCGCGAAGGGCACGAAAGCGGTCCAGTGCTCCCCGGCGAGCACGACCCGCTCGGAGGCCCGCTCGCGTTCCAGGATGTCCGCGAAGAGCGCGGGCCCGTAGGCGTCAGCGAGCGCAGCAGCGCGCTCGTGCGCGGTGTGATGTAGGGGTAGGCGTAGATCTGCCCGTGCGGGTGGTGCAGTGTGACGCCGATCGCTTCGCTGCCGTTCTCGAAAGGGAAGACCTGCTGCACGCCTGGGGTGGCCGAGAGCGCAGCGGTCCGGTCCGCCCAGGCTTCGATGACCGTGCGGGCGCGCGAGGCGGTCAGCGCACCGAACGAGCCGGTGGTGGCGGGGCTGAAGCAGACGACTTCGCAGCGGCCGACGGACCTGCGGCTGCGTTCGATGCCGATGGTGGCGAGGTCCGCGAGGCTGTGCGGGGCGTCTGCGCCGGCGGTGAGCGGCCCGAAGGACGGCGACTTGTTCTCGAACACGGCCACGTCGTACACGCTCGGGATCTCCGACGGGTTGCCGGGGCTGGCCGGTGCGAGCGGGTCCCGTTCGGCGGGCGGCAGCATCACCCGGTTCTGCCGGGCGGCGGCGATGGAGACCCACTCGCCGGTGAGCGGGTCCTGGCGCATGGAGGCCGTGGCCGGCCGCGGCGCGGGCTCGCGCAGATCGGGTGCGCGGTCCGGTGCGAGCGTCGTGTCGGCGTAGTAAGTAGAGGTCGCGCCCGTCCGAGAGCCGGTGCGGACGCTTCGTGATGGCGGCCATGCAAACCTTTTGTTTCCGAAAGTGAATGTAGTGGATGGCTTACGGATTGACAAGAAAACGCAAGCACACAAACATGGCTCTATGAGAGAACCGCTGCCCGCAGCCCTCCGCCGCGAGCGCATGCTCGAACTGATCGGGCACGCGGGCTTCGCGCGGGTGGCCGAACTGAGCGAGGCGTTCCAGGTCTCCGATGTGACCGTCCGCACCGATCTGGACGCACTCGACGCGCAGCAGCGCATCCGCCGGGTTCGCGGCGGCGCCGTGCTGCGCGGCGGCGGGATGCGCGAACCGAGCTTCGAGGAGGCGCTGGCGTCCTCCGCCGACGAGAAGCGCCGCATCGGCCTCGCTGCGGCGGCGCTGGTCGAGCCCGGCAGCAGCGTCCTGCTCGACGTCGGCACGACCAACGCCGCGATCGCCCGAGCTCTCGCCGACCGGGAAGACCTGGACGATGTCACGGTCCTCACCAACGGCCTCACGATCGCGCTGGAACTCGAGCGCGCCATCCCGCGCTTCCAGGTGATCGTCACCGGGGGGACGCTGCGGCCCTTGCAGCATTCGCTGGTCGAGCCGCTCGCCGCGGTGCTGCTGGAGCGTGTGCATGCGGACCTGGCCTTCATCGGCTGCACCGGTGTACACCCTCTCGGCGGTGTGACCAATGTGAACCTGCCGGAGGCCGACCTCAAGCGGGCGATGGTGGGCTCGGCCACCCGCGCGATCGCCGTCGCAGACGGCGGCAAGCTCGGCCGCATCCATCTCGGCCGGATCGCCGCTGTCGACGCGTTCGCCGGGCTCATCACCGGCGAGACGGCGGGCGAGTCCGCGGTCGTGGCCCTCCGGGCGACCGGCCTGTCCGTGACCGTCGTGTGAACCCTCCGCACTGCTCCGCCCCCGTACGCACATCGACGAGACCCGGGGACGGTAGGGGCCGGAACAGAACGGCTTAGGTACAGCTAGGGCACGATCGAGAGGAAGATGAACGCGGCGAAGATGATCAGGTGGATGGTTCCCTGCATCCGTGCCGCGCGCCCCTGCACGATCGTCAGGATGCTGACCGCCACCGTGAGGGCCAGCAGCACGATCTGGCTCGCCCCGAGGCCCAGGTGCAGCGCCCCCGGCAGCCAGATCGATGCGATCGCGATGGACGGGATAGTGAGGCCGATGCTCGCGATGGCGGAGCCGAGCGCCAGGTTCAGGCTGGTTTGCATCCGGTTCCGGCGTGCCGCTTTCGCCGCTGCGATGCCTTCGGGGAGCAGCACGAGCAGCGCGATGACCACTCCGACGAACGACTGCGGCAGACCGGCCGCGGTGACGGCGCGCTCGATCGGCGTGGACTCGAGCTTGGCCAGGCCGACGACGGCGACGAGGGCGATCAGCAGCATCCCGAGGCTGATGAGCGCGGTGCGGTTGGAGGTCGCATCGGCGTGGCTGTCCTCCGCGATCGGCCGTTCCTTGGTGGAGACCGGGAGGAAGAAGTCCCGGTGGGCGACGGTCTGGGTGAACACGAACATCGCGTAGAGGAGCACCGAGGCGATCGCCGCGAACCACAGCTGGCTCGGGGAGAACTGCGGGCCGGGTGTCTCCGTGAACGCCGGGACCACCATCGTCAGCGCCGCGAGCGCTGTCACGGTGCCCAGGGCCGAGCCGCTGCCCTGCGCGTTGAAGGACGTGGTCTCGCGGCGGGAGGCCGCCAGCAACAGGCTGAGGCCGACGATACCGTTCATCGTGATCATCACGGCCGAGAAGACGGTGTCCCGCGCGAGGGTCTCGGAGTCCTTGCCCGTTGTCATCAGGGTCACGATCAGCGCCACCTCGATCACGGTGACCGCCACGGCGAGCACCAGCGACCCGAACGGCTCGCCGACCCGGTGGGCGACGACATCCGCGTGCTGGACGGCCGCGAGCACGGTGCCCGCGAGGAAGACACCGATCAGCGTGATCGAGAACGCTCCGAGCGGCACCGTCCAGAACCCCACGAGCAGGATGACGCCGATGACAGGGACGCAGATCGCCCAGAAACGGATGAGCCAGGTTCCGAGCGCTTTCATAGTCCCATCCTGCCAGTGCGGCGCGTCTTCCCCCATAGTCACATGCATGAATGCTGAAGTGTATGCATGGCCGATCGTACGCGCACCCCGTCCCCCGCATCCCGGCGCACTCTCGCGGCGTTCGCTGTCGTCGCCGTTCTGACGGCGGTTCTTTCCGCCTGCTCTCCCGGCGCGGGTCCGACGGCGTCCCCCACCGCGACCCGGACCGCCCCCGGCTCCCCGGCGACGCGGCCGAGCGGCAGCAGCACGGCCGTCCCGGTCGACGGCCAGTGCGACACCGCGAAGCTGACCGGTTCCATCGCCGCGGGAGGCGGGGGAGCGGCCGGCAGCGTCGAGGTCGCCCTCGTCCTGACCAACGGGGGGTCCGAGCCGTGCGCGCTGCAAGGCTGGCCGAGTGTCTCCTTCGTCGGCGACGGCAACGGCAACGGCGTCCAGCTCGGCCAGTCTGCTGAGCTCGACCGCAGTGCGCCGCATCCCACCGTGCGACTCGCCCCCGGCGGCACCGCACGCGCGCCGCTCAAGGTCGTACAGGCGCTCAACTACGACCCCTCGGAGTGCCAGCCGCAGAAAGCCGACGGCTTCCGTGTCTCTCCTCCGGGTTCGGCCACCGCTCTGTTCGTGAAGGACGGTGCTTTCACCGCGTGTGCTAACGCCAGCGTCTCCCTGCTGACGGTTGGCGCGCTCGTCGGCGGCTGATCCGCGATTACGCTGGAACCGTGCCCCTCGCCTCCCCCCGCCCCGGTCGCGGCACGCCTGCCTGGCTGATCCGTCTCGTCGTCGTCACTGTGCTGGTCGGGGTCGGCGCGGGTGTCGGCGGAGGGGCGGTGGTGCTCGCCCTGCACGCTCTCCAGCACCTCGCGTTCGGCTACTCCGAGGGCGCCTTCCTCGACGGTTTGCGGGAGTCGCCTCCCGCAGACCGGGTGGTGGCGCTGGTGGTCGCGGGCGTCATCGGCGCTGTCGGCTGGTGGCTGCTGCGCGGCTGGGGCCGCCGCCGTGCCGACCACGCCGTCGTCGCCGTCCAGGCCGTCGTCGACGGCCAGCGGATGTCGGTGCTGGTCACCCTCGCCAATGCCGCCCTGCAGGTCGTCATCGTCGGTCTGGGCGCGTCCATCGGGCGGGAGGTCGCACCGCGCGAAGTCGGGGCGCTCTGGGCGTCCTGGCTCTCCGAGCGCGCCGGCGTCACGGCCCGTGAGCGCCGGATCCTCGTCGCCTGCGGAGCCGGTGCTGGCCTCGCAGCCGTCTACAGCGTCCCCTTCGGCGGGGCCGTCTTCGCCCTCGAGATCCTCCTGGCCGAGATCAGCTTCGCCGCTGTCCTCCCCGCCTTCGCGGTCTCCGGCGTCGCCGCCCTCGTCGCCAGCTCCGTCGTCCCGGCCAACCCGCTCTACACCGTGCAGCAGGTGCCGCTCAGTCCGCAGATCGTGGTCTGGGCGCTGCTGGCGGGGCCGCTGTTCGGCGTCGCCGCCGTCGGCTTCGTCCGCCTCGTCTCGTTCGCGCAAGCCCGCCGGCCGCGCTCCTGGGGCATCCTGATTGCGATGCCGCTCACCTTCGCTGCGGTGGGCGTCGTGTCCCTCGGCATGCCGGCCATCCTCGGCAACGGCCGCGCACTCGGCCAGCTCGCGCTGTCCGCGACTCTGCCGGTGCTGCTGCTCTTGGCGATCGCTCTGGTGAAGACCGTCGCGACCGTTGGCACTATCGGGGCGGGCGCAGCGGGCGGCACGCTGACCCCGTCTCTCGCGATCGGCGCGGGTCTCGGTCTCGGTCTCGGTGCCGTCTGGGACGCGCTCTGGCCCGGTGCTCCGCTCGCCGGGTTCGCGCTGATCGGGGCCGCGGCGTTCCTCGCCGCGACCATGCGCGCGCCGGTTACCGCCTTGCTCCTGGTGATGGAGTTTACGCACCAGGGCCCGCAGCTGCTGACCCCGGTCATGCTGTGCGTCGCCGGAGCGGTCGCGGTCGGCTACGTTTGGGAGCGGCGTCGCGTGACTGGCGTCGCCTGAATTCCCTCCTCCAATCGCCTCCGTGTGACGAAGAGCGCCGTCGCGGCACAGACCGCCGCCGTGAACCCGATGATCGCCACGCCCAGGTCGATCCACTGCCGCCGGGTGAGAGAGTCGTGATGGCCGACCGCTCGTGTGGCGACGCCCTGATCGAGCCCGGGCGCCAGGAATAGCCCCAGGGAGACCAGGGCGAGGATGAGGGCCAGTCCCAGGAGAGACCACCAGGTGTTGCGAGGCATGAGTTCATTCAACCCGGGATCGGACTCAGATGGGGAGAGACGGCCGAGTTTTGCCGGGAGTTCGGACGCGCTGTTCACCGGAGACACGGGACTTCTCACAATTCTCGACTTCTCACAATTCTGGACTTCTCACAGTGGGCTGGACATCCCAGACGGCTCGTTCGGCCGTGCCGTCCGCGGCGGGCGAGAGCCACAGGATCCTGTGGCTCTCGCCCGCCCTTTGAGGTGGGCCCCGTGGGGCTCGAACCCACGACCCGCGGATTAAAAGTCCGATGCTCTACCGACTGAGCTAGAGGCCCTCGCCTGTTAACCTATCGTGGATTCCGCGCGCTCCTGGACGGGGGACAGCAGCCTGATCGGGTGCATGTTCATTCGGGTCTATGTGGAAGACGCGATTCTGCGGTCTCAGGAAGCGCTCGAAGCGGGTGGGATCATCCTTCTGGTGATTTTCCGTTCTCAAGGCGCTGACCCGGTCTGTCGCTGTTCGGGTTTGTTTAGGGTGACGACGAGGGGCCGAGCGGGCTCCTTACCTTTCGTGTCAGCGCTCCTGAGCGGCAGATTGACAGGTCTCTCGGGGTTCTGTCGCATCGTCTCTTGCTGTCGACTCTGAGAGGACCAGTCCATGAAGATTCCCGATCGAACACTGCGAGCCGGCGCAACGGTTTTCGTCTTGTTAAGCGGTCTTGTGGCGGGGGTGGGTGCGCCGAGTCCGGCCCGAGCTTCGGCCGCTGACACGTCTTCGCCTGGCGAGGTGATTCATTCCGCTCCTGGTCCTCGTCCTCCGCGAAACGCGTCCGCGAATGGCGACGTCATCGACCCGCTCGGTCATTGGACTCCCGAGAGGATGCGCTCGGCCACTCCCCTCGAGGACAGCCTCGCCGAGCGCGGCGCGAGCCCCCGCAGCCACACCGCCACGACCGAACCGGCGAACAGCGAACCGCGGATCGTGGTGAATCCTGTAGAGCCGACCGAGAGCGCCGCGACGAACGAACCGCCCCGGGCGATGGCCAGCGTGGGAAAACTGTTCTTCGATGGTCCTGACACCCACGGACATGTGTGCAGCGGCGCCATCGTCGCCAGTCGCAGCGGCAACCTGGTCCACACCGCAGGACACTGCGTTTATGATCCTAAGAAGCCATGGATGAAGGGATGGATGAAGAATTTCTTCTTCGTCCCCAGCTACGCAGACGGAACGGGTCCGCTCGGAGGATGGAACGGCAATTTGGCATACGCGTTAACGCCTTGGATGAAAAGTGGAGACTTTTCGCACGACCAGGCTTTCATCTCCTTCTACCCCCACAGCGAGGGTGAATCTATGCAGCAGTACTTCGGCGGGAACGGCCTCACGTTCAATGAGAGCACCAGCCGCGATGGGGTGACCATCTACGGTTACCCGGCCGCAGCCCCCTATCAGGGCAACATCCAGCACTACTGCTCGGGAAAAACCAGCTGGCATCGGCCTGCGTCAGACACCACGATGGGCTGTCCGATGACCCACGGCTCCGACGGTGGCCCCTGGTACTCATCTCTTACCGATGACCACGTCGGCATGATCTACGCTGTCACGTCTCGGAGAGGGAAGGATAGTTCCGGGAACCCATACCTCATCGCCACGCCCAATGGGAACGACGTCCGCACAATCTATAACTTCATCAACAACTAAACATCACGACAGGCGTGTGTGAGCCCAGCGTCGCACTCCTTAGTTATAAGGGCTTTTCACACCAACCGGGCGACGAAACCCCGCCCCGTCCCGCACAACCGGAAGCGGGGCGGGGGTGAGGTGGTTACGCGCTGGCCAACGGGCTGGCCGCTGCCGTGGAGACACCGTTTGCGGCGTGGCTTCCGCGCGATTCTGAACGGGGGACAATAGAGGGATGCCCGACCGATATCACAAGCCGGCCCTGTTCCCCGGAGGGACGTTCGACGCGTTCCTGGGCGGGGAGGACCCGGCGCGTATCAATCGTGTCGCCCACGAGACGGCGCAGGCGCTGCTCGCGCGCGTGCGCGCCGATTCCGATCCGGCCGTGGTCGGCCGGCTGGTCGCGTTCACGGACGAGCATGGGATCGACGCGATCGCCGAGCTGTGGTCGCGGTCGAATCCGAAGAGCCTGCCCGGGGCGCTGTGGCGCATCTGCCTGCTGCGGCTGCTGATCCGTCAGGATGCGCAGGGTACGGCGTTGCTGTACCAGCGGGGGACGGAGGTGCTCGGGTCGATCGATTCGGTCGTCGCGGGGGCGTCCGCGCCGGCCGGCTCAGCGGAGGTGACCGAACTGGCCGACCGCATTCTGCGCGGGGTGTTCGAGGGGGACTTCGCGGTGGCCCTGGACCGGGCTGCGGCGTTCTGCCGCGTGACGGCGGCGGGGTGCCTGAACGTCGCGGACGACCGCGACACCGTGGACCCCGGCCGGGCGAGCGAGCTGACGACCCGGGCGCTCCGGTTCACGAGCACCGCCGAGGAGCTGACGGTCTGCGCCCGGCTGTGGCGCTCCGATTCGCTCGATTGAGCGCTGTTCTCCGCGCACTCTGCGCCGTCGAGCGCTCCTGTACACTGGCGAGGCCGGACCGTAGTAACCCCGGGCTCCACAATTCGCCGCTCCGAGCGGCCTCGCGCCGAGAGGTGTTCTGCGGTCTGGCTCTTTGTGTCTAGACTCGATGACGTCTGACGTGACGAGCGGAGACGATGTGGACGACGTCCCAGCGGGTGACCTCGATGAGCTTCTCGCCGCAACGGCTCTCGGCGACCGTCAGGCGTTCTCGGCTTTGTACGACGGCGCCGCGCCGCGGGTGTTCGGGCTTATCCGGCGTCTGCTCGTCGACGCCGCCCAGGCCGAAGAGGTCGCCCAAGAGGTTTTCCTCGAGGTATGGCAATCCGCTGCCCGCTTCGATCCGAATAGAGGACGAGCGCTCACCTGGCTGCTCACGATGGCCCACCGTCGCGCGGTGGACCGGATCCGCGCGTCGCAGGCGGCGCGTGACCGGGACACCGCCGTCGGCATTCGTGACCTCCCGGCAGCCTACGACCAGGTCGCCGAGACTGTCGAGGTGCGCGTGGAGCACGAACGAGTGGAGGCGGCGATGAGCGTGCTGAGTGAGGCACAGCGTGAGGCTGTGATGCTCGCCTACTTCGCCGGCCTGACGCAGAGCGAGGTCGCAGAGCGCCTCGGCATCCCCCTGGGCACAGCGAAAACTCGGCTGCGTGATGCGATGATACGGCTGCGAGATGAGCTGGGGGTGACACCATGACCGACGACGAGCGGGGCGGACGCGCCCGCCTCGGGGCGGAGCTGGGCGCCCGCGACGCGCGCGAGGCGCACGACTTCGAGGCTGTGGCTGCCCAGCTCGGGATGACTCTCCCGTCCGTTGAGCCGCGGCCGGAGGTGAAAGCGGCGATCTTCGCGCAGCTGGACGGCCTCCCGCAGCTGCCGCCTGTCACGGCCGGGGCTTTGCCGGAGACCGCCTCTCCTTCGCGGCCGGCCGGGGAACGGGCCCGCCTGCGCTGGTTCCAGCGTCCGGGCGCTGTCCTCTCCGCTGCTGCCGCCGCCGTCCTGATCTTCACTGGCGGTTCTTTCTTCGGCAACGTTCTGGCGGGCGCCGCTCCGGATCGGCAGCAGGCGTCGGCGCTCGTCGAGATCAACGCGGCGCCGGATGTGCGGTTCCAGAGTTCTGAGGTCGTGGGCGGCGGCACCGTGACGCTCGTCTGGTCGGTGCAGCTGCGACAGGCCGCCCTCGTGACGAAGGGGCTGCCGAAGCTGGCCGACGACAAGGTGTACGAACTCTGGTATCTGAGGAAGGGCACGGCCATCCCGGCCGGCACGATGACGGACGTGGACGGCGACAGCACCGTCTGGCGCGTCCTGACGGGCGAGATGGCGGCGGGCGACGCGGTCGGCGTCACCGTGGAGCCTCAGGGCGGTTCGAACCAGCCGACGACGCCGCCGATCGTAGGCATCGCCTCCTGAAGAGGGAAGCCCCGCGGGGCTTCCCTCCGCTCGGTGCCGGATCAGCCGAAGCGTCCGGAAACGTAGTCCTCGGTCGCCTGCGCGCTCGGGTTCGAGAAGATGATGTTCGTGTCGTTGTACTCGATGAGCTTGCCCGGTTTGCCCGTTCCCGCGATGGTGAAGAATGCCGTGCGGTCGGAGACGCGCGAGGCCTGCTGCATATTGTGGGTGACGATGACGATCGTGTAGTCGTTCTTGAGCTCCTCGATGAGGTCCTCGATGGCGAGCGTCGAGATCGGGTCGAGGGCGGAGCAGGGTTCGTCCATCAGCAAAACATCGGGGGAGACCGCGATGGCGCGCGCGATGCACAGTCGCTGCTGCTGGCCGCCGGACAGCCCCGAACCCGGGAGGTTCAGCCGGTCCTTCACCTCATTCCAGAGGTTCGCACCCCGCAGCGAGCCCTCGACCAGGTCGTCCGCGTCCGTCTTCGATATCCGGTGGTTGTTGAGCTTGACGCCGGCGAGCACATTGTCGCGGATGCTCATGGTCGGGAACGGGTTCGGGCGCTGGAAGACCATGCCCACTTGGCGGCGGACGAGCACCGGGTCGACGCCCGCGCCGTACAGATTGTTGCCGTCGATGAGGACCTCGCCCTCGACGTAAGCGCCGGGGATGACCTCGTGCATGCGGTTCAGCGTGCGGAGGAATGTCGACTTCCCGCATCCCGAGGGGCCGATGAACGCGGTTACGCTCCGGGGCTCGATGGTGAGCGACACGTCTTCCACAGCGTGGAATTTGCCGTAGTAGACGTTGAGGTCGTTGACTTCGATGCGCTTGGACACGTGATTTCCTTGCCTGGTTCTCGGGAACGCGGGGTGGGCGGTCAGCGACCGCGCTGGGGGGAGAAAGCCTTGGCGGCGACGCGACCGGCGAGGTTCAGGAGCATGACGATGAGGATCAGGGTCAGCGCTCCGGCCCAGGCCCGGTCGATCGAGTCCTGGGCGTGAAGACCGGCGGCCTGCGTGTACTGCGTGTACACGAACACCGGCAGTGTCATCATCCGGTCGTTGGACAGGTCGTAGTTCGTGCTGGTCGTGAAGCCGGCGACGATCAGCAGCGGCGCGGTCTCGCCGATGACGCGGGCGACGGCCAGCATGACGCCGGTCACGAGACCGGCGATCGACGTGGGCAGCACGACCTTCAGGACGGTCAGCCATTTCGGGACGCCGAGGGCGAGCGAGGCCTCGCGCAGTTCATTCGGGACGATCTGCAGGATCTCCTCGCTTGACCGGACGACGACCGGGATCATCAGCACGGAAAGGGCGACCGATCCGATGAAGCCGTTGCGGATGGCGGGGCCGAAGATCAGGGCGAAGAGCGCATAGGCGAAGAGGCCGGCGACGATCGAGGGGATGCCGGTCATGACATCCACGAAGAAGGTGATCCCCCGCGCCAGCGTACCCCGCCCGTACTCCACCAGGTAGATCGAGGTGAGCAGTCCGATCGGCACGGAGATGAGCGCCGCCATGAGCGTGATGAGCAGCGTGCCGACGATGGCGTGCAGCGCGCCACCGCCCGCGCCGATGACATTGCGCATCGACTCCGAGAAGAAAACGGGGTCGAAGCGTTCGAGGCCCTGCGTGATGACCGTCCAGCCCAGCGAGATCAGCGGCAGCAGCGCGACGATGAACGCGGTGGCGACGAGCGAGGTCACCAGACGGTCCTTCGTTTTGCGCGAGCCCTCGACCAGGAGCGAGGTGGTGTAGATCGCGATATCAAACAGCACGGTCCCGAAGAAGAGAGCGCCCACGATGTTGAAGTCCTTGGTCGCGCCGCTGGCAGCCAGGATGGCGAAGACCGCGCTGAAGACGGCCCAGCAGACGGCCAGTATGGTCCAGGGGGCCCACGGAGGCAGTTTACCGGCGGTGTAGGCGTTCGCGAGGGGCCGCGTTGCGGCTGTGGCGGTGGCCATCAGTTCGCTCCCGAGAAGGCCTTGCGGCGGCTGACGATGTACCGGGCGAGCACGTTGATCAGGAGCGTCACGACGAACAGCACGAGGCCGGAGGCGATGAGCGCGTTCACGCCCACGCCGGTGGCTTCGGGGAATTGCAGCGCGATGTTCGCGGCGATCGTGTTCGGGCTCTGCGCTTGCAGCACGGCGAACTTCACGACCAGCGCGGGCGAGAGCACCATCGCGATCGCCAGCGTTTCGCCGAGCGCGCGGCCGAGGCCCAGCATGATCGCGGAGACGATGCCGCTGCGGGCGAAGGGGAGGACGGCCATTTTGACCATCTCCCACTTGGTCGCCCCGAGCGCGAGCGCGGCTTCTTCGTGCAGGCTTGGCGTCTGGATGAAGATCTCGCGGCAGATCGCCGTCATGATCGGGATGACCATGACAGCGAGCACGATCGCGGCCGTCAGGATGGTCCGGCCGGTGCCGGAGACCGGCGGCGCGAAGAGGGGTATCCAGCCGAGGGTGGCGCCGAGCCACACGTAGAAGGGCTGGACGAAGGAGGCGAGTGTCGCGATGCCCCACAGACCGAAGACGACCGAGGGAACGGCGGCGAGTAGGTCGATGATGTAGCCGAGCGTCTGCTCGGCGCGGCGCGGCGCGTAGTGCGAGATGAAGAGCGCGATGCCGAGGGAGAGCGGCGTCGCGATGAGGAGCGCGATGAGCGCGGCCCAGATCGTCCCGAACACCAGCGGCCACACCCACGACCAGAAGGAGGTCGCGTTATTGGGGAGCTCGCCCGCCCCGGCGAACAGAGCCGGGATGCTCTGGAGGAGGAGGAAGAGGGCCACAGCGGCGAGCGTGGCGAGGATCAGCGACCCCGCGACGATCGTGCTCGTGGAGAAGACCCGGTCGCCGAGGCGGACCTTCGCCTTCGGCCTGGCGGCTCCTGCGATTCCGGCGGTCATGCGTGACTTTCTCTGTTCGGGCGGTGCGCTTTTCGGGTGAGGTCATGCACCGCTCGGCCCGAACCGTGAAACCGGTCAGGCCGAGCGGCTGGGGCGTTACTTGATGCTGGCGACGGCCTTGGAGACCTTGTCGGAGAGATCGCTCGCGAGCGGAGCGGAGCCGGCCTGCTTTGCGGCGGCCTTCTGGGCGTGGCCGGAGACCAAGTAGTCGATGTAGCCCTTCACCAGATCGGCCTTGGCGGAGTCCTTGTACTCCTGGCAGGCGATGACGTACGAGACGAGGACCAGCGGCCAGGCTCCCTTGGCGGTGTCCTTGCGGTCGATCTTGATGGCGAGGTCGTTGCTGCCGCGGCCAGCGGCGATCGGGGAGGCGGCGACCACAGCGGCTGCGCCATCGGCGCTGATCTTTTCGAAGCTGTCGCCGACCTTCAGCTGTGCGATGGACAGGCCGGCCGAGCCCGACTCGTCGATGTAGGTGATCGAGTTCTTGGCGTTCTTCGTGGCTTCTGCGACGCCCGAGGTGCCCTTCGCCGCGTCACCGATCTGGAACGGGAACGTCTGCGACGCGGGAGCGGTCCACACGTCGGGCGCGTTCGCTGCGAGGTAGTCGGTGAAGTTCTGCGTGGTGCCCGAGTCGTCGGAACGGTGTACGACAGTGATCGGGGCGGACGGGAGCGAGGCGTCCGCGTTCAGCCCCTTGATCTTCGCGTCGTCCCAAGTGGCGATCTTGCCCGAGAAGATGCCCGCGATGGTGGCGGCGTCGAGCTTGAGGTCCTTCACACCGTCGATGTTGTACGCGATCGCGATCGGGGAGACGTAGACTGGCAGGTCGATGGCCTTGCTGCCTGCGGCGCAACCCGCGAACGTGGAGGAGAGCTCGGTGTCGTTGAGCGCGGCGTCCGAGCCGGCGAAGTCGGTTGCGCCCGCGATGAAACTCTTGCGACCGGCGCCGGAGCCTTGCGGGTCGTAGTTGACGGTCGCCTTCGGGTTGTCCTGCTGGAAGCCGGCGATCCAGACGGTCTGGGCGGCTCCCTGGGCGGAAGAGCCGATGCCGTTGAGGGTGCCGGAGAGATTCGACGGCTTCGCCGAGGTGGCCGCCGGGCTGCTGCCTTCGTTGGCTGCGCAGGCGGTGAGGGAAAGAGCGGCCGCGGCCAGGAGGGCCACGGGAACGCCAAGGCGCTTCAGTTTCACAGTTGTCCCTTCCGGGGGATCAGTAACAACAGGACGGGGCCGGTGCAGCCCTCGTGCGACGCTATGCCCGGTGTCTGACCAGCGTCCCCCGCAGTGGTAAACGGAAGGTTAACGACGTGTGTTGTCTTGGGCGCTCAACCCACTGGTGGTGCGTAGGTCTCGATCGAGACGATGCCCGAGGCAGGGTTCGTGGCCGAGAGGTGTACGACCGAGAAACCTCCGGTGTCGAGGTCGGCTGCGTCGTTCAGGTAAGCGCCCGGCATGGTGCCGGTGGCCAGCGCGATCTCGCGTAGGATCTCGGGCAGGACCGGGCCGTGGCTGCACAGAACCGCGGTCTTGCGGGCACGGATGCGCTTGCCGACGATGGCCCGGACATCGCCGCGGCCCTCTTTGTGCGCGTCCTGGCTGATGCCGTGGTCGCGGCGCGGGACGATCCCGGTCGCGGCGGCGAGCGGGGCGACCGTCGCCACGCAGCGGACCGCGTCGCTGCTGACGATGCGCTTCGGATGCCATGCACGGAGGGTGGGGACATCCCCCGGCGGATTGCTTGACGCCGCGGTCGGTCAGGGGCCGGGTCGCGTCTGGGCCGTCCCAGCGTGTGTGGGGCTCCGCTTTGCCGTGGCGGAGCACGATCAGCGCGAACGTGGAGGTAACTCCCTGGTGGACGAGGTCTTCGAAGGCGTCGAGGATCTCGACGTCCCGCTCGTAGGTGAGGTAGCCGCGGGCCTTCTTGAGGCTGACCCACTCGATGGCCGCGATCTCGGAGTTGGGCACGAAGGTCGACCGTTCGATCGCGCGGTCGGAGACCTGGGCAGACCAGTAGCGGACGATCTTCTCGCGGCCGGAGTGCAGCGGGTACGCGGAGACGCCGAGGGGGACGCCCAGCGTGATGGCGAGACCGGTCTCCTCGAGGATCTCGCGGACCGCGGTCTGCGGCAGCGTCTCGCCCGGATCGACTTTTCCCTTCGGGATGGTGACATCGCCGTACTTCGTGCGGTGTACGACGAGGACGACGATCCTGTCGTTGACGACGCGCCAGCAGAGGGCGCCCGCCGCAGAGATGGCGGAACTCACCGCCTGGTTCCTGTGCGGGATCTGCGGGGCCGGTGATTGATCTGCTGCATGAGCTTATTCTGCAGATCGGTCAGCGGCTTGCCGGCGCTGTCGAGGTGATTCCGTGTCCAGACGCCGTCCTCCGAGAGCGCCCAGCTCGCCGTTCCGGGGTCGAAAGCCAGATCGAAGAGGCGATCGAACTCGGCGATATGGGCAGGTTCGCTCAGCCGGACCAGTGCTTCCCCCCGGCGGTCCAGGTTGCGATGCATCATGTCGGCGCTGCCGACGCACACCTGGGGGTCGCCGTTGTTGACGAACGCGAAGATCCGGGAGTGCTCCAGGTAGCGGCCGAGGATCGAGCGCACCCGGATGTTCTCCGAGAGCCCTTCGCGGCCCGGGACGAGCCCGCAGATGCCCCGCACCCACAGATCCACCGGAACGCCCGCCTGGCTCGCGTGATAGAGCGCGTCGATGATGGCCTCGTCTACGATCGAGTTCAGTTTGATCCGGATGCCGGAGGGACGCCCCGCCGCCGCGTTCGCCGCTTCCGCCTTGATGCGCTTGATGAGCCCTTTGCGCAGGTGCAGCGGCGCCACCAGCAGACGCTGGAACTTCTTCTCGATCGCGTAGCCGGAGAGTTCGTTGAACAGGCGGGTGAGGTCTTTGCCCACCTGGTCGTCGGCGGTGAGCAGGCCGAGATCCTCGTAGATGCGCGAGGTCTTCGGGTTGTAGTTGCCGGTGCCGATGTGGCTGTAGTGCTTGAGAGTGCCCTCCTCCTCGCGGATGACCAGCGCGAGCTTGCAGTGCGTCTTCAGCCCGACCAATCCGTAGACGACGTGGACGCCGGCCTTTTCGAGCTTGCGCGCCCAGGAGATGTTGTTCTGCTCGTCGAAGCGAGCCTTGATCTCCACCAGCGCCAGCACCTGCTTGCCGGCCTCGGCCGCGTCGATGAGCGCCTCGACGACGGGGCTGTCGCCCGAGGTGCGGTAGAGCGTCTGCTTGATGGCGAGCACATGCGGTTCGGCGGCGGCCTGCTCCAGGAACGACTGGACGCTCGTCGCGAACGACTCGTACGGGTGGTGCAGCAGGATCTCCTGGCGCGACACCGCGGAGAAGACATCCGGTTTGGCGTTCGGCTCGCTCGGCATGAGCTGGGCGGCGGTGGCCGGCACATGGTTGGGGTAGTGCAGATCCGGCAGGTCGATGCGGGAGAGGTCGAACAGGCCGCCCAGGTCGAGCGGAGCGGGAAGGCAATAGACCTCCTGTTCGGTCACGTCCAGTTCGCGGATGAGCAGACCGAGCGTGACCTCGTCCATATCGTCGGTGACCTCGAGGCGGATGGGCGGGTCGAACCGGCGTCTCAGCAGCTCGCGCTCGAGAGCCTGGATGAGGTTCTCGGTCTCGTCCTCGTCCACCTCGACGTCTTCGTTGCGGGTGACCCGGAAGACGTGGTGGTCGAGCACCTCCATGCCGGGGAAGAGATCGCCCAGGTGGTTGGCGATGAGGTCTTCGAGTGGGATGAACCGCACCTCGCCGAGCGTCTGGCGCTGGTCGATGCGAACGAGGCACCTTGAGGCGGGCGAACTGCTCCTTGCCGGTGCGCGAGTTGCGCACCCGGACCGAGAGGTTGAGCGAGAGGCCGGAGATGTAGGGGAAGGGGTGGGCGGGATCGACGGCCAGCGGCATCAGCACCGGGAAGATCTGCTGCGAGAACACCTCGCGCATCTGCACCCGGTCCGCTTCGTCCAGTTCGTCCCAGCCGACGACCGAGATCCCCGCCTCGACCAGTTTCGGGAGCACGAGCTCCAGATACGCGCGGGCGTGCCGGGTTTGCAGTTCGTGCGCCTTCTCGGAGATGTCGGACAGCACATCCTGCGGCGCCCGGCCCACGTTGGTGGGAACCGCCAGCCCCGTCGCGATGCGCCGCTTGAGGCCGGCGACGCGCACCATGAAGAACTCGTCGAGGTTGCTCGCGAAGATCGCGAGGAAGTTCACGCGTTCCAGCACCGGGACCAAGGGGTCTTCTGCGAGCTCGAGCACGCGCTGGTTGAACGCGAGCCAGCTCAGCTCGCGGTCGAGGTAGCGGTTCTCGGGCAGCGTCGAGTCCGGTTCGTACAGGAAGGGCGCGAAATCGTCGTCGAAATCGCCGTCCAGGCTTCCGCCGAACCCCGTTTCGAGAAGGCCGTCTTCCAGAGTGCGTTCGCCGTCCATGCCCCCCATCATGTCACTGAGCGCAGGCGCCCGTCACGGTGCCGTGCGAACGGTGGACAACCCCCGTTCACGGCGGGGATGTGGAGGGAAGCCGGTCGTTGTCGTTGTTGTCGTCGTCGTCGTACACAGTGAACCGATAGCCCACATTGCGCACCGTACCGATCAGCGATTCCAGATCGCCGAGCTTTGCGCGGAGGCGCCGCACATGCACATCCACCGTGCGGGTGCCGCCGAAGTAGTCGTAGCCCCACACCTCGCTGAGGAGCTGCTCACGTGTGAAGACACGCGAGGGATGCGTCGCGAAGAAACGGAGAAGCTCGAACTCCTTGAAGGTCAGGTCGAGCTGGCGACCGTGCGCCTTCGCCGCGTAGCTGGCCTCGTCGATGGTGATCCCGGAGGCCTGGATCTTGGTCTGGGAGCGCTCCTGGGTCTGACGTCCGATCGCGAGCCGGATGCGCGCGTCCACCTCGGCGGGGCCGGCGCTGTCCAGGACGACATCGCTCGCCCTCCAGTCCGCGCTGACGGCGGTGAGCCCGCCCTCCGTGAGGACGAGCAGCAGCGGGACCGAGATGTCGGTCGTGGTGAGGATTTTGCACAGCGATTTGGCGCTCGCGAGGTCGCGGCGCGCGTCCACGAAGATGAGGTCGCAGTTGGGGGCGTTGACGAGCGAGGCCGGTTCGGCGGGGATCTGCCGGGTGCGGTGGCTGAGGAGCGCGAGCGACGGGAGCACCTCGGCGCCGGGCGCTGAGGTGAGAATCAACAGCTGCGCCACCCGTACCTCCTCGCCCCTTTTGTGTGCGGCCATGCTACCCGAAAGGATCGCGCGAGCCATGAGACGCCGAACCGGGCAGAATGGGGGGATGAGCGACACGCCTCCCGGCCCGCCGGGACCTCCCGCCGCGGACGGCCCGCCGCCGCTCTCCCGGTTCGCCGTCGTGCTCAGCGTTGGGGCCGTGTGGGCGGTCGCGCTCGTGTTCGGACTCCTGATCGCCGCGCTCTCCGAGCCCGAAGACCATGCCTCCTGGCTCTCGCTCGCGCTCGGCGTGTGCGTCCTCGTCTCGTTCGGCGCGCAGCTCGCGACGCAGCAGAAGGATGGCTTCGTGAACCGGCTGGCGGCCACGCTCACCGGTAGCTTCGTCGTCCTGTGCGCCACCGGCGCGATTCTCGGGCTCACGACGCTCGGCCACTGAGTAGACTGGGCGCATGCTCGTCGCTCTCGAACTGTTCTTCATCGGCCTGCTGGGCCTCGCCAGCCTCGCCATCCTGGGCGTCTCCGGCGTCGTGGTCTACAACCTCTTCCGCGGACAGCGCTGATCGCGGGCCATCGCTGAGCATGATCGAGATCCCCACCGACCTCCCGGCCGAACTCGTTCCGCTCTCCTGGCTCATCGGCGTGTGGGAGGGCACCGGCGTGCTCGACTACGCGATCGGCGACGACCACACCGAGCGCGAGTTCGGGCAGCGCATCGGCTTCAGCCACGACGGCCAGAACTACCTCGCCTACTCCTCGACCGCGTGGCTGCTGGATTCCGACCGCACCCCGCTGGCGGCGGAGTCCGGGTATTGGCGGCTCAGCCGCACGCTCATCGAGGGGGACGCCGGCCCGGGGATGCTGCCGGGCGTCGGCCCGCGCCCGTTCGGGACGGCGCAGTCGGTGGAGGCGTTGCGCGCTTCGCACGGCGGCTTCGACATCGATGTCTCGATCGTCCACCCGAACGGAGTCAGCGAGCTCTACATCGGCCGCGTGAACGGTCCGCGGATCGATCTGGCGACCGATGCCGTCGTGCGCACGGCGGGCGCCAAGGAGTACACCGCCGCCACCCGCCTGTACGGGCTCGTCGAGAACCACCTGCTCTGGGCGTGGGACATCGCCGCGCTCGGCCAGGAGCTGCGCACGCACGCTTCGGCCCGTCTCGCCAAGGCCGAATGACATGACCGGCTCGCCCTTCCTGACCCTGCCCGGCGCGGTGGACGTCGACGGGTCCGGTGTCCCCGCACACTACGGGAGCCCGCTCGCCGAGCAGCGCTCCCTGGCCTGCTCCGACGCGATCGTGGACCTCTCCGACCGCTCGGTGCTGAGCATTGCCGGTCCCGATCGGCTGAGCTGGCTCCACACGCTCACAAGTCAGTCGCTGACCGGGCTGCGGCCGGGGGAGTCATCGGAGACGCTGCTGCTGGACGCGACCGGCCGCCTCGTGTACGCCGTCCGGCTCATCGAGGACGGCGAGACGCTGTGGCTGCTGGTCGACCGGCCGGAGGCGGAGGGGCTGCTCGGCTGGCTCGACTCGATGCGGTTCCTGCTGCGGGTCGAGGTCGCGGATCGGACCGCCGCTTTCGCGACGATCGGCACGCTCGGCGAGCCCCCGCTGCCGGTCGCCGCGCCGAACGGGGCGCCGCTGGTGTGGCACGATCCGTGGCACGCCGTGACGCCCGGCGGACACCAGTACGCGCGGGGCGATCATCCCGGCGTGGGCTGGAGCTGGAGCGAGCGGCTCGTGCCGCGGGATGCGCTGGCGTCGATCGCCTCCCGGGCCGGGTCGGGCGAGCTGACCGTAGCGGGGACGCTCGCCGCCGATGCGCTGCGGATCGCGGCCTGGCGTCCGCGGTTCGCGACCGAGGCGGACGAGCGCACCATTCCGCACGAGCTGGACTGGCTGCGGACGGCGGTCCATCTGAGCAAAGGCTGCTATCGCGGTCAGGAGACGGTCGCCAAAGTCCACAACCTCGGGCACCCGCCGCGACGCCTCGTGATGCTGCACCTGGACGGCTCGGAGGGAGTGCATCCCGCTCGGGGCGCCGAGGTGAGCCTCGACGGCAAACCGGTCGGGACGGTCACCTTGTCCGCTCTGCACTACGAGCTCGGGCCGATCGCGCTCGCGGTGGTGAAGCGCGCCACGCCTGCGGCGGCGACGCTGACGGTGGACGCGTTGGGCACTCCGGTGCCGGCGGCCCAGGAGGTCATCGTGCCGCCGGAGGCGGGCGCGGCGTCGCAGGTGCCGCACCTGCCGCGGCTCGGAGCGGTGACGCGCAGATCGCGCGGCTGAGCCGCCCCCTCTTTCGGGAGCGGGCGAGTCTCACCCCGGCCGCACCGCATCCCACGCCACGGTCAGCTCCCCGAGCCGCCAGCGCGCGCGTCCGCCGCGGACCGGCCAGCCGGAATCCCGCATCCCCTGCGCCACGGCGATCCAGCGCTGGGTGGGTCCGTACGCGGCGAGCGGGGAGTGGACGCGCCACAGCCGGTCGAGCTCACCCAGGAAGGCGTACACGCGCTCACCCGGGACGTTGCGATGGATGAGCGCCTTCGGCAGGCGCTCGGCGGCGACGCCCGGGGAGTCGAGGTCCGCCAGCCGCAGCGAGACGGTCAGGGAGAGCGGGCCGGCCGGGTCGAGCGCGACCCAGCTGGCGACGCGGCCGACCTCATCGCAGGTGCCCTCGACGAGGAGGCCGCCGGGCTGGAGGCGGGCGAGCATCCGGGACCATGCTCCGGCGACTTCCGATTCGCCGTACTGGCGCAGGACGTTGAACGCGCGGATCACGGCGGCGCTGTGGCCCTCCGGCAGCGGGACCTCGAAACCGCCGAGGGCGAACCGGATGCGGGCGTCGGTGTCGAAGCCGGTGCGGCCCGCGCGCACCTCGGCGAGCTGCGCGTCCGCCGTCCGGACCCGGATCGGCTCGATTTCGAGGCCGACGACCCCCACCTCGGAACGGACCTTGGCCAGGCGCTGGTGCAGCTCCAGCGCGGTGACGCCGCTCGCGCCGTAGCCGAGGTCCACCACGAGCGGGTCGCGGGCGCGCAGCAGGGCGGGCTGCGCGGCGATCCACCGGTCCACCCGGCGCAGCCGGTTCGTGTTGGTGGTGCCGCGCGTGACTGTGCCGATCGCGCCCGAAGCCATGTGACAAGATTATTCGCATGTCCGCTTCTCACGCTTTGATCCTTCTGCGCCACGGCAACAGCGAGTGGAACCGGCAGAATCTGTTCACCGGCTGGGTGGACGTCCGGCTCAGCGAGCAGGGTGTCGCTGAAGCCAAGCGGGCCGGCGAGCTGCTGGCCGAGTCGGGTCTTGTGCCCGACATCCTGTACACCTCCCTCCTGACCCGCGCTATTCAGACGGCGAACCATGCGCTCGATGCCGCCGACCGGCTCTGGATTCCCGTCGTGCGCTCCTGGCGGCTCAACGAGCGCCACTACGGCGCTTTGCAGGGTCTCGACAAGGCCGAGACGCTTGAGAAGTATGGTCCCGAGCAGTTCCAGCTCTGGCGTCGTTCCTTCGATGTGCCGCCGCCCCCGCTGGCCGACGACAGCGAGTGGTCGCAGGCGGACGACCCGCGCTACGCGGACCTCGGCGCGGACCTGCCCCGCACCGAGTGCCTCAAAGACGTCATCGCCCGGATGCTGCCTTTCTGGGAGTCGGACATCACCACGAGCCTCAGTGCGGGGAAGACCGTGCTCGTCACCGCCCACGGCAACTCGCTCCGCGCCCTGGTGAAGCATCTCGACGGCATCTCCGACGACGACATCGCGGAGCTCAACATCCCGACCGGCGTCCCGCTCGTCTACAAGCTCGACGACTCGTTCAAGCCCGTTGAGCCCGCCGCCTACCTCGACCCCGAGGCCGCCGCCGTCGGCGCCGCTGCCGTCGCCGCCCAGGGCAAGAAGTAGCTCCCGCCGTAGCCGCCGAGCTAGGCGGGGCGGGTCAGGAGGAGAAGTAACAGCGGCCCAGCCGTCATACGTCGTCTTCGCGTTCCTGAAGGACGCGGAGACGACGTGTTTTCAGCTGTATCAGGAAGCGGAATCGACCAGGAGAGCACTGAGGCCGGGCATCGGAAAACGCATCCGGAATGCCCCTCACTCAAAGCGGGCCAGGTCTCCTGCTCGTCGTGAATCTGCCTCAATTGATGATCAATAATTTGACTCGAAGCTCGATTCGACGAACCTCGCGCCCGGCGTCGCGCGGTCAGGCTTCGGCGTCATCGTCTCGCTCCCGAGCGGTTTCGAGTGGGAAGACGGCGGCGTCGGCACCCGAGACCTCACCATCGATGCGGCGGGGCAGATCCGGATCACCGGTGTGCGGGCTCCGCTCAAGAACCTCACCGCCGCCACGATCACCGAGACATCCCTCACGGGCGGGCGCCAGCGTCCTCGACGATCAGCGTCGCCGTGGCCACCGCGACGGTCATCTTCTCCCGCGGGATGTCCGTGGGTGGAGTCCTCGCTTCCGACAGCACGCCGTTGGCCAGCTTCGACGGGCCCGTGCTCGACATCAAATCGGCACAGAACAGTGCGTCGACGGCAGCCTCCCCGACCGCCGACGCCGGCTTCGCTCGATGAACGGCGTCGAGCTCGCGACCGGTGTCAGCGCGTTCGTGCCGAGCGTGCAGTACGGCGGACCGCGCAGGGTCTACTGGGCGGTGGGAGCAGCCGTATCGGAGAACTCCATCGGCGCTCTCAAGACCGATCAGAACCGTCTCTACGCCGTCCCGACGACTGTGGCCTCGCCGAGGTTCGTCGACGAGGACGTGGTCGCATTCGCCACTATGGTCGAGTACGATGGTTCTCGGATTCTCTTCTACTCGAAGAAGGACGCCACCCTGTGGCGCTGCGACACGGACACGATGAAGACCACGCAGATCAGGAACAATGCCGGACTGGTCACCACCATCCGTGCGGCATCCAATGGCTCGTCGGTGGTCGCCTTCCGCTCCGAGACAGGCCGGCTCTTCAACAGCGCCGGTGCTGTGGTGGCCGAGAACGTCCCCGCCTTCGACACCGACGTGGATGCCTCCTCCAACCGGAAGGTGTTCTACGCGCAGTACAGCGAGCTCTGCTGAGCGAGAAAGAACGGCCCGAGCGCGCGCCACAATGATGAAACCCCGGCACAGAGGCGATCTGTGCCGGGGTTTCCGTGTCGTCGGCGTGTGGTGCCCGTGGACGGCGCCGACTAGGAGGAGGCGAGTTCGGGGGCCCAGTAGCCGGTGGCGAGGTACTGGACCTTTTTGGCGATGGAGACGGCGTGGTCGGCGAAGCGCTCGTGGTAGCGGCTTGCGAGAGTGGCGTCGACGGTGTCGACGGCCTGACCCTTCCAGGTCTCGCCGAGCACCTTCTCGAAGACGCTGGCGTGCAGTTCGTCGATATCGTCGTCGTCGTTGCGGATCTCATCCGCCAGGCGGATATCCTGGGTGCGCAGCAACTCCGCGAGCTTCTCCGCGATGGCAACATCGAGGCGGCCCATCTCCGCGAAGGTGCCGCGGAGGGACTTCGGGACCGCTTTGTCCGGGAAGCGGTAGCGGGCGAGCTGGGCGATGTGCTCGGCCATGTCGCCCATCCGCTCCAGCGAGGCGGAGATGCGCAGCGCGCTCACGACGATGCGGAGGTCCCGGGCGACCGGCTGCTGGCGGGCGAGGATCTGAATGGAGAGCTCGTCCAGGATCACCGTCAATTCGTCGATCTTGTGGTCGTTGGCGATGACCTCCTCGGCGAGCGAGACGTCGGACTCGGCGAAAGCCTCCGTGGCGTAGCGGATCGAACGGACGACCAGCTCGGCGATCTCGACCAGCCTGTCCTGGACGTCGGCCAGCTCTTGCTGGAAAACTTCGCGCATGGCGTGTGGTCCTTTCCTGGGCGTGCGCACGCACGCGGAATGCGTGGCCTTGCCGACCCTGCTTCGCATGGTGGTCGCGCCAGGTTAACGGTTGGTGCCGTCCACCTGAACTCTGTCTAACGTACCCGCGAAAACACGCGGAGCGCAGAGGCTCCGGTGCTTCGGCGCCGATCCGCATCACCTACGCTGACCGTATGGACTCCACCTGGTTGGTGCTGCTCGCGCTGGGCCTGGGGCTTATCGTCGGCGCTGGATTCGTGTGGATGCTGCACGTCGCCGAGCGCCGCGGCAGCCACGCGGCTCAGGTCGTCAGCCCGTCGGTGCCCGACGGCGTCGATCAGGTGCTCGACGCGATGGAGTCGGCCGGCGTCGTCCTGGATCCCTCGAACAATCTCATCAAAGCCTCGCCTGGTGCTCTCGCCATCGGCCTGGTCTGGAACGGCGCCCTCGTGCATGCGTACCTCGCCGAGCTGGCCGACCGGGTGCGACGGACCGGGGAGTCGGTCACGGAGGAGTGCGAACTGGCGCGGGGGCCGTTCGGGGAGGCCAACATCCGTCTCTCTGTGCGTGTCGCGCGGCTGGGCTCCCGCTACATCCTGCTGCTCGCGGAGGACCGCACGGAGTCGTTCCGGCTGGATTCGGTCCGCCGCGATTTCGTCGCGAACATCAGCCACGAGCTGAAGACGCCGATCGGCGCGGTCGGGCTGCTCGCGGAGGCACTGGATGAGGCCTCGGACGACCCCGGCCAGGTGCGCCGCTTCGCGCTGCGGCTGAGCGAGGAAGCCTCTCGGCTGGCGCGGATCACGCAGGACATCATCGAACTGAGCCGGTTGCAGGTGGCCGATGCGCTCGGGAACGCCGTGGAGCTGTCCGCCCGGAAAGTCGTCAAAGCGGCGATCGATCAGAACAAGGTCGCCGCGGAGGCCCGCCGGATCGAGATCGCGATGCGCGGCGACAAAGACGCGATGGTGCTCGGCAATGAGCCGCTGCTGGTCACCGCCGTGCATAACCTCATCTCGAACGCGATCCAGTATTCGCCCGGCGATTCCCGCATCGGGATCGGTGTGCGCGCGCTCGATGGCGTCGTGGAGATCGCGGTCACCGACCAGGGCGATGGCATCCCGGAAGAGGACCTCGACCGGGTGTTCGAGCGCTTCTTCCGCGTCGACCAGGCCCGCTCCCGCAACACCGGCGGCACCGGGCTCGGCCTGTCGATCGTCAAACACGCCGTGGAGAACCACGGTGGCGACGTACGTGTCTGGTCGCAGCCGGGCCGCGGCTCCACCTTCACCATCCGGCTGCCCGAGGTGTCCGCCATCCACCCCCCGATTGGAGAGAACCAGTGACAAGCATCCTGCTCGTCGAGGACGAGGCCGCGCTGAGCGAGCCACTCGCGTATCTGCTGAAGCGCGAGGGCTACGAGGTCGAGGTCGCCGAGGACGGACCGACCGCGCTCGCCGACTTCGACCGGCTCGGCGCCGACCTCGTCCTGCTCGACCTCATGCTGCCCGGCATCCCGGGCACCGAAGTGTGCCGCGAGATCCGGACGCGCTCGAGCGTGCCGATCATCATGCTCACCGCGAAGGACTCCGAGGTGGACATTGTGGTCGGGCTCGAACTCGGCGCGGACGACTATGTGACCAAGCCGTACTCCTCCCGCGAGCTGCTCGCGCGCGTCCGGGCGGTGCTGCGGCGCCGGGTGGACGAAGCGGAGCGGGAGGATGATGGAGTCCTGGAAACTGGCGCCGTCCGCATGGATGTGGACCGTCACACTGTGGCGGTGAACGGCGCCGAGATCTCCATGCCTCTCAAGGAATTCGAGCTTCTCGAACTTCTGCTGCGCAACGCCGGGCGCGTGCTCACGCGCGGGCAGCTGATCGACCGAGTGTGGGGCAGCGACTATTTCGGCGACACGAAGACGCTGGATGTCCATATCAAGCGCATCCGCTCGCGCATCGAGGAGAGCCCGTCGGACCCGCAGATGCTCGTCACCGTGCGCGGACTGGGCTACCGCTTCAACAGCTGAGGTCCCGCCGGCCGCGGGGAGGCCGGCCGCTAGGAAGCCGGAAGGATCGCCGGCGGCACGAGGTCCTTGTACTCGGACAGACCGCCGTCGAGGACCGGTGCCGCCAGCTGGACGCCGGTTTCGTCGCCGTACTGAAAGTAGACGGGGGAGAGGCTGCCCGGCAGGGCCGTGAAGTTCAGGAGGAAGACGTTGCTCGCGCTGGCTTTGCCGGGCGTGGCGCCGACGTTTTTGACCTCGCCCGGCTCGACGGTGACAGAGGAGGCGGGTGTGCGCTGATCGCCGGCGGAGATGGCGACGCGGTGGCTCTTCGAGCCGGTGTTCACGAGCGTGACGACGAGGTTGCCGACCTTGCTGGTGCCGTCGGTGACGATGAGGGCGTTGCGGATGTCGATCTGGCCGAGGTTGCCGCTCACGCCATCGCTGGCGTCGTAGTGCTTGGTGGTGGCCTGCGGAGCGACGAAGCCGCAACCGGCCGTTCCGAAAGCGACCGCCAGGGCGAGGACGACGGACGTCGTGGCACGAGCTTTCACTGAGACCCTTCCAATCGTTCCGCTCGACGGCGTTATTCAGCCAGGTGAGAAAGCGGATTCACACCGTCGAGTTTATCCCATTGGGTGGCCGTCCCCGGCCGCTTGCGCGCGCGAGGGCGAACCCTAGCATGTGCATCGTGTGGTATCCTCTTTGTTGCTGAAGGGACAACATATCTATGCTTTTCGAGGTTGGCGAAACCGTCGTTTACCCGCATCACGGGGCCGCAACGATCACCGAGGTCAAGAAAAGAACCATCAAGGGTGAAGAGAAGCTGTACCTCAAGCTGAATGTGACGCAGGGCGATCTGACCATCGAGGTCCCCGCCGACAACGTCGATCTCGTCGGAGTGCGCGACGTGATCGGCAGAGAAGGTCTCGACCGCGTTTTCGAGGTGCTGCGGGCTCCGTTCACCGAGGAGCCGACCAACTGGTCCCGCCGCTACAAGGCGAATCTGGAGAAGCTGGCGTCGGGTGACGTTATCAAGGTCTCCGAGGTGGTCCGCGATCTGTGGCGTCGCGACCAGGACCGCGGCCTCTCCGCCGGCGAGAAGCGGATGCTCGCCAAGGCGCGCCAGATCCTGATCTCGGAGCTGGCCCTCGCGGAGAAGACCGATGACGAGAAAGCGTCGAGTCTGCTCGACGAGGTGCTGGCGTCCTGAGCGGCGCCCCTCGATCTCAGCGCCCCGCAGCAACGGCTGCGGGGCGCTGAGATCGGCCGGGCGGGTCCCGGCGGGCGGTACGCTCAGGGGGTGTGTACCGCATCCCGCCCCCGCATCGCCGTCATCGTCGTCGCCGCAGGCAGCGGCACCCGACTGGGCGCCGGGTCGCCCAAAGCGTTCGTGACGCTCGGCGGGCGGACACTGCTGGAACGGTCGCTGCATGCCGTGCGCTGCATGCGGGAACCGGCGCAGGTGGTGGTGGTGGCGCCGGAGGAGCGGCTGGCGGAGGCGGCGGCGCTCGGCGAGGCCGGGTTCGGTGCGGCGGTCGATGTCGTCGCCGGCGGCGAGACCAGGCAGGGTTCGGTCGCGGCCGGCCTGGGGGCGCTGCGCGAGGGCGTGGAGATCGTGCTGGTGCATGACGCTGCGCGGGCGCTGACGCCGGCTGCGCAGTTCGACGCGGTCGTGGCGGCAGTGGATGCGGGCGGAGCCGGCGTGGTTCCCGGGCTGCCGGTGAGCGACACGATCAAGCGCGTCGGGGCGGATGGCGAGGTGCGGGAGACGGTGGACCGCTCTGTTCTGTCCGCGGTGCAGACGCCGCAGGGCTTCCCGCGCGATCAGCTGGTGGCGGCGTACGCCGCCGCGACGACGGACGAGACCGATGACGCGGAGCTGGCGGCGGCGGCCGGGCATCCCGTCACGGTGATCCCCGGCGACGCGCGCGCGTTCAAGATCACGACGCCGTGGGACCTGCGGCGGGCCGAAGAGCTCCTGGCCGGGCTCGCCGCCCCGCGGATCGGATTCGGGACCGACACGCACGCTTTCGACCCCTCCGCCGAGCTGTGGCTGGCTGGACTTCGCTGGGAGGGGGAGCCCGGCCTGGCCGGGCACAGCGACGGTGACGTGGTGGCGCACGCGATCGTGGACGCCCTGCTGTCGGCGGCGCGCCTCGGCGACATCGGCGGCGTCTTCGGGACCGGGGACCCGCGGTTCTCCGGGGCGCACGGCGAGGTGTTCCTCACGGAGACGAGGCGGCTGGTCGAGGAGGAGGGATTCAGGATCGGGAACGTCTCGGCGCAGATCGTCGGCAACCGGCCGAAGTTCGCCCCGCGGCGGGCCGAGGCGGAGACACTGCTCTCCCGCGTCCTGGGCGCGCCGGTGTCGGTGAGCGCGACGACGACAGACGGGCTCGGGCTGACGGGACGCGGCGAAGGGGTCGCCGTGTTCGCGACGGCCCTCCTCCTCGCCCCGTAGGCTTATGGGCGTGACTCTGCGACTGTTCGACACGAAAGCCGGAGCCTTGCGCGACTTCGTCCCTCTCCGTTCCGGCGAGGTGGGGATGTACGTGTGCGGTCCCACGGTGCAGGCGTCGCCGCATATCGGGCATCTGCGCTCCGCTCTCGTGTACGACCAACTGCGGAGGTGGCTGACGTATCGCGGGCTGGCTGTAACGCTCGTCCGCAACGTCACGGACATCGACGACAAGGTCCTGGCCAATGCTGCGGCTGCGCAGGCCGAGGGCGGAAGCGAGCAGTGGTGGGCGCTGGCCTACCGGTTCGAGCGGGAGTTCACCGCCGCCTCCGTCGCGCTGGGGGTGCAGGCTCCGACTTATGAGCCGCGGGCGACGGCGAGCATCCCGCAGATGCAGGAGATCATCCAGCGGCTGATCGAACGCGGGCACGCCTACGCGGCGGGCGACGGATCGGGCGATGTGTACTTCGATGTGCGCAGCTGGCCGGCCTATGGCGAGCTCACGCGGCAGAGCGCCGACAGCATGGAGGCTGCTGCCGACGCCGATCCGCGCGCCAAGCGCGACGGACGCGACTTCGCCCTCTGGAAGGGGCGGAAGGCGGACGAGCCGGACTCGGCCGCCTTCCCGTCACCGTGGGGCGAGGGCCGTCCGGGATGGCATATCGAGTGCTCTGCGATGTCGCGACGGTACCTTGGTCCGCGGTTCGACATCCACGGCGGTGGGCTCGACCTGCGCTTCCCGCACCACGAGAACGAGCTGGCTCAGTCCGCTGCCGCGGGCGATTCCTTCGCGAACTACTGGGTACACAACGGTCTCGTGAACGTGAACGGCCAGAAGATGAGCAAATCGCTCGGCAACTCGGTGTCCGCGGCCGAGTTGCTGGGTGCAGCGCGGCCCCTGGCCGTTCGCTACTCCCTGGGTTCGGCGCACTACCGATCGACGATTGACTACCACGACGGCTCGCTCAGCGAGGCGGAGGCCGCGCTCGAGCGCATCGCCGGCTTCTTCGAGCGGGTCGATCGCCGGCTCGCCGGGACCCGGTTCACGGGCAGCGGCTCCGAGGTCGTGCCGATCGCGTTCGCGGAGGCGATGGACGACGACCTCGCCGTGCCGCAGGCGCTCGCGGTGCTGCACGAGACCGTGCGCTCAGGAAACGCCGCACTGGATGCGGAAGACTTGGAGGCGGCCGCAGCCGCGCGGGGGCAGGTGTTCGCCATGACAGAGGTCCTCGGTATCAATCCGCTGTCGCCGCAGTGGCGCCAGACCGGCTCCTCCGCCGCCGAGCAGGCGCTCGGGACGCTGGTCGAGAGGTTGCTGCACAACCGGCAGGAAGCCAGGCAGGTGCGCGATTTCGTTGCTGCCGACCGCATCCGCGAGGAGCTCACCGGAGCGGGAATCACCATCGAAGACACCCCCACGGGGTGTCATTGGAGCATCGAAGCATGAAGAACTCGGGTGGCAAGCCCCGGGCCGGGGCCGTGAGGAAGACCAAGAAGGGGGCCCAGACCGGTACCGGCGGACACGGGCGCAAGGCGCTGGAGGGCAAAGGCCCGACGCCGAAGGCAGAGGATCGCGAGTATCACGTCGCCCACAAGAACAAAGTGCTGCGCGAGCGTGCGGCCGCCAAACGCGGCACTGGACACGATGCCGCACCGCGCGGCGCGTACGGCGCCTCCCGACGGGCCAAGACCGGCGACGAATCGGAGATCGTGACCGGGCGCAACTCCGTGCTGGAAGCCCTGCGGGCGCGCATCCCGGGCACGACTCTGTACATCGCTGCGCGGGTGGAGCTGGACGATCGGGTGAAGGAGATCCTCTCCCTTGCGACCGGTCGCGCCATCCCGGTGCTCGAGATCATGCGGCCGGAGCTCGACCGGCTCGCCGGCCGGGATGCGGTGCATCAAGGCGTCGCACTCAAGGTCCCGCCGTACGAGTACGTACACCCGGGCGAACTGCTCGACCGGACGCTGCGGAACGGCGAGACACCGCTGTTCGTCGCGCTCGACGGGATCACCGACCCGCGCAACCTCGGTGCGATCATCCGCTCGACCGCGGCGTTCGGCGGGCAGGGCGTCATCGTCCCGCAGCGCCGTTCGGCCGGGATGACGGCCTCGGCCTGGAAAACCTCGGCCGGCGCCGCCGCTCGCACCCCCGTCGCGATGGCCTCCAACCTGACGCAGACGCTCAAAGCGTTCAAGCAGGCAGGGGTGTTCGTCCTCGGGCTCGACGGTGGTGGCGACACGCCGCTACCCGGCCTGTCGTTCGCAGACCGGCCTGTCGTGATTGTGGTCGGCAGCGAGGGCAAGGGCATCTCGCGGCTCGTCGCCGAGACGTGCGACGCTGTGGTGTCCATCCCGATCGCTGCCACGACCGAGTCGCTCAACGCGGGCATCGCCGCGAGCGTCACGCTCTACGAGATCGCGAAGCTGCGGGCGCAGGCCCAGCCACGGTGATCCAGCCGCGGGCGCTCCGGCCAGAGGGCTCTCCGCGGGTCACAGCCGGATCAGGCCCTCTTTCATCGCCCGGGAGACGGCGGCGGCGCGCGTGTCGACGCCGAGCTTCGTGAAGATGTGGTTGACGTGCGTCTTGACGGTCGTCTCGCTGACGAAGAGCCGCTCGCCGACCTGACGGTTGGTGCGCCCGGTGGCGAGGAGAGCCAGCACCTCGATCTCGCGCGGGGTGAGCGATTCCTGCGGCGCGCGCATCCTGTCCATGAGGCGGGAGGCGACGGCGGGGCTGAGTGCGCTCCCACCGTCGCGTGCGGTGCGGATGGCGGCGAACAGCTCCACCGGGGTGCTGTCTTTGAGGAGGTAGCCACTCGCGCCGGCGTCGAGCGAGCGCACGAAGTCGGCGTCGGAGTCGTAGGTCGTGAAGACCAGCACGGCTGTCGACGGGCTTGTCGCGCGCGTGTGCGCGGTGAGTGCGACACCGTCGGTGTCCCCACCGAGTGCGAGGTCCATGAGGACGATGTCGGGGCGCGCGCTCTTCAGCAGGAGGCGGTACTCCTCGGGGTCGCCGCAGTCACCGACCACCTCGAAGTCCTCCTGCGTGTCGAGCAGCGTGCGCATCCCGTGCCGGAGGATAGGGTGGTCGTCCACGAGCACGATGCGGATCACGAGGCGACCACCCGCGGGAGGTGCCCGGCGACCACGGTCCCGGCGCCGGGCTCGGATTCCACGACCAAGCGGCCGCCGAGCTTCTCGACGCGCAGGCGCATCGCACGCAGGCCGTAGCCGCCCTCCGGGCCGGGGGCGGGCACGGCCTTGGGGTCGAAGCCGCGGCCGTCGTCGGCGATGTCCACGCTGATGGAGTGCTCGTAATAGGTGAGTGTGACGATGATGCGGTCCGCGTCGGCGTGACGCTGTGCGTTCGCGACGGCGCCCTGCACGACGCGCAGCAGCGCGTGCTCCGTCTCCGGTGGCAGCGGGACCGGCTCTCCGATGAACGTGGCCCGGCCGCCGGCGTCCCCAGCCACCGTCTCGACGGCCTCGAAGAGGGTCCCGGTGAGCGAGTCGCTCGCGAGCCGGTGTACCAGGCGGCGCGTCTCGGCGAGGTTGTTCCGCAGGGTCTGCTCGGCCGAGGCGATGGAGACGCGCGCGGCGTCCCGATCCGACCAGGTCTGCTCGGCGGCCTCCAGCAGCAGGAGGGCGCTCGCCGCACCCTGGACGACGGTGTCGTGGATCTCGGCCGCCAGCCGGTGCCGCTCGGCCAGCGTGCCGGCCTCCCGCTCGGTGCGAGCGAGTCTGTCCTGGGCGGTCACCAGTTCGTCCACGAGTCGCTGGCGGGCGTCGAGGGCTCGGTTCAGGGCGTCCATCGCGAAGCTGAGGAGGAGGCCGGCGACGAGCGGGCCGAACATCATCACAAGGTCGGAGGCGCCGGCGAGCAGATAGACGCTCACGCTCACCGTGATCGTGAGCACGGCGGCGGCCACGAGCGCTGCGGCGCGCGAGAAGGCGTTGTGGAGCAGCACGAACAGTGGGATGGCGCACCAGGCGAACGAGGGGGCGACCATGACCAGGGGCATCCACGCCACAGAGGCGCCCACGTCGAGCCAGCGCCGCGACCAGGCCGGTCGCTGTGAGCACGGGGCCGGCCTGGTCGGCGTGGACCGGGATCGCGGCGAAGCGCACGGCGCAGATCGTCAGCAGGACCAGCAGCGCGAATCTGCTCACGCGGTCGAGCAGCGTCAGCTCGCGGGAGATCTTCGGAGAAGGAGGAGAAATCGGCATTTGATGTATAAGTATAAATGACGGGTGCCGGCAGCGCATCCCCTATTCGGTGGATTCACGGCGGACCGGATGCCCGATGTGCCCCGTTGCCGCGACGAAAGAGGATGGGGGCGTCCCCATCGAAAGGAACCCCCATGAAAATCCGTCCCGTCGTCCTCGTCACCGCAGCCGCTGCCGGAGCGCTGCTCCTGGCCGGGTGCAGTGCAGGGTCCGCGCCCTCCTCCGCTCCCGCGACCGCGAACAGCGCCGCGGTCGTCGCTGAGAAGGAGGTCATCCAGATGCCGCGCCTGTCGGACACAGCAGCGCAGAAAGCCGCCGCTGTCGCGCTGGAGCAGTGCAAGAAGGACGGCTTCGGCTTCGTGAGCGTCTCGGTCGTCGACCGCTTCGGCCAGTTGCAGGCGTTCGTCCGCGGCAACGGCGCGGCCGAGCACACGATCGAGGCCTCGAAGCAGAAGGCGTACACCTCGGCTGCGTTCGGCGCCGACACGGCCGCGCTCGTGGAGCGCGCCAGCGGCACCGGGCCGGGCTTCCGCGACCTGCCGGGCACGCTCTTCCTCCCCGGCGGTGTGACCTTCAAATCCGGAGAGTCGTCCATCGCCGGCATCGGCGTGAGCGGCGCGCCGTCGGGCGACGCCGACGCTGTGTGCGCCGCGGCCGGAGCCTCCGCCATCGCCGGCTGAGCCCGCCAGGTGTCACACTTTCGCGCGCCAGTCGGTCTCGTCGTCATCGTCGAGGCCGGCTGCGCGGCGGACGGCCGGAATGCTCAGAGACTCCGTCGCTGGGCCGACCACGGTTGCCTCGTCGCGGCGGTGGCGCAGGATGTCGTTGATGTACGATGCCAGGGCTTCGGCGAGAGGAACATCCCGGCCCTCCGCCTGTGAGATGAACCAGCGGTGCTCGAGCAGCTGGTGGAAGACCTCGGCCGGTTCCAGCTTGCCCTTCAGCTCGGCCGGGATGGCGCGCACGATCGGCTCGAAGACGCGCATCAGCCACTCATGGGCCATCGCCTCTTCGTCCAGCCTCACTTTCCCGAGGGTCGCGGAGTACGAATCTAGGTCGTTCAGCAGGCGGCGGGCCTGGTTCTCGCCGGTGTCCAGACCAGTGAGGCGCAGCAGCCGGCGAGAGTGGTGGCCGGCGTCCACGACCTTCGGCTGGATGCGCACGGTCGTGCCCTCGTCGGAGGTTTTGATCGCGAGCTCTTCGATGTCGAAACCGAGCTCGTTGAGCCGTTCGACTCGCTGGCTGATGCGCCAGCGCTCGGAGGAGGAGAACGACTCGCTGCCGGTCAGCTCTTTCCAGAGGGACCGGTAGGCGGCCACGATGCCGTTCGAGACTTTGATCGGGTCGAGCTCTTCGTCGACGCGGCCGCCGGCTTCGAGGTCCATCAGCTCGCCGGCGATGTTCACCCGGGCGATCTCCAGATCGTTCTCGCGCTGGCCGTTCGAGAGGCCGCCGTCGTAGAGCTGACCGGTCTCGGCGTCCACGAGGTAGGCGGCGAAAGCGCCCGCATCGCGGCGGAAGAGCGTGTTCGAGAGGGAGACATCGCCCCAGAAGAAGCCGACGATGTGGAGGCGCACCAGCAGCACGGCGAGAGCGTCCACCAGGCGCGTCGCGGTGTCCGGGCGCAGGGTCTGCGAGAAGAGGGCGCGGTAGGGGAGCGAGAACTTGAGGTGGCGGGTGACCAGAGCGGCATTCAACGGGTCGTCGTCGTCGTCGGTGCGGTTCTTGATCACCGCCACCGGGTCTACGCAGGGGATGTCGAGACGCTGCAGCGTGCGGAGCATGTCGTACTCGCGCTGGGCCATCTCCGCGGTCGTCTCTTTGATGGCGATGACGTAGCCCGAGAGGTTCGCGAACCGGACGAGGTGCCTGCTGATGCCTTTCGGCAGCAGGGCGATGTGCTCGTTCGACCACGCCGCCAAGGGGATGTTCCACGGCAGGTCGAGGAGCGCGGGGTCGACCGTCGCCGCGGTGATGTTGACAGATCCGGCCATCAGGGTCCTCCTGGTCGTGGAAAGCACTCTGCCGCAGCCCGATCCGGATTGCGGCAGAGTGAGGGTTCGCTCCTCGGAGACTAGTCGACCACCGCGCCGCCGAGACGCTCGCCCGACTCCGCGTGGAACAGGTGGATGTGGCCCGGCTTCGGGGTGATGTACACGGTGTCACCGGCGTTCGGGTGGACGCGGCCGTCGACGCGGCCGACGATGTCGGTGCGCTTGCCGTCGACCTCCGAGTGGCCGTAGAGGTAGCCTTCGGCGCCGAGCTCCTCGACGAGGTCGACCGTGACCTTGAGGCCAGTGCCCTCGGCGGACGACACGACGACGTCCTCCGGGCGGACACCGATGGTGACGGTGGAGCCGGCGTCGGCGAGGGTGACGCGCTCGACCGGGACGACCGCGTTGCCGAACTGGACGCCGCCGTCGGCGACGTCGGCCGTGAACAGGTTCATGGCTGGGCTTCCGATGAAGCCGGCGACGAAGACGTTCTTCGGCTGCGCGTACAGGTCGCGCGGGGTGCCGACCTGCTGCAGGACGCCGTCTTTGAGCACCGCGATGCGGTCGCCCATGGTGAGCGCCTCGGTCTGGTCGTGGGTGACGTAGACCGTGGTGACGCCGAGGCGGCGGGTCAGCGAGGCGATTTGGGTGCGGGTCTGGACGCGGAGCTTGGCGTCGAGGTTCGACAGCGGCTCGTCCATGAGGAACACCTGGGGGGAGCGCACGATCGCGCGGCCCATCGCGACGCGCTGACGCTGGCCGCCGGAGAGGGCCTTGGGCTTCCGGCCGAGGTAGGGCTCCAGGTCGAGCAGCTTGGCGGCCTCGAGGACGCGCTGGGCGCGCTCCTCCTTGCCGATGCCCGCGATCTTGAGCGCGAAGCCCATGTTCTCGGCCACGGTCATGTGCGGGTACAGCGCGTAGTTCTGGAAGACCATCGCGATGTCGCGGTCCTTCGGCGGAACATCGGTGACGTTGCGCTCGCCGATGAAGATGTTGCCGTCGTTGACCTCTTCGAGGCCGGCGAGCATGCGCAGGGAGGTGGACTTGCCGCAACCGGAGGGGCCGACCAGGACGAGGAACTCGCCGTCCGCGATGTCGAGGTCGAGGGCGTCGACCGCGGGGCGGTTCGAGCCGGGGTAGAGCCGGGTCGCTTTGTCATAGGTGACAGTCGCCATAGTTCTCGTGTTCTCCTTCACCGGCAGGTACGTGCCGGACGATCCGTAGTGATGGATGATGTGGCGTTTCGTCCAAATCGGGCGCCGTCGCCACGCCCCATAGTAGGGCATTCCGAAGCGTGCTTCGACCAGACCGGAGCCGGGCCGGGGGCCGGGGGTGTCTGGTCTATTCCCAGACTGCCGGATTACGATCGACCGGTTGCGTGTACACACGCATCCGAAGGACCTGCGTCCCCCGCGCAGCCCGGCGAGACCCCTACCCCGAGAGTGACAACCATGATCGATCCCGACGAGAGCCGCAGCGGCGACGTCCGCGCGGCCGCCCGGGACAAAGCCCGCCAGCTGCGCAGCACTCAGCAGCGCAAGGACCGCCGCAACAGGGCACTCCTCTCCGGAGGCATCGTGGTCGGCGTGCTCGCGATCGCGGCCATCGTCGCCGTCGTCATCGTCTCCGCCATTCGGCCGACGGTTCCCGGCCCCAAGAACATGGCCAGCGACGGCATCGTCATCGGAGCCGGTCTCACGGCGAAGACGACGCCCGCTCTCGCCGCCGATGCGAAGCCGATCGCGAGCAAACCGGCCCCCGCCGGCAGCACGGTGGACATCCGCATCTACTCCGACTACCTCTGCATGCTCTGCGGCCAGTTCCAGCGCACGAACCTGGCGCAGCTGGAGCCGCTCGTCAAAGATGGCGCGGTCACGGTGGAGCTGCATCCTGTCGCCATCTACACCAGTCAATCGGCCGGAACCCGCTATTCCCTGCGCGCCGCGAACGCCGCCGCGTGCGTGGCGAACTACGACCCGTATGTGTTCTGGCGTTTCAACGAATCCCTCTTCGCCGACCAGCCCAAGGAGGGGGGGGGCGGTCTCAGCGACGATGCGCTGAAGAAGCGCGCGGAGTCCGCCGGGGCCAAGCCGGTCGCGGATGTGGACTCCTGCGTCGATGAGGGCCGCTTCAAGACCTGGGTCGGCAAGGCGAGCGATCGCGCGCTGAGCGGGCCCATCCCGAACTCCGACGTCAAGAAGATGACGAACGCGCTGCTCGTGCTCGTCAACGGCAAACCGTACACCGGATCGCTCACGAGCGCGTCCGACTTCAAGGCGTTCGTGCTGCAGGCGCAGGGCGACGAGTACACCACAGCCACGCCGAAGCCGTCTGCGGGCTGAGGCCGGCGGCCGTCCCCTAGAATAGTCTCCGACGCATCGCCGTCGTTGCCGACTTAGCTCAGCTGGTAGAGCACTCGCCTTGTAAGCGAGCGGTCGCGGGTTCGAACCCCGCAGTCGGCTCCGCGTTTCTTTCCCAGTCCTTTCCCGGCCCGGATCACTCCGGGGAGCCATCCCGGCGCTGCCGGAGTTTGGCCTCCAGCTGCCGGATGCGGTCGTCGGCGATCTCACGCTCCAGCGCTTCGAGCTGCTCTTCCGTGGAGGGAGAGCCGGGCGTCGGGGCGGACTCGCGGACGATCACGGTCCGCTTCCGCCGGGCGGGGCGCGGGGCGCGCGCCCCGGAGCGTTCCCTCCCGAGCGCGAACCAGAGGACGCTGCCGATGAGGGGCAGCAGGATCACGATGACGATCCAGGCGACCTTCGGCAGGTGCCTGATCTGGTCGCCGGTGCGCAGGATGATATCGATCAACGCCACCAGGAACAGGGCGAAGACCAGCAGCGAGATAACGGCCATCGCTCGATTCTAGAGTCTCGACCCGAACGGGATCGCGCCCAGCACGACACTCGCCACCAGCATCGTCAGCGCCACCAGCAACGCCCGCCAGAGCACTTTCCTGTGGTGGTCGCCGAGGTTCACGTTTGCGAGCGACACCAGCAGCAGGATGGCGGGCACGAGGGGACTCTGCAGATGCACCGGCTGGCCGATGATGGAAGCGCGCGCCATTTCGACCGGGCTGATGCCGTAGGTGGCCGCGGTCTCCGACAGCACGGGCAGGATGCCGTAGTAGAAAGCGTCGTTCGACATGAAGAAGGTCATCGGGATGCTGAGCAGTCCCGTGATCACGGCGAAGAATGGCCCGAGCGGCGGCGGCACGATCTCGACCACCCACTTCGCCATCGCAGTGACCATCCCCGTGCCGTTCAGCACCCCGACGAGGACGCCGGCCGCCAGCACCATCGAGACCACGCCGACGATGCTCGGTGCGTGCGCGACGATCTCGTCGGCCTGGCTGCGGAGCTTGGGGAAGTTGATCATGAGCGCCAAGGCCGCGCCGACCATGAAGATGTAGGCTAGCGGCAGGATGTCGATCACCAGCAGCACCATGACCACGAGCGTCAACGCGAGGTTCACCCAGACGAGCTGTGGCCGGAGGGTCGCTCGCTGAGGGTCGAGCGCGGTGTCGGCCATCGCGGTGTCGGCAGGGTCGGTCAGGGCGGTGCCCGGGCGCACCGCCACCACGTCGCGTGTGTCCACGGAAGCCCGGGCGCCGGGGGTGGTCTGGGAGCCGCGTGTGAGACGCCTGCCCTGGAACAGCGAGAAGCGTTTGGCTTCCTGCGGTCGCTCAGCCAGGAACGGTTCGCTGAGGGTGAGAGCGCCGAGACGGTTCCGCTCGCGCACACCGAGCGTCCAGACCAGCGCGAATGCGACGGCGAGGCCGATGGCGAGGGAGGGGAGCATGGGCACGAAGATGTCGGTGGGGGAGACCTTGAGCGCGGACGCCGCGCGGGCGGTCGGTCCGCCCCACGGGACGATGTTGAGCGTGCCGTTCACTAGGCCGGCGACGCAGGTGAGGGTCACCGGGCTCATCCCGAGCCGCAGGTAGATCGGCAGCATGGCCGAGGTCACGATGATGAACGTCGTGGAGCCGTCGCCGTCGAGTGAGACGGCGCCCGACAGCAGCGCTGTGCCGATCACGACCTTCGCCGGGTCGTCTCCGAGGAAGCGCACGATGAATCGGATGAGCGGATCGAACAGGCCGACATCGATCATGATGCCGAAGAACATGATCGCGAACATGAGCAGCGCCGCTGTCGGCGCGAGGTTCTTCAGCGCTTCCAGGATCATGTCGCCGAGCCCGAGGCCGGCGCCCGCGAACAGGCCGAAGACCGTGGGCACGAGGATGAGCGCGACCATCGGCGTCAGCCGTTTGGTCATGATGAGCGCCATGAAGACCAGGATCATGGCGAATCCGAGGATGACGAGCACGTCGACTCCTTCGTCGAGGCGGATAGGGGACTTCCCACACACCGTAGGGAATGGGGGAGGTCCCTCCTGGATATTTCGCATTCGTTCACGATGAGCGCGATCCGCGTGTTCTGCGCGTTGTGCTCATTGTAAGGTGGCCTGCGGCACCATACGCTGTCGGGGTGCGTTTCGCCAGCCATGTCCTCCTGCTCCAGCTCGCAACGGTCTCCGCTGTTGTCGCGGTGTGAGCTGGTGTGTCTGCGTGGCTTGGCGTTCAGCAGCTGCGCGGTGCGGCGGAGCGTACGGCGCTCGCCATCGCGCACGACGGGGATCACCCGGTGTGCGCGCCGCCGTCGCGCGGTACAGTGGCGACTCCGGAGCCCCGGCGGCGGCTGTGCTCGCGCGGGGACCGCTGCAGCCGCTCGCCGAAAGGGTGCGGAAGCGCACCGGCGCGCTCTTCGTGGTGCTGACCGACGACCACGGCATCCGGTTGGCGCATCCCGACCCGGCCCGGCTCGGGAGCGAGGTGAGCACCGACTACCGCGCCGTGGTCGCCGGGAAGGAGATCGTCTCTTGGGAGACGGGAACACTCGGCGAGTCGGCGCGTGCGAAGGTGCCGGTCTACGGGCCGGGTGGCGTGTCGCCGGTGGGAGAAGTGAGCGTGGGCTTCGCCTCCGTCAGCGTCTTCGAGCAGCTGCCCCAGCTGCTCACCGCGGTCGGCGCGGCCGCGCTCGCCGCGCTGGCGATCGGCGCGGTCGCCTCCGTCCTGCTGCGACGGCGGCTCGCGCGCCTCACGCTCGGGGTGCAGCCGGAGGAGCTCACCGCGCTCGTGCAGGACAGGGCTGCCGTGCTCGACGGCGTCGGCGAGGGCGTTCTCGCCGCCGACTCCGCCGGCCGGGTGACGGTCTGCAACGGCCGGGCCGCAGAACTGCTCGGGGTGGAAGGCGTGCTCGGCGCTCCTGTCGCGGCGCTCGGTCTGCCCGCGGAGCTGGCCGCACGGCTCGCGGATCAGCGGACCGGATCGACGGAGATCGTCCGTCACAGCCGCGTCCTCTACGTCGACGTGCGCCGGGTCGAACGGGCGGGACGGGACCTGTGCGCGGTGGTGGTCCGCGATCGCACCGACCTGGTCTCGCTCACCCGGCGGCTGGACGCGGTCGCCACGATGACCAACGCCCTGCGGGCGCAGCGCCATGAATTCGCCAACCGTCTGCACGTCGTCTCCGGCCTGCTCGCCGCGGACCGCTGCGATGAGGCGCGTGCCTACCTCGGCGAGGTGGTCGCGCGCGGGCCGCTCAAGTTCTCGGTTCAGCACGCCGACCGGCTTCAGGAGCCCTACCTCCAGGCGCTGCTCGGAGCCAAGGGCGAAGAAGCCGCCGAGCGCGGCGTGCTCCTCTCGCTCGGTGCGGAGACGCTGGTGCGCGGCACGGTGTGCGATCCAGAGGACGTCGCAACGGTGATCGGCAACCTGATCGACAATGCGGTGCGCGCGGCGGTGGCGGGAGAGGAGCCTCGCTGGGTCGAAGTCGATGTGCTCGACGATGGCGATACCCTGTATGTCACCGTCAGCGATTCCGGCGACGGGATGCGCGACCCGCTGGCTGCGTTCGGCACCGCGCCCTTCGCTCCTGCCTCCGCGACGACCGGACTCGCGGCAGACAGCGTCCACGGCTCGGGGTTCGGCCTGCCGCTCAGTCGCGCCCTCGCCCGGCGTCGTGGCGGCGACGTGTGGGTCATCGATCCGGGCGGTTCCGGCTCGGGCGCGGTGCTGTGCGCCCGGCTGCCAGGCACAGTCGAGGAGGGAGCGGGATGAGCGGTGCGTTGCGGGTTCTGGTGGTGGACGACGACTTCCGCGTCGCGGGACTGCACCGCGACATCGTCGCCGCGTGGCGCGGGTTCACGGCCCTCGAACCGGTCACGACCGCTCGTGCAGCCCGCACAGCCGTGCGCGAGCAGGCGCCCGACCTCGTGCTGCTCGACGTGTTCCTGCCGGATGGGGACGGCCTGGCCGTGCTCGCTGAGCTGGAGGTCGACGCCTTCGCGATCAGCGCCGCCTCCGACGGCGCGAGCGTGCGCCGGGCGCTGCGCTCCGGTGCGCTCGCCTACCTCGTCAAACCGTTCGCGGCGCGCCTGCTCGCTGAGCGCCTGGACGCCTACCAGCGTTACCGCAATGTCCTCCGCGACGACCGCGCCGCCGACCAGGAGGCGATCGAGCGCGCCCTGCGCATTCTGCACTCCGGCGACGCGGCCGCCCCCGCGTCCCGGTCGGCGACCGAACAGCTGGTGCTCGCCGAACTGCGTGCAGGGGAGGTGGCGGCTGCGGACGTGGCCGCCACGATCGGTGTCTCGCGCGCCACCGCGCAGCGCTACCTGGCCGCGCTCGCCGCGCGCGGCGTCGCCGAAGTGGCGCTTCGGTACGGCGCGACGGGCCGCCCGGAGCACCGCTACCGGCTCACTCCCCTGTCGTGAACGGGCGGATCTTCAGCCGTCCGTTACGTGCCATCGGGTGCCGGGCGGCGATCTTCACGGCTTCGTCGACGCTCTCTCACTCCAGGATGTCGAAGCCGCAGATCCAGGCCGTCGAGTCGGAGCCGGGTCTGTCGGCGGCAGAGCGCTCTCCGTGGCGGACGCGGACGATGCGCGCGGACGCCGGCGGCTTGAGCGCCTCGCCGATGATCCGCCTGCCGGAGGCGTCCAGTTCGCCCACCCGCAGCTCGACGTCGGACTCGTCCGGCACGGTGTCCGGCTCCGGATCGGTCATCACGAACATCATGTGCTTCACGGTTGTCCTTCCGGTCCGTCTCATTTCGCACACCGACCGGGGACGCCGGGCTCGGCCTCCCGTCGTGCGGATCGGCCGGATGCCCGGACATCGCTGTCCGCACGGCGATCGCTCAGTGGGTTAGTCTAGCCTTACCTTACTCTTGACTCCCGTCCGGAAGGATCGCCGCGTGGCTCTGCTCGCTCCGCCCGTCACGGACCATCCGGCCTACCGTCCGTATCGCGACGTTGTGGCCGCGGTCCGCCGGCTCAGCCCGCACTTCTACTCGCGTGAGCCTTGCTTGCGACGACTTCGCCACATTCGGCGCCGAACGCCTCGACCAGCGCGTCAAGCTGCTCTTCCCGCTCGACGACGGCAGCTTCTGCGACCTGGGCTCCGGCGATTGGCACCAGCGGTGGCGCGCTCTGCCCGAGCACCGCCGCAACCCGTTCCGCACGTACACCGTCCGAGACATCGATCAGCGTACATGTCGCCTCGACATCGACTTCGTCGTGCATGCCGAGCTGGGCGAGGGCGCGAGCGGTCCCGCCTCGCGCTGGCTGGCCGCGGCCGGTCCCGGCTCCGAACTCGTCGTCATCGGCCCGGACGCCCGCAGCCCCCAGAGCGGTGTCGGCATCGACTGGCGGCCTCGGGACGCCGGAGACCTCCTGCTCGCGGGGGACGAGACCGCCGCCCCGGCCATCGCCTCCATCCTGGAGACACTGCCGGAGGGGCGCCGCGCACACGCGTTCATCGAAGTCCCGGCCGCCGCCGACGCCCTGGCGCTCGATCTGCCCCAGGGTGCCGCCGCGACCTGGCTGAGCCGGCAGGGCGGCGAGCACGGGTGCGAGCTGACACCCGCCGTGACCGCGTGGCTGGCCGGGCATCCCGAGGTCGTCGCCGCGGCCGCCGCCCCCCGCGGCCGCCGGCAGCGCCTGGCCGCTGTCGATGTGGACGCGAGATCCTCTGGGAGCATCCCGAGAACGGCGCCGGCGGTTTCTACGCCTGGATCGCGGGCGAGTCGGCCGTGGTGAAGACGCTGCGCCGGCTGCTCGTGCGCGGGTATGGGATCGACCGCGGCCGGGTGGCCTTCATGGGCTATTGGCGGCACGGTCGTGCCGAGCGCACCGAGTAGCGGCCTGCTCCCGGCTCACTTGTCTCGGTGCTCTCCCTTGTCTTGGCGCTCGGTGCCCCGGAACGTCTCCGGGTAGTTCGAGAGCCCGGTCCAATGGCTCACCGGCCAGCTGACCACGAAAGCCCGGCCCACGACATCCGAGAGCGGGACGAAACCCTTGCCCGGATCGTTCATGTGGTAGCGCGAGTCCGCCGAGTTGTAGCGGTTGTCGCCCATGACCCAGACCTCGCCTTTGGGCACGGTGACGTCGAACGGTTTCGCAGAGACCGCCAGCTGCCCGGCCGGCAGGAGCACGTACGGTTCCCTCAGCGGGACGCCGTTGACCGACATCTGTCCGAGCGCGTTGCAGCAGGTGATGTTGTCGAAGGGCAGGCCGATGATCCGTTTCACGAGATGCTGGTCGCTGTCGGACGCCCCCAGCCCGACGAAGTCGAGGATGCCCCCCACTCCCTGCTGGAGCAGGTTCTGCTGAGGCTGGGGCGCGGCCGCGGGGAGCCATCCCCCCGGGTCCTTGAACACGATCACATCCCCGCGTTGCAACCCGAACACACTCGGCTGCAACTCGTTGACGATGATGCGGTCGTTGATCTGGAGCGTGTTCTCCATGGAACCTGAGGGAATGTAGAAAGAACGCGCGACGAACGTCTTGATGAGGAAGGACACGAGGACCGCCACCACGAAGATGACGACGACATCCCGCAGGAGCGTTTTCCACCCGGATCTCCGCGCGGCGCGGCGTGGGTTCGGGTTTTCTGCCGTCTCGGTCACAATCGTTCACCGTAGCGTGCCGCGGCTGGGAGGCGCATCAAGACAGGCCGTATCCTCCCGGCATGGCCCGCGGGGGAGCCGGGGGCAGGACCCGCCCCCGCTCTGGTCTCTGTGCGTACGATGCGCCTGTGAACGGCGCGCAGACAGACCCGCAGCCGGTTCCGGGGCGTGGTCGCTGGAACGCCTGGAGGGGTACGGTGCAGGCATGACCGAACTCACGGAGCTCGTCGGCGTGTGGATGCGCCGCCAGCGCTGGTACTCCACCAAAAGCGTTGAGCCGAGGTTGCGTCTGCTGGCGTCGTTCGAGGTGCAGCCGGGCGTGGATGCCATCGCCGGTGTCCGTATCCTCACCCACCTCTTCTGCGACAATGCCCCGCGCGTCCCGCGCGTCTACCAGGTCCCGCTCGTCGCCCGCGCCCGCCGCGACGGCGATCCGGCCGCGTTCGTGGGTGAAACCGGGGGCTGTCACCTCTATGACGGCCCGGCTGAGGACGCTTACGTCGGGGCCCTCACCGCGCTCATGTCGGGCGCGGGCCGGGCCGGTGGCGGCGAAGCCTCCGCGCAGGGCCGCAGCATGGGCAGCGACGTGCGGGTCGTTTCCTCCCGCCTGCTGTCCGGAGAGCAGTCCAACACCTCCATCGTCGCCGAGCTCGCGGGCGGCGGACAGGCCCTCGTGAAGGTTTTCCGTGTCCTCCAGGCGGGCGAGAACCCCGACATCTCCACCCTCGCCGCCCTCACCCGCGAAGGCTCCGTGTACACACCCGCCCTGTTCGGCTGGCTGACCGGTTCGTGGCCCGCGCCGGACGGCGGACGGGCCTGCGGCGAGTTCGCTCTCGTTCAGGACTTCGTTCCCGGGGTGGAGGACGGCTGGGAGCTCGCCCTCCGCGCAGCCGAGCGCGGCGAGGACTTCGCCGGGCAGGCTTTCGCTCTCGGCGCCGACACGGCCGAGCTGCACCGTCTCCTCGCCGTCGCGTTCCCCACCCGCCCCGCCGATCGCCGGGATGTGGCTGAGGCTCTCGACGGCATGTTCCGCTGTCTCGCCGTCACCGCCGCCGCCGTCCCCGCCGTCGAGGAGCTGCGGCCCGGGATCGCCGCCGTCTATGAGGAGGCCGCGACCGCGGCGATCCCCACCCTCCAGCGCATCCACGGTGACCTGCACCTCGGCCAGGCGCTGCGCTCGCCGGAGCGCGGCTGGCAGTTCATCGACTTCGAGGGCGAACCCCTGCGGCCCCTCGCCGAGCGCGCCCGGCTGGACGCCACCCTGCGGGACATTGCGGGGATGCTCCGCAGCTTCGACTATGTGGCCGGGTCGCTGGCGCGCCGGGAACCGCCGATCGACGCCGCTGCGTGGGCGGTGCGCGCGCGGGAGGCGTACCTCGACGGCTATGCGTCGGTGGCGGGCGAAGAGTTTTCCGCCCACCGGCGACTGCTCGGCGCGTTCGAGCTGGACAAGGCGGTCTATGAGATCGCGTATGAGGCGCGGCACCGGCCGGCGTGGGCGCCCATCCCGCTGGAGGCGGTGGAGCGGCTGCTGGCGGCGCGTGTCCCCTAATCCAGAACGCTGAGGAAGCGTTCAGGGTCCACCGTCTTGCGGTGTCCCTCCTTGCTGCCTTCCGGTATGCCGCCCACGTAGAGCCAGCCGAGCAGCCGCTCATTTCGGGCCAGCCCGTGCATCCGGTGGACCGCTTTCGACCGGGCGTGCCGCCCGGTGCGCCAGATCACGCCCCAGCCGGCGTCATGGAGCAGCAGACTCAGCAGGTGGGCGACGCCTGAGGCCACGGCGTCCTGCTCCCAGCCGGGGACTTTCTCGCTCTTCGTCCGCACCGAGACGATCGCGAGCAGGAGCGGCGAGCGCAGCGGCTTAGCGGCGAGCTTGTCGCCCGCCCGTCCGCTCAGCTTCGCATCCTCGGCGAACGCCCGGCCGAGCCGCACGCGCGCCTCGCCACGCAGCTCGATGACCCGCCACGGGCGCAGCGCCGTGTGGTCCGCGACGCGCCCCGCTGCGGCGACGAGCGGCAGCAGCTCCTCGTGGGCCGGCGCATCCGGGGTCACGCGGGAGTGGGATCGGCGCGCCGCGACCCGCGAGACGAGGTCGCTCATTCGTCCTCTGGCTGGAAGTCCAGCGAGATCGAGTTCATGCAGTAGCGGTCGCCGGTCGGGGTTCTGAAGCCGTCCGGGAAGACGTGGCCGAGGTGGGAGCCGCAGTTCGCGCAGCGGACCTCGGTGCGCGTTATCCCGAGACGGGTGTCCTCGAGCAGTTCGACCGCTTCCGGGCGGACAGATTCGTAGAAGCTCGGCCAGCCGCAGCCGCTGTCGAACTTCGTGCCCGATCGGAAGAGCTCGGCCCCGCACGCGGCACAGGCGTACACCCCGGCGCGGCTCTCGTCGAGCAGTTCGCCGGTCCACGGCTGTTCGGTTCCAGCCTGGCGCAGCACGCCGTACTGTTCGGGTGTGAGCTCGCGGCGCCACTCCTCGTCGGACTTGGCGATCTGGTACTCGCCCTTGCCAGCGTCCATCGCAGCATCCTCTCGTCTCTCCTCACCCTAAACGGCGCGGCCGCACCCGCCTCTCCGTTTCGCCCGGCTCCGCTGTTTCGCCGCGCGCCACCGGCCAACACACAGGAGGCGACCCCTAGGATGTTTCGTGAGTGCGAGAAAGAGGAACCAGCGGGCGACGGCGAGGGGAGGCGGTGCGTGTGGCCGACGCAGCAGACGACCACCGGAACGGGCCGAAGCCGGAGGGGCTCACCGGCAGGGAAACCGACATCCTCGCGTTCGAGCGTCAATGGTCGCGGCACGCCGGCGCCAAAGAGCAGGCTATTCGCGAGGAGTTCGGCATCTCGGCGGCACGGTACTACCAGATTCTCGGAGCGCTGATCGACCGGCCCGAGGCGCTCCGTCACGATCCCATGCTTGTCAAGCGCCTGCTCCGGCTGCGGGAGACCCGCTCGGCCGTGCGGCAGGCCCGGACGCTCCCGCACCACGACTGAGACCACGAGGAACCAGCGCTAGATGGCACAGAAATATTCGACAGACCGGTTCGATGAGATCCCGGACGACCTGCAGCGCGTCGGCGCGCACCGCGCACCGCAGCCGAAGAGACGTCGCTGGATCGCGGTCGGCTGGGCGGCCCTCGCTACCCTCGCGCTCGTCGGCGCCGGTATCCTCTACCTCTCGGTCGTCAGCGGCTCCATCTCCTTCAGCGGTTCGTCCCGCTCCGCCAACGCCTCGCCGATCCTCAGCGCGACCCCCACACCGACGATCGTCCCGACGGTGGACCCGGCTCTGACTGTCAACATCCTCAATGGCACATCGATCTCGGGGCTGGCCGGCCGGGTGGATGAGAAGCTGGCCGCCGCCGGCTGGACGGTCGGGGCCGTTGCGAACGCCTCCCGCACCGATCTGAAGCAGACGATCGTGTACTATTCCGACCCGGCCAACCAGGCCTCGGCTCTCGGGGCCGCCCGGTCCTTGACGGGGGCGACTATCCAGGAGACGCAGGACTTCGCTCAGACCGGGGCGCAGCTCACGGTGGTCGTCGGCAGCGACTACACCGGCTGAACCCACCCCGCCGATTGTTTCCGGCAGGTTTAACTTCGGCGGATTCTGTAACGGATTCACAAAGATTCTCCCCATTGCCGGCATTGTCAAGCATTAGTATCGGGGTCAAACGTGCGGCGCTGGACCGCACGAGCGACACAGCAATGGGAGTGATGCATGGCGAACGGAACCGTGAAGTGGTTCAACGCTGAAAAAGGCTACGGATTCATCACTGTCGACAGTAACGTCGACGGTGGGGAGCAGAACGTCACCGTTCACCAGGACGTTTTCGTTCACTACTCTGCAATTGACATGAACGGCTACAAGGTCCTCGAAGAGGGCCAGCAGGTGGAGTTCGAGGTCGGCACGGGCAGCAAAGGACCGCAGGCCGAATCGGTTCGCCCTCTGTAGCGAGCAGCGATCGGCAAGACGAGAGAGCGCCGCCCTCCGGGGCGGCGCTCTTGCTTTCTGGGCCCGGCCCGCCAGGAACGGCAAGCTGACCCCGCGATCTCCTCCGTTTCCCGCGCTGCCCGGTCTTCCGCCCCGGAAATCCTCCTTTTGCGATGCGTGGCGGACTCGCCTTGCACTCCACCGCGACGAGTGCCAGAATCGCTTTAGCACTCCGCCTTACCGAGTGCTAACAAACCGAATCTTTCGCAGACGTCCGGGAGGGACGAGAAACACATGGCAAAGATCATTGCTTTTGACGAGGACGCGCGTCGCGGTCTCGAGCGCGGCCTCAACATCCTGGCTGACACGGTCAAGGTGACGTTGGGCCCGGGCGGGTGCAACGTCGTCCTCGAGAAGAAGTGGGGAGCGCCGACCATCACCAACGACGGCGTCTCCATCGCGAAGGAGATCGAACTCGACGACCCCTACGAGAAGATCGGCGCGGAGCTGGTCAAAGAGGTCGCGAAGAAGACCGACGATGTCGCCGGCGACGGAACCACCACCGCCACCGTGCTCGCTCAGGCGCTCGTCAAGGAGGGTCTGCGCAACGTCGCGGCCGGCGCCGACCCGATCTCGCTGAAGCGCGGTATCGAGAAGGCTGTCGAGGCCGTCACCGCCGAGCTGGTCGGCAACGCCAAGGAGGTCGAGAGCAAGGCGCAGATCGCGGCCACCGCCTCCATCTCCGCCGGGGACACCACCATCGGGGACATCATCGCCGAGGCGATCGACAAGGTCGGCAAGGAGGGCGTCGTCACCGTCGAGGAGTCGAACACCTTCGGCACCGAGCTGGAGCTGACCGAGGGCATGCGCTTCGACAAGGGCTTCCTGTCGCAGTACTTCGTCACCGACCAGGACCGCCAGGAGGCGGTGTTCGAGGATGCTTACATCCTCATCGCCAACCAGAAGATCTCCTCGATCAAAGACCTGCTCCCGATCGTGGACAAGGTGATCCAGGCCAACAAGCAGCTCCTCATCATCGCTGAGGACGTCGACGGCGAGGCGCTGGCGACCCTGATCGTCAACAAGATCCGCGGCATCTTCAAGTCCGTCGCCGTCAAGGCTCCGGGCTTCGGTGACCGCCGCAAGGCCATGCTGCAGGACATCGCGATCCTCACCGGTGGCCAGGTCATCTCCGAGGAGGTCGGCCTCAAGCTGGAGAACGTCACCCTCGACCTGCTCGGCAAGGCCCGCAAGGTCGTCATCACCAAGGACGAGACCACCATCGTCGAAGGTGCGGGCGACCCCGACCAGATCGCCGGCCGCGTGGCCCAGATCCGTGGCGAGATCGACAACTCCGACTCCGACTACGACCGCGAGAAGCTCCAGGAGCGTCTCGCCAAGCTCGCTGGTGGCGTCGCCGTCATCAAGGCGGGTGCGGCCACCGAGGTCGAGCTCAAGGAGCGCAAGCACCGCATCGAGGACGCCGTCCGCAACGCGAAGGCCGCTGTCGAAGAGGGCATCGTGGCCGGTGGGGGCGTCGCCCTCATTCAGGCCGGCAAGCTCGCCTTCGAGAAGCTGTCGCTCGAGGGTGACGAGGCCACCGGCGCCAACATCGTCAAGGTCGCCATCGAAGCCCCGATGAAGCAGATCGCGATCAACGCAGGCATGGAGCCGGGCGTCGTCGTGGCCCGTGTCCGCGAGCTCCCGCTCGGCCACGGTCTCAACGCGGCCACCGGCGAATACGTCGACATGCTCATCGCGGGCATCAACGACCCGGTGAAGGTCACCCGCTCGGCGCTGCAGAACGCCGCCTCCATCGCGGGCCTGTTCCTCACCACCGAGGCTGTCGTGGCCGACAAGCCGGAGAAGGCCGCCCCTGTCGCGGCCGAACCGGGTGCGGGCATGGACTTCTAAGTCCGGCGCAGCCGCAGACGACGGAAGGGCGTCTCCCCGCGGGGAGACGCCCTTCCGTCGTTCCGCGCCCGGGACCTCTTGTCCGGGAGTTCCTCCCGGGTTTCCCTCCCCGGTTTCCCTCGTCCCCGGATGCCCCGCGACGCGAGGGGACCCACGCGCGCCGGCGGTTCGTCCCGGCCGGGTCCGTGCGCTGGCGACCGGCTCTCTAGGTGTAGTTCCTTGGGAGGTTGTGAACGGCTGGGTTAGCGAAGACCTTCGCACCCGCCCCTACCGGCCGCAGACCAACGGCAAGGTTGAACGGTTCAACCGCACCCTCTCGGCCGAGTGGGCGTACGCTAGCGGAGAACATCCTTGAGGGTGGCCCCGCAGCCTTCAACGCCCGCCATCATCTATACGATTCTGATCGTCCGAGTACGAGGATGGCGCCAGTCCGATTCTCGGATTAGAGCAGCCTTAATGGGACACGCTCAGTTCCTACAGCACAATAATCGATCTTCCGCCACGGCGATCAAGCGATTCCCCACTCACAGGTGCAATGTCGGGTCCATGCGCTGATGCAGGATCCGTATCACATCCACACCGACTGTGCTCTCGACGTAGAAAAGCAGATGGCTGCCAATCCCGTACCGACGGTACCCTTGGCGGATCTCATCACAGTCCCGACCACGAGAAGGGGCGTCGGCAATACGCTCGATTGCAGCTCTGATCTCGGTTACATAGGTCTCGGCCTGACGGACGTTCCACCGCTCCTCGGTAAAGTCCCAGATCGAGGAGAGGTCGCGTTGCGCAGCGGGAGTGAGGCGGTAACCTGTCACGACTTCTTCATCGCGATGAAAGCGTCGAAGTCGAAAGCCTCTGGCATGCCACTCGCCTCACCCGCGACGAGGGCGGCACGGAGCGCTGCGAGTTGCGTCTCCTGGTCCTCCAGCAACCGAAGGCCGGCGCGGACGACCTCGCTTGCGGACCGATAGCGGCCTGACGAGACCTCTTTGGAGAGAAAGTCCGAGAAGTGATCATCCAGGCTGATCGAAGTGTTCTGAGCCATGATGTCATGGTACCAATCCTTGGTAAGCCACGGGTGGAAACCCGACCTCAACCCGTTTGCGACCACCTTCGCCGGACGGTTCGAGAGAACCACTCACTAATAAAAAACCGCCTGACCCCACACGCCGTTTACCGGACAGACCTGCCGCATTCAGGCGAAGGCGCTGAGTTATGGCGCAAGAGAACCAGCGAGCTGGTGCAATAGTTGCTGGATCGCCTCCGAGGACAAGGAACACCACTGACGCTTCCCGGCCCTGGGCAGTGCGGATCGTGGCCTGCTGTGAGCCCTGGGTACCTTCGGGAAAGCGAGTCAAGCCGATCAGCGACGGCTCGAAACGGTGAAATCGCGATGACCTGGTCCGGCGGGATGCCATGATCAGCGAGATAGGCAAGCGCCTCTCTAACCGGGCGATCTGGTTCATCCTGGAGATGAGTTCCCTGAGTCGGCGCCGGTTCGTCGATCCAGCGACTCGGTGCGACGATTGGACCGGTCGTGCTGTCGAAGATGTCAGGCTTGTCCGGATCGTCGAGCCGGCGTTTGACGCCGTTGACCATGATGCCGTTGTATGCAATGTCGTTGCAGAGGACGAACTTCGTCACATCGACGTGGTTCAGCGAGCCGGGATGGTCGTGCTCGTAGTGACGGATCGGCTCCCCGGTGACCCGGTCGATCACCGGCAGCTTCACAGCCGGAGGTCTTCGCCCCTCAGCACCTCACGGCCGTATCGCCGAAACAATGTCCCTGGACAGCACACCTAGCCGGCGATCGGCTTCGGCGCTGCCGTCGAGTCTGCGAGCGGCAGCGACACCCGGAACGTCGCGCCTCCGCCGGGTGTCTCCACGACATCCACGCTGCCGTTGTGCGCTGCGACGATCGAGGAGACGATCGCCAGGCCGAGGCCGCTCCCTCCGGTTTCGCGGGTGCGTGAGGTGTCGGCGCGCCAGAAGCGCTGGAAGATCTTCTCGTGGATCTGGGGCGGGATGCCGTCGCCGTGGTCGCGGACCTCCAGCACCGCCCGCTCGGTGCGGTGGTCGACCTGCACCCCGATCTCGATGGGGCTGTCGCTGGCGGTGTAGCGCAGCGCATTGCCCATCAGGTTGGTCACCACCTGGCGGAGCTTGTTCTCCTCGGCCAGGACGAGCGCGGGATGGGCGGGCGGAGCCTCCGACAGGCTGATCAGCTTCTCGCCGGTCGCCATCACGAGGGGGCCGCCGCTGCCGCTTCGGCGGGTGCGTCCGCGGCGCAGGCGGGCTAGCGTTGCGCCCGCGAAGGCGATGGGGCCGGTCGCGTTCGTCGGGCGGACGGGCTGATCGGCCACGGGCAGCGGAGCCGTGTCGACCCCGGGCTCCTCCGGTTCCGGGGCGACGGCGGCGATGGGGGGCGGGACGATCACGGTGACGATGCGGCCCGGGGAGCCCGCCATCGCATCCATCGCGGCGTCACGGGCGATGGCGACGAGGTCGACAGGGTTCAGGTCGAGCGGTTTCGTCTCATCCAGGCGGGCGAGTTCGAGGAGATCTTCGACGAGGATGCCCATCCGGATCGCCTCCTTCTCGATGCGGTCCATCGCCTGCGCGACATCGTCGGGGGTTTGCAGGGCGCCCATCCGGTAGAGCTCGGCGTAGCCGCGCAGCGAGACGAGTGGCGTGCGCAGTTCGTGGGAGGCGTCGCCCACGAACCGGCGCATCTGGTCGATCGTGCGCGCGCGGTCGCTGAAGGCCCGGTCGATCCGGTTGAGCATGGTGTTGAGCGAGCGGTTCAGCCGGCCGACCTCGGTGTTCGGCGTCGCGCCGCCGAGGCGCTGGCCGAAGTCGCCGTCGGCGATGGCCGCTGCGGTCCGCTCGACCTCGCGCAGCGGCGAGAAGGTGGTGGTGACCAGCATGCGGGTCAGACCGGCCCCGACGATGATGACGATGACGCCGAAGCCGAGGAAGATCGCCAGAAAGCTCGCCATCACCGTGTCGATCTGGCTGGTGTTCGTCGCGACGATCGCCGTGCCGAGCGCCCCGGCCGGCGAGGTCAGCGTCACGACCTGCGCCATCGCCCGGTAGGCGATGCGGCCGTCGTTGCTCGTGAGTGGGTATCCGCCCTGCGATTGAAGCTGTTTGCCGTCGGTGACCGAGATGTGGTCGGGAACGGCCGGCCGGCCGGAGAACGGGATGTTCGACCAGTTGGTTCGCACCAGGTCGCCGTTCGAATCGTACAGCGCCGCGAAGTAGTCCGATGGGCTCGCATCCGTCGCGATCTTCGCGCTGCCCGACGACGTGCCGAACAGGTAGGTGTTGAGATAGTTCGCCCCCGATGCTGCCGAGAGCTGTGCGTCCAGCTGGTCGAGCAGCACCGGCTTCAGCATGGACATCGTGCCGATGCCGGTCACGAGCAGCCCGAGCGTCAGCATGAGCACGGTCACCCCGGTGATCTTCATCCTCAGGGAGATCGCGTTCCAGCGGTCGAGCAGACGTGAGTGCATGAGGACGTCAGTCTATGCAGGGAAGCTGGGCGCTCCGTCTCACGCCTTGGCGGCTTTCAGCATGTAGCCGAATCCGCGTTTGGTCTGGATGAGCGCTTCGCTGGAGTGCGCATCCACCTTGCGGCGCAGGTAGGAGATGTAGGACTCCACGATGCCGGCGTCGCCGTTGAAGTCGTACTCCCACACATGGTCGAGGATCTGCGCCTTGGACAGCACGCGGTTCGGGTTCAGCATAAGGTAGCGCAGCAGTTTGAACTCGGTCGGGCTCAGCTCGATCGGGGTGTCGCCGACGAAGACCTCGTGCGTGTCCTGGTCCATCGTCAGCTCGCCCGCGCGGATCACGGCGTCCTCGTCGGCCTGCATCGTGCGGCGCAGGATGGCTTTGATGCGCGCCACGATCTCGTCGAGGCTGAACGGCTTGGTGACGTAGTCGTCGCCGCCGACGGTGAGGCCGGTGATCTTGTCCTCGGTGTCGTCTTTGGCCGTGAGGAACAGGATGGGCGCGGTGTAGCCGGCCCCGCGCAGCCGCTTGGTGACGCCGAACCCGTTCATGTCCGGGAGCATGACGTCGAGGACGATGATGTCGGGCTCCTCTTCGAGGACCGCGGAGATCGCCTGCGCGCCGTTGCCGACCGCGCGCACGGCGAAGCCGGCGAAGCGGAGGCTGGTCGTGAGCAGATCGCGGATGTTTGGCTCGTCGTCGACGATGAGAATGCGGGGTCCTGCGTTCATGCGAAACATTATCTGCACATTCACTGAATTCTTCCTGTGAGCAGACGGTGCGCTGTGGGTGCGAGGGCTGGCGCTCGCCGTGCGGGCAGCGGATGCCGGCGGCAGAGCGTGCGAGCAATGACGTCGCCCGGTTCTTCTCCTCAGGCCTCTACGATCGGGGCATGGAATCTTCGGGAGACCCGCTGGCGGGCGGTGTCCGCGCCGTGCGCCGCAGCGACCGGCCGGTGGCGGGGGCGGAAACGAATGTGCGGGATATGCAGGAGGACAGTCAGCGTCTCCTCGGCTCCGGTGACGGCATCGACCCCGGCCGGCCCGCGGGCGAGAGGCCGGATCGTGCCGGCGTCTGAAGATGTATCTTCCTCCCCTTCGCGTTCCCGTCCGCCGCATCGGCGCCCGCACCTTCGACTTCTCCCGGCGCGTGGCCGTCATGGCCGTGGTCAACCGGACGCCCGACTCGTTCTTCGACCAGGGCCGTACCTTCGCCCTCGAGAAGGCTGTCGCCGCCTGCTTCGACGCGGTCGCGGCCGGCGCGGACTGGGTCGACATCGGAGGGTCGCCGTTCGCGCCGGGCGAGGCGATCCCGGTGGAGGCGGAGGCCGGGCGCGTGGTCCCCGTCGTGCGCGAGCTGCGGGCCGGATCGGATGTGGCGATCTCGGTCGACACCTTCCACTCGGAGGTCGCCCGGCGGGCCATCGCCGCGGGCGCCACCGTCGTCAACGACACCACCGGGCTGAGCGACCCGGAGCTCGCTCGCGTCGTGGCCGACAGCGAGGCGACGCTCGTCCTCACGCACAGTCTCGCCGTTCCGCGGACGGTGTACCCCCGGCCGCACTACGCCGACATCGTTGCGGAGGTGTCGGCGTTCCTGCTCGACCGGGTGGAGTGCGCGGCCGCGGCGGGGGTCCCGGAGGAGCGCATCGTGCTCGATCCCGGCCACGATCTCAACAAGAACACCCTGCACTCGCTGGAGCTGACGCGCCGCCTCGCCGAGATCGCCGACCTCGGTTACCCCACGCTGGCCGCCGTCTCCAACAAGGACTTCATCGGCGAGACCCTGGATGCGCCGCGATCCCGGCGCGGGGAGGGGTCGCTCGCCGCCGCGGTCGTCTCCATCGTGAACGGCGCGCGCATCATCCGGATGCACGATGTGCGAGCGTCTGTCGCCGCTGTCCGTATGACGGAGGCTGTTCTGGGCCTGCGGGAGCCGGCCTTCCTCAAGCACAACATGGGAGATGCGAATGACTGACCCGGCTCTCGTCCGCTTGCGCCCGGCACCCGGCGCGAGCGGACTCGACGACACCGAGCTCGCTGCGCTCTACACCGCCGGAACCGGCGCCGGTCCGTCCTGGCTGCGCGTGAACTTCGTCGCCAGCCTCGACGGCGCGGCCACCGAGCAGGGTCTCTCTGGCGGCCTCTCGGACGACGCCGACAAGCGCGTGTTCGACATCCTGCGCCGCCTCTGCGATGTCGTGGTCGTGGGGGCGGGGACGATTCGCGCGGAAGGCTACGGCGCGATGCGCGTGGACGCGGCATCGCAACGGGCCCGCCGGGCGGACGGGTTGACCGAGCACCCTGTGTTCGCCATCGTCAGCGCCGTCCTCGACCTCGACCCGGCCGGTCCGATCTTCCGCGAGGCCCCCGAGCGCCCGCTGGTCCTCACTTCGGAGCGCTCGCGCGCCGGCGCCCGCGAGGCGCTTGCCGAGGTGGCGGACGTCGTCGTGTGCGGCGCCCAGCGCGTCGAGCCGCGGCTGCTGGTGCGGGAGCTAGCCGCACGGGGACTGCGCCGCATCCACTGCGAGGGCGGTCCGCGCCTGTTCGGCGACCTCCTCGCGGGCGGAGTCGTGGACGAGCTGTGCCTCACCCTGAGCCCGCGGCTCGAGGCGGGCTCGGCCACCCGCATCGCGGTCGGCGCTGCGCCGATCGAGCCGGTCGGGATGCGGCTCGCGCACGTTCTGCACTCGGAGGACACGCTGCTCCTCCGTTACGTCCGCGCCGGAGCCGCCGCCTGACCTCCGCTACGCCGCCAGCGCGTGCGCGTCCAGGATCGTGTACGAGTAGCCCTGCTCTGCCAGGAACCGCTGCCGATTCTGCGCGAAGTCCTGATCGACGGTGTCGCGCGCGACGAGCGTGTAGAAGTTCGCCGAGAGGCCCGACTCCTTCGGTCGGAGCAGCCGGCCGAGGCGCTGCGCCTCCTCCTGCCGCGAGCCGTACGAGCCGGAGACCTGGATGGCGACCGTTGCCTCCGGGAGGTCCACCGAGAAGTTCGCGACCTTGCTCACCACCAGCACCGGTGTCGTGCCCTCCCGGAACTCCTGATACAGCCGCTCGCGTTCCTCCACGGCCGTCGCGCCGGTCAGCTGTGGCGCGCCGAGCGCCTCGGCGAGCTCGTCGATCTGATCGAGGTACTGCCCGATGACCAGGATGCGCTCGCCCGCGTGCCGCTCGACCAGCCGCCGCACGACCTCCTGTTTCGCGGGCGCCGTCGCCGCGAGCCGGTAGCGCTCGTCGTCCGCGGCGGCCGCGTAGCTCAGCCGCTCGCCGGGCGGCAGATCGATCCGCACCTCGTAGCAGGCGGCAGGGGAGATGAAACCCTGCGCCTCGATCTCCTTCCACGGCGCATCGAAGCGTTTGGGGCCGATCAGGCTGAACACATCGCCCTCGCGGCCGTCCTCGCGCACCAGCGTCGCGGTGAGCCCGAGCCGTCTGCGGGCTTGCAACTCCGCGGTCAATTTGAAGACGGGGGCGGGGAGCAGGTGTACCTCGTCGTAGACCACGAGCCCCCAGTCCAGCGCGTCCAGCAGGGCCAGGTGGGCGTACTCGCCCTTCCGCTTGGCCGTGAGGATCTGGTATGTGGTGATGGTGACCGGTTTGACCTCCTTGACCTGGCCCGAGTACTCGCCGATCTCCTCAGCGGTCAGGGTGGTCCGCTTCAGCAGCTCGTCGCGCCACTGCCGTGCCGACACCGTGTTGGTGACCAGGATGAGCGTTGTGGTCTTGGCCGTGGCCATCGCTCCCGCGCTCACAAGCGTCTTGCCCGCGCCGCACGGCAGGACCACCACGCCGGAGCCGCCGTCGAAGAAGTTGCCGATGGCCTTCCGCTGGTAGTCGCGCAGCGCCCAGCCGTCCTCGCGCAGGCCGATCTCGTGCGGCGTGCCCGGTGTGTACCCGGCGAGGTCTTCGGCGGGCCAGCCGAGCTTCACGAGCTCCTGTTTGAGCTGCCCGCGCGCCCAGGCCTCGACGGCGAACGTCTCGTCGTCGCGCCGCTCCAGCAGCAGCGGCGCGATGCGCTTTGCCCCGGCCACCTCGGTCAGCACCGCCAGGTCGTCCGAGCGCAGCACCAGCGCGCCTTCCCCGTCGCGCTCGATGACCAGCCGGCCGTAGCGCGCGACGGTCTCGGCCACATCCACCGACACGGTCTGCGGGAGGGGGAATTTGGAGTAGCGCTCCAGCGTCCCGAGCATGTCGTCGGCGGTGTGCCCGGCAGCGCGGGCGTTCCAGAGGCCCAGCCGGGTGATCCGGTAGGTGTGGATGTGCTCGGGCGCGCGCTCCAGCTCGGCGAACACAGCCAGATCGCGCCGGGCGTCCTCGGCGTCGGGATGGGCGACCTCGAGCAGCACGGTGCGATCGCTCTGGACGATCAGGGGGCCATCGGACATGACAGCTCACTCTACGCTGCGCAGCCCTTTGACGCTGGAGAGCGGCAGTGTGCGTTCGATGTCTGCCGCGCGGTCCCGGCCGCGCAGTCGGCCGCCGCCCACACCGGTCGGCTCCAGCTGGTAGTCCACGATCCGGCCGTCGGGCAGGGCGACTTCCACGATGATTGGCTGGCGCGCGCGCACGGCCTGATCGAGCTGGCGCGCGAGCAACTGCTGAGCGGTGAGGGCGACGGTCGTGTCGGCTCCCGCCTCGCCCTCGGCTTCCCGCAGCCGCGCGACGAGCTCCGCGTCCGGGTCCCGGGAGGTGGTGACCGGGGGAGGCGCGACCCGTTGCCGCCGCAGGGCCACCGGCGCTCCCGCATCGTCTTCTGCCACGACCGGATACCGCGCGTCGCTGAGCGCCCAGTAGACGACATCCCGGGGGAGAGGGCTCGTCAGGGTGGCGTCGTCACGCACGAGGCGCAGCGCCCGGAGCGATCGGTCGACCGCGATCGCCTCCACGAGCGTCGCGTCGGCCGTGTATACGAGCGCGCCGCCGTCCTCGCCCGACCGCACCCGCACCCGGCCGTGCCGTTCGACCGCGTCCGCGATGAGGTAGCCGAGCGGCTGCGGCACACCGGTCAGCGACACCGCCGCGAGGAAGTCGAGGATGCTCGCCGCCGTCTCGCCTGCCGTGACGGCACGGTCGATGCTGGCCGCCGAGAACCGGAAGGTGGAGGCCAGCGCCCGGCTCTCCATCTCCGCCATCGTCCGCAGCCGCGTCTCCACGTTCGGGGCGAGCGGGCCGGGGGAGATGACGGTGAGGTCGTGCTGCAGGTAGACGCGGTCCACCTGCGCTGGGAACAGCCCGGCCAGGAGTCCGGCCGCGGCCTCCGGGCCCCTCGTTACGAGGGCGGTCCCGGCGCTGCTCGGCGTCTGCTGCGCCGTCACACCCAGCCACTCGGCCTCCCGGGTGCGTGCCTCCATCCGCTGCTGGGCCTCCGCGGCCGCAGCCGGGTACAGCCAGGCGATGTGCTCGCGCAGGCTCTCTCCCCACCTGGCGCGGTTGCGACTGGCCAGAAGCGAGCGCAGCCCGGCGGGCAGCGCCTCCCACCAGCCGGCGGCGAGGACGCGCCAGCGGTCGGCGGCGGCCGAGTGCCGCCAGCCGGAGGCCGCTTCGGTCGGCAGCCAGGTTCCGTCGCCCACGGTGGCGAGCCCGGCGCGCCCTGCGACGGAGAGAGCCACCGGCACCACGGACTCCTCCACGCTCAGCGCCTCGGCCAGGCGCTTCGTCGCTGGCAGCGCCAGGCCGCCCTTCTGCAACTCGCGGGCGCCTTCGCGCCCCAGCTCGGCCAGCAGCTCGGAGACCGCGGCGACGGCCTCGAACGCCCGTTCGGCCGCGAGACGGTCGGTGAAGCGCTGATCGGCCACTGGCGCCAGCGCGAGCGCCGCCGGTGGCGCGGCGGCGAGCAGTTCCTCTGCGCTGGGCTCAATCGCCGCTGTCACGGCCGGGTAAGCCGCGTACCGGCTGTCCCCGGGATGGACGAGGAATGCTCCGGCCAGGTCAGCCAGCGCTCCGGCCGCTTCCTGCTCGGCGCCCCCGGCCGTCGCGGGGTGTGCGGCGAACCCGTACGCGAGGGCCGCGGCGTCGAGGAAGCCGCCCGCGCGGCCGAGCAGCGCCAGCGCCGCGAGCCGGGTGCGGTCCAGACCGGTGAGCGCGCGCTGCACGGCCTCGGGATCGAGCAGCGCTTCGGCGAGGTCGAAGAAGTCGGAGACGCCCGCGCGGCGAATCGGCCGGGCGTGCAGCGCGGCTACGAGTCCGGCGTCCGGCAGCGCACGCAGCCGCGCGGCCAGGGCGAGCGTCGTGGTCATCGCAGGGACCCCGCGCTGACCGTCAGCGCCTGTTCTTCGGACCGGCCATTTTCGCCGCCGCCCGGCGGCGCTGGAGCGCTCCGGCGACGATGATCGCGATAATCAGGACGAACGCGAGGGGGAACGCGGCGAGGGGGAACAGGAACACGGCCGGCCACAGCCCCTCACCGGAGCCTTGCTGCGGCATCCTGCCCAGGGCGGAGCCGATCAGGATGGCCGCGATGCACAGGAGTGAGACCGCGACGAGGGCTGCGGCGATGTAAGAGAGTATCCGCTGGAGACGGGAAAACGGCGGCGGCGTCTGCTGGGTCACGGAATCAAGGATAATTGAGGTTGATCATTCGATCCGCCATGTGAAGTGAGGTTCCCATGCCAACCGGCAAGGTCAAATTCTACGACGACGAGAAAGGCTTCGGCTTCATCAGCTCCGATGACGGTCAGGAAGTCTTCCTGCACGCCTCGGCGCTGCTCGCGGGCGCCGTGGTCAAAGCGGGGAGCCGTCTCGAGTTCGGCATCGCCGACGGCAAGCGCGGCGCCCAGGCGCTCTCCGTGCGGGTGCTCGAGGCCCCGCCGAGCCTGGTCAAACTGAAGCGCAGATCCGCCGACGATATGGCGATCATCGTGGAGGACCTCGTGAAGCTGCTCGACGGCATCGGTGCGAACCTGCGCCGCGGCAAGTACCCGGACAAGGCGCACGGCGTCAAGATCGCCGCCGTGCTGCGGCGCGTCGCGGATGACCTGGATGCCTGAGAGCCCTGCGGAGCCCGGCGACTTCCGGGAGCTTGTCGCGGCCATCTCCCTCGCCCGGGCGGCTCTGGCCGAGATCACTCCCGAGTCCACGGTCGGCGAGCCGCTCGGTCACGTCGTCGAGGCCGGCGGAGCCGTCTCCCTGCTGTTCGCCTGCACGCTGCCCGGCTACCCCGGCTGGCGCTGGACGGTCTCGGTCGGACGCGCGGAGGACGGTGTCCAGCCGACTGTGCTCGAAGCCGAGCTGATGCCCGGCGAGGAGTCGTTGCTCGCGCCCGATTGGGTGCCGTGGTCGGAACGTCTCGCCGAGTACCAGGCGGCGCAGGAGGCCCTCACGGTCGAGGCGGACGACGATGACGAGGACGGCGAGGACCGGCCCGACGAGGATGAGGATGAGGATGAGGATAGCGACGGCTTCGACGACGAAGACGACCACGACATCCACGATCTGCATGCCGGGGACGACGTGGACGGCGTCGACATCGACAGTGTCGGGGGCGAAACCGGCCTCCTGCCGACGGGCGTCGACGACGAAGCCACGGACATCGAAGCCGATGCCGAGCCTGTCCTCCCCGACGGGGAGGGCGCTGTTCTGTGACGCTGGTCGCCGCCCGGCGGCTCAGCGCCGGCGGTCCCGTCCGGTGTTGAGGTAGGCGAGCCCGAGCACGCCGAGGGCGAGACCGGCGACGATCGTCCAGCGCCACCGGCTCTCGTCCACAGCGCTGAGCGGGCTGGCGAAGGCGAGTGTCGCAGCGAGGGCGGCGAACTACAGGACCAGACCGGTGAGCACGGCCCGCCGGTCGTCCGCCGGGAGGGGCGCCGGATCGGGCCGGCGCTCGCTCTCGCGCAGCCAGAGCCGCACGGCTCAGCACAGCCGCTCGACCACGTACTCGACGCAGCCGATCAGCGCCCGCACATCCGCCGGCTCGATGGCTGTGAACGTCGCGATGCGCAGCTGGTTGCGCCCGAGTCTGCGGTAAGGTTCGGTGTCTACGATCCCGTTGGCGCGCAGAGTCTTCGCGATCGCTGCGGCGTCGATCGTGTCGGCGAAGTCGATCGTGACGACCACCTGGGAGCGGTGCTCCGGGTCTTCCACGAAGGGAGCCGCGTACTCGACCGAATCGGCCCAGGCGTAGAGCGCGTCCGAGGACTCCTTCGTCCGGGCGCTCGCCCAGGCGAGGCCGCCATGGGCGTTCATCCACGCGATCTGGTTCTCCATCAGCGCCACGGTCGCCACGGCGGGGGTGTTGAGCGTCTGGTTCAGGCGCGAGTTGTCGACCGCGTTCTTCAGGCTCAGGAACTCCGGGATGTAGCGGTCGCCGGCGGCGATCCGCTCCACGCGCTCGATCGCCGCGGGGGAGAACAGGCCGAACCAAAGCCCGCCGTCCGAGGCGAAGTTCTTCTGCGGGGCGAAGTAGTAGACGTCGGTCTCGGCCGCATCGAGGTCGGCGCCGCCAGCCGCGCTCGTCGCGTCGACGACGGTCAGCGCGCCCGCGTCGCCGTGGATGCGGCGCACCGGGGCCATCACACCCGTCGAGGTCTCGTTGTGCGGCCAGGCGTACACATCCACCCCGGCCGTTGGCTCCGCATCGGATCGCGAGCCCGCGGGTGCTTCGATGACGTGCGGGGCCTGCAACCACGGGGTCGCCGCCGCTGTGGCGAACTTGCCGCCGAACTCGCCGAAGACGAGGTTCTGACTGCGCTCCTCGATGAGCGAGAACGCCGCTGCGTCCCAGAACGCCGTCGAGCCGCCGTTGCCCACCACGACCTCATAGCCCGCCGGCAGCCGGAACAGCTCGCTGAGACCTTCGCGCACGCGGCCGACCAGGTTCTTCACCGGGGCCTGGCGGTGGGAGGTCCCGAGCAGTTCGGCGCCGCCTCCGGCGAGGAACGCGATCTGTTCGGTGCGGACCTTGGAGGGACCGCATCCGAACCGACCGTCGGCGGGTAGCAGCTCAGTGGGAATCGACACATCCGGCATGACAGAAGTTTAGGGGCTGCCGCATCCTCCTGACGGCCACCCGGAATGCTGTCACCGCGCTGCCAGCGGCAGCAAGTAGGCTCTAGTGCGACATTCGCGCCCGCCAGTGGAGGGGTCCATGACCGATCTGATCGACACGACCGAAATGTACCTTCGCACCATCCTGGAGCTGGAGGAGGACAACATCGTCCCCCTGCGCGCGCGCATCTCCGAGCGCCTCGGGCACTCTGGCCCGACCGTCTCGCAGACCGTCGGCCGCATGGAGCGCGACGGCCTCGTCGTCGTGTCGGGCGACCGCCACCTGGAGCTGACCGGCGACGGCCGCCGCAAGGCTGTGCATGTCATGCGCAAGCACCGCCTGGCCGAGCGCCTCCTCAGCGACGTCATCGAGCTCGAATGGGAGTACGTTCACGAGGAGGCCTGCCGGTGGGAGCACGTCATGAGCGAGCAGGTCGAGCGGAAGCTGCTCACCATGCTCGGCAACCCGACGGAGTCGCCCTACGGCAACCCCATCCCGGGCCTCGGCGAACTCGGCGTCGCCGAAACCGCCTCCACCGGGAACCTGGTGAACCTCGTGGAGACCGTGCGCGCCGCCGATTCCGGGGTGACTGCTAGGATCCGCCGCCTCGGGGAGCCGGCGCAGGTTGATCCCGAGCTGCTGTCGCAGCTCAAAAAGGCGGGAGTGATTCCCGGCTCGACCGGCGTTTTCTCGGCGAATGGCTCCTATGTCGCCGTCCAGATCGACGGGGCCGAGACGGGGTTGGAACTGCCCAACGAACTTGCTGCGCACATCTTCGTCGACGCCTGAAATCTGTTACCCGTTCGTTAAGAAGTCCTCGAAAAGATGTGACAAACCAGAAGTCGTCCCGTATTCTCTTACGAGTCCGAACGGGCCAGAAGCCGGCCCACCAGGAACCCGACCGGGACGCTCCACCCCCCGCATCCCGTCTCCCGGCCGGTGAACCGACGCCAATCCACGTAGACGGGGCGGCCCCCCAATGCCGCAGGAGCGCCAGGAGGTTGCACGTTGGCACACTCTGATACGCTCGGTCTCACCCAGGACGGGGCCTCTCAGGACCCTCACTCCACCCCTCAGGATTCCGCTCTCCTCTCTGTGTCGCGCCGGTCTCTCCGCGCCGAGCGAGAGACCGGGATGGTCACCCGCTCGACATGGGGGCCAGCTGGGTCCGCGGTCTCCTCGACGGGTGCTGCCGCGACCGCCGCCAAGCCGGACGGCAAGCGCAAGGGCGGCTGGGCTCTCAACGTCGCGGCGATCGGCGTCGCGACCGGCATCGTCGCCACCATGTCCATCCCCGCCTTCGCTTTCAACCCGGACGAAGCCGGGAGTTCGGCTTTCGGCCCCACAGCCGCCGATAGCATGAAGAAAGCGCAATCGCAGAGCGTCGAGGTCAGCGACGTCGTCTCCTCGACAGCCGGCCGCGAGGCTGTCAGCGCGACCACCGAGCAGCAGCTCGCCGCTCAGAAGGCTGCCGCTGACGCCGAGGTTGCCCGCCAGCGCGCCGCGGTCACGCTGACCCGCTACGCGACCAGCTACTCCGGCCCCTCCGTCCAGCAATTCCTGGCCAAACCGCCATACCCGGACTTCAGCCTCGACCGGGTGTTCTCAGTCGCCCAGCAGTACGTCGGAACGCCCTACATCTACGGCGGCTCCACCCCCGCCGGCTTCGACTGCTCCGGCTACGTGATGTACGTCTACGCGCAGTTCGGCATCTCCCTGCCGCACTCCGTGTCGGGCCAGGCCGCTCAGGGCAAGACGATCTCCATCGAAGACGCCCGCCCCGGCGACCTCGTCATCATGCCCGGCCACGACGGTTTCTACGCGGGAAACGGCAACATCCTGGACGCTCCCACGCAGGGCAAGGCGGTCTCCATCCGGCCGATCTGGACCGACAACTACCGCATCGTCCGCCTGGGGATCTGAACCCCGGTGAACTCTGCGGACACCCGCTCCGGAACGGCGTGCCTCGAAGAGCAGGTGCGTCGTTCATGCGTTACTCTGAACGCTGTGCTGAGCAGCCGCGCAGATCGGAGAGACCCGATGGCCGCACGATCCTCGCTCGGGTCGCTGGAGGCGACCGCGGGGCCCGAGCGCGGCCTCCTGCCGGGCGTCGTGCGCACGCTGCCACCGCGCCACCGCGACTTTCTGGCCTGTCGCCACCATGTTGAAGCCTGCCACCGCTGTCCGGTGGTGTGCCACCACTCTGCCGCCGTCGAAAAGGGCGCTGTCCGCGAGGACAGTGCCCTTTTCGTTTGCCCGGCGTCCCGCAGCGCCCACCCCGTCCATCCGAAAGGTCGCAGATGAAGACTCTGGTCCTCAACGCCGGCTACGAACCTCTTGCGGTCGTCTCCTTCAAGCGCGCCATCGTCCTGGTGATGAACCACAAGGCGACCGTCCTCGAAAGCGACCGAGACCACCCTGTTTGGAGCATCGCCGGCAGCTGGGACCGCCCCTCCGTCATCCTCCTCACCCGCTATGTCCGCATTCCCCACGGCCGAGCCGTCCCGGTGAGCCGCCGTGGTGTCCTCCGGCGCGATATGCACCGCTGCGCCTACTGCGGCAAGTCCGCCACGACCATCGACCATGTCCTGCCCCGCTCCCGCGGAGGCCGCGACTCCTGGGAGAACCTCGTCGCCTGCTGCCTGCGCTGCAACAACGTCAAGAGCGACAAAACCCCCGGGGAGATGGGCTGGACGCTCTCCTTCACCCCCTATGCCCCCCACGATGCCTCCTGGGTCGTGCGCGGGACCGAGGGCGCCCTCGCAGAGTGGCAGGGCTACCTCGCTCCCGCCGCGTGAGGACAGGGCTGCGATCGGCGGTTCCCGGCTCTGCCCGGTAGACTCCTCCCGTGCGCCTCTGTAGCTCAGTGGAAGAGCGAGTGCGTCCTAAGCACCAGGTCGGGGGTTCGAATCCCTCCAGGGGCACCGATGTGAAGCACGTCTCTTCCCCCATGATGTCGGGGGGAAGAGACGCCCGCCGATCCCGGGACCACCGCGGGAGTCACGGCGGTGCGGTGCGGGCTGCGGGAGGATGTCAGAATCCGGCACGGGGGACTCCAGCGGGCTCGGCGGAGGGGACACCCAGCGAACGCACGGCGGTTCCGCGTAGCATCGTCCCGTGAATTCTGGGCGGACCGGGGCCCGCTGGCGGGCAGCGCTTCTGGCGTTCCTCCTCGACGCCGTCCTCGTGTTCGTCTTCGTTCTCGTCGGTCGCCGCAGCCACGGGGAGGCCTCCGGTCTCGGTGGCATCCTGACGACTTCCTGGCCCTTCCTGGTCGGTCTCCTCGCGGGCTGGCTGGTCACCGGGGCCTGGCGCCGCCCGTTCGCGATCGTCTGGCCCGGCATCCCGGTCTGGCTCATGACCGTCGCGCTCGGGATGCTGATCCGCACCTCCGCGGGCCAGGGTGTGCAGCCCAGTTTCATCGCGGTGGCGTTCGTGGCGCTCGGAGTCTTGCTGGTGGGCTGGCGGCTGATCGCGCTGCCGCTGGTGCGGCACCGGGCGCGCCTGAGCGCCATGCGAGGGCGGAGATCGCTGTCGCCACGGCGAAGATAGCGAGACCCGCGAGAGTCCCGGCCACCGTCCCGTTGATCTCGATGAACGGGAGATCGCGGCCCACTTGGGTCTCGATCTTGTCTGTCGTCTCGGCCGCGGACGGTCTCGGCGATGACGTTAGCGAGATCGCGGCGGTAGATCGTGACGAGGCGCAGGGCGGCATCGCTCAGGTGGGCGTTCGGGGAGACGCGGAGGCCGGGGTCGGCGCAGACGCGACCGGCGGCGTCCCCGAACGCCTTCATCCGGCTCAGCGCCCTCCGGCGCTCCGCGTCGCGCACGAGGGGCCGGATGTCACTGGACGATGTGCAGCTCGCGGCTGGTGTTGTTCAGCCGGTGCGCGCCGTCCACATCGGCGACCACGATGTCCTCGATGCGGATGCCGAACCGGCCGGGCAGGTAGACGCCGGGCTCGATCGAGAAGCACATCCCCGCCTCGATGGGCCGCTCCTCGCCCTCGACCAGGTACGGCGGCTCGTGCGTCGTCGTCCCGATGCCGTGGCCCACCCGGTGGATGAAGTGGTCGCCGTAGCCGGCCTCCCGGATCACCGCCCGCGCGGCGCGGTCGATCTTCTGGCACGGCACGCCGGCGGTGACCGTGTCGAAGGCGGTCTGCTGGGCGCGTTTGACGACCTCGAAGACCTCGTGCTCCTCGTCGGTCGGCTCGCCGACATGCACGGTCCTGGTCGTGTCGGAGCCGTAGCCGTCCATGATGCCGCCGAAATCGAGCACGACCATGTCGCCCTCCAGGATCGTGCGCTCACCGGTCTCGTGGTGCGGGTTCGCACCGTTCGGACCGGAGCCGACGATGGTGAAGTCCACCTGCGAGTGTCCGTGCGCGCGCAGGAGCCGGGCGAGGTCGGCGGCGACCTCGTTCTCGGTGCGTCCGGCGAAGCGGACGCCCAGGATGTCCTCGAAAGTCGCGTCCGCCGCCGCGCCCGCGGCGGCGAGCCGGTCGATCTCGTCCATCCCCTTCACCGCGCGAAGCATCGGCAGCGCCGTCGAGAACGCTTCGAACCGGACGGCGGGCAGCTTGGCCTGCAGCGCGAGCAGGTGCATCGCCCAGGTGGCGTCGGAGACGGCGTAGCGGCCGCCGGGACGGAGCAACTCGGCCGCCGGCGCGTATTCGTCGTCGCCATCGCGCCAGTCCAGAAGCCGGAAGGAGCCGGCGGCGATCGTGTCCGCCGCGCTGGTGCGCTCGAGGATCGGCACCAGCATCGTCGGCTCGATCTCGTCCGCCGCCGGGATGACGAGCAGCGTGATCCGTTCGGTGGTCGCCACGGGCAGGTAGCCGGCGAAGTACGCCAGGTCGGGGCCGGGTGAGACCAGCAGACCGTCGAAACCCGCCTCGCGGGCCTGGGCGGCGCCCCGGCGGAGGCGTGCTGTGTAGTGCTCGGCGGTGATGGGGCGCATGCGGGTCACTCCTCGATCGGACCGAGCCAGGCGTTCGCGACGGTGGTGTGTGCGGACTCGGCATCGGATGGGTGGAAGATGCCGGCGAGCACGTCGCGGTACAGCCGGCCGAGTTCGTTCCCCGCGAAGAAGACGGACCCGCCGGAGACGCGGATCGCCTGGTCGACCACCCGGCGGGCGGTCTCGGTGGCGCGGACCTTCATCCTGACGAGCTGGGGGAACCACTGCGGTCCGTGGTCCGCGAGCGCGTCGACATCCCGGGCGATCGCATCCAGCTGGGGCAGCAGCGCGTCCTGGTCGATCGCCGCTTCGGCGACGCGCCACCGGATGTCCGGGTCGTTCGCGTAGCTGCGGCCGTTGTTCTTGAGGCTTGTCCGGCGCTTGGCCGCCGCGACCCCGAGTTCCAGGGCCCGCGCCCCGATACCGGTGTAGACGGCAGCGAGCAGGATCTCGAAGTTCGCGAAGATCGCGAAGACCAGCGGGTCGAGGTTCGGGCCGGGGTCGAGACGGCGCACTATGCGGTCAGCGCGGGCGGGGGCGCCGTCGAGCACGGTGGTGTTGCTCTGCGTCGCGCGCATCCCGAGCGTGTCCCAGTCCTCGCGGATCTCGAAGCCGCCGCCCGTGCGCTCGATGAAGCCGTAGACGATCTTGGGGCCGTCTGCGCTCGCCGTGTCGAGGCCCATTGTGCCGAGCCGGGTCCAGGCGGGGGAGAGGGAGGTGAAGATCTTAGCGCCGAAGAAGCGGTAGCCGCCGTCCGGCTCGGGCCGGGCCTCCGTGGTCGAGCCGAACAGCACGAGGTCGTTGCCCGCTTCGCTCAGGCCGAAGGCGAACACCTCGCCGGCGCCGGCCTCCCGGAGCACGAACTCCAGCGAGTCGTCGTCGCGGTCGCGCAGCGTCTTGGGGATGCCGGTCCAGACGAGGTGCATGTTCACCGCGAGCGCGGTGGCGGGCGCGGCCCCGGCTAGCCGGACCTGGAGCCGTGCGGTTTGCTCGAGGCTCAGCCCCAGGCCACCGAACTCGGCCGGCACGAGCGCTGTCAGGTAGCCCGCCTCCGCCAGCTCGGCGAGGTCCTCCGCGAAGAAGCGGTTCTCGGCGTCGTACTCGGCGGCGCGGCCGCGGAAGCGTTCGAGACGCTCCGTGGTCAGGATGTCCTGCTCGGTCACGTTCCTCAGCTTAAGGGAATGAGTCCGTTTTGAGTCCTGGTCTGCGGCGGCGAGTGGGTCGCGCATGGCGAGCCCGGGCTGCCGAACAGGCGGTGGCGGCGGCCCCGCCATGTGCGCAGGAAACCACCACAAGGAGCGGAGCGGCCACCCGAACCGAAGACCGTCACCGTGTGCTCGCCTTCGCTGTCGTTCCTGGTATCGATGGTTCCGACGGTCTGTTTCTCATAGGACAGGATGCCCCAGCGGTCCCAGAGGTTGACGACGATTCTGGTGTGGCCGCTGGGTCTTGGCTAGGACAGCTGAAACGGTGGATCGTGTCAGGGCCAGAGTCGATCGCGCCTGGCAAATCACTGTCCGACGTCGCCATACGGCGATGTCCAGCGCGGCCGTCGCCGCCGCGCACCGTGAGACACGGGAACCTCCCGGTCTTCGAGCGGATGTCTGAGGAACTCCCGCTTTGTCGGGCTCTCGTGTCAGGTGTTGGCGGAGTTGTAGAGGTCGCGGACCTTGTACGTGTTGGGCGTGGCGATGAGGTATGGGTTCCCGGAACTATCCTTCCCTCTCCGAGACGTGACAGCGTAGATCATGCCGACGTGGTCATCGGTAAGAGATGAGTACCAGGGGCCACCGTCGGAGCCGTGGGTCATCGGACAGCCCATCGTGGTGTCTGACGCAGGCCGATGCCAGCTGGTTTTTCCCGAGCAGTAGTGCTGGATGTTGCCCTGATAGGGGGCTGCGGCCGGGTAACCGTAGATGGTCACCCCATCGCGGCTGGTGCTCTCATTGAACGTGAGGCCGTTCCCGCCGAAGTACTGCTGCATAGATTCACCCTCGCTGTGGGGGTAGAAGGAGATGAAAGCCTGGTCGTGCGAAAAGTCTCCACTTTTCATCCAAGGCGTTAACGCGTATGCCAAATTGCCGTTCCATCCTCCGAGCGGACCCGTTCCGTCTGCGTAGCTGGGGACGAAGAAGAAATTCTTCATCCATCCCTTCATCCATGGCTTCTTAGGATCATAAACGCAGTGTCCTGCGGTGTGGACCAGGTTGCCGCTGCGACTGGCGACGATGGCGCCGCTGCACACATGTCCGTGGGTGTCAGGACCATCGAAGAACAGTTTTCCCACGCTGGCCATCGCCCGGGGCGGTTCGTTCGTCGCGGCGCTCTCGGTCGGCTCTACAGGATTCACCACGATCCGCGGTTCGCTGTTCGCCGGTTCGGTCGTGGCGGTGTGGCTGCGGGGGCTCGCGCCGCGCTCGGCGAGGCTGTCCTCGAGGGGAGTGGCCGAGCGCATCCTCTCGGGAGTCCAATGACCGAGCGGGTCGATGACGTCGCCATTCGCGGACGCGTTTCGCGGAGGACGAGGACCAGGAGCGGAATGAATCACCTCGCCAGGCGAAGACGTGTCAGCGGCCGAAGCTCGGGCCGGACTCGGCGCACCCACCCCCGCCACAAGACCGCTTAACAAGACGAAAACCGTTGCGCCGGTTCGCAGTGTTCGATCGGGAATCTTCATGGACTGGTCCTCTCAGAGTCGACAGCAAGAGACGATGCGACAGAACCCCGAGCGGGCTGTGGCTCAGGAGCACTGACTCAGAAGAACTGACGCGAGAAAGAGGTCGCTCGGACTCTCTTCGTCACTCTAAACAAAGCAGAACGGCGACAGGGTGAGTCAGTTCCTTCTGCGCAGAAAATCACCAAAAGCATGATCCGAAGGCGGGCACCGCTGCAAGAATCCGCCAAAGCGCTCCGGCGCGCCCGCGACGCACCACGTTCGACGAGGAAGACCACGCTCTCGAAGCTCAGATGCTGAATCCGTGTTCGGCGCCTTGACAAGGACGACCCGGCCGTCGAAGATCGCAGCGGACGGCCTCTCACCGGCGTCACCTTCCGCATCGCTACCCAGACACAACGAGCTCACCGGAGCACCACGGAGACGAGCGCTCAGCGCCGCCGACCGCGAACCGGACGGGTTCCGTCGGCTAGGACGGCTGCACCGGCACCGGCTCGGTGTCCGGGAGGGGGGAGGCGTCGCGTCCGCGCAGGTCCGGGTGGACGCGGTGCGCGAGCGCCGGAACGACGAAACCGGCGAACGCGAACGCACCCGCGATCCAGAACGCGCCGACGGGGCCGCTGCTGTCGATGAGGAAGCCCGCAAGCGCCGAGCCGAGCGCGGCTCCGATGAGCTGTCCGGTGCCGACCCAGCCGTAGGCCTCCGCGGTGTCGGAGAACTTCACGCTCGCCGACACGATCGCGAACAGCACCGCCAGTGCGGGCGCGATGCCGAGTCCGGCGATGATGAGCGTGAGCGAGAGGCCCCACCACGACCACAGCATGAAGGTGGAGAGCAGCACGCCGACGAACACGATCAGCATCCGCCGTGCTGTCGCCCAGGGTCCGATCGGGACGTGCCCGAACGCGAGGCCGCCCACCAGTGAGCCGAGCGACCAGATGGCCAGCACGATCCCCGCGAACGGCGACCCCTCGCCGAAGGTCGCCACCACACCGGCTTCGACCGCCGCACAAGAACCGATCAGCAGGAACCCGACGACCGTCGCCAGCAGCACCGGCGGACGCGCGAGCACGACCCCGAAGCGTCGCTTGCTGCGCGGGATGCGCACCCGCCCGACCTCGGGGGAGGAGATGAACCAGAACCCGCCGAGCAGCATGATCGCCACGGACATCAGGATGCCCTCGACCGTGCCGATCTGCGTGGAGACGAAGGTGATCGCGACGGGCCCTGCGATCCAGATGATCTCCTGCGCGGACGCATCCAGCGAGAACAGCGGCGTCAGCTGCCGCGAGTTCACCATCTTCGGGTAGATCGTGCGGACCGCGGGCTGGATGGGCGGCATGCTGAGCCCGGCGAAGAACGCGACGGCCATCGTGAGCGGGATCGGCATCCGCAGGAGGCCGATCCCGGCGACGGCCGCCGCGCACAGGAGCAGCGTCGTCCAGAGGACGGCCCGCATCCCGAGCACGCCCATCAGTCGGCTGGTCATCGGGCCGGCGATCGCCTGTCCGACGCTCATTGCGCCGAGCACGAGACCGGCTGCGCCGTAGCTGCGGTGGATGTGCTCGATGTGCAGCAGGAACGCCAGCGAGAGCATGCCGAAAGGGAACCGGGCGGTCAGCTGCGCGGCGATGATGCGCCCCACCCCGGGTGTTCTCAACAGGTTCGAATAGGTGCTCACGATCTCTCCACTGTATCGGTCGCGCCCCCCCGATCCGGAGGGCGGAATCGGCGGCACGCCGGGTGTGGAAATGTGCATAACTTGTTCACATCTGTGGACGACACGCCCACTAGATGTGGGGGCGTAGAAATGTCGGCCCCCCGCTATATAGTGGTCGAGCGACGAGATGCCCGGACCTGCCCCCGGGGAGCCGAGGCTGTGTCGCACGACTTCGCCGCTCGTCCGAGCGGCACGCACAGAGGAGAGAATGTGGCCATCACTGTCGTGAAGCGTAACGGCGAGCGGGAGCCGTACGACGCCAACAAGATCAACCTCGCGATCGAGCACGCTGCGGCGGGGTTGGACGAGAACATCACTTGGGTCACGCAGATCGCGAGCGAGCTTGAGCTGACCCTGTTCGACGGCATCACCACCCAGCAGCTCGACGAGGCGGTCATCCAGGTCGCGCTCCAGAATGTGAAGGACGACCCCGCCTTCGACATCGTCGCCGCCCGTCTCCTCCTAAAGATCATCTATAAGCGCGTCCTCGGCGACTACGCGAGCGGGACGGACGGAGACAACGCCGAGCTGGTCGAGTTGCACGCCCGGCACTTCCGCGGGTACATCGAGCGCGGCGTCTCCGAGACCCTCCTCGACTCGCGCTTCACCGGCCTCTTCGACCTCGACCGCCTCGCTGGCCACCTCGACCCCTCGCGCGACGAACTGCTCAAGTACATCGGCGTCGTCACCCTCAACAACCGCTACGGCATCAAGGCTCGCAACGGCGATTCGCTCGAGGTCCCGCAGTACTTCTGGATGCGCATCGCCATGGGTCTCTCCCTCAACGAAACCGACCCGACGAGCCACGCCATCGCGTTTTACCACAAGATGTCGAAGCTCGAATACCTCGCCGCCGGCTCCACGCTGGTCAACGCCGGAACCGCCTACCCGCAGCTCTCCAACTGCTTCGTGATGGAGATGCAGGACGACATCGAGCACATCGCGAAGTCGGTCCGGGATGTCATGTGGCTGACCAAGGGCACCGGCGGCATCGGCCTCTCCGTCACGAAGCTTCGCTCCCAGGGCTCGCCCATCCGGTCGAACAACACCACCTCCACCGGCCCGATCCCGTTCATGCACACGATCGACTCGGTGCTGCGCGCGGTCAGCCGCGGCGGCAAGAAGTTCGGCGCGCTCTGCTTCTACATGGAGAACTGGCACCTGGATTTCCCGGAGTTCCTGGACCTGCGCCAGAACTCGGGCGACCCCTACCGCCGCACCCGCACCGCCAACACCGCGGTCTGGACCAGCGACGAGTTCATGAAGCGCGTCCAGAACGACCAGGACTGGTACCTCTTCGACCCGCTGGAGGTCGCGGACCTCAACGAGCTGTACGGCAAAGCGTTCTCCGAGCGCTACGCCGAGTACGCCGTGATGGCCGAGGCCGGCGAGCTACGCATGTTCAAGAAGATCAGCGCGCGCGCGCAGTTCAAGGACATCCTGATGAGCCTCCAGACCACCAGCCACCCGTGGCTGACCTGGAAGGACACCATCAACAACCGCGCCCTCAACAACAACACGGGCGCCATCCACCTCTCGAACCTCTGCACCGAGATCACGCTGCCGCAGGATCGCGACAACGTCTCCGTCTGCAACCTGGCTTCGATCAACCTCTCGCGCCACCTGGTCGATGGGGAGCGGGCCAATGGACTCGAGATGGACTGGGCCCGCCTTGAGGAGAGTGCGCGTCAGGCGGTCCGCCAGCTGGACAACCTGATCGACATCACGGTGTCGAGCGTGCCGGAGGCGGACTTCTCGAACCAGCAGAACCGCGCGATCGGCCTCGGCGTCATGGGCTTCACCGATGTGGTGGAGCGGCTCGGCTTCAGCTACGAGAGCGAAGAGGCCTACGCGCTCATCGACGAGATCATGGAGCATGTCTCCTACGCCGCCATCGACGAGAGCGCCGACCTGGCCCAGGAGCGCGGCGCGTACCCGAACTTCGAGGGCTCGCGCTGGTCACAGGGTCTCGTCCCCTACGACTCGATCGCGCTCGCCGAGGCCGACCGCGGCATCCCGATCACGGTGGACCGCACCATCCGCCTCGACTGGGACCGCCTGCGCGAGAAGGTCAAGGGGGGGATGCGCAACGCGACTCTCATGGCCATCGCGCCGACCGCGTCCATCGGCCTCGTCGCGGGCACCACGCCCGGCTTCGACCCGCAGTTCTCGCAGATCTTCAGCCGGTCGACCTCCTCGGGCAAGTTTCTGGAGGTCAACCGCAACCTCGTCGAGGCGCTGCAGGAGCGCGGGCTGTGGGAGGAAACCCGGGAGTCCATCCTGCGCTCGCAGGGCGACATCCAGGGAATCGCGGCGATCCCCGACGAGATCAAGGCGGCGTTCAAGACGAGCTTCCAGCTCTCGCCGCACGCCTTCATCGAGGTCGCGGCGCGTGCGCAGAAGTGGATCGACCAGGCCATCAGCCGCAACATGTACCTGGAGACCCGCGACATCGGCGACATGATGGACATCTACGCCGCGGCCTGGGAGAAGGGCGTCAAGACGACGTACTACCTCCACATGAAGCCGCGCCACCAGGCCGAGCAGTCGACCGTCAAAGTCAACAAGTCCGAGGAGATCTCGGGCGGACGCAAGGGCTTCGCGAGCGTCGGCGCGGGGGTTCCCCCCGCCGTCGTGGCCGAGCCCGCCGCCGCTCCGGCTCCCGTTGCGCCCGCTCGCCGCGGGTTCGGCTTCGGAGGTCTCACGGGAGGTGACAAGCGATGAACAACGCCACCGTGATCGGGGGCTACGACGTGCCGGTCGACCCGATGGACGACCTGCAGTGCGAGTCCTGCCAGTAGTCGCTCCCCGCGCAAGCCGTCGAGTCTGAAAAGAGGATAAAGAGAACATGGGCATCCTGGGAACCGGGATCGAAGAGGGCCTGCTGCTCAAGCCGGTGAAGTACCAGTGGGCGATGGACCTGTACGACCAGGCCGTCGCGAACACCTGGTTCCCGAACGAGATCCAGATCGGCGAGGACATCGCGGACTTCAAGAAGATGACCGACGAAGAGCGTCACGCGGTCACCTTCCTGATGAGCTACTTCAACCCGAACGAACTGCTGGTGAACAAGGCGCTCGCGTTCGGCGTCTACCCCTACATCAACGCGGCCGAGGCGCACCTCTACCTCGCCAAGCAGATGTGGGAGGAGGCCAACCACTGCATGTCGTTCGAGTACGTCCTGGAGACGTTCCCGATCGACCGCGAGCAGGCGTACAACTCCCACGTGGATGTGCCGTCGATGGCGAGCAAGGAGGAATTCGAGGTCCGCTTCATCAAGCGGATGACCGAGCAGGCGCTCGACATCACGACGACCGAGGGCAAGCAGGACTTCATCCGCAACCTCATCGCGTACAACGTCATCCTCGAAGGCATCTGGTTCTACTCGGGCTTCATGGTCGCGCTGTCGTTCCGCCAGCGGAACCTGCTGCGCAACTTCGGCTCGCTCATCGACTGGGTGGTGCGCGACGAGTCGCTGCACCTGAAGTTCGGCATCAACCTCATCCTCACCGTTCTCGAAGAGAACCCGGACCTGCAGACGCCCGAATTCGCGGCCGAGATCAAACAGATGATCCTGGACGCCGTGGAGATGGAAGAGCAGTACAACCGCGACCTCCTGCCCGGCGGCATCCTGGGCCTCAATGCCAACTACATCAACCAGTACGTCAAGTACCTGGCCGACCGCCGCCTGGAGGAGCTGGGCTTCGAGGCCGAGTACAAGGTCTCCAACCCGGCCAAGTGGATGGCGACCGCCAACGACACCCTGGAACTGGTGAACTTCTTCGAGTCGACCAACACCTCGTACGAGTCGAACGCGAAGGCGTCGAGCGGCCGCTGAGCCGGCTCGCTCCGCGCGAACGGCGTCTTGAGGATCTGTGCGATCCGGGGCGCCGTTTCGCCGTCTCTGCGCTGCGACCCGGTTTCTAGGATGAACGGATGACCTCTCCGCTCGTCTCCGCCGCTGACCTCGCCGCCGCTCTCGCCGGTCCGCGCCCGCCCGTCGTCCTCGACGTGCGCTGGAAGCTCGGCGGCCCGCGCGTGGTGGCTTCTCCGGCAAGCGGGGTTCGGGGATGTCCGCGTGCTCGACGGTGGCCTGCGAGCGTGGCAGGGGGCGCTCTCGACGGAGGACGCACACCCGGAGCGGGGCGATGTCTCGCTGGGCTACGGTGCGCTTCCGACGCTCGACGCGGACGGCGCGGCCGCGGTCGCCCGCGACGGGGTGCTCCTCGACGCCCGCGCGGGGGAGCGCTACCGCGGCGAGGTCGAACCTGTGGACCCACGGGCCGGGCACATCCCGGGAGCTGTGAGCGCTCCCACGACCGGGAACCTCGGGCCGGACGGACGAATGCTCACCGGTACCGTGCTGGCCGGGCGGTTCGCCGCCCTGGGGGTGACGCTGGATGCGCCGGTGGGCGTGTACTGCGGGTCGGGCGTCACCGCCGCGCACGAAGCCCTGGCACTGGTAGCGGCCGGGCTGCCGATGCCGGCGCTGTACCCGGGGTCCTTCTCGGCGTGGTCGAACGACCCGGCGCGGGAGGTCGCCCTCGGGGACGGCCGTTGGTCTTTGTGAAATAACGGATCTAAAAGTTGCAATTTCTCTGCATCTGTTCCTAAGATGTTGTTATATCGCAGGGAATCTGTGATACCGACATCGGAACAGAGGGGAATCCACCGTGCGTACCAAGCCAAGCATCACCAAGAAAATCGCGAGTCTTGCCGGAGCCTCGGCGCTGGCCGCTGCGGCGCTGTTCGGCGTTTCCGCCACGACCGCATCGTCCTCGGCGGAGGCCGCCTGCGCATCGCTCGCGCGGTGGTCGGTGTACAACAGCAGCTGCAGTTAGGCGCGGCACTTCAACATCATCAGCGGCAAGACCTACAAGTACGCGCCGTGGGTCGGCAAGCAGCGGACGTCGGCGCAGTCGGTGTGCTGGGCCAACATGACCCACTACGGATATCAGGCCGCCTGATGCCCCTCTGCCCTTTCGGGCGGCGAACGCGACGTGGTGGCCGCGCTGCCACCGCGTCCGCGGTTGTTTTCCTCGTGTCCGTTCTCACCGGGTGCTCCGCGTCGGTTGAGGGCTCCGGCCCGTCCCGGTCGTCCGCCAGCGGACAGGTTCCGGAGTTCGAGGGGCTGTGGGCGGCGGAGTTCACGTCGGCGTACGGCCGGGCTTCGTCCGCGTTCGAGCGCTCCATCCTGGCTGATGGACGGATCACCGACCAGGAGCTCGCCGAGGTCAGGGACAAATTCACCGTGTGCCTGTCCGCGTTCGGGTTCACGGGCCTCCGTTTCGAGGACAGCGGTGAGTTCCAGTTCGACGCGCCTGAGGGTGCGGACGCCGACACGACGAACGACCAGGTGAAAGACTGCTCCACCGAGGCCGGCGAAGCGACGATCGGATCCCTGCACTCGTGGATCCGCCGCAACCCCGAGAACCAGGACGAGGGGACGATCATGGCCGCGTCCCTGGTTCGCAAGGGGGTCGTCGATCCGTCTTACACAGCGGCGGACTACGTCGATGATGCGCCGACCGAGTCTTTCCCGTTCGTGACCGGAAAGCCCGGACCCGTCGTCTTCCAGGAGTGCAGCCTGGATCCGCTCGGACTCTACAGCTGAATGGCGGGCCAGAGGTTGCGCAGCAGCAGCGCGAAGATCGGCCTGATCGGGCTGGCGCTCCTGGTCGTCGCGTCGGGCGGCGTGGCAGCCGGTGCGCTGTTCTTGACTCCGGCCGTGCCGGAGATCCTGCAGACGGCCGCTGACGTCGGCGACGTCCCGGTGAGTCAGCGCTCCTTCGAGGACAAACACACGGTCGAAGTGGTGTTCTCCCTCGCGGCCGACACGCTCATCACCACGCAGGCGACGGGTCGGATCACCGCTTTCGATTGCCGGTCGGGGAGCGTGTTCGAGTCCGGGGCGAGCAACCTCTCCGTCGATGGTTCGGGTGTGGTGAACCTGGCGACGTCGGTCCCTCTCTGGCGCGACCTGGCATCCGGAGACACCGGAGAGGACGTGCGGGCCCTGCAGACCGAGCTCACACGGCTGGGGTTCCCGGTCCGTGCGGACGGAACGCTCGGCCGGGCGACGCTGCGCGCGGACGCCGATCTCCTTCGCCGGACCGGCGCGGCGGCGGACACGGTGGATGTCGTGGCGGCGACCCGCTTCCTGTGGCTTCCCGCCGCCCGCGTGGCGGTCGAGTAGTGCAAGACGTCGGTCGGCGCCGCGATCTCCGCCGGCGCTGAGGTCGCCGCGCTTCCGGGCTCGCTCGCGGCAGCGGCCGTCGCTCGCCAGCCGAGCGCTACGGTCGCCGGCGACCGCGTGCTTCTCCTCGAGGGCCGACGGTTGCCGGTCGGCTCCGACGGAGCGGTGACGGATCCCGCCGCCCTGGCCGAGATCGCCGCATCGTCGGCTTTCGCGGACGCGCGCCGCGGCTCGAGCGCCACGATCGCGGCCAGTTCTGCCCTGGCCGAGCCGATCACGGTCTCGGTCGTCCCTCCGGGAGCGCTCTACGGCGTCCAAGGCCGGAAGGGATGTGTCGTCAACGGGTCGGGCGCGAGGCCGGTGGAGATCATCGGCTCCGAGCTCGGCCAGAGCTTCGTGAGGTTCCGCGCGGGGGAACCTCCCTCCGGGGTGGTCCTCTCCCCGGAACGGCCGCCGGCGTGCAAGTGACGCTGCGGGGCGTCGGTCACCGTTTCCCGGCCGGCCCCTGGCTGTTCCGCGGTCTGGACACGGTGCTGCGGCCCGGCCGGGTGTACGCGCTGACCGGGCCGTCCGGATCCGGCAAGAGCACGGTGCTCAATCTTTTGGCGGGCTGGACCGCCCCGGCTGAGGTCACGGTGGAACGCCGATCGCCCGGCCGGGCGGCCTGGGTGTTCCAGAACCCGCACGGTTTCCCCGGACGGTCGGCTGCGGATCACGTCGCCCTGCCTCTGTTCGCCCAGGGGGAGACGACGCAGTGTGCGGATGCGGCGGCGCGGCGGCTGCTGGCCCGATTCGGGCTGGCGGCCGCGGCCGATCGCCCGTTCCGGTCCCTGTCGGGCGGAGAGACGCAGCGGTTGATGCTCGCGGTATCGCCGTGCGTCCCGGGCTGTTCCTCGTGGATGAGCCGACCGCACAGCTGGACATCGCTACCGCCGCCGAGGTGAACGCGGCGCTCGTGCATCTTGCGATCGCCGACACCATCGTCGTCGTCGCGACGCACGACGAACGGACGCGGGACGCGTGTACGGACCGGATCGACTTGCGCGACGGTCCTTGCCCTCATCTTGGCCGGGGTGTCCGCCGGACTCGCCGCTGCGGAGCTCAGCGTGGTACGTTCGCTCACGGAACGGGCCGTGGCGTTCCGAGCGGCAGGGGCCTCCGTCATCACGCTCGCAGCGGCGGATCGCATCGACGGCTGCAGCTGCGATCGGCTGGCGGAACTGCCCGGCGTGCGAGCGGCCGGAGCGCTGCGCGACAGTGGGCGCGGGGTGAGCGCTGCGACGCTCCCCTCGTCCAGCATCCCGGTGTTCGAGGTCACCCCGGTGTTCGCTGCGATCCTGCCCGCTGAGCGCGCCGCCATCACCGGGCTCCTGGTGTCGGACCAGGTCGCCGAGGCGCTCGCGGTCCGCGCGGGAGACTCCATCGCCACGGAGGACGGCCCGGTCGGGGTGGCCGGGGTCTACGGCTATCCGAGTGACGGCCGGCGGCCGTGCTACGGGTACGCCGCGCTCGCTCCAGCCGGGGACTCAGACGCTTTCGACGAGTGCTGGATCGACGTCTGGCCGCTCTCGTCGGACATCCCGAAGCTGCTCCACACGACCCTCCTGCCCACTCAGGCGGACGATGAGCGGCCGGTGCTCTCCCAGCTGAACACAACGCGGGGCGCGAGCTTCGAGGGGGAGACGCTGTTCGCGGGCCGGATCACGCAGTACGGCGGCCCGGTCGCTCTCGCGCTCGGCGCGGGGCTCGGTTTCGTCGCGGTGCGATCGCGGCGCATGCATCTGGCGTCCGCTCTCCATGCCGGTGTCTCTCGCGCGGATCTGGCCGCGATCACCGCACTGGAGACCGTTGTCTGGGTGATCCCGTGCTTAGTCTTCACCGCTGCGGTGATCGGGGTCTTCGCCGCGGGCGGGGCCGACGCGGATGCCGTGACGACCGCGATCCTCGGCGGACGTATCGGCCTGCTCGCCGCGGCCGGAGTGCTGCTCGGGACCGCAGCCGGGTTCGGACTGGTTCGTGAGCGGCACCTGTTCCGGTACTTCGCGGACCGCTGAGCGGCCTCCCGTAATACGCGGCAACCTCCGTGCGCCGTCGCCGTCCGAGTGCCTATCGTTCCCCTATGACCGCACTCGCCACCCGTCCCGCCGACCCCGCCTCGAGCCTTTCGCCGGGCGAGGTCTGCGATTCGGTGGCGGCGCTGATCGGGAACACGCCGCTAGTGGAGCTGCGCTCGCTCACAGCCGGCCTGGGTGCGCGCATCCTGGTGAAGCTGGAGGGACGGAACCTGGGCGGTTCGTCCAAAGACCGCACCGCGCTGAGCATGATCCGCACCGCGGAGGCGTCCGGCGCCCTCTCTCCCGGCGCGACGATCGTGGAGGCGACGAGCGAGAACACCGGGATCGGGCTGGCGCTGATCGGGCGGCTGACAGGGCATCCCGTGATCATCGTTCACAGCGCGGACATTGCGGACGAGAAACGGAAGGTGCTCGCCGCGTACGGTCCGCGGCTGGTCGAGGCCCTGTGGGACGCGGCCCCGGACGACCCGGCGAACCCCCGGGCCGTCGCGGATCGGATCGCCCAGGAGATCCCCGGTGCGTGGCGTCCGGCGCAATTCGCGAACACAGCGAACCCGGCGGCGCACTACCGCGGCACCGGGCCGGAGATCTGGCGGCAGACCGCTGGACGGGTCACGCACTTCGTCGCGTCCGTCGGCACCGGCGGCACGGTCAGCGGGGCCGGGCGCTACCTGAAGGAGGCGAGCGGCGGCGCTGTGAACGTCGTGGGGGCGAACCCGGTGGGTTCGACGTACGGCGGGGGACAGGCCGGGCGGATACTGGTCGACGGCGTCGGGACGGCGTGGCCGCGCGAGTTCTGGCCGGAGAACTTCGATCCCGCGGTCGTGGACGCCGTGGACACGGTCGAGGACGCTGCCGTCTACTGCACCCTCCGCCGGCTCGCCGCAGAGGAAGAGCTGCTGCTCGGGCCGTCCGTCGGCGCTCGCTGTCGCCGTCGCGCTGCGGCTGGCGCGGTCGGCGGAGCCGGGCGCGGTCATCGTGGCCGTCGCCCCCGACGGCGGGGTGAACTACCTGACGAAGGCTTCTGACGACGGCTGTCTGTCCGCTGCGGGTGTCGCGGGCGTGGAACAAGAACACAACGGAGACAGGATCTGATGGCTCTTCGTGCATTTCGGCTGGTTTCTCGGTGCCGGGTTCGGCGTCCAGGGCTGGGGCGACCCCACCTACGGCATCGGCTACGACTGGCGGCAGCCGACGGTGTACCAGGAGGCGGCGCGAGCCTTCGAGGGCGCCGGCTTCGATCTCTTCATCGTCGAGGATGGCGTCGCGGTGCCGGACACCTACGGTGGCACGGCCGAGGTGAACCTCGCCGCGGCCCGGTTCGTGCCGAAGCATGATCCGCTGCCGCTGGTGCCCTCCCTGCTCAGCGCGACCAGCCGGCTCGGCGTGGTCCTGACGCTGAGCGCCAGCTTCACCGATCCGTTCACCGCCGCACGCCTGCTGAGCACGCTTCAGCACTTCGCCGGCGGACGTCTCGGCTTCAACGTCGTCACCAGCGGCTCCGACCTCGCCGCACAGAACTACGGGCTCGACAAGCAGGTCGAGCCCGATCTGCGCTACGACCGGGCCTATGAGTGGGTGGAGGTGGTTCGCAAGCTCTGGCGCAGCTGGGAGCCCGACGCCATCGTCGAGGATGCCGCCACCGGCGTCTACGCCGACTTCCGCAAGGTTCACCCGATCCACCACGAGGGCCGGTTCTTCACCGTGCGCGGTCCGCTCAACACCGCCCCGGCCGCCGAGGAGCCGGTGATGGTGCAGGCGGGGGCGTCCGGCCGTGGACGCGACTTCGCGGGGAAGAACTCGGATGTGGTGCTCGCCCTCGCCTCGACGCCGGAGCGGATGCGCGAGCACCGCGACAGCATCCGCCGGGTCGCGACCGAGAACGGCCGCGATGCCGACGCGATCACGGTGCTGTTCGTGGTGCAGCCCATTCTGACCGCCAACGCCGAGGAGACCGCGAGCGTGCGCGCCGCCCGCTCCGAGCTGACGAAGGCGGCGATCGACGAGCAGCTGCAATCCATCTCCTACCTGACTGGCGTCGACTTCAAGAGGTTCGACCTGGACGCCCCGCTGCCCGAGATCACGACCAACAGCAATCGCGGAACGCTCGACAACTTCCTCTCCTCGGCCCCGGCCGGCTCGACACTGCGCGAGATCCTGCGGAAACGCGCCAACGAAGACGGGCTCGCCCTCATCGGCACCGCCGACGAGGTGGCCGATCACCTGGGCGAGCTGGGGGAGGCGGTCGGCGGCGACGGCTTCCTGTTCACCGGTCAGGTACACCCGGCGAACGTCCACCGCACGCTCGACCCGCTCGTCCCGGCGCTGCGCCGCCGCGGGCTCCTCCGGACCGAGCTCGGCGATGGCGGCCTGCGCCAGAACCTCGCGGACTTCTGAGGTCTCCCCGATGGTCCGTCTCGGTTCGGCAGCGCCCACGGCCGCGGACATCGTCGCGATCGCTGCGGGGGCCCCGTCGAGCTGGACGCGGACGCTGTGGCGACGCTCGCCGCCTCCCGGGCCGTCGTCGAGCGTGCGATCGCCGTGGGAGAAGCGGTCTACGGTCTGAATCGGCGTCTCGGCGCCGGCCGGGACGAAGCGGTCGCTCCGGCCGAGTTCGCGACCTTCCAGCGGCGGACCATCGCGAACCACCGCGGCGGCATCGGCGCGGCACTGCCCGCCCTCGAAGCGCGGGCGGTCGTGGCCGCCTGGCTCGCCGGGTTCACGCGGGGCGGGGGTCCGGGTGGAGCTGGCGCGGGCGTATGCGGCGCTTCTGAACGCGCGGGTGACCCTGCTCATCCCTTCCCGGGGCTCCGTTGGCGCGGCCGATCTCACCGCGCTCGCGGAGGTGGCTGCGGTGGTGACGGGGGAGGGCCGGGTGCTGCCGGATGCCTTCGCTTCCGACGCGCTCGCCGCCGCGGGCCTGACCCCCGTGGAACTGGCCCACCACGAAGCGCTCGCCGCGATCAGCGGCAACGCGTACAGCGTCGGCGTCGGCGTCGGCGCGCTGCTCGTGGCGGACGTGGAGGCGGTGGCCGTTGCCGCCGACCGCGCGGCGGCGCTTTCTCTGGAAGCCGTCTCGGGCAACCTCAGTCCTTACTCCGAGATCATCGCCGATGCCCGCGGCGCCTCCGGCCAGCGCGCCTCCGCCGTGGCTGCGTGTGGCCGATGGACTCCCGCCCAAGTTCCAGGCAGATCTTCGGCAGCTGTGTCGTCTTGCCCGAACTGGTCTCGCCCGCGACGATCACGACCTGGTTCTCCCGGATCGCGCGCGCGATGTCCTCCCGCTTCTGGCTGACGGGCAGCTCCGGCGGGAAGACGATGCGGGGGAGAGCGGCGGGGGAGGGCATAAACCTTCCAGTCTATCGGCGTCAACGGCCGTCGCGGGGGCGGACTGTTACGCGCGCTCGAGCTTGTCGAGCATCCCCCAGACCGCTTCGCTCAGCTCCGGATGCTCCAGTGCGATCTGTCGCAGCAGACTGTACTTGAAACGTTCGAAGGTCGTCCGGCCGGTCGCGGGGCGGTGCGCCCGCGACCGCTCCTCGCCGAGGTCGATGTCTTCGAGCGCCCCGGCGCGCAGGGCGATGACGACCTGCTCATCCACGCTCGGCATGTCCGGGATGAACTGCCACGGGTCTTCGCCGGCCCGGCAGCGCTGTTCGATGAGCGAGGCGAGTTCGTCCCGCGCCTGCTGGCGCAGCACTTCGACACTGCGTGGAACCTCGTCGGTCACGGTATGGCCTCCCCCCGCTCGCGGATGGCTCCGGCTGCGGAGCCGGACTGGGTGGGTACAGCCTAGGCCGGGAGACGGGCCATCGCGAATCGGGGCGTAACGAGGGGTCTACCGAAAGATGAATAGTTGGTGTTCAGTAGGTTCTTTCCAACAAATACTTGTTGAGATTGGCGGTGAGAACGGCGTCGACAGGATATTTTTTTCCGTTGATTTGTGTGATCGGGGCCGCTTGCCGCACGCTGGACACCAGCCAAAGTGCATCAGCGGCGAAAAGCTCCTTGACACTGATGCGGCGGTATTCCGTCTTCTGCCCGCGCTCCTCGAAGAACGCGAACGCCGCCGCCTGGGTGGTCCCCGCGAGGATGCCTTGATCTGTTTGCGGGGTGACCACGGCACCCCCCGTGAGCAGGAGGAGATTCGAGGTGGGGCCCTCCAGCGCGTAGCCGTCCGAGCTGAGAAAGATCGCGTCGTCCGCTCCGCGTCGGACGGCCTCGCGCTGGGCGGCGCGGTTGACGGCGTACGAGAGCGTCTTCGCACCCGCGAGCAGCCACGGCGAGGTCTCGGCCACGTCGTGACGAAGCCCGCGGTCGAGAGTGACGACACGGATTCCGAGGCGTTGCTGGGTGAAATCCTCGCCCCGGTCGACGAGTACCCACCCGCTCGGCCGCCCCTCGCCCTCGACGCCGCGCGTGTAGATGAGCTTCGCGTACAACTCGCGCTCCGCGCCGTTGCGCTCGCGGTAGTCGGCGACCCCAGCGAGAACGGCCTCGTGCCAGCGGCGCTCGGCGGGCGCGGGGAGGTCGAGCAGCGCGGCGGAGTGCGCCAGACGGATCAGATGCGGGCCCAGCGACTGCGGGCGGCCGTCGATCACGGCGATGGTCTCGAAGACTCCGTCGCCGCGGGTCACGGCGAGGTCGGTGATCCTGACCTGCGGGGCGGCGAAGTCGGCGACGGCGTAGCCGGGGCCGCCCGTGGCTGTGGCTGCGTCGGGCGCAGCGATCGTGAGCAGTGTGGCGCCAGTCATGGGTCCATTGTCGTCTCAGCGGCGGCCCCGGTGAGGTGCGGCGGCTCAGTCGCTCTCGCGGCGGTGGAACGCGGCGGCTTGTGTCGCCCACTCCCGGGGAGAGGGGAGGCCCCGTAGGCTTCCCGTGTGCCTTCGTTTCGCGTGATCGTCTCCGTCGGCCGGCTGCGTCCCGGAGTCGCTGCCCAGAGCGTCGAGACCGCGGCGGCGGAGGCGGCGGCCGAACTCACCGTGGTCGAGGCCACCGGCGTGGACGCCGTGGCGGGCGAAGCCCGCCTCACCGTCCGCTTTCTGGCGGACGGGGCCGAGGAAGCGCTCCGCATCGCCGAGCACACCGTGGCCGGTGTCCAGCGGTGCGCGGAGGTGGGCCGCTGGCAGCTCACCGAGCGCGTCGGCGGCCGGTGGTTCCGGCGGGCCTGATCCGGCGCGCTTCCGGTTCCGGGTCACACCGCCGTCGGCAGCGCCTGCTCGATGAGCCCGATGATCTCGGGAGCGTCCGGCTCGGTCGTCGGGCGGAACCGATGCACCGCGCCGCCGGGGGTGATCATGAACTTCTCGAAATTCCACTTCACCTTCCCCGCCTTGCCAGCGGCGTCGGGGTAGGTGGTCAGCTCTGCGTAGAGCGGGTGCGCCGAGCGGCCGTTCAGCTTCACTTTCTCCATCATCGGGAAAGTGACGCCCCAGGTGGTCGAGCAGTATTCCTTGATCGCGTCCGTGCTGTTCAGCTCCTGCAGGAACTGGTTGCTCGGGAATCCGATCACGGTGAAGCCGCGGTCGCCGTAGGTCTTCTGCAAGCCTTCGAGCTTCTCGTACTGCGGGGCGAGCCCGCAGCGGGAGGCGACGTTGACGACGAGGATGACCTTGCCCGCGAAAGCCGCGAGGGAAGTGGGTTCGCCGTCGATGGTGCGGAACGGGATATCCATCAGGCTCATGATCGGAGTCTACGTCCGCTGCGGCGCCGCTCCTCTGCGACTCAGCGAAGACTCAGCCGGCCCGATGCCGGGTCGGCGGCAGCCGGTGCGTCTGCACCGCGTCGTAGGTGAGCTGCAGCGGGGGCAGCGTCCGGCCGTGGAGCCGCTGCACCAGGCGCACGAAGAGGAAGTCGACCACCGCGAGCTGTGCGATCCGGCTGGACATCGCGCCCGGCCGGTAGCGGGTCTCCGAGGCGCTGGTCACCAGCACATGGTCGGCCTGCTCGGCGATCAGCGAGGCCGGGAAGTTCGTCACCGCCACGGTCGCCGCCTCCGGCGAGGCGTGCCGTCGAGAGGCTATCGACGGTCTCCACGCTGAGACCCGAGTGCGAGAATCCGACCGACACCGAACGGCCGGTGAGCAGCGCGCCGCTGGTCAGGGCGAGGTGGATGTCGCTGTTGTAAAAGGAGACGAGACCGATGCGGTGCAGTTTCTGCTGCAGGTCGATGGCGGCGAGGGCGCTGGAGCCGACACCGTAGATGTCCACCCGGTCGGCTTTCGCGATCGCGCCGGCCACGGCATCCAGTGTGGTGGTGTCGACGGACGACGCTGTCGACTCGATGGCGTGGGCCTCGTGGTAGGCGACCTTCGCGAGCACGTCATGCGCGTCGTCGTCCGCTTCGATCTCGCCGTCCGAGACGCCGAAGCGGCCGAGCGAGACTTCTTCGCGGCCGCGGGTCGAGGCCAGTTCCAGCCGGAGTTCGCCGCACCCCGCATACCCGGCCGCCTGGCAGAAGCGCACGACCGTCGCCACCGAGGTGGAGCAGCGCTCGGCCAGTTCGGTGATCGGCAGGTCGACGATCGAAGCGGGGTCGGCCAGGATGGCGTCCGCCACCCGCTGTTCGGAGGGCCGTAGCCCCGGTCGCGCCTGGGCGATCCTCGCCACCGCGTCTTCGCTCATCCCGGACCTCCTGCCGATTGCTCCCGCACGATTCTGCCTTAATGCTTGTATTGACCATCCGCGTCGCGGCCGTGTAAAGGATATTTCTTTGGCTTGAACTCTATGGATATTTAGGCCAGGATCGGCGCATGACCATCCCCGCAGCCACCGCCAGCCACCGGCTCCCGCCGACCGAACTCCGCAGCCCGGACTCCACAGGGCTCGACGAACTGAGCACGCTCGAGCGGCTCCGTCTCCTCAACGCGCACGACCGGCGGGCGATGGAGGCGGTGGCCGAGGCACTGCCGCGGGTGGCCGACCTCGTGGACCAGGCGGCCCCGCGGGTGCGCCGCGGCGGTGTGGTCCACTACTTCGGTGAGGGTACCCCGGGCCGCCTCGCGGTGCTCGACGCCGCCGAACTGCTGCCGACGTTCCATCTGGAGCCCGGCATCGTCACCGCCCACATCGCGGGTGGCGAGCGCGCGCTGACGGTCGCCGTCGAAGACTCCGAAGACTTCGTGGCCGACGGCGAGCGGGATGCCGACCTCCTCGGCCCGGACGATGTCGCGATCGGCGTCACCGCCTCCGGCAGCACGCCCTATGTGGGCGGCGCCCTCCGCCGCGCCCGCGAGCGTGGAGCGTTCACAGCGCTCGTCACGAGCACCCCCGACGCCGCGCTGGCCGGCCTCGCCGACATCCTGATCGCGGTCGAGACCGGTCCCGAGGTGCTTACCGGTTCGACGCGGCTGGGCGCGGGCACCGCGCAGAAGACGATCCTCTCCGGCTTCTCGACGGCGCTCATGATCGCGCTCGGACGCACCTACTCCAACCTCATGGTCTCCGTCGTCGCGACCAATGCCAAGCTCCGCTAGCGCACCCTCCGCATCCTGGGCGAGGCCGGCGCACCCGAGGACGAGGCCGAGGCGCTGCTGGCCGCGGCCGGCGGCGATCTCAAGGCCGCGATTGTCGCGCTGCTGACCGGCGCCGACGCCGACCGCGCGGCCGTGGCGCTCGCCGCCGCCTCCGGCTCGGTCCGCGACGCCGTCGCCGCGCTGCACGCCTGACCCATACCGTTTCACCACCCATCGAAGGAGATCTCAGTGAAGAGAAAACTCAGCACCGTGGCCGCTCTCGCTCTCGGGCTGGCCGGCTGCGCACCGGGGTCCGGCTCCACCAGCGCGGAGGAAAGCGGCGACGTCACGCTCGCCGTCTGGTCGTGGCGTCCCGAGGACAAGGCCGCCTACACCAGGATCTTCGCCGAGTACGAGAAGCGGCATCCCGGGGTCACCGTGAAATTCTCGGCGTTCAAGAACACCGAGTATCCGCAGGTGCTCACCACCGGCCTGACCGGCAGCGGCGGCCCCGACATCGCTCAGGTGCAGGCCTACGGCAAGCTGCAGCCCTATGTGGACGGCGGCAACCTCGTTGCCCTCGACGGCAAAATCGCGGGACTGAAAGACATCGACGAGGCCGCGCTCGCGGGCGCGACGGGAAAACAGGACGGCAAGGTCTACGGTGTCCCGTTCGCGATGCAGACGCTCCAGACGTTCTACAACAAGGACATCTTCGCCAAGCACAAGCTCTCGGCGCCGACGACCTGGGACGAATTCGTGCGCGTCGACGCCACACTCAAGCAGAACGGCGTCACACCGATGGCCGTCGGCGGCAAGGACACCTGGACCCTGCCCATCCTGCATGACACGCTCGCTGCGGCGGTCTACGGCGGCAGCGCGTTTCAGAAGGAGGTTGTTTCCGGCGCGACGACGTTCCAAGACCCGGCCTACGTGAAGGGCATCCAGACCGTCGCCTCGCTGCAGGACGACCTGCCGAAGGATGTTGTGGGCGTCAGCTACACCGACGCCCAATCGCTCTTTCTCGCCGGCCAGGCCGGGATGTACCCCGGCGGCTCGTTCGAGCTGGGCTTCTTCACCGCGCAGAACCCGAATCTGAAACTGGGCGTGTTCGCCGTGCCGCCGTCTCCCGGCCCGGTCAGCGAGACCGCGCTGACGCCCGGCTACGCCGACGGCTCGTCGCGATGGTGTCCGGCGGGGAGGGGCTGTCGGTCGTGAAGCTGCTGCTCATCGCCGGGCTCGTCGGCTGCGTCATCGGGTTGAAGCTGGCGCACTGGTCGACCCCGAAGCGGGCGCACGGAGCGCCCCCGGCCTCCACCGCCCCGCCCGAGCGCGAGCACCGCGACGCCAGCTCCATCGGTCGTGGCCTGCGGCAGGGGGACGTCGCAGACGCCATCCCGGGTCAGACCCAGCTCGGCAGCCACATATGCGCCTGCCAGAACCAGAAAGGCACCTGCTGCCCGGTCCAGAGCGGCCAGAAGAAGACGCTGATCGCTGTCGCGGCTACGAGAAACGCGGCCGTCCACGCGATCCCGCGCCGGCGCCGGCGCTCGGGGTCTGTGCGCTTCCCGACCACAAGGGCCGCCACGGCCGCCAGCCCGAGGATCAGGTACGGTTCGAACGCAATCGAGTAGAAGGTGAAGATCGTGCGGTTGATGTAGATCAGCCACGGCACGTAGCCGGCCGCGAAGCCGGTCAGGATCAACCCGACCTGCCACTCGCGAAACCGGACCAGGCGGTAGGCCAGGTAGAGCAGCGCCGCGGTCGCCGCCCACCAGATCAGCGGGTTGCCGAGCGAGGTGATCGCCTCGGAGCAGCCGCCCGGGGCCGTGCAGCCCCCCTGGCCCTGCGGATCGCCGATGTAGTACATGCTCGTCGGGCGGATCATGAGCGTCCACGTCAGCGGGTTCGACTGGTACGGATGCGGTGTGTGCAGGTTGATGCTGTAGTTGTACATCTCCTTCTGGTAGTGCCAGAGGTTCTGGAACCACAGCGGAACCCAGGAGAGCCCGTCCGCCCACTGCGCATGCACCGACTGTGCCCAGCCGCGGTAGACGCCGCCGCTGGTGACCAGCAAGCCCGTCCAGGTGGCGAGGTAGGAGGCGAACGCGATCGGCACCATGAGCGCGAACGTCGCCGGGGCCTGCTTGAGGAGGCCGCCCGATGCGGAGAACGCGAGCCTCTCGCGGCGGCGCGCCACGATGTCCACCAGCACCGTGTACACGGCGAAGAACGCGAGGAAGTAGAAGCCCGTCCACTTCACGCCCGCGCACAGCCCGGTCAGGACACCGGCCGCGAGCAGCCACGGCCGCCACCAGAGTACCGGTCCCCAGGCCGGGTCCTTTCCCGCCTCCCGCGCCGCCGCCACCCGCGCGGCCAGCCGCGTCGCATGCGCGTCGCGGTCGAGGAGCACACAGCCGAACGCGAGCAGCGCCAGAAGCATCACCGAGCTGTCGAGCAGCGCCACCCGGCTCATGACGATCGCGTGCCCATCGATCGCGAACAGGAACCCGGCGATGGCCGCCACGGCGGTCGACGCGAACAACTTCCGCGCGATCAGGAACACGACCAGCACGGCCAGGACGCCGACGATCGCCGTCGACACCCGCCAGCCGAACGAGTTCCCGGCGCCGGTCGCGGCCATCCCGAGCCCGATGATCCACTTCCCGAGCGGGGGGTGGGTGACGAACGACGGATTCGAGCTGAACACATTCACATCGCCCGCGGCGAACGACGAGTCCGCTTTCTGGGGCCAGCTGCCCTCGTAGCCTAGGTGCCACAGCGTCCACGAGTCCTTCACGTAGAAGGTCTCGTCGAACACGAGCGTGTGGGGCCATCCCAGGTTCCACAGCCGCAGCACGGCGGCGAGCAGCGTCACCGCGACCGGTGTGCCCCAGTGCCAGACGCGCAGCCGCGCAGCCGTGCATAGCACGCGCGCCGCCCAGTCGTCCAGGCGGCTGCCGGTGCGCTCGGCGCGATGCCCGGCCGCACCGGCGGGTGCTGTCGGTGCGGCGTCGACGGGCGAAGACGAGGTCATCGCCTCATCCTGACAGACTGAACCTTATGATCATCCTCGCTGCGACCCCGATCGGCAATCTCGGCGACGCCTCGGTTCGCCTGGTCGAGACCCTCGCCGCCGCCACCATCGTCGCCGCCGAGGACACCCGTGTCGCCCAGCGCCTCCTCGCCGGGCTCGGCGTCACGGGCCGTCCGCGCCTCGTCCCGCTTCACGAGCACAACGAGCGCGACCGGGCAGCCGAACTGGTCGAGCTGGCGCGGGACCGGGACGTCGTCGTCCTCTCCGACGCGGGGACGCCGACCGTCTCCGACCCCGGTTTCCCGCTCGTCTCCGCCGCTGTGGCGGCGGGCGTCGCCGTGACCGCCCTTCCCGGCCCCTCGGCCGTGCTGACCGCGCTCGCCGTCTCCGGGTTGCCGACCGACCGCTTCGCCTTCGAGGGCTTCCCGCCGCGGAAGCCGGGGGAGCGGGCCGCCGCCTTTCGCGCGCTGGCGGCCGAATCGCGGACGATGGTGTTCTTCGAGTCGCCCAACCGGCTCGCCGCTTCTCTCACCGGTATGGCGATCGGCTTCGGACCCGATCGGCGTGCGGTCGTCTGCCGCGAACTGACGAAACTCTACGAAGAGGTGCGTCGCGGCACGCTCGGCGAGCTGGCGGAGTGGGCTCATGAGGGGGTCCGCGGCGAGATCGCGGTGGTCGTCGCCGGGGCGCCCGCCTCCCTGGCGGACCCGGAGGCCGCGCTCGCACAGGTGCTCGCCCTGGTCGCCGGCGGGATGCGCCTCAAAGACGCCGCCGCCGAGGTCGCCGAGGCCACCGGCCTCGGCCGTCGCGACCTCTACCAGGCCGCTCTTCCCCGCAAACCCTGACCCTGCTTTCGCGGAGGCTGCCGGGGTGGAGGGCCAGCCTGTACCCCTTAATCGAGTGAGAACGGTTTTAGATCGATGAGACGGCCTCATCGGCTAGAACGGCCTTCTTCTCGGAATGTCGCGCGCCCACCAGGGGCTCACGGTTATTTTGGTCTGCACCCCCGGATAGGTGTTGAGCGCAGAGGACGGCAGCGTTGCGAGCGTCGGCCAGGTGCCGGGGAAGAACCCGCGCAGCGTGTAGTCGAAGGTGACAGCGCCGCCGGCCTGCGGAGGACTGGTGTGGATCGCGTAAGTCAACGCCGGGTCAACGACATCGACGGCCTTCCCGCTCGTGCCGTCGCGGTTCTCCGCGACGGTGAACGATCCGCCGGTGGCGTTGGCCTGCGGCTTCCCCTGGTAGAACACCCTTTGCCCTTCGGTGTCGCCGAGACGCAGCCACAATTGGAAGGTGTTCGCGCCCGTCTCGTCGGCGGTCGGTATTCTGTCCCACTCCATGATGAGCCACGAGACGTCAGTTCTGTTGTTTGTAAGTATTGCGATGCGGATACCTGCGTTCTCAGCGAGCCGAGGCGATGACGGGTCCATATCTGTCCAGAACGCCGCAATCGCGTTGTTCGGCGCTTTGCCGTTGATGTCACTGGGGTACTGGGGCGGTATGAAATCCTTATCCAGATATCCCACGATGATATAATCGTCGCTCATCACATTAAGTGAGGTGTAGGTCTCTCCACCGTATTTGAAGGCGGGGACGGTATAGTTCCAGCCACCGCCGTCCCCGTAGTCGGGCTTTGGCGGTGCGCCGTAGCTCGCGAGACTGTCGAAGTCTCCCGGCCATTCGCTCAGGGTTTCGGGTGCGAAGGAGTCAATCGTCGCAGGCTTGGCACCGGAGAGCGTCCCACTCCAATCGGCTCCCATGAAGGATCGCTTCGCCGGGGCGGTGACGTTGTTCAGCGGGAGGAACGGACTCGCGAAGGTTTTGACGTGGGAATCCACATCGACCGGCATCTGGTTTTTCGCCGAGACGGTGCAGGTCGTTGTCGCGCCGAACTCGATCTCCGCCGGAGCGCAGCTCTGGGTCAAGGCGATCGCCGCGTCGCCTTTGTTGGCGGCCACCGGAAGCACGACCGGCGTTCCTCTCCCGTAAGGCGTGATCGTGATCTGGCCCTCGTGCCAGCCGTTCTTGGCCTCCAGGCCGTTGAGCGTCACCGTCAGTTCGCGGCTCTTTCCCGCGCTGAGCGAGAACCACGACGGGTACACCCCGATGGAGAGGCCGTTTCCGCCACGTGTCGTCACCGCGAAAGACTGCCGCGAACTCGTCACATTCGTCACGGTGCGCTTGACCACGGCCGCACCGGGGAGCGGGTCGACGGAGACGCTCGGGAGGTTCAGGTTGATGCGGCTGAGCCGATCGGTCAAACCGGTGGCGAACTTCGCGGCCGTCTCGCTGATCGTGAGCGTCGGCGACAGCGCCCTGTTCGCGCGGATCGATCCCGCCCCGCGCTGGAACACCCCGGCGGCCGAACCATCGGGGTGCGCCTTGAGGAAGGAGACCAGGTCGTCGTTCGGCCCATCGAGGTGGATCGCGGGGAGCGGCTGGCTGTCGGCTTCCGTATCGCTGGTGACCGGGTTGTAGAGGATCATCTCGGCCGCACCGCCCTGCAGGGCGTTCGCGCCCTTGTCCTCCCGGTCGTTCTCGCCTCTTTCGCAGGCGACGACTTTGCCCGTCAGCGTCCCCGCGGCGAAGGGGGCGGTGCATTCTGCGCCCCCCTCATAGCCCGAAACCGCGGAGGCCAGAACTACCGGACTCGGCGTGACACCCTGCGTGAGCGTCACACCCGCCTTGTGGTAAGAGGCGCCGTCGGCAGCGGTCAGGGTCACCGTCGAGGTGTACCTTTTTGTCCAGGGTCGACGCTCCGACGCTCGTCATCCACGGACTCATGTTGCCGACAGTCGACGCATCCGGTCCCGAGTTGCCAGCAGCGGCGTTCACGGATATGCCTGCCGCATACGCATCGAGGAAGGCAAGGCCGACGGGGCTCAGATACGTCGTGTTGTCGCCGCCCACGGAATAGTTGATGACGTCGACGCCATCGAGGATGGCCTGCTGCACAGCGGCCACAATGTCAGAGGCGATACCACCGTTCGGACCGAGTGCCCGGTAAGCGATGACCGAAGCGCCGGGAGCGACGCCACTCACCGGTCCCCGATTTGTGCCGAGCAGCGGGGCGTCCTGGACATAGTCGCCGACGGCGGTCGTCGTCGTGTGGGTGCCGTGGCCCTCCGAATCGCGTGCGGAGCATGCGGTCGCCGAACAGTAATCCTGCGCCCCGACCGGGTACATCGTACGGTAGCCGTCGAGGAAGGCGTACGCCCCCCACCAGTTTGTGGTTGCACGAGAACGCCGCATCGCCGCCGTCGCCGAATTCGCACTTCCAGGGACCGCCGGCCGGCGCGGGAAGCCCGCGGTCGGCGAGCATCGGATTCTCGGGCCAGATACCCGTGTCGATGTCGCCCACGATCACCCCGGCGCCGGCCCTATCGCGTCCGCCGAGAGAGGGCCACGCGGCAGCGGCACCGATGAAGGTGGAGGATTCGTCGCTGAGCTGCGATTCTTTGCCCGTGGCCAGTCGCGCGCTCGTTGCCGCACGGGAGGGCCCGGGAGGTACGGGTGCGTTGGCCCCCGCGCCGGAGGGCCCGGACGGTGCGGGGGCATCCGTCATCGCTGTGGGCAGCTTTGCAGTGCATTGTTCTGCACCGCAGCGACCCCCGGCACCGAGAGCAGTGCCTTCGCGTCACGCGCGGGAACTTTGACGACAAGGCCGCCGTACGCGACCCTATAGGTGGACAAAATGGACACCGATGGTATCGCCTTGTGGATCGCGGCCGTCGCGGCCGCGATCTTCTCATCGACGTATCTGAGATACGCCTTGACCGCTGGGTCTGAGAGGGAAAGCTTCTTCCCTGTGATCTCCGGGCTCGTCGCGGCGAGTCCCTTCACGCCACCGGTGTAGGAAGCCACCGGGTCCACGTCGACTTTGACCATCGCCGGGATGACCGCAGCGTCGGTGAGATTCACAATCGCTCCATCGCTCTGCGCAAGCTGACCTGATTTGGACTTCGCGCCCTTGACTCGCTGGCCGACGGGAGCCACGGGAGTAACCTTGTACTGATGCGCATCTGCCGCGACCGCGGCCGGGGCTACGAGTCCGGTGGCTAAAACGGGCGCCGTCACCGACGCCACAACAAGAAAATGAAGGAGACATCTTCGCATTTGGGGGATTTACCTCTCGTGTCGATCGTGCTGCCGTATAGCAGCACGATCCGGAGGTGGTATTACATGAATTATCTCAATGGCCAGTCATTATTTGCATGCTTTTTTGTGCGATCGCGGCGCTGGCGAATCGCCGGCAGCCCCGCCCCGGACGCCAACGATGCGAAGGCCACAGCGGTACGGGACCGTCACTCATCATCCCCTCGTCCGGCACTCGGATCCGCGCGCGTGGCTCAGGCTTGACCGATCCGCGTTCGAGAGCCCGCCCCAGTGAGAGCCCCCGAGCGCACCGCGGAGCGCCAGACCCGGCTGGGCCGCTCAGAGAATCCAGGAGATGATGTGCTCTCGTTTTTCAGCGTCCTCCCGAAGGGAATCGCCCGCGTCGCGCTCGTAGCCGCGCTCGTCACGGCGTCGACCACGGCTACCGGTTCCGCAGCGCACGCCGCACCGACGGACCGGCATGCGACCGTGTCGAGACCTCTCGTCTACGTGGGTCACCTCCATGTGCCGCACTCGGGGTCCGAGAGCAAGGTGGATCTCTACGGGAGCGTCACCGTCGCCGGGAACCGCTCCGGGGCGACCTCGACGCGGTTCTCCGCGTCCGAATACAACGCGGTCGCCTTGCAATACGACCAGGTGCCCTTCACCTCGAATGGCGTGCAAGACGTGAGCGCCACGATCAAGGTAGACCTGTGGGAAAACTGGCAACCGGTCTTCATCTCCGACACGCATATCGCGTACGGAACGATCGACACATCGAACGCGCCCTATGGATTCAACAAGGTCAAAATCAACGGTGACGATGGCCGCTTCGTCGAGGTGGCCTATCTCAAGCTCGCACACTGGTCCCGGGTCGGACTGTACGGTGTCACGCTGACGAATTCGGACGACGACCCTGCGAAGATCTATGGCTCGATCAGGGGTGACTTCAAGCAGAATATCTGGGGTTCTGGGACGATCTCTCCCTACTGGCTTTTCGGACGCTATGCCGCGGAGGCTTCTCAAGTGCGGCGCGGGAGCCCGATCTGGTTGTCGACACCCCCATACTTCTTCTACCTGTACCCGGACAGGGAGAATAATGTGAGGGTTTCCGTCGACATTTGGGGCTACAACTACATCTTTGCGAATGCGCACATCGCACAGGGGATTGTGACGATCCCGACCACCACGTCCACCACTCCCGTGGAAGGCTCATCGGAGATCCCCGGGCCGAATGGCTCCGTGACCGTGTATTGGCAGAGCGTGCTGGAATCGGAGACAGACTGAAAGCGGAGCTTCTGCGCGCTCCGCCCACGGCGCGCCGAGTGAGCGCTGGCGTCGAGACCTGACGACCGGGCCGATTCGAATCGTCGCCGAATCCTGCCGGACGTTTGCCCGCTCCCGGCGTGTCCCGTGAATGAGCGAGGAAGCGATGGCCGGGGCGACAGGGGCCGGGATGGTAGGGGGCGGGGCGACCGTAGGATAGTCAGCATGTCCGACGGCTCTTCGTTCTACATCACCACGCCGATCTTCTACGTGAACGATGTCCCGCACATCGGGCACGCCTACACGGAGGTCGCCGCGGACGTGCTCGCGCGCTGGCGCCGCCAGGCGGGCGACGACACCTGGCTGCTGACGGGGACCGATGAGCACGGGCAGAAGATCCTGCGCACCGCGACCGCGAACGGGACCACGCCGAAGGAGTGGGCCGACCGGCTGGTCCGGGACGAGTGGCTGCCTCTGCTGACGACCGTGGACATCGCGAATGACGATTTCATCCGCACCACCGACGAACGGCACGAGAAGAACGTGCAGAAGTTCTTGCAGAAGCTCTACGACGACGGCTTCATCTACGCCGGTGAGTACGAGGCGCTCTACTGCGTCGGTTGCGAGGAGTTCAAGCCGCAGAGCGAGATCGTCGACGGCACGGGGGAGTATGCGGACCAGAAAGTCTGCGCCATCCACTCGAAGCCGCTGGAACTGCTGCAGGAGAAGAACTACTTCTTCCGGATGAGCGACTTCGCCGAGAAGCTGCTGGCGCTCTATGAGGAGCGGCCGGACTTCGTGCAGCCGGAGTCGGCCCGCAATGAGGTGGTCAGCTTCGTGCGGCAGGGACTGTCCGACCTGTCCATCTCGCGGTCGAGCTTCGACTGGGGCATCAAGGTGCCGTGGGACGAGTCCCACGTCGTCTATGTGTGGTTCGATGCGTTGCTCAACTACATCACTGCGGTTGGCTACGGGCAAGACGAGGAGGCGTTCGAGCGGCGCTGGCCGGCGACGCACCTGGTCGGCAAGGATATCCTGCGCTTCCACGCCGTCATCTGGCCGGCGATGCTGCTCGCGGCGGGTCTGGAGGTGCCGCACCGCGTGTTCGGGCACGGCTGGCTGCTCGTCGGCGGCGAGAAGATGTCGAAGTCGAAGCTGACCGGCATCGCGCCGACGCAGATCACGGACACCTTCGGCTCGGACGCGTTCCGCTACTACTTCCTGCGTGCCATCAACTTCGGTCAGGACGGCTCGTTCAGCTGGGAGGACCTGTCGGCCCGTTACCAGGCCGAGCTGGCCAACGGCTTCGGCAACCTCGCCTCGCGCGTCGTCGCGATGGTCATGCGCTATTTCGGTGGCGAGGTCCCGGCCGCCGGCGAGTTCCGGGAGGCCGATCTCGAGGTTCAGCGCGTCGTCGCGCAGGCCGCCGCTGACGCCGATGCCGCGATGGCGCGCCTCGCCATCCACGATGGCATCGCCGCTGTCTGGACGATCGTCGACCAGCTCAACGGGTACATCACCGAGCAGGAGCCGTGGGCGCTCGCCAAGGACGAGGCGAAGCGCGAGCGGCTCCAGACCGTGCTCTACACGGCGGTGGAGGGCCTGCGCGCGCTCGCCGTGCTGCTCTCGCCGGTCATTCCGAAGGCGACGGCGGCACTGTGGACCGCGCTGGGTGTGGAGGGCGAGCTGGGCGGCCTGGATGCGCAACGGCTCCGCAGCGCAGGGGACTGGGGACAGGTCCCCGCCGGCACCGCGGTCAACGGCCTTGAGGCGCTGTTCCCCCGCATCGAGACGGACACGGCGCTGGGAGCATGACGGATCCGGCGTTCCTCCGGCCGAGGGGCCCGGCCGACGGCCCTGACCGCAGCACCTACCCTCCGCTCCCCGAGGCGCTGGTCGTCCCGGTCTACGACAACCACACGCACCTGGAGATCGTCTCTGGCGCAGACGGGACGGAGCCGCTGGACTACCGCGAGCACCTCGACCGGGCCTCGAGCGTCGGCGTCCGCGGGGTCGTGCAGGTCGGGACGGATGTGGAGACCTCGCGCTGGTCCGCCGAGACGGCCGCCGTCGAGCCCCGGATGCTCGCCGCTGTCGCCCTCCACCCCAACGACGCCCCCGACTACGCGGAGCGCGGTGAGCTGGACGACGCCCTCGCCGCGATCGCGGAGCTCGCGACCCGCCCGCGGGTGCGGGCGGTCGGGGAGACGGGCCTCGACTTCTTCCGCACCGAGGCGGGCTCGCTCCGGGACGCGCAGGTCGCCGCCTTCGAGGCGCACATCGAGATCGCCAAGCAGAACGGCCTCGCCCTCCAGATCCACGACCGGGACGCGCACGCTGCCGTCGTCGCGACCCTGAAACGTGTCGGTGCGCCCGCTCGCACGGTCTTCCACTGTTTCTCGGGGGACGCCGAGCTCGCGAACCTCTGCGCCGAGAACGGCTGGTACATGTCTTTCTCGGGCACGGTCACGTTCAAGAACGCGCCGAATCTGCGCACGGCTCTGCGCGCGGCTCCGCGGGATTTGATCATGGTGGAGACGGACGCCCCCTATCTCACGCCGGCGCCGTTCCGCGGCCGGCCGAACGCGCCCTACCTCATCCCGCACACCGTGCGCGCGATGGCGGAGACGATCGGCGCCGACACCGCCACGGTCGCGGCCCAGATCGCCTCGAACACCGAGCTCGTTTACGGCCGCTGGGACAGCGATCCGGTCGCGCCGCCGCCCGCTACGCCCATCGGGATCATCGCGTGAACGAGCTGCGACTGCTCGGACCCGCCGAGATCCGCGACCTGGCCGAGCTGATCGGTGTGGCGCCGACGAAGAGGCTCGGGCAGAACTTCGTCATCGATGCCAACACAGTCCGCCGCATCGTCCGCGTCGCCGGCGTCGAGGCGGGGGAGGTCGTGGTCGAGGTGGGGCCCGGCCTCGGCTCCCTCACCCTCGGCCTCCTGGAGGCCGGAGCGCGCGTCGTCGCCGTCGAGATCGATGGCCGCCTGGCCGAGCGGCTCCCGCTCACCGTCGCGCAGCTCGCGCCGGAGGCCGCGGGCCGGCTGACCGTCGTCCACAGCGACGCGCTCGCGGTGACGGAGCTGCCGGAGCGGCCCGGCCGGCTCGTCGCGAATCTCCCGTACAACGTCTCGGTGCCCGTGCTGCTGCACCTGCTGGAGCGTGTCCCGTCGCTGCGCTCCGGTGTCGTCATGGTTCAGGCGGAGGTGGGTCAGCGTATCGCGGCCGGGCCGGGCTCGAAGGTCTACGGCGCCCCGAGCGTCAAAGCCGCGTGGTACGGCGTCTGGCGCACCGCGGGCACGGTCAGCCGGCAGATCTTCTGGCCGGTTCCGAATGTCGACTCCATCCTGGTCGGTTTCGAGCGCCACGCGACCGAACCGGGCGACGACGAGCTGCGGAAGCGGACGTTCGCCCTGGTGGACGCCGCGTTCCAGCAGCGCAGGAAGACCCTCCGCCAGTCCCTCGCCCCCGTCTACGGCGACCCTGCCGCAGCCGGCGCGGCGCTGGAGGCGGCCGGGGTCGCCCCGAGACGCCGCGGCGAACAGCTCACCCTCGCCGACTTCGTGCGGCTCGCTGCGCGCTGAGGCCCTCGCCAGCACGGGGGCGTCCTCGCCTCCCTGAGAAGCTGTGTAGGTTTGAGTCATGGTCGACGTGGGCGCCCGGTGGGATGTGGATGCGGTGCATGTTCGCGCACCCGGCAAGGTCAATGTCTTCATGCGCGTCGGCCCGCTCCGCCACGATGGCTACCACGATGTCGCGACCGCCTATCAGGCGCTCTCGCTCTACGAGGATGTGCGCGCGTATCCCGCCGATGACATCTCGGTGACCTTCGCCGGCGGCAGCGTCGACACGTCGGCGCTCCCGACGGACGGCACGAATCTGGCTGTCAAGGCCGCGAAACTGCTCGCCAAGCGCACCGGGTTCACTGGTGGCGTGCGCCTGGAGATCGACAAGCGCGTCCCGATCGCCGGGGGGATGGGCGGCGGTTCGGCGGACGCCGCGGCCACTCTCGTCGCCTGTGATGCGCTGTGGGGCACCGAGCTCGGACGGGAGGAGCTGCTCGCGCTGGCTGCGCGGCTCGGCGCGGATGTCCCGTTCGCGCTCGTGGGCGGCACCGCGATCGGCACCGGTCGCGGTGACCGGCTGAGCCCGGCGCTGGCGACCGGCCAGTTCCACTGGGTGCTCGCGTTCGCGGAGGGCCAGCTCAGCACACCGACTGTCTACAGCGAGCTCGATCGGCACCGTGAGCGGCACGCGAGTGAGATCCCGCCCGCGCAGCGCGCACCCGGCGTCGACGCCGGGGTGCTGCAGGCGCTTCGCGCGGGGGATGCGGCGATGCTCGCGGAGGTGCTGTCGAACGACTTGCAGGCCCCGGCCATCCACCTGGCTCCGTCCATCGCCGAGGTGCTCGAACTCGGCGAGCTGAACGGCGCTCTCGCGGGGATCGTGTCGGGTTCCGGTCCCACTGTCGCCTTCCTCGCCGCGGATCTCGACAACGCGCTGGACGTGCAGATCGCGCTCAGCGCGGCCCGCGTGCGAGTGGTCCGGGCGACCGGCCCGGTTCACGGCGCCCGGGTCCTCTCGGACTGAGCCGGCTGTCCCGGCTGGTGTGCGGCAGAGGGCGGGAGCTTCCGGGGATGCCCGGACCCTCCGCACATTCGGGTGAGACGATTTCGTCGGGCCGGATTCGTTTCCGTGCGTCGAGGGCCGGGCATCCCCGGAAGCTCGCGGCCGATGCGGTTGTCCTCCAAACCGTGTCCGTCACCCGCACGCTCTTGTCCGCCCGCGCTGATCGGGAGGGAAGAAGCGAGCGGGCCGTCTCGGAAAGTACTCGCATATGCGCGGACGGCAGCGGGTTCGCTCCGTCTTGGGGGCGCGGGCTCACACCTGCTCCGACAGCTCTAGCCACCGCTCCTCAAGCTGCTCGGTCTCCCGTTCCAGCTCGCCGATCGCCGTCAGCTCCTCGCCCAGCCCCACGTAGTCCGACTGGTCGCGTTCGGCGAGCGCTGTGCGTTTCGCGTCGATTCGGCCGGTGAGCTTGGAGAGGCGGCGTTCGATCGAGGCGAGCTCCTTCTGAGCCGCCCGCAGCTCGCCGCCGCTGAGCGCCGGGGCGGCTGTCGTGGCGGCGGCAGGTGCGGGGCCTGAGCCCCCGGCGGGTGCGGACGCTCGCGCGGCGTCCCGGCGCTGCTGGTTCTTCCGCAGCCGCAGGTACTCGTCCACCCCGCCCGGCAGGTGCCGCAGCCGCCGGTCCAGGATCGCGAACTGCTGGTCTGTCACCCGCTCCAGGAAGTACCGGTCGTGCGAGACCACGATCAGCGTCCCCGCCCAGGAGTCGAGCAGATCCTCGACCGCGGCGAGCATGTCGGTGTCCAGGTCGTTGGTGGGCTCGTCCAGGATGAGGACGTTCGGCTGGTCGATCAGGATGAGGAGGAGCTGGAGGCGGCGCTGCTGTCCGCCGGAGAGATCCTTCACCGGGGTGGAGAGCTGCGCGGAGGCGAAGCCCATCCGCTCCAGCAGCTGGCCCGGAGTGATCTCCTGGGCCTTCGAGTCGCTGCCGAGGGTGTAGCTGGTGCGCAGGCCCGAGACGACCACGCGCACCGGGTCGTCGCGGTGCTGGTCGAGTTCGTCCATCCGCTGCGTGAGGGTTGCGACGCGGACCGTCTTGCTCCGCTTCACGCGACCGGAGGTGGGCTCGACCGTCCCCGCCACGAGGCCCAGCAGCGTCGATTTGCCGGCCCCGTTGACGCCCAGGACGCCGGTGCGCTCGCCCGGGGCGATCCGCCACTCCACCTCGTGCAGGATCTCGCGGTCCCCGTAGCCGGCCGAGGCGCCCAGGATGTCGACCACGTCTTTGCCGAGCCGGGAGACAGCGAGCGACTGGAGTGAGACCCGGTCGCGGATCTCGGGGACGTCGGCGATGAGCGCGTTGGCCGCGTCGATGCGGAACTTCGGCTTCGATGTGCGGGCGGGAGCGCCGCGGCGCAGCCACGCCAGCTCCTTCCGCGCGATGTTCTGCCTCCGGGCCTCGATCGCCGCCGCCTGGCGGTCGCGCTCGACGCGCTGCAGGATGTAGGCGGCGTAGCCGCCCTCGAACGGCTCCACGATCCGGTCGTGTACCTCCCACGTCGCCGTACACACCTCGTCCAGGAACCACCGATCGTGCGTCACGACCAGCAGCCCGCCCGCGGTGGCCGTCCAGCGCCGCTTCAGGTGCTCGGCCAGCCAGGCGATCGCCTCGACATCGAGGTGGTTGGTGGGCTCGTCCAGAGCCAGCACATCCCAGTCGCCCGTCAGTAGCTGGGCCAGGGCGACCCGGCGGCGCTGACCGCCGGAGAGGCTGCTCAGCCGCGCCTCCCACGGCAGGTCGCCGAGCAGACCGGCGATCACGTCCCGCACCCGAGCGTCGCCCGCCCACTCGTGCTCGGGTGCGTCGCCGACCACAGCGTGCCCGATCGTCTCGTCGTCCGCGAGCGTGTCCGCCTGGTCGAGCACGCCGATCCGGACACCGCCGCGCACCGTCACCCGGCCGGAGTCTGGCGGGATGCGGCCCGACAGCATCCCGAGGAGGCTCGATTTGCCGTCGCCGTTGCGGCCGACGATGCCGATACGGTCGCCCTCGTCGACCCCGAGCGAAACCGAGTCGAAGACAACGCGGGTGGGAAACTCAAGATGCAGGGACTCCGCCCCCAGAAGATGCGCCATATCCCCCTACACTAATCCCCCCTTCCCTCACTCATCGCTTTCTCCGTTTTTCCGGCCCCCACGCCGCCGCGGGCCGGAAAAACGGAGGAAGCGATGGCTAGCCGAGGGGGACGGCCCCGATGGCGGTGTAGAACTCGGCGACGGCCTTGCGGTTGTAGGCGGTGCCGTCGAAGTGGTTGGCGGGGACGTCGCCGGCGAGATACGCCCGGAGACCGCCGGCGACGCCCGCGTCCGTCTGCGGCACGACGAGTCCGCTCCCGGCCGGCAGCGCGTTCTTCGCGGAGGCGAACTCCACCGTCACGATCGGCAGGTCGAGGACGAGCGCTTCCAGGATCACCATCGGCTGGCCCTCGTAGTCGCTCGACAGCACGAAGCAGTCGGCCCTCGCCATGATCGCGTGCGGGTTGGGCTGCATCCCGGTCAGGAACACGGACCCGGCGAGCCCGCGCTCCACGATCAGCGCCTCCAGCTCGCCCGTGAGCGGACCCGAGCCCACGATCAGCAGCCGTGTCTTCGGGTTCTCCGCGTACACGTCCGCGAACGCCCGGATGAGGCGGGCCTGGTTCTTCTCCGGCGAGAGCCGTCCGACGTTAACGAAGGTCTTCACGCCGTCGTCCGCGAGCAGAGCCTCCGCCCAGTCCGGGACGCAGCCGGTCTCCTCGTCGACGGCGAGCTCGCGGAGGTCGGCGGCCGCGTTCTCCAGAATGTGATCGGCATCCACCGTGTTCAGCGCCGAGACGAACTTCTCCGGTGCGGCGTAGTCCGCCAGCGAGGCGCGGTTGATCTCCGAGAGGGTGGGCGAGACCGAGACCAGGTGGTCGTATTGGCTGTACAGCGTGAACAGCTCGGTGAGGCTGTGCAGCATCCGCTTCTCGCCGTGTACCTCGCGGTGCGCATCGGCCGCGAGGTCGTTGTGCAGCCAGATCGCTCGTTGCGCGTCGGGGGAGTGCAGGAGCAGGATGGCCCAGAATGGCCCGTAGCCGGAGAAATCGACCACGTAGCCGAAGCGGCTGTCTCCGAAGCAGCGATACCACTCGTCGTCCCACAGCTGGTTCTGCGCGATGTCCTCCGCGTGCCGTGCCGTGCGCCCGCGGCGGAAGTCGAGGTGTCGCTCGAGATGCAGCAGCTTCGTGCCGTTCATGCCGCCGACGCGCGGGAACTGGCGGACCGCCGGATGGATCTGCTGCTGCTTCCCGATGGCCGCCCGGTTGCGGCTCTGCGCGAAGAACGTGGAGACGTCGTAGCGGTCGTGGTCGATGTTGTTGAGCAGGTTCAGCGCTGAGGTGGTGATGCCGTTCGGCCGCATTCCGCCCAGGTACAGCAGGATCTTCTCGCGGCCGTCCTGGTCGAGGCCGGTGCGCAGCCGCAGACCCTCCCGGTTGCCGCGGAACACGAGGTCGATCACGCGCTTCGACGCCGATCCGTCCTCGTGCGGCGTGAAGCGCTGCTGCATCCCGCGGTAGCGTTCGCGCGCTGCGGCGGGAACGGCGTCCCCGTCGGCGGCGACGGCCTCGAGGGCGTCGCCCAGCTCGCGCGCCGACGCGAACACCGGCCCCGGCCACTCCTCCGGCTCGAAGTACAGGCCGCGGGCTTCGGCGTAGTCCGCGCGGTCGGGCGCGAAGAACAGGACCGGCCGCCCGGTCTGCAGGAAGTCGAAGAAGATGGAGGAGTAGTCGGAGATCAGGATGTCCGACGCGCCGAGCACCAGGTTGGTCGGGATCTCGTTCGGCACCAGTGCCCGTTGCAGCTCCGGCCGGCCCACGGCCAGCTTGTGGACGGTCTGGTGCGTCTTCAGCAGCACCGCGTAGCGGCTCGTGTCGATGCGCTCCTCGACCTGGGCGATATGTGCCATCAGCTCGTCCAGGTCGTCCTCTGGGCGGCCGAAGCTCGTGCCCTTCCACGTCGGCGCGTACAGCACGATCTTGCGATCCCCGAGCGGGATCCCGCTCGCCGTCAGACGCTGGCGCACCTCCTCGCGGCCGGCCTCGTCCAGGAACTGCCGGTCGATGCGGGGGTAGCCCTCCTCGACCAGCGTCCCCCGGTAGATCCCGGTCAGCTTGTAAGCCCTCTCGTACATCTGCTCGGCCATGAACGCGTTCGCGGCGAGGAGGTAGTCGGCCTGGACGAAGTTCCGGACGATGTTGGCCGTGGCCAGGGCGCCGTTCTCGATGTCGTAGCCCATTCGTTTCAGCGGCGTCCCGTGCCAGGTGTTCAGGTAGACCTGGCTGGGACGTTTGGAGAAGTCCGGCGGGAACGTCGCATTGTTGATGAGGTACTGGCTGGTTGCGAGCGCGCGATAGTAGGCCGCCGACCCGGAGCGCACGAAGCTGACCCGGGGGTCGCCGGCGAACTCCGCGACCGTGGCACTGTACTGCTTCAGGTCGGAGAGGGCCCAGATGTGCGTCAGGTGCGTCAGGTCCGGCGCGGCCAGCAGCTCGCGGAACAGCGCCTCCGGGTTGTCCAGCATCCCGTTCCCGGAGAAGGACTCGTAGAACACCGAGCCGAGGGCGATCGGCTGCCGCCGCCAGTGCGCGTGGACCTCGAAGCGTGCGGCGCGCTTGAGCCGGGAGGGCAGGCGCTTCAGGCGGGAGAATTTCATCGGGAGCCGAGTCTATGAGCGGGGGATAACAGTCTCCTGGGAGCCCGGGAGAAGCGAGGCCGGGCAGACACGGGCGCCGGGTTCACGCCCCCGTGTCGAACCCCAGGCTCAGCTTCCGCAGCAGCCCCGCCAGCCGCTCTTGCTCCACCCCCGACAGCCCTTTCAGCAGTTCGGCCTCCGCGTCCACCAGCCGGGCGATCGCCGTGTCCACCCGCGCCAGTCCCTGCTCCGTCATCTGCGCCAGGATGCCGCGTCCGTCGTTCGGGTCGGTGCGGCGCTCGACCAGCCCGCGCTCGGCCAGCCGGTCGATGCGGTTGGTCATGGTGCCGCTGGAGACCAGCGTCTCCCGGAGCAGTGCCTTCGGGCTCAACTGGTAGGGCGAGCCGGCGCGGCGGAGGGCGGAGAGCACGTCGAACTCCCAGGAGTCGAGGTCCGAGCGCTCGAACGCGCTCCGGCGGGCCCGGTTGAGATGCCGGGAGAGGCGGGCGACGCGGCTGAGGACTTGCAGCGGGGAGAAATCGAGGTCGCTGCGCTCGCGCAGCCAGGCGTCGACGATGCGATCGACGTCATCGCGCGGGATTCCGTCTCGTGCCTCCGCCATCCCTCCATGCTATTCGGCGTCGCCGGGGATGCCGGTCTGGCAGACTGGGTGTGCGCGTCGCGCGTTCCGCCTTGGTGTAATGGCAGCACGACAGCCTTTGGAGCTGTGAGGTCCAGGTTCGAGTCCTGGAGGCGGAGCCATCTGCGACCTGTCTGTCCGACCGAATGCCCCGGAGAATCATGACCGACCAGAATCTCGCCATCGTCGTGCTCGCGGCGGGGCAGGGGACGCGGATGAAGTCCGCCACGCCCAAACTCCTGCACCCGCTCGGCGGTATCCCCGTCATCGCCCATGTGCTGGAGACCGCTCGGGCGCTGGAGGCCGCCGAGGTCGTGGCCGTCGTACGGCACGAGCGCGACCGTCTGGCCGAGGTGATCGGCGTGGAGCTGCCCGAGGCGGTCATCGTGGACCAGGACGAGGTCCCCGGCACCGGGCGCGCGGTCGAGCAGGCCGTCGCGGCGCTGCCGGCGGACTTCTCCGGCGACGTGCTGGTGGTGAACGGCGATGTCCCGTTGCTGGACGCAGGGACGCTGCGCGAGCTGATCGCGGCACACCGGGCGGGCGGCTCGGCCGCGACCATCCTGTCCGCGTTCCCGGCGGTCGCCGCCGGCTACGGCCGCATCGTGCGCACCTCCACCGGGCGCCTCGACCGGATCGTGGAGCACAAGGACGCGACCGAGGCCGAGCGCGCGATCGGCGAGATCAACGCGGGCATCTACGTGTTCGGCGCCGCGGCGCTGCGCGACAAGCTCGCGGCGATCACCACCGACAATGCGCAGGGCGAGAAGTACATCACCGATGTGATCGGGCTGTTGCGCGAGTCCGGTTTCGATGTGGATGCGCTGCCCGTCTCCGACTCGTGGCTGGTCGATGGCATCAATGACCGCGCGCAGCTCAGCGAGGCAGCAGCGAAGCTCAACGCCCTGACCGTGCGCGCCTGGCAGCTCGCCGGGGTGACCGTGCAGGACCCGGCGACCACGTGGATCGACGTGAGGGTGAGGCTGGCCCCGGATGTGACCCTCCTGCCCGGCACGCAGCTGCGCGGGGCGACCGCCGTCGAGACGGGGGCGACGATCGGCCCCGACACCACCCTGCTCGACACCGAGGTCGGCGCGGGCGCGACCGTGAAGCGCACCGACGCCACGCTCGCCGTGATCGGCGCCGCCGCCACGGTCGGGCCGTTCGCGTACCTGCGCCCGGGGACCGTGCTCGGCGCGGACGGGAAGATCGGGACGTTCGTGGAGACCAAGAACGCTGTCATCGGCGCGGGCGCCAAACTCGCCCATTTCAACTACGTCGGCGACGCCGAGGTCGGGGAGAAGTCCAACCTCGGCGCGGGCGTCATCACGGCGAACTACGATGGCGTGAACAAGCACCGCACCGAGATCGGGTCGCACGTCCGGGTCGCCACGAACACAGTGTTCGTCGCGCCCGTTAGGATGGGCGACGGAGCGTACACCGGGGCGGGGACGGTGGTCCGCAAGGATGTGCCGGCGGGTTCCCTCGCCGTCACCGTCGCGCCGCAACGGAACATCGAAGGCTGGGTCGCTCAGAGGCGGCCGGGCACAGACGCCGCCAGGGCCGCCCAACGGAACGGGGCCGCTGAGGCCAGCAATGCTGCGGAAGAGAGCGGAGAGTAAGTGTCAGGGATCACTGCCACCGGCCAGAAACGACTCGTTCTGATCTCGGGGCGCGCTCATCCCGAACTAGCGCAGCAGATCGCCGCCTGCCTCGGCAGCGAGCTGGTCCCGACGGACGCCCGCACCTTCGCCAACGGCGAGATCTACGCGCGGTTCGACGAGAGCGTCCGCGGCTCCGACGCCTTCATCATCCAGTCGCACACCTCCCCGATCAACGAGTGGCTCATGGAGCAGCTGATCATGGTGGATGCGCTCAAGCGCGCCTCGGCCAAGCGGATCACTGTGGTCGCCCCCTTCTACCCCTACGCCCGCCAAGACAAGAAGGGCCGCGGCCGCGAGCCGATCTCGGCGCGCCTGGTGGCCGACCTGTTCAAGGCCGCGGGAGCCGACCGCATTATGTCCGTCGACCTCCACGCCGCGCAGATCCAGGGCTTCTTCGACGGTCCGGTCGACCACCTGTTCGCCATGCCGGTGCTGCTCGAGCACATGCGCCGCGAGCTCGACCCGTCCACGCTGACCGTCGTCTCGCCCGATATGGGCCGCGTGCGCGTGGCCGACATCTGGAGCGACAAGCTGGGCGTCCCGCTCGCGATCATCCACAAGCGCCGCGATCCGCTGGTCCCCAACCAGGTCTCCGTGCATGAGATCGTCGGCGATGTGAGCGGCCGCGTCTGCCTGCTCGTGGACGACCTCATCGACACCGGCCGCACGATCGTCAAGGCGGCCGAGGCGCTCAAGGCCAGCGGCGCCACCGGCGTCGTCGTCGCCGCGACGCACGCTGTCTTCAGCGATCCGGCCGTCGAACTCCTCCAGTCGGAGTTCATCGACTCGGTCGTGGTCACCGACACGCTCCCCCTTCCCGAGCACAAACGCTGGGACAAGCTGACGGTCCTCCCGATCGCCCCCCTCCTCGCCGATGCGATCGAGCAGGTCTTCACCGATGGCTCGGTGACCTCGATGTTCGACGGCGCCGCATAGCCACCTCCGCTGCTGGTCCCGCCCCGCTCCGTTTGGTCGAGTTCGGCGGGGGAGCCTCATCTCCTATCCGGTGCGGCCGCAATGCGTGCAATGAGAAATACCAGCGTTGAGACGGTCGGTTCCGGACGCTAGCGTCGATGTCATGAGAATTCGTCGTCGTCTTTCCGTTCTCGCAGCGGCCGCAGCGGCCGCTCTCCTCGTGGGGTGTGCGACCGGTCCGACCTACGGCGAGAGCCGCGGCTCGATCACCGTCTGGCTGATGAAGGGCCCCCAGCCGCCGATGGAGGGCTTCTACGCAGACCTGGCGCGTGCGTTCGAGCGCAAGACCGGCGGCGCGACCGTGACGATCCAGGAGGTCGCCTGGGCGGATGCCAAGAACCGTTTCCAGACGGCCATCGCCGGTGGCACCACGCCGGGTTTCGCCGAGATCGGCAACACCTGGACACCGGAGTACGCCGACGCCGGCGTGCTGGTGCCGCTCACCGACCGGGTGCGGAAGGCCGGGATGGAGAAAGACATGGTCGCCGGGCTCCGCGAGTCTGGCGAACTCGACGGCGAGCTGTATGGGATGCCGTTCTACACGGCGATCCGCGCCTTGATGTACCGCACCGATATTCTGGAAGGGCTCGGCCTCTCGGCTCCGACCAGCTGGGATGAGCTGGTGACCGCAGCCGCGGCGATCACGGCGGCGCATCCCGGGCTGATCGCGTTCCCGGTGCCCGGGGACGCGGAGTTCTCCGCCTACCCGTGGGTGTGGGGCGCGGGAGGCGAGGTCGCGACGCAGGCGGCGGACGGAACCTGGACGAGCCGGCTTGACTCCACCGAGTCCCGCGAGGGGCTGCGGTTCTACACCGACCTGGCGCTGGCGCACGGCTTCTCCACCGCGGGCGCGGCCACCTGGAAGGAGACAGACGTGCTCGACCACTTCGCCCAGGGCGAGACGGCAATGGCCATCCAGGGTTCGTGGACCATCGGCAGCGTGACCTCCAAAACCCCCGGCCTCGCGGGTAAGATCGCGTCGGCGCCCATCCCCGGCAAGGACGGCGGATCGCATCTTTCGGTGTTTCGGACGACCAAGCACGAGGACCTGGCCTGGCAGTTCGTGGAGCTCCTGACGAGCGGAGAGTACGCCCAGAAGTTCGTGGAAGCAACCGGGTTCTTCCCCGCCCAGAACTCGGCGCTCCAGAAGACCGTCGCCGCCGACGATCCGGTCGTCGCCGGTTTCGCCGAGCAGCCGATCCACGGGGGAGCGGCCGTGCCGGTCGCACCGACCTTCAGAGCGGTGCAGGCGAAGCAGACGACTCAGAGCATGATGCAGGCGATCCTCTCGGGGCGGAAGTCCGTTGCCGATGCGACGGCGGATGCGGCGTCCGAGATGACCGGGCTGCTCAACGGCAAACGGTGACAGTCGTGAATGGCCTCCGTGTCGCCCCCTACCAGCCGGAGGAGGCCGCCGAGGCCGCTGCGATCGCCGAGATCTGCATCCGCACGGCATTGGCCGGAGAATCGGTGTCGGGGCTGTACCTCGAGCCTGCTCTCGTGCCCGAGGTGTTCGCGATGCCGTATCTCGTCCACGATCCGGCACTCGCCTTCGTCCTCCGCGACGAGGAGACCGAAGGAGAGCGCATCGTCGGGTATGTGCTGGCGACCGCCGATTCGAGGGTGTACGCCGACTGGTTCCGCGATGAGTGGTGGCCCTTGCGTCGCCGGCGGTACTTTCCGTCTGCGCGCGAGCATCCCGACGAGACCCGGATACGGGAGGCGGCCCAACATCCGCACGCCGCGCTTCCGCCGGTGGACGAACGGCGGCGCTTCCCCGCCCACCTGCACATCGATTTGCTCCCGTTGGCTCGTGGCCGCGGCGCGGGCCGGCAGCTGATGGCGGCGCTGTTCGGCGCACTCGGCGACCGCGGGGTTCCGGGCGTGCATCTGAACTACGGCGCCGGTAACCGGAACGCGGCGGCGTTCTACGCGCGGCTCGGGTTCACGTCCCTGCCCTCGGGCACGCCGGAGGCGCCGCGACTGGCGCGCGCGGTCCGGTGACGCCTCCGCTGCTCCGCGTCAGCCCAGCGAGTGCGGCGTCGAGGGGATGAGTCCCAGCGGCGCGACGAACCTCGCGTCCCCCTCGGTGTTCAGCGCGTAGCACTGCCATCCCGGTCCCACCGGGGCGAACAGCTCGAACCGTGCGGACGATCCGGCCGCATCCGGTGCGTAGCGCTCGGTGTACACCGCGCAGGTGTTCGTGGCTGTCTCCGTCTGGACGCTGATCGTCACCAGCACGCTCGGCAGCAGGAGTGCCGTCACCGCCACGCACACGAACGCGCGCGCGGCGATGGTCGCCCGGCGTCCGCGGAGCGGCCGATCGGACGGTTCGTACTCCACCAGCTCCGGGTGCTCCTCGAACGTCACGCTTCCGAGTCTGAGCCGGGTGGGGGCCGATTGCAAGCGAGAAGGACCCAGGGGTCAGTTCAGGTCAGTTCACGTGCCGGGGCCTTGAGCGCAGGGACGGTCTCGCTAGTGCGACGACCCTTCCGTCTCGATCTCGGTGCGGTCGCCCGACCACAGCGTGTGGAAGGTGCCGTCCTTGTCGACGCGCTTGTAGGTGTGGGCGCCGAAGAAGTCGCGCTGACCCTGCACGAGCGCGGCGGGGAGGCGTCCGGAGGCGAGCGAGTCGTAGTACGACAGCGCCGCGCCGAAGCCCGGGACCGGCACACCCGATAGAGCGGCGGTCGCGACGATCCGGCGCCAGGCGGCCTCGCCCTCGCGGAGGGCGTCGGCGAAGTAGGGGGCTTCGAGCAGGGTCGCGATGTCGGCGTTCTCTTCGTAGGCGTCGGCGATGCGGCCCAGGAACTGGGCGCGAATGATGCAGCCGCCGCGCCAGATCTTGGCGATCTTGTCTTTGTCGAGTTTCCAGCCGTACTTCTCGGCACCGGCGACGATGGCGTCGAAGCCCTGGGCGTAGGCGACGATCTTGGAGGCGTAGAGCGCCTTCGAGACGTCGTCGGCGAAGGCGGCCAGGTCTTCCGGTCTCTGCGCTTCGGGGCGCGAGGTGATGACGCGCTGCACGGCCGTGCGCTGAGCGGGCTTCGAGGAGACGGCGCGGGCGAAGACGGCCTCGGCGATGCCGCCGACCGGGATGCCGAGGTCGAGGGCGTTCTGGACCGTCCAGACACCGGTGCCCTTGGACCCGGCCTGGTCGAGCACGATGTCCACGAACGGCTTGCCGGTCTCCGCATCCACCTGGCGCAGGACCTTCGCCGTGATCTCGATGAGGTACGACTCCAGGGAGCCGGTGTTCCACTCCGCGAAGACGTCGGCGATGGCGGCCGGCTCAAGGCCGCCGACCATGCGGAGCAGGTCGTAGGCTTCGGCGATCAGCTGCATGTCGGCGTACTCGATGCCGTTGTGGATCATCTTGACGAAGTGCCCGGCGCCGTCCGTGCCGATGTGGGTCACGCACGGCTCGCCTTCGGCGATGGCGGCGATGGAGGCCAGGATGGGCCCGAGCGTCTTGTATGACTCGGCCGTGCCGCCCGGCATGATCGACGGCCCCTTGAGCGCGCCCTCCTCGCCGCCCGAGATCCCGGCGCCGACGAAGTGGACGCCCGTGGCCGAGACCCGCTTCTCCCGCTCGATCGTGTCGAGGAAGTTGGCGTTGCCGCCGTCCACGATGATGTCCCCCGGCTCGAACCGCTCGACCAGCTGGTCGATCACGGCGTCCGTCCCCTTGCCCGCCTGCACCATGATGATCGCGGTGCGCGGCGTCGCCAGCGACGCAACGAAGTCGTCGATCGACTCCGAAGCGACGAAACCGGCTTCGGGATGCGCCCCCACGAGGTCCTCGGTGCGCGCGAAGGTGCGGTTGTAGACGGCGACCGTGTTGCCCTCGCGCGAGGCGAGGTTGCGGGCGAGGTTGGACCCCATCACCGCCAGGCCGACGACTCCGATGTTGGCCTGGGCATCGTTTTCGGGCACGGAGGACTCCTTATGCGTTGAGCGTCTTTGCTCCAGCGTAGCCTGCGGGCGGGAGCGGGGGCCGCTGTGTGACGGGGGTCAGGGTGTGGGGGTTGGCGGGAGTGTGGGGATGGTGGCTTCGGCGGTGCGGCGGTCTTCGTCGAGGACGGTGTCGTGGGTGGAGCACGTGGTGTGGATGTCGATGCTGACGATTCCGTCGCTGGCGAAGAGCCCGACCATTGCGCCGTCGCCGCGGTCGCCGCGGATGCTGGTGGTGCGGGTTCCGTCACGGAATGTTTGGTAGGGGGTAACGGTGCTGACGGTGAATCCGTGTTCCTGCCAGACGGGGGTGACCCGGTCGGCGAGGACTTTGGGGTCCACACCGGGGTCGTGGCTGATGTTCATTTGCAGGCGGAGGGGGCGGGGGTGCGGCGGCCCATGCCGCAGAGCTCGGGGGATATTGGGTGATGATGTCCGGCGTCCAGAGTGTGCCTCCGCCATCGGCTTTTGAGCCGAGGTACCAACCGTCCGCAAGGCCGGTGGCATCGCGGGTGGTGTTGACGAGGTCGAGGGCTTGTTCTCGGAGTTCGGTGAGGGTTTTCTGGGGTCCCCGCTGGGGTGGGGGTTCGGAGAGGACAGGGACGGACATACAGCCTCCGAGGAACAGTACGGACAGCAGCGCACCCACCAGGACGGTGGGGCGGTGTGGTCGGTGGGTGGGGTGGTTCATGCGATTGGATGGGTGGGTGTGCCGGGTTTCCCGGGGGCCAGTGGTGCGGACGGCGGCGGAGCGAGCGGGGGAATGTCCTCGCCGAGGGGTTGTGGCCGCGGACGGGTTTGAGGTCGCCGTCGGAGGAGAACGATTGGGCGCCGGTGATGATGCGGCCCCCGGCCCTGCGCCACCCCCGGCCGCGGCAACTCCCTCCGCCCCACAAGCACAGCCGGAGCCGTGCACACCGGCGCCGGAACACCCGGCCCCGGACACGGATCGGTGAGCACCCCCACCACCCCGGACACCGGCCGCCCCACCCCCGCCACACGCCCCACCGACTGACGCGTACGCTCCCCAACCTCGACCGCCGCCGCCGACCGCAGAACCTGATACACCTCATCCGCCACCCGCGGATCGAAGACAAGCTCCCGAACATCCTCACCAACAGACACCCGGAACATGAAACACAGGATACAGAAGCCTGGAGTACCCGTTCGCCTCACCCCAACCGGAACGTCGCCCGCGGAACCTCACCCACCAACCGCCCAACAACCCCAAAAGCATCCTCCTCCCCCCAGCTGGTGACTCACAACCAGGGAAGCGAGGAAGGCCGCATCCACCCGCCGCGACATGTCGTGACGGGTCGGGATGCTGCAGAACGCGCGGGTGTCGTCGATGAACCCGCTGGTCTTGGCGACGCCCGCGCTGTCGGTGATGGCGCGGCGGTAGCGCAGGATGGCGGCGGGCGTGTCGAGGAACCACCAGGGCGCGCCGGCGTACACCGACGGATAGAAGCCGGCCAGCGGCGCGATCTCGCGGGAGAAGGCGGTCTCGTCCACCGTGAACAGCACGAGCCGGAAGGTCGGGTTCGTGCCGAAGTCCCGGAGGATCGGGGTCAGCGGCTCGGTGAAGGCGGTGACCGCGTGCAGATCGTGGCCGGTGTCCGGGCCGTACTGGTCGAAGGTGGGCCGGTGGTGGTTTCGGTGGACCCCGGGGTGCAGCTGCATCACGAGGCCGTCCTCGGCCGACATCTCCGCGAGCCGGTAGAGGAGGTTGCGGCGGTACGCGACCGCGTCCGCGGGGTCGAGCGCGCCGGCGAGGGCCGAGCGGTGGATGCGCTCCGCGGCTGTCTTGGTCAGCGGCTCGCTGCCCGCGTCGATCACGCCGGTGTCGGTCGCCGTGCCGCCCGCGGCGGCGAAGGCAGCGCGGCGGGCGCGGAGCGCGGCGAGCAGGCCCGCGTAGCTGCCCGTGTCCGTGCCGGACGCGGCGGCGAGCCGGTCGAGCCGGCCGGCCCTGCCGGGCTCGTCGGGGTGCATGTAGCGGTCGGCCCGGAAGGTGGGCACCACGCGGCCGGTGAAGCCCGGATCGGCGGCGAGCCGGGCGTGCGCTTCGAGGTCGTCGGCCGGGTCGTCGGTGGTGGCGAGCACGGCGATGCGGAACCGGTCGAACAGGGCGCGCGGGCGGAACGCGGGTGAGGAGATCATCTCGGCGAGCTGGTCGTAGAGCGCGTCCGCGTTCGCGGCGGAGGGGTGCTCTGTGAGGCCGAACACCTCGCTGAACTCCGACTCGAACCAGAACCGGACCGGTGTCCCTAGGAACGCCTCCCAATTCTCGCAGAGCGTCCGCCAGATGGCGCGGCCGGAGGCGGGGGAGGGGACGCCGTTCTTCGCCAGGCCGAGAGCCCTGAGCGGGACGCCCAGGGAGTGCAGCGTCCGGGTCACGTAGTGGTCGGGGGTGATGAGCAGGGCGGCCGGGTCGGGGAAGGGCTCGTCGTCGGCGAGGTGGCCGACCGCCTGCTCGACGCCGTTCGGGGTGTCGATGAACACATTGGCGACGCCGCGAGTCTGCCGGTTGACGGCGACGACGGGGATCTCGGCGGCCAGCGCGGTCAGCCGGCGGTCGGTGAGGCGGGAGGCGGCCAGGATCGCGCCGTCGAAGGAGCGGCGCAGCCCCTGCAGCGTCCCGTCCTCCAGTTCGTCCGACTCCTCGGTGTCGACCAGCAGCTGCGTGTACCCGGCGGCCTTCAGCTGCTGCTGCGTGCCCCGGATGACGCCGAAGTAGAAGGGGTTCGTCACGTCCGAGACGAGCACCGCGACGGCCCGGGTGCGTCCGCTGGTGAGGGCGCGCGCCGGGGAGTTCGGGGTGTAGCTGAGTTCGTGGGCCACCCGCTCGATGCGCTCCCGGGTCGCCGCGTTCACGCGGCCCGGGTTCGAGAGCGCCCGCGCATCCTGCGGCATCCCGGCCTCGCCCTGACGGCACTGGTGGACGCTGCGCCCGCCGCTGCGGCCGCCCTCGCCGACCAGCTCGTCGCCGAGGGCGCGGCCCGCCCCGCAGAGTTCGACGCTCTCGGCTCTGCGCTCGCCGCGGCCGACATCGACATCGTCGTCATCTGCGCCCCGAGCGGTCTGCACGTCGTGCTCGCGCGGGAGGCGCTCGCCGCGGGCAAGCATGTCGTCATCGAGAAGCCGTTCGATGTCTCGCTGCCACGCACGCGGGAGATCCTCGCGCTCTCCCAGCGCGCCGAGCCGGGCGGCCTCGTCGTCTCCGTCATCAGCCAGCACCGCTTCGACCCGGCCTCCCGCGTCGTCGCTGAGGCCGCCCACTCCGGCGTGTTCGGCCGGCTGACCGGCTGGGTCGCCTCCGTCGCGTGGTGGCGCAGCCAGGAGTACTACGACTCCGGGCAGTGGCGCGGCACCTGGGAGCTCGACGGGGGCGGCGCGGTCATGAACCAGGGCGTCCACACGGTCGATCTGCTGGTCTGGTTCCTCGGCCGTCCGGTCGAGATCGACGCCCGCACGGCCCTCCTCGCGCACGAGCGCGTGGAGATCGAGGATGTCGCGGTCGCCACCATCCGCTTCGCCTCCGGCGCGCTCGCCGTGCTGCACGCGACGACCGCCGCCTATCCGGGCCTGTCGGTGCGGGTGCAGGTCCACGGCGACCGCGGCTCGGCGATCATCGACGACGATCAGCTCGAGTACTTCGGCACCGCTGACGCCGACGGCAACCGCGCTGCCGATCTCGTCCCGGCGGGGGAGCTGCGCGGCGGCGACCGTGGCGAGGAGCCGTTCGTCGCCGGCCATCTGCGGCAGTACGAGGACATCGTGGCCGCCATCGCCGAGCGCCGCGCTCCCGGCGTCACCGTCGCCGATGCCCTCCTCTCGGTCGCGGTCGTCCGCGCCGTGTACCTTTCCGCCAGCCTCGGGCGCCCGATCCGCCTGGACGAGGTGGCCGTGACGACGGGGGTGAGCGCATGAGGTTCTCCGTCTTCACCGCCTCCACTCCCGAGTGGACCCCGGAGCAGGCCGTGGCCGTTCTGAGCGATCAGGGCTGGGACGGGGTCGAGTGGCGCGTGACCGACCAGGAGGATGCCGCGGCACCCGGCTTCTGGGCCGGCAACCGCGCCACCTGGCCACTCACCGGGCTGGAGCGGGCGCTGCCCGAGATCGCCCGCATCACCCGTGAGTCGGGTCTGGAGTTCTCCGGCCTCGGCGGTTACGCCCGCGCCGACGACCACGAGAGCGTCGACCGGACGCTGGCCGCGACCGCCGAACTCGGCGCGCGCCAGGTGCGCATCACGCTGCCCCGGAGCGACAGCGGGGACTACCGCGATCTCTTCGCCGCGACCCGCAAGGATGTCGGGCGGGCGGCATCCTGCGCCGCCGCTCTCGGCGTGAAGGCCCTCATCGAGCTGCACCACGAGACGGTCACGCCCTCCGCTTCGGCCGCCTTCCGGCTGGTCGATGGGCTCGACCCGGAGAGCGTGGGCGTCATCCACGATCTCGGCAACCTCGTCATCGAGGGCCAGGAGCGCACCCTCTCCGCTCTGCAACTGCTCGGCCCGTATCTCGTGCACGTCCACGTGAAGAACGTCGCCTGGCTGCCCGGGAGACCGGAGGAGGACGGCACCGTGCGCTGGTGTCACGACTGGGCGCCGCTGTGGGCGGGCGTCGGGGATGTGGACCGCTACTTCCGCGCTTTGCGCGAGTTCGGCTATGACGGCTGGGTGGCATGCGAGGACTTCTCGACCGGGCTGCCCCTCGAACAGCGGACCCGTGACAACCTCGCCTACCTCCGCGCTGTGGCCGCCCGCGCCGGTTTCGCGGTGCCGGTATGACGCCGCCGCCCCGCTCAGTGCGGCACCCCGTCCGGGTGGCGCACCTGGGCCTCGGCGCGTTCCACCGCGCGCACCAAGCCTGGTACATGCAAGCGGCGAACGAGGCCGGCGGCAGCTATGGAATCGCCGCATTCACCGGCCGCCGGCCGGAGGCGGCACGGGCGCTCGCGGCGCAGGACGCCGTCTACACCCTGATCGAGCGCGGCCCGGACAGCGACGCGACGGCACTCGTGGAGGCGCTCAGCAGCGTCCACGACGGTGCGGACGCGGACGCCTGGCGTCGTGTGCTGGCCGACCCGGAGATCGGCGTCCTCACCCTGACCGTCACCGAGGCCGGGTACGAGCCCGGCTCTGGCGTCCCCGCCCGCGTGCTCGACGGGCTGCGCGCCCGGTTCGAGACCCGGTCGGGCGGTATCGCGGTCGTCGGCTGCGACAACCTGCCGGAGAACGGCACGGTGATCCGGGACGCGGTGCTCGCTCTCCTCGCTCCCGGCGCGGACCCGGACTTCGCCGCCTGGCTTCGTTCCGATGTCTCCTTCGTCTCCTCGATGGTGGATCGTATCACGTCCGCGGCCACCGCCGCCGACCGTGTCACGGTCCGCCGCCTCACCGGCTGGGACGATGCGGCTCCGGTCGTCGCCGAGCCCTTCGCGGAGTGGGTGCTCGCCGGGGCTTTCCCGGCCGGCCGGCGTGGGAAGCCGGGGGAGCGCGCTTCGTCGAGGACATCGCCCCCTACGAGCGCCGCAAGCTCTGGCTTCTCAACGCCGGACACTCCGCCTACCGGGGCCTCGCCGCGGGGCACACCACCGTGGCCGAGGCCGTCGCCGACCCGGCGCTCGCCGCCGAGCTGGAGGGCCTCTGGTCGGAGCAGCGCAGCGAGCTGCCCTTCGACGCCGAGACGGTGGACGCCGCCCTGGCCGCCCTCCGCTCCCGCTTCGGCAACGCCCGCATCGAGCACCGCCTCGCCCAGATCGCGGCCGGCGGCTCGCGGAAGCTCGGCCCGCGCCTCCTCGACCCGCTGCGCGCCCGCCTCGTCGCCGGACGGCCGCCCGGCGACGCCCAGCTCGGTGTGCTCGCCGCTTGGGCCGGCCACTTGACCGACCCCGGCGTGAACGACCCCGGCGCGGCATCCCTCATCGCCACGGTGCGGGACGCTGCGACCCCGGCCGCCCGCGCCCGCGCCGTGCTCGCCGCCCTCGGTGGGCTGACCGGCGACCATCGCGACCTGTCCACCCTGATTGACCCCTTCGCCGAGCGCCTGTCCGCCCGGCAGCAGGGAGCGAACCCATGAGAATCACCGCCGCCGTCCTCGTCACAAGCCCCGGTCGCAACTTCGTCACCCTCCGCATCACGACCGGCGACGGCGTGACCGGGCTGGGCGACGCGACCCTCAACGGCCGCGAGCTCGCCGTCGCCGCCTACCTCAGCGAGCATGTCGTGCCTCTCCTGATCGGCCGCGACGCACATGCCATCGAGGACACCTGGCAGTACCTCATACCGCGGCGCGGACCGGTGACGATGGCCGCCATCGCCGCCGTGGACACCGCGCTCTGGGACATCAAGGCCAAAGTCGCCGGTCTGCCGCTCTACCAGCTGCTCGGCGGGCGCAGCCGCCGCGGGACCCTCTGCTATGGCCACGCCTCCGGGGCGGAGCTGCCGGAGCTGTTCGACTCGATCCGCGCTCACCAGGAGCAGGGCTACCGGGCCATCCGCGTCCAGACCGGGGTCCCGGGACTCTCGTCGGTGTACGGCGTCGCCTCCTCTGCGAACGCCGCGGCGGGCGCGGGAGGCACGACCGCGCGCTACGACCACGAGCCCGCCCGGCGCAGCGTCGTCCCGGTCGAGGAGCAGTGGGACACCCGCGCGTATCTCCGGCACATCCCGGGCGTCTTCGAGGCCGTCCGCAGCGAGTTCGGGGCGGAGCTGCCGCTGCTGCACGACGCGCACCACCGGCTCACACCTATCCAGGCCGCGAAGCTTGGCAAGTTGCTGGAGCCGTACGATCTGTTCTGGCTAGAGGACGTGACCCCCGCCGAGAACCAGGCCGTGCTGCGCCGTGTGCGCGAGCACACGACCACTCGCACACGCCGGAGGACCTCGCGCGGACGATCGCTGCGGCGGTCGGAGCACACACGGAATTCCGGTAGACTCGCTACGAACTTCGGCGAGGGGCGCGCTCGGGCGCGTCCGTGATCGACGCGGTGGAGCAGGCTTCGCAGTCTTTCCTCGCGCACTTCGATGCGCTCGATTCGACAACCCAACACTGCGAGCACCGGCTCGCCCGATCGCCGGCCCGGCCGGCAAGGAGCATCATCATGGCTGACGAGTCCAACAAGGTCGCCGCGGAGGTCCGCGACAGCTTCGGCAAGGGCGCGGCGCGCAAGATCCGCGCGGCTGGAAAGATCCCCGCGGTCATCTACGGCCACGGCAGCGAGCCCGTTCACATCACGCTCCCGGCGCACCAGGTCGGCCTGCTGCTGCGCAAGGCGAACGCCGTGCTGGACATCGACATCGCGGGCAAGACCCAGCTCGCCCTGGTGAAGGACGTGCAGAAGGACCCGGTGCTGCAGATCATCGAGCACCTCGACCTCCTCGTCGTCCGCCGCGGCGAGAAGGTGCAGGTCGAGGTCCCCGTCCACGTCGAGGGCGAGCCGTTCTCCGGCACCATCGCGATGCTCGACATCCCCACCATCAAGCTTGAGGTCGAGGCCACGAACATCCCGGAGCGCATCGTCATCGACGTGACCGGCGCCGAGGAGGGCACCCAGTACCACGCGAAGGACTTCGCGTTGCCGGCCGGGGCCGTGCTCGCGGAGGACGAGGACCTGCTGTTGCTGAACATCATCGTCCCGGCCGCCGCGCGCGCCGAGGACGAGGAGGCCGTCGTTGAGGCCGCTGGCGATCAGGCCGCGGAGTAACGCTCCCGATGGAGACGCTCTGGCTCGTGGTCGGGCTCGGCAACCCCGGGCCCGGCTACGCCGCCACGCGTCACAACGTGGGCCAGCTGGTGCTGGATGAGCTGGCCTCGCGCGACCGTCTCAGCTTCAAGACCCACAAGACGAACGCGACGGTCGCCGAGGGGCGCATCGTCCCTGGCGGCCCGCGTTTCGTCCTGGCTAAGCCGAATACCTACATGAACGGGTCCGGCGGGCCGGTCTCCCAACTGCTGCGGTTCTATTCGCTTGAGCCGTCGCGCCTCATCGTGGTGCAGGACGAGCTGGACATCCCCTTCGACACCTTGCGGCTCAAGTTCGGCGGCGGCCACGGCGGCCATAACGGCGTCCGCGATGTGATCGCGGAAGTCGGCAGCGGCGATTTCACCCGCGTGCGCGTCGGAGTCGGCAGGCCGCCCGGGGTGCAGGCCGCGGCCGACCATGTGCTCAAGGGTTTCAGCGCCGCCGAGCGCAAGAACCTGCCCATCCTGGTGGCGGACGCCGCCGACGCGGTCGAGCGGATCGCGGCCGAGGGACTGACGGCGGCGCAGAACCGCTTCCACACCGCTGGCTAGGTGTGATGTCCAGGGAGGTTGTTGTCGATTCTGCTAATGGGTGGGGCTCTGATGGCGGAGTGGTGCTGGTGATGATTGTAGAAGTGGGGCCAGCCGGGGAGTGCTTCTCGTCGTTCGGCCTCTGAACCATAGAACTGGGCGTAGGCCCAGCCGTCGGCGAGTGTGCGGTGGAAGCGTTTGATCTTCCCGTTGGTCTGTGGTCGGTATGGTCGGGTCTTCTTCGCCCTGATCCCGAGCTCTGTGCAGGCGTCTCGCCAGGCGTAGGACTTGTAGGCGGAGCCGTTGTCCGAGAGGACGAGTTCGACGCTGACATCCCGGTCGGCGAACCAGGCGACAGCACGCCGCAGGACACCGATCGCGGTGTCCGCCTTCTCGTCGGAGCAGATCTCGGCGTAGGCGACGCGGGAGTGGTCGTCGATGATCGTGTAGACGAACGCGGTGCCCAACCGTGGCTCGTAGCGGTGGTTCCTGCTCTTCGTGCGGGTGGCGGTCGCTTCCCGGTTGCGTTCGCCCTGGACGCGGCCGACGAATCGTCAGCCGCCGCCGTTGGGGATGTTGCCGAACTTCGTCACGTCGACATGGATCAGCGATCCAGGGTGGTCGTGCTCGTAGCGACGGATCGGCTCGCCCGTGACCCGATCAATGGTGCAGAGCCGGTTGATGCGGCAGCACACCAGGACGGCGTGGACGGTCGAGGCGGGAAGGCCAAGCTCGCCGGCGATCTGCACCGGCCCCAGGCGTCGTCGCCACCTCGCCCGCACGATCCGCTTGAGCACGGGCAACGGCGTCCGCGTTGGCATCGATCGTGGGCGGCTAGACCGGTCGGTCATCCCTCCCGTGCCTTCGGCGCGGAACCTCGCCGCCCATTTCCGCGCGGTAACGGGCGAGACCATAAACATCTTCGCTGCGACGGAGACCAGCCAATGGTCCTCGACGATGAGCCTGGCAAGGCGCAGACGAGCGCGCGGTGTGAGAGCAGCGTTAACGTGGGACACGAAGGCCTCCTGGATCGTGAAGCGGTTGAACTGAACAGCTCCACTTCACAACCGGAGGCCCTCGCCCCTCAACTCCTCACGACCGTATCGCCGAAACAACCCCCCTGGACATCACACCTAGACCGGCAGAAGCGAGACGAACGGCGCGGACCGCGAACGGCGTCGCCGTACGCGGGTGAGCTTCCCCGCCGCCGGGGGGGCCGTAGACTCTCACGGGTGAGACTGCAGGGCTTGATCTCGGCGCTTCAGCGCGCCTCCACCTACGGCGACGCTCTCGCCTCCGCCACCCGAGACGCCGACTTCTCCCTCACGGACGGGCTCCGCGTGCCGCTGCTGGCCGGTTTGCTCGCGCGTCGCGCCGAACAGGGCGCTTCGCAGGCGTCGCTCGTGATCACGGCCACCGGCCGCGAGTCCGAGTCGGTGCGCGCGGCGCTGCCCTGCGTGCTGACCGGCGCCGAGGTCGTCGAGTTCCCGGCGTGGGAGACCTTGCCGCACGAGCGGCTCAGCCCGAGTCCGGAGATCGTCGGCAAGCGTCTTGTCGCCCTGCGGCGGCTGAGCGATTGGACGGCCGCGGGCAGCGCGACGCCCTTCGTGCTCGTCGCCTCGGTCCGCGCTGCTTTGCAGCCGATCGCCGACAACTTGACGGACTACGACCGTGTCGAACTGGTGGCCGGCGCGCGCGGATACGATCTCGCGGGCCTCGTCGCACACGCGGTGGACCTGGCGTACACGCGGGTCGACATGGTCACCCGTCGCGGCGAGTTCGCGGTGCGCGGCGGCATCCTGGACGTCTTCCCGCCCACGGCCGACCACCCCTACCGGGTCGAGTTCTTCGGCGACGAAGTCGAGCAGATCCGCGCGTTCTCGGTGGCGGATCAGCGGTCGCTGCCCGAGCCCATCGCCTCGGTCGGCCTGCCGCCCAGCCGCGAGCTTCTGCTGAGCGAGTCCGTGCGACAGCGGGCGCGTGAGATGCAGCACGAGTTCCCGAACCTGTCGTCCATGTTCGCCAAGATCGCTGAGGGCATCCCCGTCGAGGGGATGGAGTCGCTCGCGCCGGCGTTGGCCGACCGCCTCGTCCCCCTCACCCACTACCTCCCGGCGGGCGCGGCGGTCGCCGTGATGTCGCCGGAACGGGTCGCCTCCCGCGCGGTGAGTCTCGCCGAGACCAACCGCGAGTTCCTCTCTGCGGCGTGGAGTGCCGCCACGGTCGGGGCAGCCGCGCCCATCGACCTCGCTGCGGGAGATTTCCTCACGCTTCAGCAGTTGCGGGATGACGTCACGTTCAGCCGGCCCGGTCACCCGAACCCCGACCACCCCTGGTGGACCTTCTCCGGCTTCCAGGCGAACGATGCGCTGCCGGAGGAGAGGGAGCTCGAAGAGCACCTTCAGATCCGCGTCGAAGCGGCGGCGGTTCCCCGTTTCCAGGGCAATGTCACAGGCGCGGTCGAGCATGTGGCCGGGTTGCTGAAACGCGGCTGGCGCGTGATCATCGTGGCCGAAGGCGCTGGCCTCGTGGAGCGGGCCGCGCAGGTGCTCGCCGAAGCGGAGCTGCCGGCGCGGCCGCTGGACGCGTTCCCCGCCGACCCGGAGCCCGGCGTCGCCTCTCTGATCCGCGCCACCGTCGAGCACGGATTCGAGCTGGAGGAGGCGAAACTCGCGCTGCTCAGCGAGGGAGAGTTCTACGGCCGCACGGTCGGCTACGACTCCCGGCAGGTCAAGAAGCTCGCCACCCGGCGCAAGAGCGTTGTGGACCCGCTGCAGCTGAAGCCGGGCGATCACGTCGTCCACGAGACGCACGGCATCGGCCGGTTCGTGGAGCTGACCCAGCGCGAGGTGTCCAGCGGCGGCCGCAACGCCGTGAAATCGAAGCGCGAGTACCTCGTGCTGGAGTACGCCCCGTCCAAGCGCGGCTACCCGGGCGACAAGCTCTACGTGCCCACGGATCAGCTCGACCTGCTCACTCGCTATGTCGGGGGCGAGGCCCCGCAGCTGTCGAAGATGGGCGGCAGCGACTGGGCCGCCGCGAAGGGCCGCGCCCGGCGTGCGGTGCGCGATATCGCGGTGGAACTGGTGAAGCTCTACTCGGCGCGTATGTCCAGCAAGGGGCACTCTTTCGCGCCGGACACACCCTGGCAGCGCGAATTGGAGGAAGCGTTCCCCTTCGCGGAGACGCCCGATCAGCTGCAGACCATCGACGAGGTCAAAGCCGATATGGAGCGGCCGATCCCGATGGACAGGCTCATCTCGGGCGATGTCGGCTTCGGCAAAACGGAGATCGCCATCCGGGCCGCCTTCAAAGCCGTGCAGGACGGCAAACAGGTGGCCGTGCTCGTACCGACCACCCTGCTGGTCAAGCAGCACGCCGAGACGTTCATGGAGCGTTTCGCCGGCTTCCCGGTGCATCTGCGGCAGCTCAGCCGGTTCCAGACGGACAGGGAGGCGCGAGAGACTCTGCGCGGCCTGGCCGGCGGCACCGTCGATATCGTCATCGGCACGCACCGCATCCTGTCCGACGGGGTGACTTTCAAGGATCTCGGGCTTGTCGTGATCGACGAAGAGCAGCGGTTCGGGGTCGAGCACAAGGATCGGCTGAAGAAGCTGAAGACGAATGTCGACATCCTGGCGATGAGCGCCACGCCCATCCCACGCACGCTGGAGATGGCGGTGACCGGCATCCGCGAGATGTCCACGCTCGCGACGCCGCCGGAGGACAGACACCCGATTCTCACCTTCGTCGGCCCCTACTCGGAGAGGCAGGTCGGTGCGGCGATCCGCCGCGAGCTGCTGCGGGAGGGGCAGGTGTTCTTCGTCCACAACCGCGTCGGCTCGATCACGAGCGTGGCCGCCAAGCTCGCCGAGCTGGTCCCGGAGGCGCGCATCGCCTACGCGCACGGCAAGATGAACGAGCACGCCCTGGAACAGGTCGTGGTCGACTTCTGGGAGCGCAAGTTCGATGTCCTCGTCTCGACCACCATCATCGAGACCGGCCTCGACATCTCGAACGCCAACACCATCATCATCGACCGAGCCGACAAGTACGGCCTCAGCCAGCTCCACCAGCTGCGAGGCCGAGTCGGCCGCGGGCGGGAGCGCGCCTACGCCTACTTCCTCTGGGACGAGAACAAACCGCTCAGCGAAACCGCCCACGATCGCCTGTCCACCATCGCCGCCAACAACGATCTCGGCAGTGGCATGCAGGTCGCGCTCAAAGACCTGGAGATCCGCGGCGCCGGCAACCTGCTGGGCGGCGAGCAGTCCGGTCACATCGCCGGGGTCGGCTTCGACCTCTACCTCCGGATGATCGGCGAAGCCGTCTCGGCTTTCCGGGGCGAGGTCGCCGAAGGGCAGACCGAATTGCGTTTGGAGCTGCCGGTGGACGCTCGCATTCCCGAGGAGTACGTCGACAGTGAGCGGTTGCGCCTGGAGGCGTACCAGAAGCTCTCTGCCGCGACAGCGCCGGCCGCGAAGGACGGCCAGATCGACCTCGTGCTGGAGGAGCTGACCGACCGCTACGGCGAGCCGCCCGCGCCCGTGCTGAATCTCGTCGCCGTCTCGCGACTGCGGCGCACAGCGCAGCGGTCGGGGCTCGGCGAGGTCGTCGCGATGGGCTCCCAGCTGCGATTGGCCCCCGCCGCGCTGCCGGAGTCGCTGCAGGTGCGTCTCCAGCGTATGTACCCCGGGTCCAAGTATCATGCGGCGCCGAAGGTGGCGATGGTCCCTCTGCCCCGCGTGAACGGGGAGGCGCCGGAGGACGCCGAGGCAATCGCGTGGGTGGCGACCCTGCTGGCTGCGCTGTTCCCGGTGACGGAGCCCAAACCCGCCGCCGCCTGACTGCCGCCGCCTGGCTTCCGGAGAGAAAGAGGACCACCGGGGCCTCCCCGACCGGCCCTCCCCGACCGGCCCTCCCTTTCCTGTTCTCCGCCTCCCCGGCTGCGCAGCTCCTCCTTTCCCTGCGGCGACGCGGCAGGGGTCAGCGGTGTACACGCCGGCTCCGCCGGGCCAGTGCCGTCACCAGCGTCCCCGACACGGCGATCGCGACCGCGGAGCCGAGCAGCACGGCGAGTGTGCCTTCGGCGCTGGCCTCCTCGTCTCCCGCGAACGCCAGCTCGTTCATCAGGAGCGACACCGTGAATCCGATCCCGCCCAGCGCGCCGATCGTCACCAGGGCGGAGAGGGGCAGCCGGGCCCGTTCCTCCTTCGCCCGGGTGAACGACCCCAGCCAGCCGCCGAGCGTGATTCCGATCAGCTTGCCCACCGGCAGTGCGACGAGGATGCCCCAGAACGCTGGCGTCAGGTCCGCCGGCGACACGGAAGGGATGACGACCAGCGCCGCCGAGAACGCGAACAGCGGCAGGATGACGCCGTTCGACCACGGTTTCAGGGCGTGCGCCACGCGTCCCCCCGGACGTCGAGCCATCGCGAATCCGAGCGCGACGCCCGCGATGGTCGGGTGGACGCCCGAGTCGTACACCAGCCACCACGCGAGCAGTGCGAGCAGGATCATCGATACGCCGAGAGGCCAGCGCATCCGGCCGGTCAGTCTTCTGCTCAGCGTCCCGAACGCGGTCATGACGATCGCCGCGAGCCCCGGTTCCAGGAGGTTGGGGGCGGTCGTGAAGAACATTGGCGATGATGACGATGGCGATCAGATCGTCCAGCACCGCCAGCGCCAGCAGGAACACTCGCAGCCGGTTGGGCAGCCCGCGTCCGAAGACGGCGAGCACACCGAGCGCGAAGACGATATCGGTCGCGGTCGGGACGGGCCAGCCCTCCGCGTACCCGGTCCCCGCCGTGAAACCGAGATAGACGAGCGCTGGGACGATCACGCCGGCGACCGCGGCGATGGCGGGATGGGCGGCTTTCTTCCACGAGTTCAGCTCGGCGGCCACGAATTCGTGCTTCAGCTCGACCGCGACGATGAAGAAGAACACCGCCAGCAGTCCGTCGCTGATCCAGTGGCCGGTGCTGAGGCCGAAGGGGCCGATGCCGAGGCGGGTGTACTGCAGGCCGAGCAGTGGGGGTCCGGCCGGGGTGTTCGCCAGCAGGACGCCGAGGGCGGCGGCGCCGAGGAGGAGCCCGGCGGCGGTCCGCTCGGAACGGATGATGCTCATGGGAAGCCTTTTCTCGCGCTCGCGCACACACGGGGGAGTCCACGCCGACCAGACTTCCCGGCACGCCGGGGAGCCAGTCTACCGGGCGCGCTCACGCCAGCGGCGGTGAGAGGGCCAGCGGCGGTGAGAGGATAGGGGCGTGCAAACCAAGCTCGACGAGCTCATCGCCGTCATGTCCCGTCTCCGCGCCCCCGGCGGCTGCCCGTGGGACGCCGATCAGAGCCACGAGTCGCTCGTCCCGTACCTGGTCGAGGAGACGTACGAACTCATCGAGGCGATCGAGACCGGCGACCGGGACGCGATGCTCGAGGAGCTGGGCGATGTGCTCTACCAGGTGCTGTTCCACGCCGATATCGCCGCGCACACCCCGGGTGAGGGTTTCGACATCCAGGATGTCGCCGAACGGATGACGCGGAAGATGGTCGGCCGGCATCCGCATGTCTTCGGCGGCGGCCTCACGGCGGAGACAGCGGAGGAGGTCGCGGGCTTCTGGGACGAGCTGAAGAAGCGGGAGAAGCCGGAGCGCACGAGCGTGCTCGACGGGGTTCCGCAGGGGATGCCCGCGCTCGCGCTCGCGGATAAGCTGCTCGGCCGTGCCCAGAAGGCCGGGTTTCCCGCACGGTCCGGGCCGGGCGGATTCCGCTTCGGCAGCGAGGACGAGCTCGGTGCGCTGCTGCTGGCGATCGTGGCGACCGCGAAGGCGCAGGGCCTGGACGCGGAGCGGGCGCTGCGGAGCGCCCTCCGGGGATTGCAAGGGGAGATTCGGGAACAAGAGGCAGCTTATTAGATTAGGCTTGCCTAATGTGCCGCCGTCGGCATGGAAGCACACCCGCGCCCCCCACCCCACCGAGGAGAATGATGCCCCTTTCCGCCCGCACCGGCCGTCGCCGGTCGCGTCTCGTCCTGATTGCGACCGCCGTCGCCGCCTCCGCGGCCCTGGCCCTCGCCGGCTGCTCAGCCGGAGCCCCCGGAGACCAGCGCTCGTCTTCGGCCGACGCGGGAGCCGTCACCGTCACCGTCGGCTCGGCGCTCGGCAAGACCACGATCGACGCCCAACCGAAGCGGGTCGCCACCTGGGGCTGGGGCGCGCAGGACGTCGTGCTCGCGCTCGGGATCGTGCCGGTCGCCATGCCGAAGTTCGCGTACGGCGGCGACAAGGACGGTGTGCTGCCCTGGGACGCCGAGAAGATCGCCGCCCTCGGCGGCAAGACCCCGCAGCTGCTGGACGCCGACACCGGCGAGGTGCCGTTCGAGGAGTTCGTGAAGGCCAAGCCCGACGTCATCCTCGCCCCCTACTCCGGCATGACGCAGGTGGAGTTCGACAAGCTCAGCAAGATCGCCCCGGTGGTCGCCTACCCCGGGAAGCCCTGGGCGACGAGCTGGCGCGACCAGACCGCGATCGTCGGCAAGGCCCTCGGCCTGTCCGCGGAGGCGACCGCCCTCGTCGCGAAGACAGAGCACAGCGTCCGCGACCTCTCCGGCGAGCACCCGGCGATCAAAGACAGAACCTTCTTCTACGCTGCTGCCAATGAGCCGGGCGTCCTCAACGTCTACCGCGCCGAAGACCCGTGCGTGAAACTGCTGAACGACCTCGGGATGAAGAACTCCCCGAGCGTCGTCGCCCTCGACTTCCACAAGGGCGACGCCAGCTTCTTCTTCCCGGTCAGCTGCGAGAACCTCTCCGCGATCGACACCGATCTGCTGGTGATGTACTTCGACAGTCAAACGTCGGTCGACGCCTTCACTGCTGACCCGCTCGTGGCCGCGATGCCGACGGTCAAGGAGGGCCGCTTCGCTCCGATCGTCGGAGAGCCGTTCGTCGCCGCGACCAGCGCGCCGAGCGTGCTCAGCATCCCGTGGATGCTCGGCAAGTACGTGCCACAGCTCGCGGCCGCCGCCGAGAAGGTCAAGTAACCCGACGATGTCCGCGAGCGTTCTCGCGCCGGGGAGTCGTCCCCGGCGGGCCGGCGGCGTCGGCACGCCCTCGCGGGCTTCGCGACCGCCGTCGTCGTGCTGCTCGTGGCCTGCTTGCTGAGTCTCATGGTGGGAGCGCGCACCATCGCCCCCGGCGACGGTGCTCGATGCGCTGTCCCACCCGTCCGGGACCGGTCCCGACACGCTCGTGGTCGTCGGAAGCAGGCTGCCCCGCACTCTGCTCGGCGTGGCGGCCGGGCTCGCTCTCGGCCTCGCCGGGACGGTGATGCAGGGACTCTCGCGCAACCCGCTCGCCGCCCCCGGCCTCCTGGGCGTCAACGCCGGCGCCGCGCTCGCGGTCGTCGTGGCGATCGGGACGCTGGGCGTCACCACGGCCTCGGTCTCTGTGTGGTTCGCTTTCCTGGGCGCCGCGCTCGCCGCCGGGCTGGTCTACGCCGTGTCGTCGGCCGGGCGGGAGGGCGCGACGCCGATCAAGCTCGCGCTCGCGGGCGCCGCCGTCTCCGCCGTCCTCGGCTCTCTCCTCACCGCGGCGATGCTGACGAGTCGCGTCTCGCTCGATCAGATGCGCTTCTGGCAGGTCGGCGCGCTGGCCGGCCGCGGGACCGGCGTCCTGCTGCAAGTGCTGCCGACGCTCGCGGTCGGGGCTGCGCTGGCCCTCGTCCTCGGTCGTGCGCTCAACGGCCTCGCGCTCGGCGACGATCTCGCGCGCGGGCTCGGGCAGCGGGTCGGCCGCGCGCGGCTGCTCTCCGCTGTCGCGATCGTGCTGCTGTGCGGTTCGGCGACGGCCGCCGTCGGCCCCCTCGCTTTCGTCGGGCTCGTCGTTCCGCATGCCGCCCGCTGGGCCGTCGGCACGGACTACCGGCGCATCCTGGCGTTCTCCGCTGTGTTCGCTCCGGCGCTGCTGCTGACCTGCGATGTCATCGGCCGCGTCGTCGCACCGCCGGGGGAACTGCAGGCCGGCGTCGTCCTGGCGTTCGTCGGGGCGGTGCGGGCGGTGGGGGCCGACCGCCGCCGGAACGGCCGTGCCGCGCGGGTCGCCGTGGCGCTCGCCGCGCTCGTCGTCGCCGCGCTCTCGCTCACAGCGGGCGCCGCCGGGGTCGCTCCGCAGGACGTCCTGGCCGCGCTGATCGGGCGTGCGGATCGCCTCACCTCGTTCGTCGTCCTGGAGCTGCGGCTGCCACGGCTCGTGGCCGCCGTCCTCGTCGGCGCGTGCCTCGGGCTCTCCGGGGCGCTCATCCAGTCGGTCGCCCGCAATCCGCTCGCGAGCCCCGACATCATCGGCATCACGGCCAGCGCCAGCGCCGTCGGCGCGATCGCGCTCGTCTGGTTCGGCCTCACCGGTCTCGCGCTCTCCGGCGTCGTTCTGGGCGTGACCCTCCTCGCGGCCCTCTTCATCTCCCTGCTCGCCCGGCGCGGCGGCGTGAGCGGTTACCGCTTCGTGCTCGTCGGCATCGCCGTCGCCGCGATCTGCTCGGCCGTCGTCGCCTACGTCCTCACTCGCGCCGATCTGAGCGATGTGCAGCAAGCGCTTGTGTGGATCGCCGGGAGCCTGAACACGGTGGACGCGGTCGCGGTCGCCGCGGCCGCGCTCATCCCGTGTAGCCTGCTCCTCGGTCGCCCGCTCGCAGCCCTCGGCCTCGGCGAGGACACGGCCGCCGGGATCGGCGTGCGGCCGGTGTACACGCGCATCCTCGTCATCGGGGTGGCGGTGGCGCTCGCGGCGTTCGCGGTCGCGGTGGCCGGCCCCGTATCGTTCGTGGCCTTCCTCGCCGCGCCGATCGCCCGCCGACTGGTCGGCCGCGGTTCGCTCGCGCTCGTCTCGTCGGCCCTCGCCGGCGCGCTCGTGCTCGTCGCCTCCGACATCGTCGCCCAATTCGCCGTCCCCGGGGTCGTCTTCCCGGTCGGCGTCGTCACCGGCGTCGTCGGGGCGCCGTACTTGCTCTGGCTGCTCACCAGGACCAACCGCATCGGCCGGGGAGGCTGACAATATGACCGGCACCGTCATCCGCACGCTCGCCGCGAGCGGCCTGACCCTCGCCTACGAGGGCCGGGCCGTCGTCCGCGGCCTCGACCTGGAGATCCCGCCCGGCCGCCTCACCGCGATCGTCGGCCCCAATGCCTGCGGTAAGTCGACGCTCCTGCGCGGGCTCGCCCGCCTGCTCGCGCCGGTCTCGGGCGCGGTGCTGCTCGACGGCGCCGACATCTACGCCCTCCCCACCAAACAAGTCGCGACCCGGCTGGGGCTCCTCCCGCAGACTCCGGCCGCTCCCGACGGGATCACCGTCGCCGACCTCGTCTCCCGCGGACGCTACCCGCACCAGGGCTGGTTCCGCTGCTGGACGGCCGCGGACGACGCCGCGGTCGCCGAAGCCATGACCGCGACCGGTGTCGCCGCCCTGGCCGAGCGTGCCATCGACGAGCTCTCCGGCGGCCAGCGCCAGCGCGTCTGGATCGCGATGGCCCTCGCCCAGCAGACCGACATCCTCCTGCTCGACGAGCCGACCACTTTTCTCGACATCGCCCACCAACTCGAGGTGCTGGACCTGCTTCTCGACCTGAACGCCGCCAAGGGCACAACCATCGCGATGGTGCTGCACGACCTCAACCTGGCGGCGAGGTACGCGGACCACCTGGTCGCGCTACGGGCGGGCGGGATCGTGGCGGCCGGCGAGCCGGCCAGCGTCGTGACGGCGGGACTCGTCCGTGAGGTTTTCGGGGTGGAGTCGGTCATCGTGGACGACCCGGTGACGGGGACGCCGCTGGTGGTGCCGCGGGGACGGCATCACCGCTGACGCCGGCCCCGGCAGCGCGCTCGCCGCTGAATCGGGCGTCTGCGGGGGCGCGGGAGGACAGCGAACGCAACTGATGGAAGAATCGGAGGTATGGCGTCTCCGATCACCCCTCCCCGCGGCATGCGTGACTTCCTCCCGGCCGAGAAGGCCCGCCGAGAGCACGCGCTGGGGGTGATCCGGCGCAGTTTCTCGGCGCACGGTTTCGACGAGATCGAGACGCCGGTGGCCGAAGATGTCGCGCGGCTGCACGCGGGACTCGGCGGCGACAACGAGAAGCTCGCGTTCAGCGTCCTGAAGCGCGGTCTCAGCGGAGACGACCTGCGGGCGGCGATCGAGTCCGGGGACACGCTCTCGCTGTGCGACCTCGGACTCCGCTTCGACCTCACCGTTCCGCTCGCCCGCTTCTTCGCGAGCCACCGCGCCGAGCTGTCGCCGGTGTTCCGGTCCCTCCAGATCGCGCCGGTGTGGCGGGCGGAACGGCCGCAGAAGGGGCGCTACCGGCAGTTCGTGCAGTGCGACATCGACATCGTAGGCGAAGCGTCGCAGCTGGCGGAGGCCGAGCTGATCACGGCGACGGCGGCGACGCTGGACGCGCTGGGGCTGAAGGACTGCACGATCCGCGTCAACGACCGCCGCATCCTGAACGCACTGCTCCAGCACTGTGGTTTCGCGGAAGCGCGCTGGCCGCGGGCGCTGATCTCGATCGACAAACTCGACAAGATCGGGGCGGAGGGCGTGGTCGCCGAGCTGAGCGAGGGCGCCGCGGACGCCGCGGCCGCGCTCGGTGGCGTTCTGGCCGGGTTCGAGCCGCACCTGGCCGATGGCGGGGTGGAGCTGACGGCCCAGGCGATCTTGCGCATCCTCCCTGCGGGCGTGGACACCGCTGCGATCGGCGAGCTGGAGACGCTGGCCCACGCGCTCGGCGCGCTGCCCACGGGGGTGCGGCTGCGGTTCGATCCGAAGCTGGTGCGTGGGATGGGCTACTACACCGGTGTCATCTTCGAGATCGCGCACCCGGGTTCCGGCAGCTCGGTCGGCGGCGGCGGCCGCTACGACGGCATGATCGGGCGCTTCCTCGGCACAGAGGTGCCCGCCTGCGGCTTCTCCATCGGCTTCGAGCGTGTGGTCGACCTCATTGAGTTGCCGGAGAGCGCCGGACCCGATTCGGTCGTGCTCGTGTATGACCCTGCGATGCCGATCGGCCGGCTGCTCGCGATCAAGTCGGATCTCGCCGCCGCCGGTCGCCGGGTGCGTCTCGACCGCCGCGCGAAGAATCTGAAGGCGGTGCTCGACCGCGCCGCCGCCGCCGGGTTCCGCTCCTTCGCCTTCGTGGACGCGGACACCCCCGCCGTCGCTCTCGATCTCAAACCCCTGACCGAGCTGTAGCCCCCACCTGCTCCGTCCCCATCTGACCTGCCCCACGGTTTTGGTTCCAGTTCCGGTGGCTAGCTGTTCGACCCGTGGTCCGCGTGATGGATTAGACTGGTGAGATCGCCACCGGCACCCCACGCGGCCATGTCGAGCGCCTGCATCGGCAGGATCTCTGACCGTAGCGTGGCGGCGACGTTCCAACCGACGATCCGGCGCGAGTAGACATCCGTGACGAACGCGACGTAAGCGAAGCCGGACCACGTCGCGACGTAGGTGACGTCACAGACCCAGAGCCGCCGCGGCGCGGGCGCCGTGAAGCGGCGGTTGACCAGATCGGCCGGTAGCACGGTGGTCTTATCGGAGTGTGTGGTGAGCACCCGCTTCGACTTGCGCACCCCGCGCACTCCCGCGAGGCGCATGAGCCGCTCGGTCTGATCGCGGCCGATGACCCACCCTTGCCGGCGCATCAACGCATGCATCTTGCGGCGACCGTAAAAGCCGTAGTTCTCCGCGTGCAACCGAGTGACCTCCGGAACGAGGAGGTAATCTCTCAGTTGCCGGGCAGATGGCGCCCGCCCAATAGCGGCGCGATAGCCGAGAGAGGTGAGGAAGCCCTGCACTACCGGTCGGAGGACACGGCAGATGAACTTGACTCTGCAAGGTTGCTTCGCTGATACCGAAGTCGGTCGCGAGCTGCTTGATAGTGACGCCGCTCTCGCGGCGCGCCGGGAGCGCTCTCCCCCGTCGGGATCGGCCACGAGCGCGGCCGGGAAACGTCACTAGACTGATCGGGAAACCACGAAAACCACCAAGGAGACTGTTGTGGCTGCAATCGAAGCTGTAGGAGCTCGCGAGATCCTCGACTCGCGCGGAAACCCGACCGTCGAGGTCGAGGTGCTCCTCGAAGATGGCACGGTCAGCCGCGCCGCCGTCCCGTCCGGCGCGTCCACCGGCGCGTTCGAGGCCTACGAGCTCCGCGACGGCGACAAGGGCCGCTACCTGGGCAAGGGTGTCGAGAAGGCCGTGGATGCCGTGCTCGACGAGATCGGCCCGGCCATCGAGGGCTTCGAGGCCAGCGACCAGCGCATCGTCGATGAGGCGATGATCGAACTCGACGGCACCGACAACAAGAAGCGCCTGGGCGCTAACGCCATGCTCGGTGTCAGCCTCGCAGTCGCGAAGGCCGCCGCCGACTCCGCCGACCTGCCGCTGTTCCGCTACCTGGGCGGCCCGAACGCGCATGTCCTGCCCGTCCCGATGATGAACATCATCAACGGCGGCGCGCACGCGGACACCGGCGTCGACATCCAGGAGTTCATGATTCTCCCGATCGGCGCCGAGACCTTCTCCGAGGGCCTGCGCTGGGGCGTGGAGACCTACCACTCGCTCAAGGCGCTGCTGAAGTCGAAGGGCCTGAACACCGGCCTGGGCGACGAGGGCGGCTTCGCCCCCGAGCTGGAGCACAACCGCGCTGCGCTCGACCTGATCGCCGAGGCCATCGAGAAGGCCGGCTTCACCGTCGGCTCGCAGATCGCGCTCGGCCTCGACGTGGCCTCCACCGAGTTCTTCGAGAACGGCGTCTACCGCTTCGAGGGGCAGGACCGCACCGCGGCCGAGATGAGCGCCTACTACACCGATCTCGCGAACAACTACCCGCTGGTCTCCATCGAGGACCCGCTGGCCGAGGACGACTGGGAGGGCTGGGCGCACCTGAACGCCGAGATCGGCTCGACGCTGCAACTCGTCGGCGATGACCTGTTCGTCACCAACCCGAAGCGCCTGGCGCAGGGCATCCAGCAGAAGGCCGCGAACAGCATCCTGGTCAAGGTGAACCAGATCGGCACCTTGACCGAGACGCTGGACGCGGTCTCGCTCGCCCAGCGCAGCGGTATGACCGCCGTCCTCTCGCACCGCTCCGGCGAGACCGAGGACACCACCATCGCCGACCTCGCCGTCGCCACCGATTCCGGCCAGATCAAGACCGGCGCCCCGGCCCGCTCCGAGCGCGTCGCGAAGTACAACCAGCTGCTCCGCATCGAGGAGGAGCTGGGCGAGGCCGCTGTCTACGCCGGCCGTTCGGCGTTCCCCCGTTACCAGGGCTGAGCCGCCCCGCGCGCTCTGGAGGCTCCGTCTGTGCGCCGGAGCCTCCGCGCTGCGGACCACCCGTCCTGTTCGCCGCCCGGGACGCCCGTCGCGCGTTCCGGGCGTAAGACGCCCGGGCGGCCGGGCTCGCCTTCGCCGTCGTGGGCGTGGCCCTGCTCACGCTCGCCGCCGCCCGCTTCGCGGCCATCCTGGCAACCGCATGACCGGTCGCCTCGACACCCCGCCCCGGCAGCGGCCCCGTGCCGCCGATCGTCTACGATTGTCCTGGGGCCCCGCCGCCCCTTTCCACATCCGCCGAGCCGTCGGGAGGGGCCATGGCTAAGCCGCGCACACGCCGCGTCGCCGCCGCGTTCTCCGCCCCGGGCGCGGCCGGACTCTGGTTGCGCGGCATCCACTTCTCGGCGTTCTCGCTCATGATGATGGGCGTGCTTGTGCTGGCGGTGGTCATCCTGGCGCCGACCACGCAGGCGTTCATCGCGCAGCGGCAGCAGATCGCCGACCAGCAGGCTGCGGTCGACAAGCTCTCGGCGCAGGTCGGCGAGGTCGCATCGCAGCGCGCGCGGTGGAACGACCCCAGCTATATCCGCGCGCAGGCCCGCGACCGGCTCTACTACGTGATGCCGGGCGAGGTCAGCTACCTGGTCATCGACGACCGGCAGCCGGCGGCTCAGAAGCAGGAACAGCCGGTCAGCTCGAAGCTGCAGGAGACGAAGACCGATTGGGTGGGTTCGCTGTTCGCCTCGGTCATGGGCGCAGGCCTGACCGAAGCGACGCCCCAGCAGCTCAGCGGCACGCCCGCATCGACTCCCGCCCCGACGACCCCGTCCAGCACCGAAGGCAAGCGATGACCAGACCGCCCTTCGACCCCGTGACCGACGAGGACATCGCCGTCGTCAGCGAACAGTTGCGCCGCCCGGCGCGTGGCGTGGTCGGCATCGCCGCCCGCTGCGTCTGCGGCCGGCCGACGGTGGTCTCCACCTCGCCGCGCCTGGACGATGGGACGCCGTTCCCGACTTTCTACTACCTGTCGCATCCGGCCGCCACGGCCGCGATGTCGCAGCTGGAGGCGACGCAGGTCATGGCCGAGTACAACGACCTGCTCGCCGCCGACGAGGAGGTGCGGCGTGGCTTCGGGGCTGCGCACGAGCAGTACCTCGCCGACCGCGATTCGGTCGCGGCGGTCGCGGAGATCGCGGGCATCTCCGCGGGAGGGATGCCCTCCCGGGTGAAGTGCCTGCACGCTTTGGCCGCGCACGCTCTCGCCGCCGGACCCGGGGCGAACCCCATCGGCGACCTCGCGCTCGCGCGCGGCGGCTGGTCTCCGGAGGTGTGCGAGTGCAGGATCGACGCCGGCTGAGCGGCGGAGGCCGCGTCGCAGCGCGGATCTCGGCGACCCTGGCGGCTGCGCTGGCCCTCACGCTCGTCGCGCCCACGGCGGTCTTCGCCGACCAGGTCCGCGCTCTCGAGTACTGGCTGAGCGACTACGGATTCCAGCGGGCCTGGAACACGACGCGCGGCGCTGGGGTCAAGGTCGCCGTGATCGATACCGGCGTGGACGGCCGCTTCCCCGACCTCGCCGGCGCGGTGGTCGGCGGCACGGATGTCTCGGGCGTCGGGTATCCGGACGGGCAGAAGCCGCTCGGCGCGGGCGACGAAGCGAACCACGGCACCTGGGTCGCCTCCCTGCTCGCCGGTCGCGGCACAGGCAGAGGGAATGGCGTTCTCGGCGCGGCTCCGGAAGCCAGCGTCCTGACCGTTTCGATCGCGCTCGGGACGGCGACCGGTGCGGTCGGCAGCGACGAGCAGATCGCCAGCGCTGTGCGCTGGGCCGTGGACAACGGCGCGAGCGTGATCAATATGTCGCTCATGCGCAACACGCTCGACTGGCCGGCGAGCTGGGACGACGCCTTTCAGTACGCCTTCTCGCACGATGCCGTCGTGGTCGCCGCGGCGGGCAATCGGGGGAGCGGGACCACGGAGGTGGGAGCGCCCGCCACCATCCCCGGGGTGCTCACCGTCGCGGGCGTCGACCGTGCCGGGACCGCGAGCTTCGACGCCTCCTCGCAAGGCATCACCGTCGGGGTCTCCGCGCCGAGCGAGCAACTTGTGGGGGTGAGCCCGGGCGGCGGGTATGTGCAGTGGGCGGGCACATCCGGCGCAGCGCCCCTGGTCTCGGGCGCGGTGGCGCTGGTGCGGGCGGCGCATCCCGAACTGAAGGCGGCGGATGTCATCAACCGGATCGTCAAGACCGCGCGCCCGGTCGGCGCTCCGGTGCCGAGCCTGATCTACGGGTTCGGACTGCTGGATGCGGCAGCGGCCGTGACGGCGGAGATCCCGCGGGTCACGGCGAACCCGATGGGCGACCTGGGCGAGTGGGTCCGCATCCACCGGCGCGCCGAGGCGACAGCAGCCCCGGAGCCCGGCGACGGTGGGGCGCAGGCCGCGCCAGCGCCCCAGAGACTCGCCCCCGAACGCCCGGCGGTGTGGACGCTGTTCTTGTGGCCGCTGTGGAGCCTCTTCACGACCTTCTGGCTCCCGTTCGCTCTGATCAGCGGTTTTCTGGCTCTGCTGGGCCTTGGCGGAGTCGGCGCGAGGAAGCATTTCAGGCGAACGCCGACCAGGGAGTAGATTAACTCCATCACTTTCGTGTTGAGGAGACCCATTATTGTGCCCAAAATCCTGATCGTCGGTGGTGGATACGCTGGTTTCTACACGGCGTGGAAGCTTGAGAAGCAGCTGCGCAAGGGTGAGGCTGAGGTCACGATGGTTGACCCGCTGCCCTATATGACCTACCAGCCGTTCCTCCCGGAAGTGGCCGCCGGTTCCATCGAGCCCCGTCACGCCGTGGTCGCTCATCGCCGTCACCTCGCGACGACGAACGTCATCACGGCGAAGGTCACCTACATCGACCACGCGAAGAAGACGGCGACCATCCAGCCGGCCATCGGCGAGGCGTACGAGTTCGAGTACGACCAGGTCGTGGTCACGGCGGGCGCGGTGTCGCGCACCTTCCCGATCCCGGGCGTCGCGGACCAGGCCGTCGGCCTCAAGACGATCGAGGAGGCCGTGTACATCCGCGACCGGCTTCTCGCGAATTTCGACAAGGCCGCAGCGCTCCCGGCCGGTCCCGAGCGCGACCGGCTGCTGACCGTCGTCGTCGTTGGCGGAGGCTTCGCCGGCATCGAGATCTTCGCTGAGCTGCGCTCGTTCGCCAGCGCCCTGCTCGCGAAGTACCCGGAGCTCTCGTTCGAGGACACGCGCTTCCACCTGATCGAGGCGATGGGCCGGATCATGCCGGAGGTTTCACTGCCGACGAGTCACTGGGTGATCAAGAACCTGGCTGAGCGCGGTGCCCAGATCCATCTGGAGACCCAGCTCACCAGCGCGGTGGACGGCCGCATCGAGCTCTCCACGGGCGAGTCGTTCGAGTCCGACCTCATCGTCTGGACCGCCGGTGTCATGGCGAACCCGACGGTGGTCCGCCACACCGACCTCCCGATCGAGGAACGTGGTCGTGTCCGCACTCGGGCCGACCTCCGTATCGGCACCGACGAGGAATTCGTGTCCGGAGCCTGGGCTGCCGGCGATGTCGCGGCCGTGCCCGATCTGACCGGCGCCGGTGTCGGCGGTTTCTGCGTGCCCAACGCGCAGCACGCCGTCCGTCAGGCGAAGCTCCTCGCGAAGAACCTCATCGCGGACCTGCGCGGCGAGCTTCCGCGGCAGTATTACCATAAGAGCCTCGGCGCTGTCGCCGGCCTCGGTCTCGGCATCGGCGTGCTCCAGTCCGGCAAACTCGCGATCAAGGGCGTCCTCGGCTGGTTCGCCCACCGCGGCTACCACGGTCTCGCCATGCCCAGCTGGGAACGCAAGTGGCGCGTCCTGTGGGGCTGGTGGAACAACTTCTGGCTCAGCCGCGACATCGTCTCGCTTCCCGGCCTCTCGCAGCCGCGCGCCGCGTTCGAGGAGTTCGCTGCCCGTCCGAAGCCGGCCGTCGAGGCCGCTCCGGCGCAGGCGCCGAAGAAGGCTGCCGGGTCGAAGGCCGCGGCGAAGCCGGACACGAAGGAGCCCGCTGAGGTCACGGCGACGTAGCCGTATCCTCGCGAGCTGCCCGATCCCCGAGCGGACCGGGCAGCTCGCACCGTGCAAGGTCCACGCCATCGCGGGCGGCGTCGGCGCCGCCGTCCGCTCCCCAGCCGGGACGGTGTCTCTCCGGCGTCAGCGGAGCGAATCCGGCAGGACCCGATTCAGAGCCAGCGGACCCGGCCTCGGCTGAGATCGGCGACGGCCTCTTTCGCGGACGGCGCCCGTGTCTCGGGGAGGCGCAGCGTCAGCAGCACCTCTGCGCCGTATTCCGGTTCGGCCACCGTGAACGATTCGCCCTCCGCCCACCGCTTCACGGTTTCCGCGTCGGTGTAATCGGCCGCGAGCCGCAGCGTCGCCTCCGGGATGCGCTCCACTGTGCCCGCTCCGGCCAGCGCTGTCGCGATCGCGTCGGTGTACGCCCGTACGAGTCCGCCCGCTCCGAGCTTCACACCGCCGAAGTACCGGACGACGACGCCGAGCATGCCGTCGAGGTCGTGGGAGCGTAGCACTTCGAGGATGGGCCGTCCGGCCGTGCCGGAGGGCTCGCCGTCGTCGGACATCCCGGACTGGCCGCCGGCGAGGAGTGCCCAGCAGATGTGCGTCGCGCCGGGGTGCTCGGTTCGGAGGGCATCGACCGCGGCCAGAGCGTCCACACGGCTGGCGACAGGGAGCGCCTGGGCCAGGAAGCGGCTCTTCCGGATCTCCAGCTCCGCGCTTGCGGGTGCGGCGAGGGTGCGGGGCATGTGACTACGGTAGCGGGCGGAGCCTGCGCGCTTGATCCCTCTCGCCGTTGACACGGTCCGGCGTCAGGGGCTCCGGCGCGCGGGTGTCCGCGGTCGGCTTCGCTGTGGGCGGGTTCGCACAGGGTTGACTTGCGGAGCCGAATCGGTGCGGCTATGCTCCTCGTAAACGTTTACAAACCTGACGATGATGTTGAGGGAGTGCTCATGGTCGAGACTCGCAAGTCCACGTTGGTGCTGGTCGCGGAGCGCGCGGGGGTCTCGATCGCGTCGGTGTCGCGGGTGCTGAACGGGTTGCCGGCGTCCGCGAGTGTGACGGAGCGGGTGCGGGAGGCGGCCGATGCGCTCGGCTATGTGCCGGACGCCAGCGCGCGGACGTTGAAGACGGGCCGCACGGATCAGATCGCGTTCGCGGTGGCGGATGTCGGAAACCCGGTCTACGTGCAGATGATGCACGAGGTCTCCCGGGTGGTGGCGAAGGCCGGCTACCGGCTGGTGCTGTCCTCGACCGGAAACGACCCGCAGGATCAGATCGAGCTGCTCACGAGTCTCAACCGGGGGTACGCGGATGGGCTGCTGCTGAGCCCGCTGCGGGTCACGGAGCCGCTGGTGGAGGCGCTGCGGTCGAGCCGGTTGCCGATCGTCATCATCGGTTCGCTGCCGTCCGGGGTGGAGCTGGACAATGTGCGGGCGGACTCGGTCGCGGGCAGCGGGCTGGCGGTGGAGCATCTGGTCGAGCAGGGCCGCAAGCGCATCGCGTTCGTGAACGGCCCGGTCGACACGGTTCCGGGCGCGGCGCGTCTGAGCGGATACCTGGCGTCGATCGAGCGGTTCGGACTGGCGACGAGCGCGGATGTGCAGGTCACGGCGTCCGACTTCACTTTCAAGGCGGGGCGCAAGGCTGTCAGGCGGATGCTGACGCAGTCGTCGCCGGACGCGATTGTGTGCGCGAACGATCTGCTGGCGGTGGCGGCGCTCAAGGAGCTGACCGGCCGCGGGCTGCGGGTTCCGGAGGACGTCGCTGTGGTGGGGATGGACGATACGGACGCGGCGGAGCTTGCGAACCCGTCCATCACGAGCGTCGACCTCGGCTCGGCCAAGCGGGACAAGGCCGCGGCGAAGCTGCTGATCCGCCGGCTGGGCGACCCCCACGCCAGCGTGAAACAGGTGGTGATCGAGCCGCGGCTCTCGGTCCGGGAGTCGTCCGTGCGCGCGAACGCCGAGGTGATCGTGTGACGGCCGCGGCTCCTCTCGCGCTGACACCGCCAAACCGCGCAAGCCTCGGCGGCGCAACCGCGGTGGCCCGGCTGGTGGCGGCGGAAGGGACGCCTGGCTGCTGGTGCTGCCCGCGCTGATCCCGGTGGTGCTGTTCAGCGTGTACCCGCTGGTGCAGGGCATCCTGTTCGGCTTCACCGACGCGCGCGCCGGGCTGAACCTGCCGGTGAACTTCAACGGTGTCGACAACTACGTGAAACTCAGCGGCAACACGCTGTTCTGGAACTCGTTCGGGATCGGCCTGGTCTGGGCATTCAGCGTGACCATCTTGCAGTTCTTTGCGTCGCTGGGTTTGGCGCTGCTGCTCAACCTCGATCTCCGGCTGCGCTGGCTGGCCCGCACGCTGGCTCTGGTGCCGTGGGCGATGCCGCCGGTCATCATCGCGATCATGTGGCGGCTGATGCTGAACCCGAGCTATGGGCCGATCAACCAGGGGCTGGACGCCCTCGGCCTGCCCAGCGAAATCAACTGGCTGGGCGATGCGTCGATCGCTCTGCCGGCGGTGATCGTCGTCGGCGTCTGGGCGGGGATGCCGCAGACCACGGTCACACTTCTTGGCCGGGTTGCAGAACGTCCCGGCGGAACTGCACGAGGCCGCCGCCATTGACGGGGCGACCACCTGGAGCCGGTTCTGGCACGTCACACTGCCAGCGTTGCGGCCGATTGTCGTGGCGATCACGACGCTCGACCTGATCTGGAACTTCAACTCCTTCGCCCTGGTGTTCGTGCTCACGGCCGGCGGCCCGGGCGGCACCACGATGCTGCCGATGCTGTTCGCCTACAACGAGGCCTTCCGCTACGGGAACTTCGGCTACGCGGCGGCGATGGGCAACGTCATGGTCGTGGTGATCGCGATTTTCCTGTTCGTCTACCTGCGAGGCCAGCTGAGGAGCCGGAACGCATGACCGCCATCGCCACCAAAACCCCCGCACCCCGACGCCGCACGCCGGCGCCGCACAGCGCCTCGATCCGCCGCTCGCGGAGGATCGGCCGGCCCCTGCAGTACGTCGCGCTCGTCCTCTACATCGTCTTCCTGGGCTTCCCGCTGCTGTTCCTGCTCACCACCGCGTTCAAGACGCCGCAGGAACTGCAATCGCCGAACCCCGGATTCCTTCCCACCAGCCTCAACGGGGACAACTTCGCGCAAGCCATCGAGAAGGCCAATCTGTTCGCCGCGGCCGGCAACAGCCTGATCGTGGCGGTGGCGACCACAGCGCTGGTCACCGCGATCTCGCTGCCGGCCGCCTACGCGCTGGCCCGGTTCCGCACGAAGCTGCGCGGCATCGCGACGAGATGGATTCTGCTCAGCCAGGTGTTCCCCTTCATCCTGATCATCATTCCGCTGTTCCTGGTGCTGAAGAACATCGGGCTTGTCAACAATCTGCTGGGGCTCATCCTGGTCTACACCGTGTGGTCGCTCCCGTTCGCCCTCTGGATGCTGCAAGGCTACGTGGAGGGAATCCCGGTGGAGCTCGAAGAGGCCGGCGCGATGGACGGGGCGACCCGGTTCCGCACGCTGCGCACCATCGTGCTGCCCCTGCTCGCGCCCGGACTGGTCGCGACCAGCCTGTTCACCTTCATCTCGGCCTGGAACGAATTCTTCTTCGCCCTCGTCCTCATCCAGGACCCCGCCCTGCAAACCCTGCCGCTGTCGCTCGCCCGCTTCGTCGGCGCGGAGGGGCAGGTGCAGCTCGGACAGCTGGCGGCGGCGTTGCTGCTGGCGACCGTCCCGAGCCTGGTCTTCTTCCTCATCATCCAGAAACGTCTGACCTCCGGGCTGCTCAGCGGCGCGGTCAAGGGCTAGACCCTCCCCGACAACCATCGAAAGAGAGAAAGCAATGCGCACTCGAACCTTCGCCCGCGCGGGCGTCGCGCTGGCCGGCATCGTCGCCGCCTCCGTCGCGCTCTCCGGCTGTTCGTCCTCCGGCGGCCCCGACGCGGACAAAGGCGGAAAGGTCACGCTGACCTTCCAGTCCCTGGCCTACCAGGACACCACGGTGGCCGCCACGAAGAGCATCGTGGAGGAGTGGAACAAGGCGAACCCGGACATTCAGGTGAAGCTCCAGCAGGGCAGCTGGGACAATGTCCACGACCAGCTCGTGACGCAGTTCCAGGTCGGCACCGCCCCGGACATCATCCACGACGAGTCGGCCGACATCATGGGCTTCGCGAACCAGGGCTACCTCGCCGACCTCAGCGAACACGTGAGCGACGATGTGAAGAAGCAGGTCTCGAAGGATGTCTGGGGCGCGGTCACCACGGCCTACGGCAAGATCGTGGCCGCGCCGACACTGCTGCAATCCTACGTGGTGTTCTCGAACACGGACGCGTTCGCGAAAGCCGGCGTCGAGGTGCCGACCGGGAAGACCCTGAGCTGGGACGACTTTCAGAGCCTGTCGAAGAAGCTCACCGCGGACGGGACCTTCGGCGTCGGATGGGGGCTCAAGCAGCCCACCGCCGCGGTGATGAACCTCGCTCTGGGATTCGACGGCGGCTTCTTCGCCACCAAGGACGGCAAGACCAGCATCTCCGTCGGTGACGATGAGCTCCAGGTGCCCGAGCGCATCAACACGATGGCCTACAAGGACAAATCGTTGGACCCGGTTTCGCTCACCCAGAGCGGAACGGACGTGCTGCCCAGCTTCTTCGGCGGCAAAGACGCGATGTACCTCGGTGGCAACTATGTGGCCCAGCAGATCGCCGAGTCGGCGCCGGCCGGGTTCAACTGGACGGTGCTTCCGCCGCTGGCCGGGTCCGCGGGCGCGGCCCAGGCGGCCAACCCGCAGACGATGTCGGTGTCCGCGCAGAGCAAGCACGTCGAGCAGGCCGCGAAGTTCATCGACTACGTCATGAACGCCGGAAACCAGGCGAAGCTGGCCGAAGGCGACTGGCTCATCCCCGCCTCCGTCGCCGCCCGCGACCGCGTGGCCAAAGACACCGCGGGCAAGAACGGCTGGGAGACCATCCTCGCCTCGGGCGAAGAGCTGAAAGCCGCGCCGTTCCAGTCCGCGACGAACTACCCGCAGTGGAAGGACCAGTACTCCACCCCCGCGTTCCAGAAGTACTTCGCGAACTCGATCGGCCTCGATGAGCTGAAGAAGCAGCTGACCGACGGCTGGAACGCCCTCAACTGACCCGCGCACGCGGTGCGACGACTCGACCCTGACGTAAGAAGGAGCCTGAGGTAATGAAGGAGAACGGGATGGACTCGCTGGTTGACAAGGCGACGGGAGCGCTCGCGGGCGCGGCGGTCGGCGACGCGCTCGGGGGAGCGGCCGAGGGCAACACCCCGAGGCGATCCAGGAGCGCTATAGTGGGTTCATCGCGGGCATCGTGCCGCCGTTTCTGCCGGACTGGCGCACCGCCCGCCCGATCGCGCCGTACCACAAGGGCGACGGACATGTGACGGACGACACCCTGATGACGACGGCGCTGGTGGACGTGTACGACACTGTGCGCGACCACCTCGACGCCTACGCCATCGCCGACCACCTCGTGCCCTTGCTCATCGGCGAGAAGCGCTGGATTCCGGAGTTCGAGTCGGAGGGGCTGCTGCTGCACCGCATCTTCCTCGCGGAGAAGTGGCTGGTCGCCCGGCTGCACTACGGTCACATCGACCCGCGCGAGGCCGGCGTCGGCAACATCGTCAACTGTGGAGCCACCATGTATGTGGCCCCGATCGGCATCGTGAACGCCGGGAATCCGGAGAGCGCGTACGCCTAGGCCATCGACGTCGCCGGTGCGCACCAGTCCAGCTACGGCCGGGAGGCAGCGGGCGTCTACGCCGCCGCGGTTGCCGAGGCGATGCGGCCGGGCGCTAGCGTCGGCTCAGTGGTCGAGACCGTCCTGCGGCTGGCGAAAGACGGCACCCGGGACGCGATCGAGGCTGTCGCCGAGGCCGCCTCCCGGGTCTCCGACTGGCGCGGCGGCCTCGCCACGCTCCGCAGCGCGGTTGAGCCGTTCGACACGGTGGGGCCGCACTACCGGCAGCCCGCCCCGACGCCCGCATCCCGAGCCGCACCAAGGCGATCGAGGAGTTGCCGATCGCGCTTGGGATGCTCATCGCCGCCGAGGGGGGTTACCGGGAGGCCGTGCTCGGCTCGATCAACTACGGCCGCGACAGCGACTCCATCGCCGTCATGGCCGGCTCCATCGCCGGCGCACTCGGCGGGCTCGCCGCGGTTCCGGGGGAGTGGATCGACGGGGTGAACGAGGGCAGCCGTTCCGTCGCGCGCGACGTCTGGGCCGCCGATGCCGCGCGCGCGGCGGATGTCGCAGCGTTGCGCACCGGGTTCGCCGTGAGTCTTGAGGTGGCGTAGTGCTGCGCCTCAGCTGGACCCAGCCGGAGGATCTGCTGCCGCACGCCCTGGTCGCCGCCGCCCTCGACGGGAAGGCCATCGAGGGCATCCGCGCCCGCTGGCTGGCCGCGGGCGGGAGCGCGGAGGCCGCGGCGAGCGGGGCGACGCCCACGCCGGCGTCCCCGGCGCTGCGGGACCTCGCGCGCGAGCTGCTGGTCGAGGTGGACGCGCTGCCGACGCCGCCCGGGCTGGCCGAGATCCTCGCCGCCGCCCCGGGACCGGTTGCGATGACAGACCCGCGCTCCGCCGACCTGCCCGACCGCGTGCTCGGCGCGTGGCTGGGCCGGGCGGCCGGGTGCCTGCTCGGCAAGCCGGTCGAGAAGATCTCGCTGGCCGGCATCCGCGCCCTCGGCCGCTCGACCGGGAACTGGCCACTCGCTGGTTACTTCACCGAGCGCGGTCTCGACCCCGAGGTCGCCGCGCGGTACCCGTGGAACCGGCGCAGTCGGCCGACCAGCCTGGTGGAGAACATCGACGGGATGCCCGAGGACGACGACCTCAACTTTCCCCTCATCGCGCTCGGCCTCCTCGAAGCGCTCGGCCGCGACATCGGCACCGACGACGTGGCGACTTCCTGGCTGAACAATCTGCCCGGCGGGCGTGTGTTCACCGCCGAGCGGATCACCTACCGCAACCTCCTCGACGGCTGGGCGAACCCGGGTGACCCGGTGGCCGCCGCGAGCCTGGCCTGGCGGGACGCCCGGCTCAGCCACGGCCGCAACGGGCTCTACGGCGCCCTGTTCGCCGCCGCGGCCTGCGCGGCCGCGGTGACCGCCTCCTCCGTTGGCGACGTGATCGCGGCTGGGCTGAGCGTCGTCCCGGCCGGCAGCCGCTACGCCGCCGCGATCCGCCGCGGCGCCGAACTCGGCGCCGGTGACCTGGGCGACGAGGCGGCGGTCGACGCTCTGCACGCGGAGTTCGGGCACCTGCACTGGGTACACTCCCTCAACAACTCCGCCCTGCTGGCCTTCGCCCTCACCCGCGGCGACGGCGACTTCGCCCGCACGATCACCCTCGCGGTGAGCGGCGGCTGGGACACCGACTCTGTCGGGGCGACCGCCGGATCCATCAGCGGGGCGCTCACTGGCGCGGCCGGCCTGCCTGCCGCCTGGATTGACCCGCTGGACGACCGGCTCGCCAGCAGCATCCCCGGCTTGACTGTGCCCGCTTCAGCGAGCTGGCCGCGCGCACGCTGGCCGTGAGCACCGCGGCTGCCGCCTCCGTGGGGGTGCCGCGATGAGCGTCACCGTGCTGGGCAGCGCCAACCTCGACCTCGTCTATCGGGTCGAGCGCATCCCGTCGCCCGGAGAGACCGTCCTGGCCGCCGGCGCCGTGCCCGTCGGCAAAGGTAACAACCAGGTCACCGCGGTGGCCCGTTCCGGCGCCGACGCGACGTTCATCGCCGCCCTCGGCAAGGATGCCGCCGCCGAGCGGCTCATCGCCAGCCTCACCGAGTCAGGCGTTGCCCTGTGCCTCCGCCGGGTGGATGAGCCGACCGGGACCGCGGTCATCAAGGTGGACGAGGGCGCTGAGAACGCGATCGTGGTCGACGCAGGCGCAAACGGCGAATTGCTGCGCCTGACCTCCGGCGAGCGAGAGGCCATCGCAGCCGCAGACGCACTTCTGATGCAACTGGAGACTCCGGTCGAGACTGTGACCGAGGCGGCGCTCGCCGCCCGCGCGGCCGGGACCGCTGTGGTGCTCAACGCCGCCCCGATCCCCCCAGTGCCCGCCGAGCTGATGCAGGCCGTCGATCTGCTGATCGTCAACGAGCACGAGGCCGCCCGGCTCGCCGCCGCGGTCGCGGACGCGCCCGATCCGGCCGACGAGGAAGCGGTCGCAACTGTCCTCAGCGGTCTCGGCCTGGCGGTGATCGTCACGCTCGGCGCGCGCGGGGCCCTGGTCTGCGTGCCCGGCGAACCGGTCGAACCGGTCCCTGGCCTTCGCGTCGACGCGGTGGACACTACCGGCGCTGGCGACACCTTTTGCGGCGCCCTGTTGGCCGAGCTCGACCGCTCCGGCGCCTTCGTGGACGCGGGCGGCGACCTCCGCCGTTCCGCGCTGGTGGCGGCCGCGGCGTTTGCCACGGCCGCCGCCGCTCTCTCGGTGCAGTGTCCCGGCGCGGTGCTGTCCATCCCCACTCTCGAGGAGATTCACGATTTCCGCTCGTCTCGCTGACCCCGCCGTCGATCCCGACGAAGAGAACACCAACGATTTCGACCCGCTTGTCCCGCGGGCGATCGACCTCCCTATTTCGCTGCCGCCGAGCGGGATGATCGACCCGGCGGTCGGTGACATCGCCAAGGTGTTCGCTGCACCCGAGGACCCCGCCGACTGGCCGCGCTGGCGCGCCGGCCTCGCCGCCTGGCGCGACGAGGCCCGAGCACGTCTGGGCTATAGCGGCGCCGCTTACGAGCAGACCGAGACCGGCTGGGCGCGCAGCGCGTACAGCGTTGCCCAGGTGTGGCTGTGGGATGAACGGCTCTTCGACCATGAGCGGCAGTGCTTCACGGTTGAGGCGTTCCTCGCCGCCACTGCCGATCACGGCGGCTTCGACGGCATCGTGCTCTGGCACGCCTACCCGGTGGTCGGCATCGATGACCGCAACCAGTACGACTTCTACCGCGACGTCCCCGGACTGACCGGGCTGATCGCTGAACTGCACGAGCGTGGCATCCGCGTTTTCATCGACTACAACCCTTGGGACACTGGAACCCGCGGCGCGGCCGGAGATGACCCGACCGAACTGGCTGCGCTGGTCACGGAGCTCGGTGTGGACGGGGTGTTCCTGGACACGATGAAGGAGGGCGACACCCGCCTCATCGACGCGCTGCGCCGTCGCCCCCGCATCCAAAGCGGACGCGCTCGACGCCGTGACCGGCTGGCTGCGCGACCGAGAGGCAACGGGACCGATCCTCCAGGTGCGGGTCAACGCCGGAGCCGGCCACGAGATCGCCGCGCTCCGCGCCATCGGGGCAGAGGTCGAACTGCGCACCGACACCGAGCACGGCCGCCGCCTGGGCTGGATCGGCCGTGTGGCCGCGCATCCGAGTCAGCTGCCGGTGATCGCGGAGGTCTTCGCGACTTCGCCGGAGGAACTGGCCTGGGCGTCTGCGGTGCTCGCCGCGGTCGGCGATGGCGGTGTCGGAACCCTTCCCTCCGGCGAGATGGTCGACCCGGCCATGCTCGGCCGTGCCCGCGCGATCCTCGACCGGCGATGATCGCACACCACAGCCTCGCCAGCCCGACGCTCGGCGAGGAGTTGCGCGGCACCGTCGTGTGGCCCGAGACCCTGGCGCGCCTCCCGGTCGTCTCCCTTCTGCACGGCCGCGCAGACACAGCCGAGTCCTGGGAGCCGGTGCTCGGCGACCTGGCGCGCTGCCGCTCATCGACTCACAGGCGCAGCTCGCACCGGCGATCTTCGAGTGGATCGAGCGCTTCCACCCCCCGCGCCGGCACACGTCCCTCGGCGACCTCTGCCCTGCCGACTACGAAGCCCTTCACACCACCGCCGCAACCGCGGCATGATCAACGCACAAGAACCATCCGGGAAACCGGGGCAGGCTCCAAGTTCCAAGACCGCCTCCGCAGCGAACTCGACACCATCGACGCCCGCCTGGCCGAGCACCACAACGACTACTCCGAAGCCCGCACCCACATCGACGCCTGCCTCAACCTCGCCACCGACATGGGCGACATATACGCCAGCGCCGACAGCCAAACCCGCCGACTCATGAACCAGGCCTTCTTCACCCAAATCCTCATCGGCGAGAACCGCGAAACCGATTCCATCGCGGCCAAACCCTTCGGGCTCTACTTCGACAAGAACACCCAGCAAGCCGCGACCGAACGGGCAACCGGCGAAACCACCGACCCATTCATTCAGCCCCAGGTCGGAACGTCGAACATGAGGTGCCCCCAGCGGGATTCGAACCCACACTGAAGCGATTTTAAGTCGCCTGCCTCTGCCGATTGGGCTATGGGGGCCGAGCGTTTCCGTGAGCCGGCGGAGGTGCGCTTCGCTGGGTCACACGGCTGGGCCGGCAGGTTTCGGGGCCGAGTCTAGCCGGTTAGCGGTTGCGGTAGGGGGCCTTGGCCATCGCGACCAGGGCCGCCAGCACGCTGATGCCACCGCCGACGACGATGAGCCAGATGATACCGATGAACAAGCCTTCCATGCCTCTAAAGGTACACGGTGGGAGCTTGTGTGCGGTGGACGGAGGCTCAGCGTACGATCCGGATCGGTTCAACGGCTGAGCGGAGAGCCGAGGTGCGCGAAGGGGTGGTCGTGGAGGTGGCCCAGGGAGCGCACGATCAGCCTGGCGGCCATGGTTCAGGCGCGCAGATCGGCCGGGTCGTCTACACTCGCGGGGTGACCCTCCTGCACTGCCCCTGCACCAGCGGTGAGAGGTATGACGCCTGCTGCGGTCCTCTGCACGCGGGATCGCCCTCGCCGACCGCGGAGCGGTTGATGCGCTCCCGGTTCAGCGCGTTCGCGCTGGGCGACGGCGGTTATCTCCTGCGCATCTGGCACCTCTCGACGCGGCCCGGCGAGCTGCTCCTGGAGGACGGCCTCCGCTGGTATCGCCTCGACATCGAACGCACCGGGCGGGGCGGACCGTTCGACCGGGATGGCGTGGTCGCGTTCGCCGTGTACTACAAGGGCGTCGAGCGGGGCATCCAGCGCGAGACGTCGCGGTTCGTCCGCGAGGGGCGGGACTGGTATTACATCGCGGCGGTGTGACTCTCAGCGTGCCGGTTCGATGTAGCGCTCCCACAGCCACACGCTGACGCTCAGCACGGCGAACACCAGCGCGGCGGCGAGGATCGCGACGAGGTCTGTGCCGTTCTGGATGAGGGAGGCCACCGGTAGCAGGAGTGCGAACAGCATCGTGTACACGACCAGGTTCAGTCCGAGCCACAGCGGTCGCACCCACAGGAAAACCGCACGGCCAGGAAGCTGGCCGATCGGCAGGAGTGCGATGGCGGCGGACCCGATGCCCAGCAGCGAGAGCGCGTTCGCGAACTCGACGAAGAAGGCGGAGAACCCGCCCGAGGGTGACGGTAGTGCACCGACGGCGAGCCAGGCGAGCACACCGATGGCGGCGATGGCGGAGAGCTGCACGGTGGCGATCCGTCCGCGCGCCACCCGGGCGCGGCCATCCGGGAGGGGCACTCCCAACACCAGACCGAACAGCAGCGCGGGCTCGAACCCGAACAGACGCGACCCCACGGCCGTCGCCGCCACGGCCATGAGTAGGAGGGGCAGCACGACCACGGGAGGCGCTGCCCTGCCCAAGTGCCGCGCTGTCGCGCGCGCGGCGAGCACCCCGACTGCATTGACGGCGGCGACAGCCAGCGCGACGGCGAACAGCAGCCGGACGTAGGTGGCGGCATCCTGTACGGAAGCCGACAGAGTCACCAGAGCGGCGGCCACGACACCGGCGACCGGCGCCAGCCAGACCGGTTGGGGCGCGGTCGTCGCGGAGGGGGAGAGCCCGGAAACCTCCGATTTCGCGGAGCCCAGCGCCCAGCGTCGCCCGACGAGCGCTGCGTCGGCCTCGGCCAGCTCGGCCCGGGTGCGGTTGCGCCCGAAGATGGAGGGACGCGCGGAGCGCGGAGCGGCCCGCGAGCGGCGGCGCGCCAGCGTGGCCGCGAGCAGCTGAGCCGGCAAGGCGAGGAGCAGGAGCGCAGCTACGGCGAGAGCGAGCGAGCGGAGCCAGCCCGGAAAGGAGGCGGCGTCGACGGCGGGCGCGGAGGCCGTGGAGAACGGGGTTCCGGTCCAGCCCTTGGTGTCGGGGCGCACCGGTCCGGAGGGCGGTGCCGGCGCGGGGAGCACGGGCGCGGGGCGGGTCGGTGTGGGAGTCGGCGCGGGCCGGGCTGCCGATTTCCGGGAGGACGGCGGAGCGTTCGCGGCGGCGTCCTGAACCGTGACCGCGATGGTGTTGCTTCCGGCGCTGACGTTGCCGGCGGCGTCCCGCTGCAACGCCGAGACGCGGTACCCGCCGGGCGGCAGCGCGCCGCTGCACGACCAGACGCCGCCGGTGACGGGCGCGAAACAGGCGATGGTGGTGCTGGATGCGGTGCTCGCGTAGACGGTGACCTCGCCGCCCGGCTCGCCGGCGCCGCCGAAGCTGAACGCTCCGCCGTTGGCGACGGAGGCGTCCGGACGGGGCGCGGTGATGGGGGGCGGGCGGTGGGACGGTGTCGAGGACGATCGAGACACTGGCGCTGCGACCGGATCGTGTCGCCGAGAACGGGGCGACTTGCGTCGCGGTGATCGTGTGCCGGCCGTCCGGCATCCCGGCGATGACGCATCCCCAGGTTCCGGCCCCGTCTGCCGGGAACGTACACTGGGCGCCGGTCTCGGAGGCGACGGTCACGGTCGCGCCGGGGAACGCTGTCCCACGGATGCCGCCGCCGGTCGCCGTGCCGTCCGCGGTGGTGATCACCGGAGGCGAGAGCACCTGCACCTGCCAGCTGTCGGACAGCCCGGCGGCGCGGGATTCGGCGCGCACGGGCACGCGGCCGCCGTCCGGCAGGCGGCGGAGGGCGCAGCTGAAGCGGCCGTCTGCGGTCGCGGTGCAGGTGGCGTCCGGGCCCGGAGAGGACCCGCCCGAGACCGCGATGACGTCGCCGGGGCTGGCCGTTCCGGAGACGGTGAGCGGGAAGGAGACGACGAGGTCCGAGGGCGCCGGGTCGAGCCGCGGGGCAGACGGGTTCGGCGTCGGGCTCGGGGTGTCGGCGGAGGAAGAGCCGGCCTCGCCGGTGGACGAGACCGCTGCGGCTGCCCCAGCGGGCTCGGTCGGAGCGCTGAGCGCCATCGCCACCAGCAGCAGCGCGATGGGCGCAAAAGCGGATGCTCCCATCGCTCCCCGCGACCGGACCTGTGGCGGCATGTCCGACATGAATAGCTGCATTTCACCCTATTCCAAGCGCGGCGGACGCGCCTGTCAAATGGAATCGCGCTATTCGCGGCATACTGACACCTCGGTCCGCCTGCCCCATTCGCTGTGAAGAGGCTGCGGTCCCGGTGTTGCCGGAAAGGAGGACGCGGAGGGCGGAAGCGGCAGGAGAAGCGCTCTGTGAGCGGCGGAGGGAAGCAGCGCGTCGTGGGCGCCTGGCCATCCCCGGCGCGGTTGCTTCGAGTGTGATGGGAAGGGCGGGGGAGGCCCATTCGCCGCGGTTAGGATGGCACCAGCGCACCCTCACACAGCGCCCGCACGCAAGGAGTTCCCCTCATGGAATGGCTCATTCCGGTCATCATCGTCGCCGCGATCGCCGCGATCGTCGGAATCTACCTCTGGGCCACCTACAACTCGCTCGTCACCCTCAAGGTGCGCGTGGACGAGGCGTGGAGCGACATCACCGTGCAACTCAAGCGACGTGCCGATCTCATCCCGAACCTGATCGAGACGGTGAGAGCCTACGCGGCGCACGAGAAGGGCGTCTTCGAGTCCGTCACGCAGGCGCGCTCCGAGACGCTGACCGCTCAGACACCGGGTGAGGCGTCCGCGGCCGAGGGGCGCATGCAGACAGCTCTGAAGAGCATTTTCGCGGTGGCCGAGGCGTACCCGCAGCTGCAGGCCAGCCAGAACTTCCTGCGGCTCCACGCCGACCTGGTGGACACCGAGGACAAGATCCAGGCGTCGCGCCGTTTCTACAACGGCGGGGTCCGCGAGTTCAACACGAAGAACACGGTGTTCCCCAACAACCTTTTCGCGCGGCGGCTCGGATTCACCGAGCGCGAGTTCTTCGAGGTCGACAACCTGGCGGCGATCGCCGAGCCGCCGCGCGTGCAGTTCTAGGGCGGCGATGTACAGGGCGATCGCCAGGAACAAGCGCAACACCGTCTTCACGATTCTGCTGTTCCTGGTTCTCATTGGTGCGCTCGGCTGGCTGGGCGCTTACATCTACCGCAGCTGGACCATCCTGATCGTCGTGCTGGTGGGGGCAACGCTCTACGCCTCCAGTACTATCTGGCCTCCAGCCAGGCGCTCAGCATGTCGGGCGCCGTGCCGATCGCCAAGGCTGACAATCCACGCCTCTGGAACGTCGTGGAGAACCTCGCGATCACGACCGGCACCCCGATGCCCGCGGTGTACATTGTCGACGACCCCGCCCCGAACGCTTTCGCGACCGGGCGCGACCCGCAGCACGCCTCGGTCGCGGCCACCACCGGACTGCTGGACATCATGACGGATGCGGAGCTTGAGGGCGTCATGGCGCACGAACTCGGTCATGTCCGCAACTACGACATCTGGCTCTCGATGATCGTCTTCGGGCTCACGGTCGTATCGGCTTCGTCGCGGACCTGCTCTTGCGGATGGCGTTCTTCGGCGGCGGCAACCGCAACAACAACGGCGGAGGCGGCGGCAACCCCATCGTGCTCGTGTTCGGGCTCATCGCCGCGATCATCGCCCCGCTCGTGGCGACGCTCGTGCAGCTGGCTGTCTCCCGCCAGCGCGAGTACCTCGCCGACGCGACCGGCGCGATGACCACCCGCCACCCGGACGCCCTCGCGAGCGGCCCTGCTCAAGCTGGAGTCCCACGGTCGCCCCATGCGCCGCCAGAACAGCAGTATGGCCCACCTGTGGATCGCGGAGCCCCTCAAGCCCAGTCTCATGAGCCGCCTCTTCTCCACCCACCCGCCCATCCCGGACCGGGTCGAACGCCTCGAGAGAATGGGCGCCGGCTTCTGAGCTGCCCGCCCCCGCTGGCCCCGGCGCCACCACGAAGGAGGGCGGTCAGTGCCTGACCGCGCTCGCGAGCGCCGGGGCGAGGTCGCCGCGAGCCCGCGCCGCGACCTCCACACCGTCGAGCCCCTGCCATCTTGCGGTCGTGGCGAGCAGCGGCACCAGGCGTTCCACGATCCCGTAAGGCCCGGTTGTCTCCGTCCAGGCGGACTGCACCCGTAGGACGCCGTTCTGCCGGTCGCTTTTAAGGTCCACCCGGCCGACCAGCGCATCGTCCAGCAGCAGGGGCAGCGAGTAGTAGCCGTAGACCCGCTTCGGTGCGGGGGTGTAGATCTCGATGCGGTAGTGGAAGCCGAACATCCGGAGCGCCCGGTCGCGACGCCAGACGACGGGGTCGAATGGCGAGAGCAGCGCGGCTGTCTCCACGCGTCGCGGGCGGCGGGCGCCGCGGTGAATCCAAGCGGGGAGCGGTCTGCCGTTGCTCTCCCAGCCGGGGACGCACACAGGGAGCAGCTCGCCGGACTCCTCCAGGTCGCGGATCGCCGCGCGTGCGGGAGCGGTGCGGATGCGATAGTAGTCCGCGAAGTCTCTCACCGTGCCCACACCGTGTGCGACGGCCGAGCGGCGGATTAGTTCGCGCACCGCGTCCTCCTCGCTGACGCTGCGCTTCAGGACGCTAGCGGGCAGCACCTCTTCCACCAGTGCGTACCGCCGCTGGAACCGGGTGCGGCCGGCGATCGCCACCTCCCCCATCAAGAACAGCGTTTCGAGTGCCCGTTTGACCGCCGACCAGCCCCACCACGGGCCCGTGCGTGTGTTCGCGTCGTGTTCGATCTCGCTCGCGGCCAGCGGTCCGCTGGCGGCGAGTTCCCGCCGCAGCCAGTCCACCGTTTCGCGGTTGCTGTCGAACCAGCCGCCGGCCTTCCCGTACCGGTCGCGGTTGAACCGCATCCGCCACTCGAACAGCGGCCAGTCCTCTTTGCGGATGAACGCGGCTTCGTGCGCCCAGTATTCGGTGTGCGGTCCGCGCGCGTCGAACGTCAGCCGGTCGAGCAAGCTGCGGTCGTAGGCGCCGAGCCGGGCGAAAGCGGGCAGGTAGTGGCTGCGCTCGAACACGTTCACTGAGTCGATCTGCAGCAGATTGATGCGGTCGATGAGGGCGTTGAGCTGCCGTGCGCCTACAGTGGCGGGACGGGGTCGCCCGAAGCCCTGAGCGGCGAGCGCGATGCGGCGGGCCGCGGCGGGGGAGAGGTGATCGGCCACGGGACGACCCTAGCCGTCCCCTCTGGCACCCGCTGCCCGCCGAGCAGGCATGTCCCGCTGGCCGGACGGGTGGCCAGGCGCGCTCGTCCACCGGCGCGCTCGCCTACCGGGTTCCGGCCGGTTTCCCTGCGCGGGGGCGCTGGCGGCCCGGGCGGGGTCGGAGTCTGTCTGCACGAAGGAGAGCACCACGCCGATCGCCGCCAGGGATGAGATCAGCGCTGTGCCGCCCGCCGAGATGAACGGCAGCGGCACCCCGAGCGTCGGGAGGAGACCGAGCACGACCCCGACGTTGACGAACGCCTGGAAGATCAGCCAGACGAGCACCGTGGCGGTCGTGATGCGCGCCGTCGCATCCGGCGCTGTGCGGACGATGCGCAGCAGAAGCACCGCGAGCAGCACGAACAGGAGCAGCACGACGCACGCGCCGATGAGGCCGAGCTCCTCGCCGATCACGGCGAAGATGAAGTCGGTGTCCGCCGACGGCAGCCACGACCACTTGGCGTGCGAGTTGCCGAGCCCGACGCCCCAGACACTGCCCGAGGCCAGCGCGTAGTGCGCGTTGTCGAGCTGCCAGTTCACATCCGGGTTCACCGCACTCGTCCCGCCGAAGAAGGCCGACAGGCGACCGCGCCGGGTCGCGCTTGAGAGGGCGAGCAGGATGGCCGCGAAAGCGCCGACGCCCATCACCATGCCGAGATGCTTGATCCGCACACCCGCGAAGAAGGCCGCCCCGATCGTGAACACGGCCATCACGACGGTTGTGCCGAGGTCACCGCCGGCCATCACGAGGAGGAGGGCGGGAGCGGCGACCGGGAGGATGCGCCGGGCGAGGGTCCGCCAGTTCGTCAATTCGTCCTGGTCTCGCCCCAGAGTGAAACCGAGCCAGACGACGAGCCCGAGTTTGATGCCTTCCGATGGCTGGCCGGTGAGCGGCCCGATCCGGACCCAGTTCGTGTTGTCGCCGATCTGCACTCCGAGCGGCGTGGTCAGCGCGAGCAACTGGAGGAGGCTGGAGACCAGGAGCACCGCCATCGCCGCGCGCCGGGTCCAGAGCCGCGGAAGCCGGGAGACGGCCAGCATGACCACGATCCCGACGGCCGCGTACGCGCCCTGCGATCCGAAGCGCGCGAAGAAGCCGAGCCCGTCTGTGTACGACTCGACCGCCGAGGCCGAGAGCACCATCAGCAGTCCGAACACCGCGAGGAAGAGCACCGTCGCGCTCAGGACGATGCCGATCGCGGACGGACGGCGGATGCCGCTGCGCAGCCGGATGAGGAGACGGCGCGGCCTGCCCGGGGCAGACGCCGTGGCGGACGCGGCGGCGACAGGGGCGGTGGAGGGTGCGGGCACGGTGGGTCTCTGGGCTGCGGACGGGACACTTCCGACCCTAGCGGGTGGATTCCGCCTCCGGTGGGTGCTCTCCGGCGGGCCGGGCCTCCGTCCGGATCGGCGATGCGGGTCTCGTCCGGCTGTCCCCGGCGTCGATCCCCGATGCTGGGGGAGGGCTGTGAAACGATCGGGCCGGGATGAGAGCGCCCTGAAGAAGCGCAGCCGGCCGTTTTAACCGTGTCCCGCAGCACTACCCCCGAACCACACGTCCAGCTCGATGACGCGGCACTCGATCACCGCCCGATCAGACTCGATCGACTGCCCAATAGCTTCGCAGAACATCGTGAGATCGGGTGCGGCGAAGGTAGCGTGGAGCACGTCGAGGTCTTCCGGACGGTGAGTGTAGGAACTTCCATGTCAGCTACAGTGCAGTTCATGCACAGTCGGCGGAAGAAACAAATCCTTCTCGCCCTCACCGCAGGCATCCTGACATCTCTCAGCGGATGCACGTCACTGCCTGCCTTCGTCGAGCGCTCCTACGAAGGGGCGCCCACGGAAACACATGCACCCAAGGCAACACCCCTGCCGAATATGACCCCGAAGGCATCAGGCGATCTTCCCGATCCCGATCTTGGACCGAGGGCGCAATGGACTGCCACTCCCGGCGTGTTCGCTCTCTCCCTCTGGGGAAGTTCCTCCTGTCCCGTGGAGCCCGTCACGATGGACGCGGTATCCATGATCGCGTTGCCGTGACGGTTCGCTCACAAAGCGGATTCTTTGGTTCATGCACCGCCGACCTCGCCATCAGAACCTACGAAATACGTCTCCCCCCTCGATCTCCCCCACAATCCCACTAACGATCGTCGTTGACGATCGCCAGCTCACTCTAGAACCTGACAGGTAAAACGCAAACTTGACATGTGAAACCTTGATTGCTTGACTGACGTGAACCTCTATCCCCGTGGGATAAACGCTCAAAGGAGAGCAAGTGAGTTCACAACTGCGGCACACGCTCTCGAAAGCCGCCATTGCAGGGGCAGCCGTTCTTTCACTATCAGGTCTGAGTGTCTCGGTAGCCCATGCCGATCCGACCGTCGCAGACCGCCCTGGACTGGTGGCCGAGACCCGCCCCTTACCAGCAGATGTCTCCCTCTCGCCTTTGCCAGATGACCAGGACTCTGGGCTCCCTGCCGGAATGCAAGACGGACTATGGGATCTCTACGCCACAAACCCTGATCTCAATGTGAACACTCTGGAATGGGACAGCGCCCACGGGAAGCTCCTCGTCTACACCGCCGCAACCACACAGGTCCAGCCGCTCTTCGATGAACACCTCAGCGGTATGCCCGTCGAGCTGGTTCCAGCGAAGCATTCAAAACGCACCATTGATGCTGTCCTCGACCGGATCGCATCCACGGGCGGTGACCTCGGCAACGGACAACGAGTAGTGACCGCGCAACCGGCAAAGGATGGTTCGTCCATTGCGCTCGGGGTGGAGGGCACGACCGACGCCCGGGGACGCTTGGCTCCCCTCAACGCCCCATAGCTCTCGGTACCGACATCCCATTGACGGTCCAGCCCGCGCCGACTATCGAGCCTTCCATGTGCAACATCGGCTACTACGGGAACTTCTTTTCCGGCGCGATCATGACCAGACCCGCTTCGTCCACCACGATCCAGTTGTGTTCCACCGGGTTCGCTATCAGCAACATGTCCACATACCAACCGGGCATGCTCTCTGCCGAGCACTGCGGTCGCGGCCACATCGGAAGCACCTGGTACTACTCAACCGTTCAGGTACCAAATGCTTCACTCGGCCAATTCCAAGGAATGCTCGGCGGCGGAAATATCGGACAAGTCGACACCGGAATCTGGCTCGGTGGAAACCTCGATGCGTTCTATCCCGCCGTGTTCACCGGAGCGAACAACGGCGACTCCCCGCTGACCGCGATCCGCGGAGCCGTCGTACCCGTCGTGGGGACATCCGTCTGCTACTCCGGGGCACGATCCGGCAACATCTGCGGCAACAAAATCGAAGCAACCGGTCAGATGACGTGCTACACGGTCTCGCAGTGCTACGCGAACCAGAGCATCACACAACAGACCAGCAACATCCCTGCTGTCGGCAACGGCGACAGCGGCGGCCCCGTCTACCAATCCATCAACGGCCAACCCTACGGAGCCGGAATCATCAGCGGCATCCAAAACGGCAACAATTCCTGCACCGGCGACCCCAGCGATGCCAACCGCAAGTGCAGCGCGCGAGCGATCTTCGCGCCGCTGAACGCTGCGCTCGGAAACGGCCAATGGGGTTTCAACTATGTCCCGTAGACACGGGACATCTAGCAATCAATTCTCGTCATCACTGGCGGTGAGCGATTCGCGCATCGTTGAGCTACATGCCAGCGCGAATAATGATTGGTGACAATGCCGTGTCGCAGAAATGACTCGGAGCGCTATAGGGAATCCGCGGGATATTCTCCGCGCGTGCCCTGCTGTCCGTGCTGCTATTTGTCGGCTGCGCAGCGACACCGCCATTCGACGGAGCGCTACCGCCCCCGCTCCTTCCCCGGGCGGAGACAACACGTCAAGAAAACGATCTCGTAGACGAAAGAACCACCTCATAGGGTAGGCATCAAGTCGTCTCAGACAGCGAGATTCATGTCTTCTTCCACGCGGGAAATCCGAACCGTTACGGCACCCACACAACGGTCACCGAAAGCGGCTTTTCGCGGTTGAGGGTGTCGGCGTTGGTTGGTGGGTAGGCGTCGAGGTCTTCCAGGATGGAAGTTCTTACATTCACCGTCCGGAAGACCTCGACGTGCTCCACGCTACCTTCGCCGCACCCGATCTCACGATGTTCTGCCGCTTCGACAAGTTTGGCCTCGAAGCTGTTGGGCAGTCGATCGAGTCGGATCGGGCGGTGATCGAGTGCCGCGTCATCGAGCTGGACGTGTGGTTCGGGGGGAGTGCTGCGGGAAACGGTGACTCGTCCACGGGCGGATGAGCTGTTCGAGCATCGGCTCACGAACTTGCTGGTGAGGGTGCGCCGCTATCGCTGCGATCACTGCCACCGCACCTGGCGGCAGGACATGTCGAAGGCGGCGGCGCTTCGGTCGAAGGCGGGGTTCAAGCGGTAGTCCGCCGCACCCTGCATACCGGCGACAAGCTGCTCACCGACAAGAAACTCGGTAAGCAGAGGATGCAAACCGTCATCGACTCCGTCACCAGAGGCGTCCCGGCCGACTCGAGCACCTCCGTGGCTCCGCCCTGGGATTCCGGAACCTGACACACCACATCGCCAGGAGCCCGCTCGAAGCCAGAGGATTCAGACCCCACCTACACCCTCGATTACGATGAGCCGTTTTAGACTGATCGGCATGGCTGACAGCGACCCCCCGCCTCCCGGTCCGGTCCGGCCGGGGCGCGCCTGCTTTCTGCGCAGTCGGCGCGCCCCCGGCGCTTCCGGGGAGACAGACCGGGCGGCCGGAGCGATCGACGACGCTCTGCCGCGCGGTGTGCGTCTCGCCGGTGCGTGGTCGTGGCGTCTGCTCGTCATCGGCGCGGTCATCGTGGTCGCGGTCTTCCTCATCGTGCAACTGCGGCTGATCGTCATCCCGGTGCTCATCGCGGTCCTGCTCGGCGCGCTGCTCGTCCCGTTCAAGGAGCTGCTGATCCGTCACCGCTGGCCCGTTTGGCTGGCGATCCTCACGACCCTGCTCACGCTCATCGTCGTGGTCGGGGGACTGCTCTCCCTGGCGATCTGGCAGGTCACCCGGCAGAGCCACGATCTGCAGACGCAGTCCGTCGCGGCCTACGACGGCTTCCGCGCCTGGTTGACCACCGGGCCGCTCGGCCTCAGCGAAGCGCAGATCGCCAGCGGTCTCGACACGCTGTGGACCTCCATCCAGCAGGACAGCCAGGTCTTCGTCTCCGGGGCGCTCTCCCTCGGCTCGACCCTCGGGCATGTGCTCGCCGGCGTCCTGCTCACGCTGTTCAGCGTCCTGTTCATCCTGATCGACGGCAAAGGGATCTGGGCATGGATCGTGCGCGTCTTCCCGAGGAGCGCCCGCGGTGCGATCGACAACGCTGGCCGTGCCGGCTGGACGACCCTCCGGAATTTCGTGAAGGTGCAGATCCTCGTCGCTTCGATCGATGCGCTCGGGATCGGGCTCGGCGCCTTCTTCCTCGGGCTTCCCCTGGTCATTCCGATCGCGGTGCTGGTGTTCCTGGGGTCGTTCATCCCGATCGTCGGCGCGGTCGTGACGGGTGCGCTCGCGGTGTTTGTGGCGCTCGTCTTCAAAGGCTGGGTCTTCGCGGTCATCATGCTCGCCGTCGTGCTGCTGGTCCAGCAGATCGAGGGACACGTCCTCCAGCCGCTCATCATGGGCACGGCGGTGAAGGTCCACCCGCTCGCCGTGGTGCTGGCCGTCGCCGGGGGATCGCTGCTCGCCGGCATCCCCGGCGCCCTGTTCGCCGTGCCGTTGGTTGCCGTGCTCAATGTGATGGTGAACGACATCTCCAGCGGCGCCGGGCGGAGAACGCCGCCGGCGGGTCCCGCCCGGCCGTCCGGCGCCATCTGGGAGACCGTGCCGAGCGCTGCGCGCCGCCCCCGGAGCTGAACCGCATTCGCCATCGGGAATATCTCCGTGAGTATGCTTTGCGAGTGGCTACCGTGACCGATCCCACGCGCACCCCGTTCGCCGGCCCCAGCCTGGCCGCTTTCGAGGCTGCGCGCGCGATCGTGGCGACGGTGGCCCAGCCGACCCCGCTGGAGAGCTCCCGCTATCTCGCGGGCGTGCTCGGTGCGCCCGTCCTGCTGAAGTGCGAGAATCTGCAACGCACCGGCTCCTACAAGATCCGTGGCGCCTACAACCGCATGTCCAAGCTTACCGCCGAGGAACGTAATCGTGGGGTCGTCGCCGCCTCCGCCGGAAACCACGCACAGGGCGTGGCCTTCGCGGCCCGGGAGCTCGGCATCCACGCCACGATCTTCATGCCGGTCGGTGTGGCCATCCCCAAGTTCCAGGCGACGCGGGCGTACGGCGCTGATGTGGTCCTGAGCGGCAGCATTGTGGATGAGGCGCTGCGCGCGGCGGCGGATTTCGCGGCCGAGACCGGCGCTGTGCTCATCCCGCCGTTCGACCACCCGGACGTGGTGGCCGGTCAGGGCACGCTCGGCCTCGAGATCCTCGACGAGGTCCCCGACGTGAGCACGATCGTCGTCCCGATCGGTGGTGGCGGACTCATCTCCGGCATCGCCAGCGCGGTCAAGCAGCGTTCCGCACGCGAGGGCCGCACGGTGCGCGTGATCGGCGTGCAGGCCGCCAACGCCGCCGCCTACCCGCCCTCACTCGAAGCCGGCGCCCCCACCGAGATCTCCCTCGTCGCGACCATCGCCGACGGCATCGCCGTCAGCCGCCCGGGCGCGCTCAACTTCCAGATCGTTCAGGACGCGGTGGATGCCGTGGTCACGGTCACCGAGGACGACATCGCCCGAGCCCTCCTCGTCCTCCTCGAACGCGCGAAGCTCGTGGTCGAGCCCGCCGGGGCCGCGGCCGTCGCCGCCGTCCTCGCCGGGCACATCCCCGCCGATGGCACGACGGTCGTCATCCTCTCCGGTGGCAACATCGACCCGTTGCTGATGCAGCGTGTGATCAGCCACGGTCTCGCCGCCTCAGACCGCTACCTCAAGCTGTCGATCATGCTGCCCGACCGGCCGGGCCAGCTGGCTCGCATCGCGGAGATCCTCGCGGGCGTCAACGCGAATGTGGTCGAAGTGCTGCACACCCGGCATGGCCGCGGGCTGCAGCTCAGTCAGGTCGAACTCGATGTCTCCGTGGAGACCCGCGGCTCCGAGCACCGTCAGCAGGTCATCTCCGTTCTCCGCGCCGCGGGATACGATCCGGTCCTCGAAGAGGACTGAAACGGAACCGCCGGGCACACCGGTCGGTGTGCCCGGCGGTTCGGCCGCGTTCGTGCGCGTCGAAGTGGGGCGCTATTGGCCTGTGTAGGTTTCGACCTTGGTGATGCGGACGGCGATCTGGCGGCCGTTGGGGGCGGTGTACTCCGTCGTGTCGCCGATCTTCAGGCCCAGGATGGCGGCGCCGAGCGGGCTCTGCTCGCTGTAGACGGGGAGCTCTGTGCCGGTCGCGATCTCGCGGTTGCCGATCAGGAAGGCGCTTTCGTCGCCGGCGATGGTCGCGGTGACCACCGTTCCCGGCTCCACGATGCCGTGGCTCTCCGGCGCTGCGCCCACGGTCGCGCTGCGCAGCAGGGCGGTCAGCTGCACGATGCGGGCCTCGATCTTGCCCTGCTCGTCCTTGGCTGCGTGATAACCGCCGTTCTCCTTGAGGTCGCCCTCCTCGCGGGCCGCTTCGATCCGCTTCGCGATCTCAGCGCGGCCGTTGACGCTGAGCTCTTCGAGTTCGGCCGCGAGGCGATCGTACGCATCCTGGGTCAGAAACGTGGTCTGAGACTCCGGGTACAATGTGAACTCCTTCGCGCCTGCGGCAGCGCCGCCGGCAGATGGCCCGGTCAGGAACCGGTGGGTAAAGTCGACGCCCCGGCCTCGGCCGGGGCGCACCATGACAAGGCTAGGTCAGCCAGCAGGTTTTAATCAAACCCGTCGTGCTCTGTTGCGTCGTCCGGATGCTCTCTCGATGGGTGGTCACGCGCGAGTCCGAACCGGGGTAGCTGACGATCCGCCAGCCGACGATCGCGAAGTCCTCGTTGAGAGCTTGCAGTGCGCAGGTCACAGCCGTGCCTCGGGGTGTGTTGATGGTGAAGGTGATGTCGACGTGCCGGGCGTCGGGGATGGTGTACGCCGTGTCCGTGAACTGCAGATCGGCCTGGTCCTTGTCCCATCCGGCCCAGAGCACCCAGGCGGTGACGACCGCGAGCATGGCCGCAGCGCCCGCGCCGAGCAGCCAGCGGTCCCGGCGCTTCGCCGAAAGGGTGCGGTCGTAGCGGGAGGCGAGCCCGGCGGACTCGGGCGCGGCGGGGGCAGCAGCGGTGACGTCGTCGGGATGCGCGGCCTCCGGCGGCGGGAACGTCTCGACCCGGTCGCCCTCCGTGTCCGGGACGCTTTGGTCGTCGCGCGCCATCTGTGTCCTGTCTGCCTCTCGGCCGCCGCCCACGCCCGCCGCCGCTGCGACGGTAGGCTGAGACAACACTAGGAGACGAAGCTGTGAATGCCTCGTCGTCCCCGTCCGAGCCGAAAGCGACGTTCCCCCTATGTCCGACCTCTTGCTGCGCGCATCCGCGTGGCTCGCGGCCACCCCCACGCCGACCCCCAGCGGCGGTCCGGTCGATGACCAGGTGACCCCGGGCGTCGTCGGGTTCGTGGTCACGTTCCTGATTGCCGTCGCGGCCGTGCTCCTCATCCTGGACATGACCCGCCGCATCCGGCGCGTGCGCTACCGCGAGGAGATCGCGCAGAAGCTCGACGCCGAGCAAGCGGTGTCCACCGGCGGCGACACCGGCGACCATCGCAGCTGAGCGACGGCCCTCCCTCAGCCGTTGTAGGCGGGACGCATCGCGATGAGCAGCGTCGCCGCCCAGTGACAGAGGAAGGCCAGCACCGTCAGGGTGTGGAAGATCTCGTGGAACCCGAACACCCCCGGGAACGGGTTCGGGCGTTTGACGCCGTAGATGACCGCCCCCACGGTGTAGAGCACCCCGCCCACCATCACGAGCACCATCATCGCGACATTCGCGTTCACCAGGTCGACGATGTACATCATCGCCGCCCAGCCAAGCAACAGGTAGATCGGAACGTACAGCCAGCGCGGCGCTGAGATCCAGAACACCCGGAACCCGATCCCGAGGAGTGCGCCCGCCCACACGATCGAGAGCAGGAGCACGCCCTTCTCCGGCGGCAGCGCGAGCACCGCCAGCGGCGTGTACGTGCCCGCGATCAGCAGGAAGATGTTCGCGTGGTCGATGCGCTTCAGGACGATCTTGGTGCGCGGCTTCCAGCTGAAGCGGTGGTAGAGCGCTGAGTTTCCGAACAACAGCATCGACGTCAGCATGAAGACGGCGGCGGCCCACTTCGCGGATGCGCCCTGCGCGAGGCTGATGAGGACGATGCCCGCCGCGATGGCCACCGGGAAGGTGCCTGCGTGTATCCAGCCGCGCCACGTCGGCTTGATCTCCGAGGGATGGGCCGGGGAAGCGTCCAGCAGCGGGATGTTGGGGAGGGCCGGACCGCGCAGCTCATCGGCCTTCACCGCTCCGTCAGCGGGCGGAAGTGCGGTCATCGGTTCGGCCAGGAACTCGGCGACATCCTCGGGGTCGGAAGCGTTGCGCGGCGTCATGGGCCAAGCGTAAGGGACATAGCGGGCAAAGCTATGGGAGACGGGTGGCGGGACGCTGTGAGCTCTGGGCCGTGTGCCGCGCTAACGTATCCGAGTGAGCAGAAGAAGTTCTCCCCTTGCCAGCGGACTGCTCTATGGGTTGTACCAGAAAGGCGTTCGCCGCGAACTCGCGGCGCTCGGCGTCGAAGCGCTCCCGAAGCATGTCGCGATGATCATCGACGGTAACCGCCGCTGGGCACGCCAGGCCGGTCTCACCACGGTCGCGCACGGACACCGTGCGGGCGCCGCCAAAATGCGCGAGTTCTTGAAGTGGTGCGATGATCTCGGCATCGCCGTCGTCACGCTCTACCTCCTCTCCTCGGACAACCTCACCAACCGCGAGAGCGCCGAGCTGGCAGACCTCATCGAAATCATCGCGGAACTCGCCGAGGACCTCTCCCGCTACCGCCACTGGCGTGTCAAGCACGTCGGCTCCGCCGCCGGGCTGTCCGATCCGCTCGGCGCCGCGCTCACCGGCGCCGAGGATCGTACCGCGGCGAACGAGGGGATGCACATCAACCTCGCCGTCGGCTACGGCGGCCGCAAGGAGATCACTGACGCCATCCGCAGCATCGTCGCCGCGCACCAGGCCGAGGGCGGAAGCCTGGAGACCCTGGCCGACCTGCTGACACCGGATTTCATCGGCGCCCACCTCTACACCGGGGGGCAGCCCGACCCCGACCTCGTCATCCGCACCTCCGGCGAGCAGCGTCTCAGCGACTTCATGCTCTGGCAGAGCGCCCACAGCGAGTTCTACTTCGTCGAAGCGCTCGGCCCCGACCTCCGCGAAGTCGACTTCCTCCGCGCCGTCCGCGACTACTCCCGCCGACAGCGCCGCTTCGGCTCCTGAGCCGCAGCCGCCGAAGGGGATTCGCGTGCGCGGCTCGCAAAGCGGCAGGATGGTCCCCGGAGGTGCGGGATGACGACGATCGAGCAGTTCGCGCGCGGGTTCGGCGAGGAGCCGGGATACCTCGACTACGGCCGGGTCGGCCCGCTGTCGGCGGCGGTGCGAGCGGAGGCGATCGCGCAGTGCGAGATCCTTTCGCGGGCGCGGTTCGGCACGATCGAGGGGATGGCCGCGGAGGGCGCGCGTCTCCGCCAAGCCGTGAGCGCGCTGACGCGGTTCCCCGCCGATCAGGTCTCCTTCCAGTCGAACGCCTCCAGCGGACTCATGCACGCCGCGTTCGGCCTCACCGGCGGCGAGGTGCTGGTCTCGCGCGCAGAGTTCCCGAGCGTCACCTACGCGGCGGTCCGTGCGGCGCAGGCGATGCGCGTCATCGCGCCGGTCTGGCTCCAGACCGACAACGGCCGCGTCACGCCCGCGCGCATCCGCGAGCATCTCACGCCCGCCACGAGCGCGGTCATGGTCAGCCTGGTGGACTCGCGCACCGGTTATCTGGCCGACATCGACGGCATCCGGCAGGTCATCGGCGACCGGCTGCTGATCGTCGATGCCATCCAGGGCTTCGGCATGGTCGACGCCCCCTACGAGGTCGCCGATGTCGTCGTCTCGGGCGGGCAGAAGTGGATGCGGTCCGGCGGGGGCACAGGGTTCCTCGCCCTCAGCGAGCGTGCCATCGGGCACCTGACCCCGGTCTTCAGCGGCTGGGTCGGCACCGACGCCGACGGCCAGACCTGGGACGAGGTGCTCGACCCGGCGCGGGCCGCGCGGGCGTACGCTGTCTCCAACCCGGACCTCGTTGCCCAGGCGCGGTTTGCCGCCGGTCTCGACGAGGTCGCCGCGGTCGGCGTCCCGGCGATCTCGGCTGCCGTGTCGGCTGCCGTCGAGCGAGTCATCGCGCTCGCGGACGAGTTCGCTGTGCCCGTCTCCTCGCCGCGGAACCCCGCGGAACGCGCCGGGATCGTCGTGCTGGAGCCGCTGCCCGAGGAACTCACCGCTCTGGCCGCCGCCCTCTTCAACCACGGCATCACCGCGACGGTCCGCGAGACGAACGCGCGAATCAGCGTCCACGCAGGCACGACCGAGGAGACCTTCGGCATGGTGCGCGCCGCGCTTGTCTCCTACTCCTCCGCGATCTGAGCGGCCGGTTCCCGCAATGGTGCAGGAATTCATCAGCCCGTAACGCAACACACACCCGCGCCACGCATCGATCGGCGCACAGTCGGCGTAGTTTCGTGTCATCGGGCACGGAGCTCGGTCGAGACGGCCACACCGTTCGTTTCGAAACCCACTGGCCGACTCGCCATAAGGATCCGCCGGCTCTCGCGAGAGCGGGACCGCGGGGGTGGGAGTGGTCGTGGCTGAAGCAGGAACCCGGCAGTTCGAGTCGGCGGGAAACGCCATCCAGCAGAGCGAGCGGACTTATGTGCTCGACACCTCTGTGCTGTTGTCCGACCCCAAGGCGATCTTCCGGTTCGCCGAACACGCTGTCGTCATCCCCGTCGTCGTCGTGAGCGAGCTGGAAGGGAAGCGGAACGATCCCGAGATCGGGTACTTCGCCCGGCAAGTGCTGCGCAACCTGGACGATCTGCGCGTCCAGCACGAGCGGCTGGACTTCCCTCTCCCCGTGGGGGAGGGCGGCTCGCTGCGGGTCGAGCTGAACCACTCCACTATGTCGGTGCTCCCGAGCGGGATGCAGCTGGGCGACAACGACTCGCGCATCCTCGCCGTGGCGCTCAACCTGGCGAACGAGGGCCTTGCGGTCACCGTCGTCTCCAAGGACCTCCCGATGCGCGTCAAAGCCGCATCGATCGGCCTCGTCGCCGAGGAGTACCGCCACGAGCAGGCCGTCGACTCCGGGTGGACCGGTCTCGCGGCGATCTCGCTCGGCAGCGACCAGATGAGCGATCTCTACGAGGAGGAGTGGATGCGCACTCCGCTGGTCGACGGGCTCCCCATCAACACGGGGCTCATCATCCACTCCGACCGCGGCTCGGCCCTCGGCCGCGTCGTGAACGAGGGCGAGCTGAAACTGGTGCGCGGCGACCGGGATGTGTTCGGGCTCCATGGCCGCAGCGCCGAGCAGCGCCTCGCGATCGACATGCTCCTCGACCCGGAGGTGGGCATCCTGTCGCTCGGTGGCCGGGCCGGCACCGGCAAATCGGCGCTCGCGCTGTGCGCAGGTCTGGAAGCGGTGCTCGAGCGGCAGCAGCACAAGAAGATCGTCGTGTTCCGCCCGCTGTACGCGGTCGGCGGACAGGAGCTCGGGTATCTGCCGGGCGACCAGGGCGAGAAGATGAACCCCTGGGGCCAGGCGGTGTTCGACACGCTCGGGGCGCTCGTCTCGAGGAATGTGCTCGAGGAAGTGCAGGATCGCGGCATCCTCGAGGTGCTGCCGCTGACGCACATCCGGGGCCGCTCGCTCCACGACTCCTTCGTGATCGTGGACGAGGCGCAATCGCTGGAACGGAACGTGCTGCTCACGGTGCTCAGCCGGATCGGCCAGAACTCCCGTGTGGTTCTGACGCACGATGTGGCCCAGCGCGACAACCTGAGGGTCGGCCGTCACGATGGCGTCGCGTCGGTGATCGAGACGCTGAAGGGTCACGCGCTGTTCGGGCACATCACGCTGACGCGGTCGGAGCGGTCGGCCATCGCGGCCCTCGTGACCGAGATGCTGGAGGCGAACGAGCTGGCGTGAGGCCCTTGTCCTGTGGAGGATCAGGACCAACCGGTATTTCCTGTGAATGCCCGATCCGGAGGCTCGCCCCTCTCTAGCGTGAGGGTATGGGGAAAACACAGGTCCGGATCGCCGCCGCTGCCGTGCTCGGCGTTGCGCTTCTTCTGCTGCGCAACGCTGGGCCGGCTGCGGTCGGGAGCCTCTATCTCGCCGCGGTGACCGTTCCGCTGGTGGCGGCGGACGTGCGGGAGCGACGGCTCCCGAACGCGCTTGTCCTGCCCGGCTACGTCTTCCTCGTCGTGGGGGTCGTGTGGGACGGGCTGGCCCGGGGGAGCCCCCGTGGGGGCCGCTCGCCTTCGCGGCCGGGGTGCTCGTGCCGGTGGGGGAGACCGGCGCCGTGCTCGTTTGGGGGATCGCCTGCGTCCTGACCGCTGGCACGGCCGGAGCGGCAGCGGTGTGGAGCGGCCAGGGGGGCCGTGGTGGCACGGGTGGGGATGTTGCTCTGGGTCCGGTGCTGCTGGGGGCTTTCTGGGCGGTGGCCGCGATGTGGTGAGAGGACACGGCGAGGATCAGAGGGCAGAGCGCAGGGAGAAGGTGCGGTGTGGGGAGAAGGCCGGGCGCCCTCCTGCGGGGTGGGAGGGAGGGCACCCGGAAATCGGCGGAGTCGCGGTGCGGACGGTGGCCGTTCTCCCGTTCTGTGTGTCTCAGCCGGGGCGGGTCATGCTCAGCACGTCTAGCGCCTTGTCGAGCTGTTCCTCCGTCACCTCGCCGCGTTCGACGAAGCCGAGAGCGATCACGGCCTCCCGAACGGTCATCCCCTGGGCGACGGAGTGCTTGGCGACCTTGGCGGCGGCCTCGTAGCCGATCACGCGGTTCAGCGGGGTCACGATGGACGGGCTGGACTCGGCGAACGCGCGGGCCCGGGCGAGGTTCGCTTCGAGGCCGGCGACGGTCTTGTCGGCGAGCACCCGGCTGGCCTGCGTGAGGAGGCGGATGGACTCCAGCAGGGCGGTGCCCATCACCGGGATGGCGACGTTCAGCTCGAAGAGGCCGGAGGCGCCGCTCCAGGCGATCGTCGCGTCGTTGCCGATGACGCGCGCGGCGACCATGAGGGCAGCTTCTGGGACGACCGGGTTGACCTTGCCGGGCATGATCGACGATCCGGGCTGGAGGTCCGGGATATGCAGTTCGCCGAGGCCGGTGTTGGGGCCGGAGCCCATCCATCGGAGGTCGTTGCAGATCTTGGTCATGCTGACGGCGATGGTGCGGAGCGCACCGGAGGCCTCGACCAGGGCATCGCGGTTGGCCTGGGCCTCGAAGTGGTTGCGGGCCTCGGTGATCGGGAGCTCCGTCTCCTGGGTGAGGAGCTCGATCACCAGCTGCGGGAAGCCGGCCGGGGTGTTGATGCCGGTTCCGACCGCGGTGCCGCCGAGGGGGACTTCGGCGACCCGGGTCAGCGCCGCCCGGACACGTTCGATGCCGTAGCGGATCTGGGCGGCATAGCCACCGAACTCCTGCCCGAGGGTCACCGGCGTGGCGTCCATCAAATGAGTGCGGCCGCTCTTGACGGCCGCGGCCCACAGCTCGGCCTTCTCCTCCAGCGCGACCGCGAGGTGGTCGAGGGCCGGGATGAGATCGTCGATGAGCGCGCCGGTGACGGCGATGTGGACGGAGGTCGGGAAGACGTCGTTCGAGGACTGCGAAGCGTTGACGTGGTCGTTCGGATGCACCGGGCGGCCCAGGCGGCGCGTGGCGAGGGTCGCGAGCACCTCGTTCATGTTCATATTGGAGGAGGTGCCCGAGCCGGTCTGGTAGACATCGATTGGGAATTCGCCGAACAGTCCGCCGGCGACGACCTCGTCGGCGGAGGCCGTGATGGCGTCCGCGATCTCGGTGTCGATGACGCCGAGACGGGCGTTCGCGAGGGCCGCGGACTTCTTGATGCGGGCGAGCGCCGCGATCTGGGCGGGCTCCAGCACAGAGCCGGAGATCGGGAAGTTCTCGACCGCTCGCTGCGTCTGCGCGCTGTACAGGGCGGTTGCGGGCACCCGCACCTCGCCCATCGTGTCGTGCTCGATGCGGTACTCGGTGCCCGAACTGGTGTCCACCACGGTGTGTTCTTCCTTACTGTGTGTTGTGAGCGCCGCTCAGGCGGCACTCGGCGAGTCGGCGGCCGGATCGGCCAGACCGACGACGACGTCGGGGACGACCCGACCTTCCTGGAGCCGGTAGTTGGCCCCGACGATGGCGAGGAGATTGGCGGCGACGGCGTCGCTGATGATCTCCGAGCAGGCCAGCAGCTCGCTCACCGTGTGGCGCAGATGCTCCCGGCCGACCGCGGAGGCGTCCACCTGTGCGGGGTCGATCGCGGCGTCCATCGCGGTGTTCGTCACGCGGTGAACGGCCGGGACGATCGGGGCGATGAGCGAGGCGATGTGCGGGGGGAGCGGTTCGGCGTCGGCCGCCTGCGAGGCGATGGCCGAGGCGACGGCGCCGCAGGCGTCGTGGCCGAGCACGAGGATGAGCGGCACCTTCAGTACGGCGACCGCGTACTCCAGCGAGCCGACCACCGAGTCCGAGATCACCTGGCCGGCGTTGCGTACGACGAACGCGTCGCCGAGCCCGAGGTCGAAGATGATCTCGGCGGCGAGACGGGAGTCGGCGCAGCCGAAGATCGCGGCGAGGGGGGCCTGGCCCTGGGCGACGGATTCGCGGCGTTCGACGCCCTGGCGCGGATGACGGGGCGTGCCGGCGACGAAGCGCTCGTTGCCCCGCAACAACTCGTTCCAGATGCGTCCCGGACGGTTCGTGGGCATCACGCGTCTCCCAGCGATCGGATCTGTCCGGCCAGTGCGGCGGCGACTGTCTGGAACTCGGCGTCGCCGGCGGTCCCGAAGACGACGATGGAACTCTTTCCCGCTGTCGTCGTCAGGGCGTAGGCGACGTTGCCGGTGTCCGCGCCGGATGTGCGGTTGTCGTACACGTCCCAGCGCACGCCGTCGATGTCCCGGGTCCCGGCGATCCGGCTGCGGTTCACCTGGCCGGCCATCCAGCTCTCGTTCGCCTCGAAGCCCTGGGTGACACCGATGAACTCGCCTTTCGGCGTGAGCAGCCCGATATACCAGGAGTCGACGCCGTCGGCGGTCTTGGTGCGGAACTGTGCGCTGTTGGACGTCCAGGAGTCCGGCAGCTCCGGAACCAGCAGAGGGTCCGGCTCGCTGCCCTGCGCCTGCTGCGCAACGGCGGCGAAGTCGACGTCGTGGGTGGACGCGGTGGGGGCGCCACGCGGGACGGCCAGCACGATCACGATCACCAGTGTGACGGTCGCGATGAGCGAGTACACGAGGTTGTTGACGGTCTGCCGGTTGCGGTGGTTGGCCGAGTTCTGCGCCCTGCGGGCCGCCGTCTCCTCCGGCGTCTCGGGGCGACCGAGTTCGGCGACGACCGCCGGGGGCTTGTTTCGGGGGCTCATGCGCTGTCCGCGGCTCCCCTGCTGTCCGCCGCGACCGCGCTTTTTGCCGTGCCCGCGCTCTCTGCGGCCCCGGCGCGCGCGGCGTCGAGCCGGGCCTTCGCACCGATCAGCCACTCCTCGCAGCGCCGGGCCAGAGCTTCGCCGCGCTCCCAGAGCGCGAGGGACTCCTCGAGCGTCGCGGAGCCCTGCTCCAGCTCGGTGACGACGCGGACGAGTTCGTCGCGCGCCTCCTCGTAGCCGAGCGCGCTGATATCGGAGAGTGGCATGGCATCCATTCTATTTCCCCCGCGGGGCGGCCAGCGAGCCGTTCGTCGCGCCCTGCGCCGGCGAGGGGAGCGCCTTCCCGGCGGTCGCGGCCAGGGACCCGCCGGAGACGGTGATCCGCAGTTCCGTTCCCGCCGGCGCCTCCCCTGGCGCCGCGACGACACGGCCCGCCGCATTCTGCACGATCGCGTACCCGCGCTCCAGCGTCGCCTGCGGGCTCAGCGCGCGTAGTTGTCCGCGCAGCTCGGCCACCCGGGCGGCCTCGCGGTCCACGCAGCGCTCCACGAGTTCGGCCCCGCGGGCCACGAAGCGCGTCAGATCCTGGGCGCGGGAATCCACGATCCAGGACCCGGAGGCGAGGGCGGGCCGGGTCCTGAGGTGCCCGATGCGGTCGATCTCGTGCCGGATGATGTGCGTGAGCCGCGTCCCGATCCGGGCGCGGGCCTGGTGGACCCGGACAAGCTCTTCGGCGACGTCCGGGACCACCCGCTTGGCGGCGTCGGTGGGAGTTGACGCGCGCAGATCGGCCACTTCGTCCAGCAGCGGCCGGTCGGCCTCATGGCCGATGGCGCTGACGAGCGGCGTGCTGAGGCCGGCCGCTGCGCGGAGCAGGGACTCGTCGCTGAAGCCGAGGAGGTTCTGGAAGTCGCCGCCGCCGCGGGCGACGATGATGACCTCGACCTCGGGGTCGGCGTCCAGCTCCCGGAGGGCCGCTGTCACCTCCGGTACCGTCCGGTCGCCCTGCACGGCGGCGTACACGGTGCGGAAGCGCACCTGCGGCCAGCGCAGCTGGGCGTTGCGAAGCACATCCTTCTCGGCGTCCGAGTCTTTCCCGGTGACGAGCCCGATCGTGTGCGGGAGGAACGGGAGGCGCTTCTTGCGCTCGGGGCGGAAGAGCCCCTCGGCGCGCAGCTGCGCGCGCAGCCGCTCGAGCCGTTCGAGGAGGTCGCCGAGGCCGACGTGGCGCATATCGGAGACCTGCATGGTGAGCGTCCCGCCCTTGAGCCAGTAGTTCGGCTTGACGGCGGCGATCACCCGGTCGCCCTGCTTCAGATCGGCGGGGATGCGCGCTTTGACGGACGACCAGATCGTGAAACCGACGGTGGCGTCCTCGTTCAGATCCTTCAGCTTGCCGTAGACGTTGCCGCCGGAGACGCCCCACTGGGTGATCTCGCCCTCCACCCACGCCGTGCCGAGCCGCTCGATCCAGCCGCGGATCTTCGACGCCAGCAGTGCGACCGGCCACGGATCGTCGAGAGTGGGAGGTCCGGGGGCCATCCGGGGCGCACTCGCCGTCTCCGTCACTCGCGTTCCTCTCATCCCTTCCTCAGCGCTTGCCGCGTACGATCGAAGGGTGAGCGACGCGACCATCAGCCTCCCCATGCCCCGCATCCCCCTCCGGCGGGACGCGGGTGTGCGCGGCCTGCTTCAGGATATCCCGGTCCGGGGACAGAAGCGGGTCTTGCTGGCCGCCCCCCGCGGCTACTGCGCCGGTGTGGACCGCGCGGTCATCGCCGTCGAGAAGGCGCTGGAGCGCTACGGAGCGCCGGTCTACGTGCGCAAGCAGATCGTCCACAACATCCATGTCGTCTCCGAGCTGGAGCGGCAGGGTGCGATCTTTGTGGACGAGGTGGACGAGGTTCCGGAGGGCGCGCACATCGTGTTCTCGGCGCACGGTGTCTCGCCCGCGGTCGTCGCCGCCGCTGCGGACCGCGGGCTGCGCGCCATCGACGCGACCTGCCCGCTGGTGACCAAGGTGCATCGCGAGGCTGTCCGGTTCGCGCGCGACGACTTCGAGATCCTCCTGATCGGCCACGAGGGCCACGAGGAGGTCGAGGGCACCGCGGGCCACGCCCCCGAGCGCGTCACCCTCGTGAACAGCCCGGACGAGGCCGACACGATCGAGGTCAAGGACCCGGACAGGGTCGTCTGGCTTTCGCAGACCACTCTCTCGGTGGACGAGACGATGGAGACCGTGCGCCGCCTGCGAGAACGCTTCCCGAACCTGCAGAACCCGCCCAGCGACGACATCTGCTACGCCACTCAGAACCGCCAGGTCGCGATCAAGAAGGTCGCCCAGAGCGCCGATCTCGTCATCGTCGTCGGTTCGGCCAACTCCTCCAACTCGGTGCGCCTCGTGGAGGTCGCCCTGGAGTACGGCGCCAAGGCGGCCTACCGCGTGGACTACGCGAGCGAGATCCGCCAGGAGTGGCTCGACGGTGTCGCGACCGTCGGGGTGACCAGTGGCGCGTCGGTGCCGGAGGTGCTGGTGCAGGAGGTGCTCGCCGACCTCGCGGGCGCCGGCTACGCCGATGTGCAGGAGGTCAAGACCGCGGAGGAAGACCTGATGTTCTCGCTGCCGAAAGAACTGCGCAAGGACATCGCTGGCAAACGGGACGAGCGAGCGCTCGGCGGGCGGCGCAGCTAGCCTCGTCTGCGATCAGGCGGTCGGAGGTGTGCTGGTCCCCGGCTCTGCCGTCCCCGGCGAGCCGCCGGCCGCGCGGCGACGGATCAGCTCGAGCGCGGGTACCGCGACAGCGGCCGCCACACACGCCGACGACGCCGATCAAGAATGGATAACCCGCCAGACCGACCACGATTCCGCCGAGCAGGCTTGCGGCCCCGGCTCCGATGTTGAGGAGTGTGTCGGCGAACCCCTGCGTCCGCAGCCGGTCCTCAAGGGGCACCGAGGCCAGTGCGGCCGAACTGGCAATCGTCCCCAGCGACCAGCCGAGGCCCAGGACGGTGAGACCGATGCCGAACCCGACGGGTGTCCGGAGCCCGAACCCGATCACGGCGCACGCGGTCAGCGTCGACGTCAAAGCGATCACAGAGGCCGCACGCGGGCCGATCGCCCTCACCATGACGCCGAACAGGGGGCTGAGCGCGTACATCCCCACCAGATGAGCGCTCATGATCGTGCCGATCCCCTCTGCGCTCACCCCCCGCCGTCGAGGAAGACCGGAGCCAGACCCATGAGCGCGGTCATCGCCATATGGTTCGAGGTCGAGACGGTGATCGCGACCCGGGCCGCCGGAGGGAAGCGCTTTCCGACCGCGCCGGTTCGGGCCTTTCGCCGCTCGGTGTCGTCTGGATCGCCGGATGCCCGGAACCGGGTCAGTGCGACCACCAGGATCGCCAGGCCGTACAGCAGCGCGATGAGGAGGAACGGCCCGGACGGGCTTCCTCCTTTCAGGGCGATTGCCGTGAGCGGAGGACCGATGAGGCTCCCGACACTGGCTGTCCAGAGAATCAGAGCGATGTAGCGCGGACGTTTCGCGGGGTCTGGGGCGAGGTCGGCAGCGGCGAACCGCAGGGCGAGTCCGGCGACCGTGCCGCTCCCCACCCCGGCCATCCCCACGAGGAAGACGGCCAGCACGCCTGCGGCCGCGCCGAGGGCCGCGAGGCCGCTCCCGGCGAAGGCGACGGTGTAAGCGAACGTCAGCGACACAGAGCGGCCCCAGCGGGCGGCGAGGCGCGAGATCGGGAGGGCCAGCGCTCCCGCTCCGACGATGGTCGCGCTCTGGGCGAGGCCCGCGAAGGCTGCCGACCCCGACATGCTCGCCACCGTGAGCGCGCTCGCGGTGAGTGAGATGCCGACGGCGGCCGTCCCCAGCGTCTGCGCGACCGCCAGCGCGGCGAGCGACGCTCGACCCGGCTTCGACGTCACCGGCGTCTCGTGTAAAAGAACGGGGCTTCGTCCCCCGGATGAAGACGGCCGTGTAGTCCTCGACGTCTTGGTAGATCGCCGCTTCGTACTGTGTGACGATGCAGTCGTCGGGTTCTTCGACGGCGACACCGTGCCACGGGGAGATGAGCGTCCGCGGGCCGGCCAAACGAGGGGAGTATTGTCCCGGTTTCGGATTGACCGTGCTGCAGATCGCATAGCGGAAGGAGGATCCGATGAGGTTCACCTTCCGGAGCTTGTCCATCAGGACGGCGTATTCGAAGGCGGTGCTCTCGGCGCGTTGGCGCATGACGGCATCGGCCGCGGCGAAGAACTCATCGAGACCGATTTCGCGGTGCGTCCCGCTCTTATAGAGCTCGATGAGAGCAGCGGAGATCGCTGTCGTCTCGGTTCCTTGCCGCAGCGCTCGGATGAGATCGTCCCGTTCTGCGATCCGGCCAGACTCCCACGCGACAGCGATCTCGTGCCGGGTTTGGGTGTCCACGGCGTCGAGGTCCCGTTTCCGGGCCATTATCAGATCGTGCATGTCGACAGTGCGGATCTGGCCTCGTGCGCCGAGCAGGTCGATCTGCGACTCCAGGTTGCTGCCGTAGGGGAGAGCCTCGTCGTCGCTGTAGCCGTAGAACGGTCGATAGGCACGTCCGTCGAGGAGGAGAGTGAAGAGAACGCCAGGTGCGTAGGTCTATGCACGGTGTCTGAGATGTTCTTGAGACGTTGCAGTGCATAGAGCTCCCCCCAGGTCGGGGCTCACCCGCCGGTGGGCGGCCGGGTTGTGCGGACGACCCGCGAACGAGGGGAGGACGATCTCGATCGGCGACTCGGAGCGCATCGATCTCTCGATTTTCTCCCGTGCCTCTCCCGAAGGATGAAAAATGTTCTCGGCGGGACCTTTTCGAAACTCGGGTCGGTTCAGGAGGTCGAGAGTCGCGGACGCCCCGCGCCCGCTGGCAGGGTTGGAATCGTTCAGCCCGTGCCGACGCTGGAACAGGTCCACGTCGAAGCGGGGGAGCGTCCGAGAGAGCGGCGACGTTGCCAGGTCTGTCATTCTTCTTTCCTGTCTCCCGTTCCCTCAAGGTCTTCTGAGAAATCTAGAACGAACACTTTCAAAAAATGAATTCTGTGTTTCGTGAGATGGCGGTCGAGCTAGGCGCCTGGGCGATCGAGCAGACCAGGACCCACCGCGTGACGAGCGTGACCACCAAGGCACACTGTGGCGGCTTTGGTGGTGGCGTCCCGTGCCCGGCAGGGGTTGCCTGGCACAGTCCCGATCCCGTTGTCATCGCACGGTTGCGGGCGTTGTGCGCCCGCCCGAGGGTGCCGGGGTCAGGTGGCCCAGACGAACTCGGTGCGCTGGGTGAGGAGTCCCTGCCGGTGGGCGTGTAGCCGGGTCTGGTACTCCTGGTCGGTGTCGGTCTTGCGTCGGGGGACGATCGATGCGACTCCGGCGGGCTGGGCGTGGATGTGGACGCACTCCAGTACCAGCTTGGTCACCTCGTGCTTCCACGCCGCTGTGCGCCCGCCCAACTCGGCCGCGATGGTGCTCATGTTCACGCTCGCGCTCGGAAGCACCGGAAGTGCCTGCTCGTACTCGCGCTGAATCAACGCCAGCCGATCCATGATCCGGTTCCGCTGCCTGGACCAGGTGGCCCTGTCGATCAGCCCGTCATAGTGGTCATCGTCCAGGCGTTCCAGCGCTTCCCGGTCCGCTGCCAACCGCTGCCGCAGACTCGTCACCTTCTCGCCTCTCCCTGACCGTTGAGCGGTTCCAGTGAGGTCGATCCCAGCGAAAGCGGCGAGGACGACCTCCTCGATATGAGCCTGCACTTCGGTCGCGTTGATCGCGCGAGCGCACCCACCACGGGAGTGGTGCTCGCACACGTACTTCGGTCCCTTCTTGCGCATCTTGTGTCCACACCGCCCGCACCGGGTCAGCCCGGAGAACGGCATCACCCGCTTCGTGGACAATCCCTGTCCCGCGATCTTGGCGCGTCGGGCATCCAGAATCCCCACAACCTCATCCCACGTCTCCGCATCCAGAATCGGGGACCAGTTCTCTTGCGTGACCACCTCTGCCGTCGGCGTCCTGGCACCATCGGGACGCAACGGATGATACGTGCGTACCCCCTTCAACGCTGGGCTGCGCAGCAGCGATCCCAACACCTTCTCGTTCCAGTACGCCCCGTGCTCGGTCGTGTTCCCAGCACGGTTCCACCGCGTGACAATCTGATACAAGCTCTCGCCGGCCCGGACCCGGTTCACGGCCTCCCACACCTGGGCGGCATGCTCCGGCACGATGTGAAGCGTCGAGTCCGCCATCCGATACCCGAACGGCGCACGACCCCCATGCCACTACCCCTCCACCGCCCGCTGCTTCGACGCCCGCGCCACCCGCCTGGCGGTGTCCGCCGACGACTTGTTCGCCATCGCCACCAGCACACGGGCCATCGCCACATCGCTATCGGTGTCCAGGCGCAGGCTCCCCGTGGCGGAGCGCCCCCCGTACCCGTGGAGCATCTTCGATTCGATCAGATCCTCCAAATCGCGCGGGTCACGCACCGCACGGTCGAGGTCGTAGGCTATCAGCACGTCCCCGCCGTCGTTGGCCATCAACTGGAGCATCGCCCTAAACTTCGGGCGGATCACCCGCCGGACCTTCTCACCCGAGGGCAACACGATGGTGCGCTGCTTGAACGCGGACGTGTCGTTCTCACGGAACACCGCCACCACCTCCAGGCCCTCCGCGGCGGCCACCGCCCGGAAGTCCTCCTCCTGCCGGTCCACACCCCGCTCCAGACCCTCCGGGTCATCACTGATCCGCACATACACAACCGCACGCCGACCTACCTGCGTTACCTCGTTCACCGCTTGCACCTTCCGTCTCAAAGACGTAGGTACGTTTGTCACTCAGCTGCTTACTAAAAAGTGCGTACCTCCGTATGGGAAGTTTTGCGGCAGGCCGCCGGTTGGCCCCGTTACCAACCGAAAGGAAACCGATCATGACCATCATCGTCACCGGAGCAACCGGCCACCTAGGCCGCCTGACCGTGGAGGCGCTGCGGAAACGCGGCGTCCCCGCCGCCAGCATCCGCGCGCTCGGACGCAGCGCCGAGCGTCTGGCTCCGCTCGCCGCCCAGGGCATCGAAACCGCCGTGATCGACTTCGACAAGCCCGAGACGCTGGAGCCTGCGTTCGCCGGCGCCGACGCGATGCTGCTCGTCTCCAGCTCGGAGATCGGCCAGCGAGCGCGGCAGCACGGGAACGCGATCGAGGCGGCGAAGCGGGCGGGCGTCGGCCGTCTCGTCTACACCAGCGTTTTCCACGCTACCGAAACGGACGGCGTGCTCTCGCCCGAGCACGCCGCGACCGAGCGGCTGCTCGCGGAGTCTGGGCTGCCGGTGACCATCCTGCGCAACAACCTGTACACGGAGACATACGCGGATCAGGTCGGCATCGCGTCTATGACCGGCGAAGTCGTCGCCAGCGCGGGTGCCGGCCGCGTCGCGAGCGCATCCCGCAAAGACTACGCCGAAGCCGCCGCGGCGGTGCTGACCGCTGAGGGGCACGAGGGCGCGGTCTACGAGCTCTCCGGGGACGCTGCTTGGACGTTCACCGAACTGGCTGCGGTCGCTAGGGACCTGCTCGGGCGGGAGATCGCGTACCGGCCGGTGACGCCGGAACAGCACCGGCAGATCCTTCTCGGCGCGGGTCTCGACGAGGGGACTGCGGGCTTTGTGGTCGCGCTCGACGGCGACATCCGGGATGGCGGGTTCGCAGAGGTGACGCCCACGCTGTCCGAGCTGATCGGCCGGCCGACGACGCCGCTCGCGCAGGGGATCGCCGATGCGCGTACGGAGGCTGTGGCCTGACCCCGGTGGCGTGGGGAGGGGCCTCCTCTTCCCACGCCCACCCGGTCGGGGGTCTGGGCAGCCGGCCTCGGAGCGTCGCAGCGGCCCTCAGGGTGTCGGCGTGCCTGCCGGGCTGGGGGTGACTCGGCCATAGTCGAGCAGCGCCGGGTCGGTGGCGATGACGGCGCCAGCGATCACGAAAAGGACGATGAGGGCGACGACGCCCGCGACGATCGGCAGGTAGAACGCGAGCCGCTTCCGGAGGAGCAGCCAGACCGAGAGCCCGGCGGAGAGGAACCACAGACCGGCCATCACAATCGAGCCGGTCGTGATGAGAGCGCTCACCGAGTCGGCGGGGTGGAAATCGCCGAGCTGCTGGGTGGTGTGCAGGAGTCCCATGCTTGAGGGGAGGGCCTGCAACGTCCCGATGGAGGAGATCATCCCGAAGAGACCGACGATCAGGAGCGCGATCGTCGCGGAGAAGTTCCCGCGCGGCGCATGGGCCTGCGCCGGGGGCGAGTACGGTGAGCGCCGCTCGGGAGGCTTTGGCCGGTGGTCCTCCGGGCCCGCGGGTACGCCGGGACGCCTGTCCTCGGCGGCGTCCAGACTCTCCGACGCCGCCGGACTGCGGCGTGTGGTGTCGAGGCGGTTGACGTCCTCCGGGGGGCTCCAGGACCAGCCCGGCGGCGCCAGCTCGCCGAACTTCGGTCGCGGACGCTCGTCTGGCTGCTGCTCCTCGGCCATGCGGCCGCCTCCCGCGATGTCGGTCTTTGACTACTTGCCGGAGTGTCCGGCGCTGCCCAGCTGCTGTGTCGCCTCGACGACGCGAGCGGCCATCGCCGACTCGGCGACCTTGCCCCAGGCGCGCGGGTCGTAGACCTTCTTGTTGCCGACCTCGCCGTCGATCTTGAGGACGCCGTCGTAGTTCCCGAACATGTAGCCTGCGATCGAGCGGGTGAACGCGTACTGCGTGTCGGTGTCGATGTTCATCTTCACGACGCCGTTGCGCACGGCCTCCGCGATCTCCTCGTCGGTCGAGCCCGAGCCGCCGTGGAAGACGAGGTCGAGCGGCTTGGGGCTGGTCCCGTACTTGGCGGCGAGGCCGTCCTGGATCTCTTTGAGGAGCTCCGGGCGCAGCTTGACGTTGCCCGGCTTGTAGACGCCATGCACGTTGCCGAAGGTGAGCGCAGCCATGTAGCGGCCGTTCTCGCCCAGGCCGAGGGCCTCCACGGTCTGGATCGCATCGTCCAGCGTGGTGTAAAGGTGCTCGTTGATTTCGTGGCTGACGCCGTCCTCCTCGCCGCCGACGACACCGATCTCGACTTCGAGGATGGCGTTGATGGCCCGGGTGCGCTCGATCATCTGCTTCGCGATCTCCAGGTTATCGGCCAGCGGAACCGCCGAGCCGTCCCACATGTGAGACTGGAAGATCGGATTCCGGCCGGCCTTGACCTCGTCCTCGGAGGCGGCGATGAGTGGGAGCGCGAAGTCGTCGAGCGCGTTCTTCGGGCAGTGGTCGGTGTGCAGCGCGACCGTGATCGGATAGTTCTTGGCGACCTCGGTGGCGAACCTGGCGAACGCCAGCGCACCGGTCGCGCGCGCCTTGACCGACTGCCCGGCGAAGTAGTCCGAACCACCGGTCGTGACCTGGATGATGCCGTCGCTGCCGGCCTCGGTCAGACCCTGCAGCACCGCGTTGATCGTCGACGAGGACGAGACATTGAACGCCGGGTAAGCGAACCCGCCGGCCTTCGCCTTATCGAGCATCTCTGCGTACTGGTCCGGCGTGGCGATGGGCATAGCTGCTCCTTGGGATCGGGGGTCGAACGCGACTCATCATACCGAGGGGCGGATGCCGGGAGCCGCCCGTCCGGCGGGTGTGGGCGGCGGGCGATGAACGTTCGTGCGTATCCGCTGTGCGAGGCGCCCGCCTGGATAAACTGGGCAGCGCCGCCGAGGGCGGCGCCGACACCGTCGTTCGACTCCGTCCGGGAGGACCCATCATGACCAGCACCGACACCGCATCCCTCTTCCTCCACCCGGACCGGAACCTCGCGATGGAGCTCGTGCGGGCGACCGAGGCGGCGGCCATCCGGGCGACCCCGTGGATCGGGCGTGGCGACAAAAACGCGGCGGACGGCTCGGCGGTGGACGCGATGCGCAAGTTCCTCGGGACGGTCAACTTCGACGGTCTCGTCGTCATCGGCGAGGGCGAGAAGGACAACGCGCCCATGCTCTTCAACGGCGAGCATGTCGGCAACGGTCGTGGCCCGGCCTGCGACATCGCGGTCGACCCGATCGACGGCACCTCGCTGACCGCGGCCGGCCGCCAGAACGCGCTGTCGGTGATCGCGGTGTCCGACCGTGGGACGATGCTCGACGCGTCCAGCGTCTTCTACATGTCCAAAATCGTCGCCGGGCCGGAGGGCCGCGGTGTGGTCGACCTGTCCCAGTCCGTCGGCGACAACATCCGGGAGCTCGCGAAGGCCAAGGGCAAACCGGTGGGCGAGCTCCGCGTCGCCGTCCTCGATCGGCCGCGCCACGAGGGCCTGATCGAGGAGATCCGCGCGGCCGGAGCCGGTACGCGCCTCATGCTCGACGGTGATGTCGCGGGCGGCATCAACGCGGCGCGTCACGACTCGCGCATCGATCTGTGCGTCGGCATCGGCGGCAGCCCGGAAGGCATCACCACCGCCTGCGCGATCAAGGCGCTCGGCGGTTTCATGCAGGGCAAGCTCGCACCGAAAGACGATGCGGAGCGCGCCGCCGGCATCGCGTCCGGCCTGGATCTGGACCGTGTCTACGGAGCGGACGACCTCGTCAAGGGCGACAACACCTTCTTCGTCGCGACCGGTGTGACAGACGGCGGGCTGGTCGAAGGCGTGCGTCGCAAGGGCCTGATCATCCGCACGGAGTCGATCGTGCTGCGCTCGAAGTCCGGCACCATTCGCCGTGTCCTCGCGGACCACCCGGCCGAGAAGTGGCTGGATGCCTCCGAGCTTTGACCGCTTCTCGCGGCCGCTTTCGGCGGCCGGCGACGGTCTGGTCCGGGCGGGAAGAGGCCGGGGGCATCGGCGGGCGTCTCCCCGGACATCGCGCGGATGCCGCGTTCTGGCCTCAGCCGCCTTCCGGCAGTTCGGCGGCTCCTCGACGGGGACGCTACGCGCTGTGTTCGGCGGTGGAGTCCGCGGTGCGTGACTGCTCCGCTCGGGCCTGCTCGTCGCGGGCCAGTTTGTCGATGCCGTGCATGTCCCGGGGTTCGAGCTCGCTCACGAGCTCGAATGCCGTGAGCTCGCGGGGAGCCTCCTCAATGCCGTCGAGGGCCCCGATCACCCGGGACTCGTCCAGAGCGCCGAGTTTGCGGGCGGCGGGGAGGACCTGGCGCTCGAACGAGCCCACGAAGCCGTTGTAGTCCTTGACGGTGCGCTCCAGGGAGCGACCGAGCTTCTCGATGTGCCCCGCGGTGGTGGACAGGCGGCTGTAGAGCGTGCGGCTGAGGTCGAAGAGCTGTTTGGCCTCCTGGGTGAGCACATCCTGCTGCCAGCTGAACGCGACGGTCTTGAGCACCGACCAGAGCGTCACCGGGGAGGCGAGGGCGACGCGCTTGGCGAAGGCGAACTCCAGGATCGAGGGATCGGCCTCGAGCGCGGAGGAGACCAGGGATTCGCTCGGGATGAACGCGATCACGAGCTCGGGGGACGATTCCAGTCCCGTCCAGTACGCCTTGCTGCCGAGGGCCGTTATGTGGTCGCGGACCGCTTTGACATGCTGCTTGAGCAGGACGTCTCGCTGGGCGCCTTCTGCGCCGGTGGCCGTGGCCGGGATCTGGCTCGCCTCGAGGTAGGCGGTGAACGGGACTTTGGCGTCCAGGGCCATATTCTTGCCGCCGGGCAGGCGGATGATCATATCCGGACGGCCGGCGCCGGCCTCGGAGTGGATGTTCGCCTGCACGTCGAAGTCGACTCGCTCGAGCAGACCCGCGGCCTCGACCACGCTGCGCAGCTGGGTCTCGCCCCACACCCCGCGTGTGCTGTTCGAGCGCAGCGCGGAGGCGAGCGCCTCGGCCGTGCTGCGGAGCCGCTCTTCGGATTCCACGGCGGAGCGCAACTGCTGGGTGAGCTCGCCATGCTGCCGGGTGCGCTGCCCCTCCAGCTCCGCCACGGCGCGGTGCATCTCGGTCAGCGACTCCCGCACCGGTGCGAGCGCCTGGAGGACTTTGCTCTCGGCGCGCTCCCGCTCGCCCTGCGCAGCGGCCTCGGCGCGGTGCCGCTCGATCGTCTCGCGCAGCTGGTGCTGGGCGGCAAGCACCTGCCGCTCGAGCGCGTCGATGCGGCCCTGCGCGGCGGCGAGGTCGGTGCGGATCTCCGCCTGCACCGCCGCCTCGGCGGCCCGCACCTGCACCAGCTCGGTCGCGTGCTGGGCGGCGAGCACCGCGGGGTCGACCGCGGGCGCGGCCTCCACGGGCTCCGCAGAGGACCGGCCGCGCAGCAGCCGGGCGACCGCGGAACCCGCGGAACCCGCGGCGACGGCCCCGACGATCAGACCGAGCAGAATGCCGACGAAGAGGGCGAGGATGTCCATGCGTGCAGTCTTGCAGGAGTCGCCGACAGCCGGGGTACGCGCGCCGCGCTCACCGCGTGTAATGTGCCTCCAGCTCCCGTTCCAGGGTCTCCAGGCTCCGCCCGCGCGTCTCCGGCAGCGCGCGCACGACGAACAGGAGTGCGCCGCAGCCCACGGCCGCGAAGACGAAGAACGTCGGCGAGATCCCCATCCCGGACACCAGCTGGGGGAACAGAAACCCGACGAGGAAATTCGTCAGCCAGAGGACGAGTGCCGCTGCGCCGAACGCGACGCCGCGGATGCGCGCCGGGAAGATCTCGGCGAGCATCAGCCAGGTCACCGGCGACACCGCGCCCTGCTGGAACGTGAGGAACAGCACCGTGAGCGTGAGGGTCGCGAACGGCAGCGCGGGTGTGCCCGCGAGCACGGCGGAACTCGTGCCGACGAGCAGCAGCGCGCTCGTCGTGCCGATGAGGCCGGTGATCAGAAGCGGGCGGCGGCCCACCCGTCCGAGCAGCCAGATCCCGCCGAAGGTGGCGAGCACCGAGATGACGCCGTTCGCGATCTGCCCGACGAGCGCCGCCTGCGCGTCGAAGCCCGCTCGCTGCAGGATCTGGACGCCGTAGTACATGATCGAGTTCACGCCCGTCAATTGCTGCACCATCGCGATCCCGACGCCCACGAGGAAGACGCGGCGTATCCACGGCGTGCCGAGCGCGCGCACGAGATCGGCGAAAGAGGCGCTGGGGGCGTGCTCGATCGCATCCCGGATCTCGGCGGCCTCCCGCTCGGCCTGGTGCTCGGCGCGCCCCTCGGCGAAGCGTCCCTGAAGGATCAGCCAGCGCGGGCTCTCGGGCACGACGAGCATCCCGAAGAAGAGGACCACGGCGGGGAGGGAGGCGACGACCAGCATCCACCGCCACACCTCGGCGTGCTCCGGGACCGCCGCCGCGATCGCCGCGTTCACTGTGAACGCCGCGAGCTGCCCGGAGACGATCATCAATTCGTTGTGCGTGACGATCTGCCCGCGCCGCTGCGCCGGCGAGACCTCCGTGAGGAACAGCGGGACGGCGACCGATGCCGCGCCGACGGCGATCCCGAGCAGCACCCGTGCCGCGACCATGACCGCGATGGATGGCGCGAACGTGCAGCCGAGCGCCGCGGCGAAGAACACGATCGCGAGGCCGATGAGCAGGCGGCGTCGTCCGCTGCGGTCGGCGATCCGCCCGCCCACGAGCGAGCCTGCGGCGGCGCCGAAGAGGAGGGAAGAGACAACGACGCCCTCCTCGAACGGCGAGAGCGCCACTCCCTCGAACCGCATGAACGGAAGCGCGCCGCTGATTACGCCGGTGTCGTAACCGAAGAGCAGTCCGCCGAACGTCGAGAGGACGGTGATGCGGCGCAGGAGCCGCCGCCGCTGTAGGCTGGGGATCTCATCGGCAGTGAGAACGGCCAGCGAGCCGGAGGGGTGCCAGGACATCATGTTCCTTTGCATTGTAACTATGTCCCGACATTAGGAGAAAGACCACAAAGCCGCAAGGTTTGCATTTGGAGTAGGAGATGAAGAAGCGCGGTGTCTACGACGCGGCCGGCGCACCGATGCGGTACAGACGCGTACCCGTCAGCGCGGCCAGGTCGGACACTGTCGCGGCTCCGTGCCGCCGGGCCGCGTGGATCGCGATTGCGGCACACGCCTCGGCGTCGGCGAGCGCGTCGTGGTGGTGGAAGTCCTCGAAGCCCGCAGCCAGCGCGGCGGCCGGCAGCCGGTAGGACTCCAGGCACGTGCGGCGGGCCACCTGAAGGCTGCACAGATAGCGGTAATCCGGGCAGGCGATGCGGGTTGCCGCGCACGCGGCGCGGATGACGCCCATGTCGAAGCCCGCGTTGTGGGCGACGAGAGCGTCGTCTTCGCAGAACTCCACCAGATCGGCCAGCTGGTCGGCCCATCCCGGCGCCCCAGCGATATCCGCGGGGTGGACGCCGTGGATGCGGACGTTCCACTCGTGGAACTCGTCGTGCCCGGCCGGCGGCTGGATGAGCCACCCCGATCGGTCGACGACCCGCCCATCCCTGACCTTGACCAACCCGACCGAACAGGCCGACGCTGCCGAGGAATTCGCTGTCTCGAAGTCGATCGCGGTGAAATCCAGGGTCACGCCGTCATCGTTGCACGCCCTGCCGACGTCCGCGCGCGAGGCGTCCGGTGCGCCGTAGATTGTGAGGGGGAAGGGCCGATGGAGAAGACAGACATTAAGAACGGCATCCCGGGCTACCGTGCGCCGCGCGGCCGGTTCGAGGTGGTGACCATGCCGCCGCTGCGGTATCTCATGATCGACGGGCGCGGCGGCCCGAACACGTCGGACGCCTACCGGGAATCGCTCGAGGCGCTCTACCTCGTCGCCTACCGGCTGAAGTTCTTCAGCAAGCGCGAACTCGGCCGCGACTACGGTGTGATGCCACTGGAGGCGCTGTGGTGGGCGGAGGACATGGCCGCCTTCACGAGCGGGAGAGACAAGTCCCGCTGGCAGTGGACGGTGCTGAATCTCGTCCCGGAGTGGCTCACCGGCGACCACGTCGAGGCGGCTCGGGACGCTGTGGCGGCAGAGCGCTCCGGCTGCCATCGCCTCGCTTCGGCTGGAACCGCTGGACGAGGGGCTGTGCGTGCAGACGTTGCACGTCGGCCCCTACGACGCCGAGGCTCCCGTGCTCGACGAACTCCATAATGTATACATTCCCGGGCACGGTTTGCGGATGACGGGGAAACACCACGAGGTCTACCTGAGCGACGCGCGCCGCGCCGCGCCGGAGAAGCTGCGCACCATCCTGCGCCAGCCCGTGACAGCGGTCTAGTTTTGACCGGCCATCGTTTTCTCGTTTTCTGGCCTTGCCCCGGCGTGCCGTCTGAACAAGCGAGGAAAAGATGGCGTGGACCCGGCCGGTAGAGTGGTGGACTGTGGCTCTCACTATCGGTATCGCCGGGCTGCCCAATGTCGGCAAGTCCACCCTCTTCAACGCGCTGACCAAGAACGACGCGCTCGCCGCGAACTACCCGTTCGCGACGATCGAGCCCAACGTCGGCGTGGTGAACCTCCCCGACCCGCGCCTCGGCAAGCTGGCCGAAATCTTCGGCAGCGAGCGCATCCTGCCGGCGCCGGTGTCGTTCGTCGACATCGCCGGCATCGTCAAAGGAGCGAGCGAGGGCGAGGGCCTCGGCAACAAGTTCCTCGCGAACATCCGCGAGGCGGACGCCATCGCCCAGGTCGTGCGCGGATTCTCCGACCCGGATGTCGTACATGTCGCGGGCAAGGTCGACGCCGCCAACGACATGGAGACCATCAACACCGAGCTCATCCTCGCCGACCTCCAGACGCTCGAGAAGGCCGAGACCCGCTACGAGAAGGAGGTCAAGGGCCGCAAGCTGGAGCCCACCGTGCTCGAAACGGCCCGGGCCGCCCTCGCCTGCCTCAACGAGGGCACGCCGCTCTCGGCCTCTTCCCTGGACCTCGAACCGCTGCGTGAGCTGGGCCTGCTCACCGCGAAGCCCTTCATCTACGTGTTCAATGTGGATGAGGCGGTGCTGACCGACGAAGCCCGCCGCGCCTCCCTCGCCGCTCTGGTGGCGCCCGCCCAGGCCGTCTTCCTCGACGCCAAGCTCGAGTCCGAGCTGATCGACCTGGACGCCGAGGACGCCGCCGAACTCCTCGCTTCGACCGGCCAGTCCGAGAGCGGCCTCGACCAGCTCGCCCGCATCGGCTTCGACACGCTCGGCCTCCAGACCTACCTCACGGCCGGTCCCAAGGAGTCGCGGGCGTGGACCATCCGCAAAGGCTGGAAGGCTCCGCAGGCCGCCGGCGTCATCCACACCGACTTCGAGAAAGGCTTCATCAAAGCCGAAGTCATCTCCTTCGGCGATCTGGTCGCCACCGGGAGCGTCGCCGAGGCGAGAGCGCACGGGAAAGCGCGGATAGAAGGCAAGGATTACGTGATGCAGGACGGGGATGTGGTGGAGTTCCGTCACAGTTAGGTATCTGAACCTCCGTCGCAGAGCCGCTTCCACCTGACAGGATCGAGCTGTGGACATCGCTGCGCTCATCATTTCTGGTCTGGCTGTTGTGATCGCTGCTATCGGAACGATTCTGGCTAACAGGCGCTCCAACGACGCGCTGAAGGAGTCGCGGAAGGCTGTCACTACCGCGCTCTGATCCGCCGCGCAGGAGGCAGTCCAGCGGCTCGTGGGACTCGACCCGACCACTGAGCCAGTTGGCGAGCGTCTCGCCGACCTGCGCATCGCCATGATCGCCCTCACCGACGAACACGAGGACTGGAAGGGCTTGGAGGCTGAACGAGCGCTCGGCGCGACCCTCGCGCGGGAGGTGATGGAAGCCGCGCGGCCCGGCGATAGCGTAGCGGAGCGTCTCGAGGTTCTCGACCTGTACATCACTTGGGCGCAGGCTCTCAGCCAGAACCTTCGATTGTTTCGTACCAAGGGCTATGACAGGGAGGCACTCTCCAGGCTACGTGAGAACGATCTCGCGCTTATCAAGGAGATCCACGAGCGGCACGGCTGGAACATGCCCCCGACCTCGAACCCGCGCCTGAGCCCGCTCAAGTAACACCTTCGCCCGGCGGCGCTGAGGCGAGCCTGCACGTCGCCGACTCGGTCTTCCGAGAGGACCCGAGTGCATTCGGCGGCAACGAATCCTGGATGCCTGAAGGGGACCCTTTTGGCAAACCCGCGTCCTTCGCGGTTTGGTCGCGCTTTCCGTCATGTCGGAGGGCTGCTGCTATGTTGGAAATCTGGGGCTAGCTGACCCGATCGCTCCGCATTGCGGGTAGCGAACACTTGTCGGCTCCGTTGGTCTCAACAAGGAAGTTGCAACACAATGCACGTAAAGAAATACCTGGGGGGAACGGCGATCGCCACCTCTGCGATCCTGGCCTTCGGACTGCTGGGCGCGTCTCCTGCACTGGCGGACACTGCGTCGGATGATGTCCTCGGTGCCGTCACGAGCGCGACTCCGAACACGGCCAACAATGCCGCACCCGTCACGACAAGAGCGTCCGGCGAGAACGCAATCGACGCATCCGTTTCAGGCGCAGACATCTCGGTTCCCGTCGATCCTGCTGAGGGGATCACCCTTGACACGACAGCGGGAGGCCTTTCCGTCGCACTGCCGTTCGCTTCGGACGCCGAGAACGCAATCGTTGAGAAGAAGGGTGTCGTGTCCTACGACAACAACAACGGCTCAACTTCAGTCCCGGTGGTCACCAAGGATGGCTCGCTTCAGATCAACACAGTGATCTCGACAGCGGACGCGCCGAAGCGCCACAGCTACGACCTTACGATCCCCGATAACGGTCAGATCGTACAGGCGGGCGAAGGCTACTTCATCGTGAACGCCGACAGCGACCCAGTTGCGTACATCGCCGCCCCCTGGGCAAAGGACGCGAACGGCGCTCCGGTCCCGACACACTACGAACTGAGCGGGACGACCCTCACGCAGGTTATCGACTTTACGAGGGCCGCCGCGTTCCCTGTCGTTGCAGATCCTCAGTTCGCGTGGTATTGAGTCCTGCCGTCGGTGCAGCTCACTCGCAACGAGACGAAGACCGCCACAACCCTTAGTGGCATGGCAACAGTCTGCGGTTGGGTGACGCGACTGACGGGATACGCGGGTGGCGCGCTCTGTGACCTCAACGCCGCCTCGATCATCGTCAACACGCAGCGCATTTACTACAACGAGAAGCGCTGCGCACAGCTCCTCATTGGTCCCGGTGTTATCGGAACCGTCGGATACTCGGGAGGCTACTGCAAGTGACTATCCGTGACGCCTTCCGCTCCGACGTTCGGCGAGCAATCAACGCCACCCCAACTCGGCGGTTCGTGTCCTTCGGCTCTATGGCCGTCCTGGTCGCGCTCGCCGTTATTTCCGGTGCTGTGGCACCGTGGTGGGTTTGGCCGCTCTTAGTTGTCGTAGAGGGGATTGTTTTTCTCATCCTCGGCAACCGGTGGGCTGGTCGGGATGCTCTGGAAAGAGCTCAGGGCGTTGAATGAGTGGTGAGGGGGTGCGTGCGTCGGCATGCACCCCCTCTCACGTCAGCGTCGAAAGTTGCCGAGAATGCTGTCTGCAATCGCGACAAAGACTTCTCCAATGCGTGATATTCAGGAGTCGTACAGTCCATTTACGGCCCGGCTCAGGCTTCTCCATATAGCTCCCTAGCTCGATACGATCAAAAGTACTATGCAGCGTTGGATGAAACCGATCACAGGATCGGCATCTTGTCGGTATGGGCGAGGTCGTGGCCGACTGTCTCGGCGTTGATGTTGAGGATGATCGGGTGGGCCTGGTCGTGCCGCTTCGGGCGTTGCGCGCTCAGCTCACCGAGGACGATGACGAGGCCGTCGTGGTAGACGATGGCCTCGACTTGTCCGGCGAGTTGCCCGGCGCAGCGGACTTAGCAGGCGTCTCGCCAGGCGTAGGACTTGTAGGCGGAGCCGTTGTCCGAGAGGACGAGTTCGACGCTGACATCCCGGTCGGCGAACCAGGCGACAGCACGCCGCAGGACACCGATCGCGGTGTCCGCCTTCTCGTCGGAGCAGATCTCGGCGTAGGCGACGCGGGAGTGGTCGTCGATGATCGTGTAGACGAACGCGGTGCCCAACCGTGGCTCGTAGCGGTGGTTCCTGCTCTTCGTGCGGGTGGCGGTCGCTTCCCGGTTGCGTTCGCCCTGGACGCGGCCGACGAATCGTCAGCCGCCGCCGTTGGGGATGTTGCCGAACTTCGTCACGTCGACATGGATCAGCGATCCAGGGTGGTCGTGCTCGTAGCGACGGATCGGCTCGCCCGTGACCCGATCAATGGTGCAGAGCCGGTTGATGCGGCAGCACACCAGGACGGCGTGGACGGTCGAGGCGGGAAGGCCAAGCTCGCCGGCGATCTGCACCGGCCCCAGGCGTCGTCGCCACCTCGCCCGCACGATCCGCTTGAGCACGGGCAACGGCGTCCGCGTTGGCATCGATCGTGGGCGGCTAGACCGGTCGGTCATCCCTCCCGTGCCTTCGGCGCGGAACCTCGCCGCCCATTTCCGCGCGGTAACGGGCGAGACCATAAACATCTTCGCTGCGACGGAGACCAGCCAATGGTCCTCGACGATGAGCCTGGCAAGGCGCAGACGAGCGCGCGGTGTGAGAGCAGCGTTAACGTGGGACACGAAGGCCTCCTGGATCGTGAAGCGGTTGAACTGAACAGCTCCACTTCACAACCGGAGGCCCTCGCCCCTCAACTCCTCACGACCGTATCGCCGAAACAACCCCCCTGGACATCACACCTAGCACGTCTTCGCTCCGTCTGGTCAGTGCGCCGAAACCGTGTCGCTCGCCCGGCCGCTGTGCCGGGCGCGGCGTGAGCGGGTCGGGGCCAGCCGTACGAGCTGGGCTGTGGAGGAGTCGTCGAGTTCGACGAGCTGGTTGTGCGACTTCACGAAGTCGCTGAACGAGCGGAAGCCCAGGGCTTTTTCGCTGAAGGAGGGGTCCATCCGCTTCATCTGGCTTTTCACCGCCGATGTGTGCAGCCACTCAGAGTCGTCTTTCTCATGCCCGAGCTGGAGCGCGCGGGCGAGGAGACGAGTGGCCACGACCTGTGGATCGTCCTGTGGTTCTTCCTGTGTCTCGCCCGGCTGCTCGGGGGTTGCCTGCTCGGGGGGTTTGCGCTTGCGGGAGCGCTGGGTCGCCTTCTGCACGGTGGCGGCGTCTGCGGCCCCTGCTCCGGCGGTCTCGGGTTCGGTCTCCTGCTCCGGGGCCGCGATGTCTGCGACGGCTTCGTGACCCTCTTCCGTCTGGGCGGCTTCGTCGCGCGCGATGCCCGGCAGATCGTCGTAGCTGACGAACTCGTCGCACGCCGCGGCGAGCGAGCGGGCTGTCGAGCCGGCGATGCCGATGCCGATCACGTACCGGCCGAGCCGTTTGATGCGCTGTGCCAGCGGGATGTAGTCTGAGTCTCCGGCGACGATCACGACGTGGGTCAACTCGGGAAGCCGGAAGAGATCTTCGACCGTGTCGACCGCCAGGCGGATGTCGCCGCCGTTCTTGCCGTAGGCCGCCGCCGGGAACAGCTGCACCAGATCCACCGCCCGCCCGACCAGCTGCCCGCGGTATTCGGCGTTGACCGCCGAGGACCAGTCGGCGTACGCACGGGTCAAGACGATCGTTCCGAACGACGAAGCGAAGTCGATGATGGCGCCGAGGTCGACGCGCGCCTCGGCGAGTTTCGCGGCGAAAGCGGGCTTCGGCAGTGCGCCTGTCTTCTGCTTGTCCCGCATAAATTGACCACGGCCGTGTACCTGGTCGTAGCGGGAGATGACGATGTTGTCGAAGTCGATATAGACCGCGACGCGGCCGTCCCCGGGTTCGCTCATGTAGCCACGATATCCCGCGGACGGCACTCCGGAGCACCGGGCTTACGTCTGCGAAGCGGGCCGGCGGCTGTCACGGCGGCGCTGGCCGCCGGCGACCCCGCGGTCGTGCTCCGACATCGGCTCGATGGCGCGTTAGTGCGCGTCCGCTCCGTCGGGCGCGTCAGCGGGCTTCCGCACGAAGAACGAGTCTGCCACCGCGAACAGCGAGATGATCGCCGCCCCGAGGAAGGCCGCGCGCACGCCGCCCGCGGTCGCCGCATCCACCGGCGATCCGTCTCGGAGCAGATTCGAGGTCTGCAGCGACATCAGGGCGATCAGCAGCGCTGTCCCCGCCGCGCCCGCGACCTGCTGCACGGTGCCGACGATCGCCGAGCCGTGCGAGTAGAGGTGCGGCGGAACCGCGCCCAGCCCCGCCGTGAACAGCGGCGTGGACATCAGCGCGAGCCCGAGGCTGAAGGCGATGTGCGCGATCAGAAGGAGGGACACCGGCGTGTGCTCGGTCACCATCGTGAGTCCCCACAGCACCAGGCTGACGAGGATCGCCCCCGGCGCCACCAGCGGCTGTGGCCCGAACCGGTCGTAGAGACGCCCGACGACGGGCGCTGCGAGCCCCATCGCGAGCCCGTCCGGCAACAGGAGCAAACCGGTCGAGAGCGTGTCCAGGTGCAGGACGTGCTGCAAATACAGCGGCAGAACGATGATGACGCCGAACAGGGAGGCCATGCTGATGGCCATCATCGCGATCGCGGTCGTGAACAGGGGCCTGCGGAACGTGCGCAGGTCGATCAGCGCCCGGTCTCTGCGTTGCAGAACGAGCTGCCGCAGGACGAACGCCGTCAGCGCGACGACCCCGACCGCCAGCGAAACCCACATCGCCGGACCGGCCCCGACCCCCTCGACTCCCCGCTCAGCGTCAGGCCGTACACGAGCCCGCCGAAGCCGAACGCTGAGAGCGCCACCGTGAGGACGTCGATGCGGCTGCGCGAGGTCTCCCCGACGTTCTCCACGTACTTGATGCCGATCAGCAGCATGACGAGGGCGATCGGCAGCACAATGAGGAAAGCCACTGCCACGCCAGGTAGTTCAGGATGAAGCCCGAGATCGCGGGGCCGATGGCCGGTGCGACCGAGATCACGATCGACACATTGCCCATCGTCCGGCCGCGCTTCGCCGGGGGCACCACGGTCATGAGCGTGGTCATCAGCAGGGGAAGCATGATCGCCGTGCCGGTCGCCTGGATCACGCGCGCTCCCACCAGCACCGCGAAACTGGGGGCGAGGGCCGCTGTGAGCGTCCCGACCGAGAACAGCGACAGGGCCGCGATGAATACGGCGCGCGTCGAGAGCCGTTGCAGCAGGAACCCGGTGATCGGGATGACCACCGCCATCGTCAGCATGAACGCCGTGGACAGCCACTGGGCCGCGAGTGCGTCGATGCGAAGATCGTTCATCAGCTTCGGGAGGGCGACCGTCATGATCGTTTCGTTCAGGATCACGACGAACGTGGCCGCCAGCAGCAGCCAGATGACCCGCGAGTCCCGTTTCGACAGCTCCGCTGGGGCAGCCGGGACACCCGGAGCCACCGTGGGTGGGCTGGCCGGAGCTGAGATCTTTTCCGTCACCGGTCAAGAGTATCGGTGACCTCGGACACGGCTGGCTCCCTCTGGTGTCACCGCTCGCCCGCGTTCACTCTCCACGCAATCCGGCGACCCGGCGGACCGCCGCCCCGACCGCGAGCGCGACACCGGCCAGCTCCGCCGCGCCTGTCTCGGGACCCCACGAGAATCGCACAGCCGTGCGCGCCAGCTCCGCGGGGTAGCCGAGCGCCAGCAGCACATGCGAGGCCTCCTCGCTTCCGGCCGCGCAGGCCGACCCGCTCGAGGAGACCACTCCGTTCCGCTCCAGTTCCAGCAGCACGGCCTCTCCGCTCGTCCCCGGGAAGACGAACGATGCGGTGCCCGGCAGCCGCAGCGAGGGATGCCCGGTCAGCTCGGCTCCCGGCGCGGCCTCCAGCACAGCGGCCACGAAGGCGTCGCGGGCTGCCTGGGCGGCCGTCGCCCGGTCATCGCGGCCGGTCGCCGTCGCCTGGGCGGCCACCGCGAAGCCGACCGCTCCGGCGACGTTCTCCGTCCCCGACCGGCGTCCGCGCTCCTGGCCGCCCCCGTGCAGCACCGGCTCCAGCGGGACGCGGCCGTGCACGCACAGTGCGCCGATGCCCTTCGACGCCCCGATCTTGTGGCCCGACACGCTGAGCGCGTCCACCCCGAGCGCCCGCACATCCAGTGGCAGCCAGCCCGCTGCCTGCACCGCATCGGTGTGGAACGGGATACCGTGCCCGTGCGCCAGCGCCGCCAGCTCCGCGACCGGCTGCACCGTCCCGACCTCGTTGTTCGCGAGCATCACGGAGGCCAGCGTTGTGTCCGGCCGGAGCGCCGCTGCGAAATCCGCCGTGTCGACGAGACCGTCCCGGCCGACCGGCACGAGCGTCACCGAGAAGCCGTGCTCACGCACCAGGTGGTCGGCCGAGGCCAGCACAGCCTCGTGCTCGATCGGGGTGGTGACGAGGTGCCGGCCGCGCGGGTTCGCCAGAGCGATGCCTTTGACCGCGAGGTTGTCGGCCTCCGTCCCCCCCGAGGTGAACACCACCTCGGAGGCCCGGCAGCCGAGCCAGGCGGCGACCGCGCTCCGGGCCTCGCCGAGAGCCCGGGCCGCCGTCTCGCCGAGGCTGTGGTGGCTCGACGGGTTGCCGAAGTCGCCCGTCAGATACGGCCACATCGCCTCCAGCACGTCGCGGCGGACCGCGGAGGTGGCGGCGGCGTCCAGGTAGATCACGGCGTCTCGACCACCACATCCAGCCCAAGATCGAGCGAGCGCACGCTGTGCGTCAGCGCGCCGGCCGAGATGATGTCCACACCGGTCTCCGCGATGGCGCGCACGGTCGAGAGACTCACCGTGCCGCTCGCCTCCACGATCGCCCGGCCGTCCACGATCGCAACGCCTTCGCGCAGCTGTTCCAGCGTGAAGTTGTCGAGCATGATCGTGTCGACGCCGGCGGCGAGCACCGGCTCGATCTGGTCGAGACGGTCGACCTCCACCTCGAGGTGCGTGGTGTGGGAGAGCTCCCGTCGCACTTTCTTCAGCGCAGCGGTGACCGACAGCCCCGACTGCGCGGTCAGCACGGCGAGGTGATTGTCTTTGGCCATCACCGCGTCCGAGAGCGAGAAGCGATGGTTGCCGCCGCCGCCGCAGCGCACCGCGTGCCGTTCGAAGGCGCGCAGGCCCGGCGTCGTCTTCCGGGTGTCCACAATCCGAGCGGAGGTGTGCGCCACCGCACGGACGAAGGACGCTGTGAGCGTGGCGATTCCGCTCATCCGCTGGGCGAAGTTCAGCGCCACCCGCTCCGCCGTCAGCACCGAGCCCGCCGGTCCGCTGACGGTGGCGAGCGTGTCGCCGGCCTCGAAGGCGTCCCCGTCCGCGACCGCGAGGATGACCTGGATGCCGGGGTCGGTCAGCCGCATCGCTGCGGCGAACACCTCGCCCCCGGCGAAGGTCCCTGGCTCCCGGGCGGCGAGCCGGGCGGAAGCGTACGCCGATGTGGGAATGAGGAGTTCGCTGGTCAGATCGCCCCAGGGTGCGTCCTCGGCGAGGGCGGCGCTCACGGCGGCGTCGATGATCGGGCGCGTCAGCATGGAACGGTCTCCTCGGTCGGGAGCGGCAGAGGCGCGAGCACGGTGTGCCGGGCGTCGCCGGGGGCGGTCAGTGGGAAGTCGGAGCGATAGTGCGCGCCGCGGGACTCTTCCCGCGAGAGCGCCGCGGCGACGACGAGGCGGCCGAGCAGCAGCAGATTCGCGTCCTCGCCGGGCGCGGGCGTCCGCATCCCGGCCAGCTCGGCGGCGGCCCGGGCGAGGCCGGTGCGGGTGCGGCTCAGGCCGGCCGCCGACCACAGGACGCTCTGCAGGCGCGCACGGTCGAAGGGGGAGAGAGGCGCGGACTCCGGCAGCGTGTCGCTGCCTCCCGCAGCGTTGAGCCAGGCGGGTGGACCGGGCCAGTCCCCGCCCGCGTCGAAGGTGTCCACCGCTGCGGCGGCCCTGTGTGCGAACACCAGTCCCTCGAGCAGCGAGTTCGATGCCAGTCGGTTCGCTCCGTGCGCGCCGGTGCAGGCCGCCTCGCCCACCGCGAACAGTCCGGGCAGGGTCGTCCGGCCCGCGGTGTCCGTCGCGACCCCGCCCATCGCATAGTGCGCTGCGGGCGTCACCGGCACCGGTTCGCGGGACCAGTCGAATCCGGCCTCCCGGCACGCTGCGTCGATCGTCGGGAACCGCCGTGCCAGGAACTCCGCGCCCAGCATCGTCGCGTCGAGCACGACCGGCGCGCCACCCTGTGCGGCCATTTCCACCGCGATCCCGCGCGCCACCACATCCCGGGGCGCGAGCTCGGCGTCGGGATGAACCTCCCGCAGGAACCGCTCTCCGCGCGCGTTCCGCAGCACCGCCCCTTCGCCGCGGACCGCCTCTGAGAGGAGGAAGGCCGCCCCGGAGCCGGCCAGTGCTGTCGGATGGAACTGCGTGAACTCCAGGTCGGCGAGCGCGGCCCCGGCCCGCCAGGCCGTCGTGACCCCGTCGCCGGTCGCCACCGCGGGGTTGGTCGTGCGGCCGTACAGCTGTCCCCAGCCGCCGGTCGCGAGGAGGACGGCATCGGCCGCGATGGTCGTCGTGCTCCCGTCTGCCTGCCGGATCAGCACGCCGGTCGCGCGGCGATCCGCGACCAGGACCTCCCTCAGGAAGGCCTGCTCGATCACGGGGATGCCTGCCGCGCGCACGGCGGCGGCCAGCGCCCGCTCGATCTCCGCGCCGGTTGCGTCCCCGCCCGCGTGCAGGACGCGCGCGCGAGTGCGCCGCTTCCAGCCCGAGCGCGAGGAGTTCGCGCACGCGCTCCGGGCCGTCGGCGCACAGCGCCGTCACGGCTTCCGGGACGCTCAGGCCCGCACCGGCGCGCAGCGTGTCCGCGATGTGCGCCGCGACACTGTCTTCCGGAGACAGGGCCGTGGCGATCCCGCCCTGTGCGTATCGCGTGCTGCTCTCCGCGAGCGCGCCCTTGGTCACGATCGTGACCTGGTGCCGCCCGGCCGCTCGCAGCGCGGCGACCAGCCCGGCGATGCCGCTCCCGGCGACGACGACGCGGGCCACGTCAGGCCGCCATCGTCGTGTCCGGCCGCGCGGCGAGCATGCGCTCGAGCGCCGCCCGGGCCGGGCCGGCGACTGCGGCCGGCACGCTCACCTGGTTGACGACCTCGCCGCGCACGAGCGACTCGAGTACCCAGGCTAGGTAGCCGGGGTGGATGCGGTACATCGTCGAGCACGGGCACACCACCGAGTCGAGGCAGAAGACCGTGTGCTGCGGGAACTGCGCCGCGAGCCGCTGCACGAGGTTGATCTCGGTGCCGATGGCTAACGTCGAACCGGCGGGCGCCGCCTGGATGGCCTTCACAATGTAGTCCGTCGATCCGCTCTCGTCGGCTGCGTCCACGACCTCCATCGGGCATTCGGGATGGACGATGACGCGGACGCCGGGGAACGCGGCTCGCGCCTGCTCGATCTGCCCCACGGTGAACCGCTTGTGTACCGAGCAGAAGCCGTGCCAGAGGATGACCCGTGCGTCCCGCAGCATCGTCTCGCTGCTGCCGCCGAGCGGCTTCCGCGGGTTCCACAGCGGAATCCGCTCGACCGGGACGCCCATCGCCTTCGCCGTGTTGCGTCCAAGGTGCTGGTCGGGGAAGAACAGCACGCGCTGCCCGCGCTCGAACGCCCACTCCAGCACGGTCGCGGCGTTGGAGGAGGTACACACGATCCCGCCGCGTTCGCCGCAGAACGCCTTCAGCGCCGCCGACGAGTTCATGTAGGTCACCGGGATAACCGGGACCCGGCCGTCTGCGTCGGGCTCGGCGCCGTACAGCTCCTCGAGCGCCTCCCAGCACTCCTCCACCGAGTCGAGGTCGGCCATGTCGGCCATCGAGCACCCGGAGGCGAGGTTCGGCAGGATGACGCGCTGGTCGGGCCGGGAGACGATGTCTGCGGTCTCAGCCATGAAGTGGACGCCGCAGAACACGATCGCCTCCGCCTCCGGCCGGGCCTTCGCCGCGTTCGCGAGCTGGAAGGAGTCGCCCACGAAGTCCGCGAACCGCACGACCTCGTCGCGCTGGTAGAAGTGCCCCATGACCGCGACACGGTCGCCGAGGGTGGCCTTCGCGGCGTGGATGCGCCCGGATAGCTCCTCCTCGCTCTCCGTGCGGTACTCCTCCGGCAGCTCGCCCTGCCGGGGCGCGAGGGCGGGGATTGGGTCGGCCTGCGAGGCGCCCGGGCCGTACGATGGCGCTGCCGCGTCGAAGAGCCACGGCGCCTCCGCCAGCTCGGGCGCGCAGGTGGCGCTGTCCAGCTCGCCGCGCGAGATGAGCCGGATGGTGGTGTCGACCGAAGCGATGGTCATCGGGTTGCTCCTTCGAATGGATGCCGCTGCCGGGGGGAGTGGCTCCGCGTCGGCGAGGTCGATCGAGCCGTTGTAGCGGTAGAGCCGGGGTGGCCGGTGCGGCGTCCCGGTCAGGTAGTCGCCGGTGGCGACGACTGTGCCGGAGGATTCGATGGTCCGCCGGAAGTTCGCGGGGTCGAGCGGGCGCCCGAGCACCGCCTCGTGTACCTCGCGCAGCTGGGCGAGGGTGAAGCGCTCGCCCAGGAAGGCGTGCGCGATCCGCGAATGTTCCATCTTCGTGCGCAGCCGCCAGAGGGCGTACTGCACGATGAGGGTTTGGTCGAAAGCCAGCTCGGGCAGCTCGTCCGCCGCGAACCAGGCGACGTTCTCGCCGACGCTCGCGCGCTTGGCCTCCGCGCTGCCGACGAGCGCCCAGTAGACGATCGAGACGACCCGTTCGTGGCTCCGGGAGCGCAGCGCGTCCCCGAAGGTGTAGAGCTGCTCCAGGTAGCGTGGCGTCAGCCCCGTCGTCTCGCCCAGCGTGCGTGCGGCGGCGTACCCGAGATCTTCGCCCACCCGGAGCGGACCGCCCGGCAGCGCCCAGCGTCCTTCGAACGGCTCCCGGATGCGGCGCACCAACGGCAGCCTCACCTGCGGCGGGCCCTCGGCCGAAGCGTCCTTCCGCAGCGCGAAGATCACGGTGGACACCGCGAGCAGCGCGCTGGCGCGCTCGTGCAAGGTCTCGTGTCCCGTCACCCCGGCCTCCGTGCCACTAAAGTCTTCCCGGCCCTCAGCTTAGGGTCATATCGACTCGAACACAAAAGCGCGCATCGTCGGCCACGAGGGGGCGCTGGCCCGGCACCGTTACGTGGAGGAGGTCAGAATGTTGTTCGCACGCACCGGCACGGCGGGTCAGTTCACCCCCATAAACATGTATGCGGTCTCTACCTGCCCTGTGGGGTTGCGAAACACGATATCGACGCCTCGCCCGGCGACGTCGCCTGACGGTCCGGTCATTGACCAGCGCAGCAGGAGCGCATCGTCGGCTTCGTGCTGCTGGTCGTAGCTGAACGTGAGTCGTTTGGCCACGATCATGTCGTTGTGAACGCGGGCGATGTGCGCCGAGATCTCTGCCGTGCCGTGCAGCGTGATTCCAAGAGACGAGATCACGAGCTTGCCGTCGGGGGCCCAGATTCTCTCGGTGGCGCGGAGTCGCCGATCGGCATCGGGCTCTGTCCAGGTGGTGAGCTAGTGCTCGTGGAAGTCGAGGGGGGCGTGAGCGTTCATGAAGATCTCCGGGTCTGTTCTGGCTTGCGAGTGAAAGGTGGGTGTTAGACGGTTTTGACGGTGCCGCCGTCGATGACGAGGTCGGCGCCGAGGACGCTGGCCGTCACAGGCGAGACGAGCAGAGCGATGAGAGCCGCACCCTCCTCCGGTTCCACCAGTCGTCCACTCGTGACGCCGAAGGTCGCGGGCAGCGCCGCCAGGAAGTCCGCATGCGTCGCACCGAGCGTCTCGGCGACTTTGCTGCCGAAGCCGTCCGGATCCCGCCAGAGACCGGTGCCGACCGGGCTAGGAGAGACCGTGTTCACACGCACCCCCTGCGGACCGAACTCCTCAGCCAGCCGTTTTCCGAATGCCGTGAGTGCCGCCTTCGCCTCGCTGTAGCCGACCGGTCCCGTCGCGGGCACTCGTGAGGTGATCGAGGAGACGTTGACGATCGCGCCGTGGCGCTCGATCAGCGACGGCAACGCGGCCCGCGATGTCCACACCGCGCTGAACAGATTGAGGTCGAGGAGGTTCCGCCACTGGGCGTCGTCAGCGTCCAGGAACCCGCCGGGCTTCAGCTTGTCGGCGTCGCCGGCTCCGACGTTGTTGACCAGGATGTCGAAGCCGCCGAGCTCCGAGAGCGCCACCTCCACTACCCGCCGGGCGCCGTCGGGTGTGGAGAGGTCACCCGCGACGCTGAGCGGGGCCGCCTCGCTCAGTTCTGGTGTGATCGTGCGCGCAGCGCCGACCACGCGCACGCCTTCTGCAACGAGGGTTCGTGCCGTGGCCAGGCCGATCCCCCGGCTCGCGCCAGTCACCAGTGCAGTCTTGCCTCGAAGAGTGAGTTCCATGTCCATCGCCTTTCTTGAACTATTGGTCTAAAACGTGAGTGTGAAGAACCTGAACAAGCGGAGCCGATCCGGACTCCGCGTCCGGTTAGAGGGCCATCAGCGCCGTGTCGATGATCCGGTGCAGAGCCGGCGCTTCGTGGGTCATCGCCATCACGCGAAGACCGGCAAGGGTGTTCGCGACATGCTCTGCCAGCGCCTGCGCATCACGATCGCGGGGAACATCGCCCTCGACCTGTCCGCGCCGAATGCGTTCGGCGAACCAGGCTGTGGACTCGTCCTTCATCCGCCGCAGCTTGAAGGACATCTCGGCGTCTTCGCCGGCGAGCTCCACGGCCGTGTTTCCGATCAGGCAGCCACGACGCTGTGGCTGCGCGAGGTCCCCATCGACCACGGCCTTCAAGGCGGCCGAAATGCACTCGCGCGCAGTCCCCGGATGCCCCATCCACTCCTGGGTCGTCTCGATTACGTGCCGGTGGTACAGGTCAAGACACCGGTCGAAGAGTGCGCGCTTGCTCGAGAAGGCGTTGTAGAGGCTCCCTTTCGCGATGCCCGTCGCCTCGGCGAGTTGCGCCGGAGAGGTGCAGGCGTAGCCGTGCGTCCAGAATTCCTCCATCGCCCGCGACAGCACCGCTTCGTCGTCGAAGGTCCTCGGTCGTCCCATGTCGTCAGACTACCAATATTGGACTAGTCGGTCAAAAACGGTGTCGACAACGTCCTGGCCAGCAAGAGCTACGTCAAACGGCGAACCTGCGGTTATGCTGGCGAAACACAGCAACTGAACATCGGGCCATCGAGGCCGATGCGGGAGAGCTGCGGGGGAGAACCCGCCCGCGGCACCGAAGGAGCAATCCTCCCCGACAATCTCTCAGGTACGCGTACCGCATCGGACTGGCCACTCTGAAAAGCAGGGCAGCGTCGACCCTCCGGGTCGATCCCGCGGGACATGCTGGCCTCGCCCACGGTGAAAGCCGCGAACGCTTCGCGGTGAAACTCTCAGGCCGGATGACAGAGGGGGAGTTCTTCCCGGGAGGCCCGCCGCCCGTCAACCCCCGGCGATGGCCGGCGAATCGGAGAACTCATGACCCCGCAGGACAGCCAGCGCCTCTCCCCGCTGCACGACGCACACGAGGCCGCCGGGGTCTCTTTCACCGATTTCGCCGGCTGGCAGATGCCGGTCCGCTACTCCAGCGACCTCGCCGAGCACCACGCCGTCCGCACCGCCGCCGGACTGTTCGACCTCTCCCACATGGGCGAGATCGTCCTGAACGGCCCGGAGGCCGGGCGGGCGCTCGACGCCGCGCTCGTTGGCGCGCTCTCCGCGCTCGCCGTCGGCCAGGCCAAATACTCGCTGCTGCTCTCGTCCTCCGGCGGGATCGTGGACGATCTGGTCGTCATACCGCACGGGAGCCGACCGCTTCATGGTCGTCGCGAACGCCGCCAACCGGGAGCTCGTCGCCGGGGAGCTGCGCGAGCGCACAGAGCCGTTCGATGTGGAGGTGTTCGACGAGAGCGAGGACATCGCGCTCATCGCCGTCCAAGGGCCGGCGAGCCTCAGCGTCCTGCTCGCCACTGACGGCTTCCGGCTGGACGGCTCTCTCCCGGGCGGCGACTTCGCCCAGCACGTCAGCGACCTCAGGTACTACTGGAGCGTCCCCGCCGAGTTCGAGACGCATCCCGTGCTCATCGCCCGCACCGGCTACACCGGCGAAGACGGCTTCGAGCTGTACACCGCGCCGGACAGCGCCCGCGTCCTCTGGGACGCGCTGCGGGAGGCCGGCTCCGGGCACGGGCTCGTCCCCGCCGGTCTCGCCAGCCGCGACACGCTGCGCCTGGAAGCCGGGATGCCGCTGTACGGTCACGAATTGGGTCTCGACACTCTGCCCGCCCAGGCCGGCCTCGCCCGGGTCGTGAGCCTCGCCAAGGACACCGATTTCATCGGCCGCGCCGCCAGCGAGGAGGGTCCGTCTCCCGAAGCCCGTGTCCTCGTCGGCCTCCGGGGCGGGGGCAGGCGCGCGGCCCGCGCCGGCTATCCCGTGCTCGCGATGGCGGACGACGGCTCGGCCGAGGAGGCCGGCGTTGTCACCTCTGGCGCTCTCTCGCCGACGATCGGCGTTCCCATCGTCATGGCCTACGTCGCCCCCCGCTTCGCCCGTCCCGGCACCGAACTGTACGTGGATGTGCGCGGGTCGAGCCTTCCGTTCACCGCCACCGCCCTTCCCTTCTACCGCCGAAAGCCTCTCACCCCAGAAAAGGAGGGCTGACAATGCCCGCACAGCAGGACCTCAAATACACTCCCGAACACGAGTGGCTGTTCGTCGAGGGCGACACCGCGACCGTGGGCATCACGAGCTACGCCGCCGAGAAGCTCGGCGATGTCGTCTTCGTCGAACTGCCGGAGGCCGGGACCACCGTGGCGGCCGGCCGCGTCGTCGGCGAGATCGAGTCGACCAAGTCGGTTGGAGAGCTGTTCGCCCCCGGTCGACGGCACCGTCGCCGAGGCCAACCAGGCCGTGCTGGACGCGCCCGAGCTGGTGAACTCCGACCCCTTCGGCGAGGGCTGGCTGATCAGCGTGACGTTCGCCGCGCTCCCCGACGGCCTCCTCAGCTACGACGAGTACAAGGCCCTCACGGGCGAGCCGTCCTGATCGGCGAGACTGTTTTGACAGACCAGATTGGCGCAGAGCCCACGATGAACGATCTCTTCCAGGCGCGTCACATCGGCACCGACCGGGAGGCGCAGAGCACGATGTTGTCCGCGCTCGGCCACCGCTCGGTCGAGGAGCTCGTCTCCGCGGCTGTGCCGGCCTCCATCCGCGTGGACGGCGCGCGCCTCGACCCTGCCCGATCCGGTCAGCGAGCGCGCGGCGATCCGCGAGCTGCGGGAGCTGGCCGCGCGCAACACGGTCAACCGCAGCCTGATCGGGCTCGGCTACTACGGCACCATCACCCCGGCGGCGATCAAGCGGAACGTCCTCGAGAACCCCGGCTGGTACACCGCATACACGCCGTACCAGCCGGAGATCTCGCAGGGCCGCCTCGAAGCGCTCATCACCTTCCAGACGATGGTGGCCGATCTAACCGGGCTCGGCACGGCGAACGCGTCGATGCTGGACGAGGGCACCGCAGCGGTCGAAGGGATGCTGCTGGCCCGCCGCGCCTCCATGTCCGCCTCCGCGAAGTTCGTTGTGGACGCCGACGCCTTTCCGCAGACCCTCGCCCTGCTCCGCAACCGCGCCGAAGCGGTCGGCATCGAAGTGGTGGTGCGCGACCTGCTCTCTGCTCCGGCCGACGCCCCCGAACTCACGGACGCTTTCGGTCTGTTCGTCCAGTACCCCGGCGCTTCCGGCCGGGTCTGGAATCCGGAGTCCGTCATCGCCGCCGCGAAGGCCGCGGGCGGCGTCGTCGTGGTCGCAGCCGACCTGCTCGCGCTCACACAGCTGCGCTCGCCGGGCGAGCTCGGCGCGGACGTCGCGGTCGGCACTAGCCAGCGCTTCGGGGTCCCGATGGGCTTCGGCGGCCCGCACGCCGGCTATCTGGCCGTCCGCAAGGGCTTGGAACGGCAGCTGCCCGGCCGTCTCGTCGGGGTGTCGCAGGATGCCGCGGGCAAACCCGCGTACCGCCTCACGCTCCAGACGCGCGAGCAGCACATCCGCCGGGAGAAGGCCACCTCGAACATCTGCACCGCGCAGGTGCTCCTCGCCGTCATGGCCGCGATGTACGCCGTCTACCACGGTCCGGCGGGCCTGCGCGCGATCGGGCGGCAAGTTCACCTCAGCGCCGTCGCCGTCGCCCGCGCGCTCCGCGACTCTGGCGTCGAGGTGCTCTCGCGCTCCTTCTTCGACACGCTTCTGGTGGAGGTGGATGACGCGGCCGCTGTGGTGGAATGCGCCCACGAGCGCGGCATCCTGCTGCATGCGGCCGGCTCGGGCCTCGTCTCGTTCAGTCTGGACGAGGAGGCGGCGGCCGATCTTCGCGACGGGGCCTTCCCCCTCGCCGACCTCATCGATGCGCTGGGCGGAGCGGCCGACGGCGAGGTCGCGATCGACCGGGACGCGGCCGTCTCCTTCGACGCCGCGCTGGCGCGCACCTCCGCGTACCTGACGCACCCCGTGTTCTCCGCACACCACTCCGAGACCGCGATGATGCGCTACCTCCGCCTCTTGCAGGACCGCGACTACGCGCTCTACCGCGGCATGATCCCGCTCGGCTCCTGCACCATGAAGCTCAACGCGGCGACGGAGATGGAGGCTGTCACCTGGCCCGAGTTCGCTGCCCTGCACCCGTTCGCGCCCGCCGCGGACGTGGCGGGATCGCTTGCCCTCATCGACCAGCTCGAGGGCTGGCTCGCGGAGGTGACCCGGTACGACACCGTCTCCCTCCAGCCGAACGCGGGCAGCCAGGGCGAGCTCGCCGGGCTCCTCGCCATCCGCGGATACCACCGCTCGCGCGGCGACGGGCAGCGCACGGTGTGCCTCATCCCGCAGTCCGCCCACGGCACGAACGCCGCCTCGGTGGTGCTCGCCGGTCTGAGCGTCGTCGTGGTCGCGACCGACGAGGACGGCAACGTCGACCTGGACGATCTGCATGCCAAGATCGCCGCCAGCGCCGGCGCCCTCGCCGCGCTGATGATCACCTACCCCTCGACGCACGGCGTGTACGAGCACGAGGTCGTCGCCATCGCGGACGCGGTCCACCGGGCCGGGGGGCAGGTCTACATCGACGGAGCCAATCTGAACGCCCTGCTCGGCTACGCCCGGTTCGGCGACCTTGGCGGCGGCGTCAGCCACCTCAACCTGCACAAGACCTTCTGCATCCCCCACGGCGGCGGCGGTCCCGGCGTCGGCCCGGTCGCCGCGAAGGCGCACCTCGCGCCGTTCCTGCCCGGTCACCCGCTGGCCCAGGACGCGACCCACGCGCTCGCGGGCGGGGGGCGGATCGAACACGGCGGGGCCCCGGTCTCCTCGGCCCCCTACGGCAGCCCCAGCATCCTGCCGATCAGCTGGGCTTACGTCCGGATGATGGGCGCGGAGGGTCTGAAGGACGCGACCGGGGCGGCTGTGCTCGCTGTGAATTACGTGGCCGCCCGGCTGCGAGAGCACTTCCCCGTGCTCTACGCGGGCAGCGGCGGCCTCGTCGCGCACGAGTGCATCCTGGATCTGCGCCCGCTCACCGCGCGAACCGGTGTGACAGTGGACGACGTCGCCAAGCGGCTCGTGGACTTCGGGTTCCACGCGCCGACCATGTCGTTCCCGGTCGCCGGCACCCTCATGGTGGAGCCGACCGAATCCGAGGACCTGGCTGAACTCGATCGTTTCGTCACCGCGATGGTCGCCATCCGGGCGGAGGCCGACGCGGTCGCGGCCGGTGACTGGCCGGGCGACGACAACCCGCTGCGCAACGCTCCGCACACCGCGGAGTCCGTCGTCAGCGGCGAGTGGACGCATCCCTACTCCCGGGAACAGGCCGTTTACCCCGTCCCCGCACTCGTCCGCGCGAAGTACTGGCCCCCCGTCCGCCGCATCGACCAGGCCCACGGCGACCGCAACCTGTTCTGCGCCTGCCCGCCCCCCGAATCCCTCGCCTGAGCCCCTTCGCCCCTTTTCCGCCGGCACGGGAGCCGGGAGCCGGGAGAAGCGATGAAGATGAGGGGGCGAGTCAGGCGAAGACGGTGGGCCAGAGGGTGACGGCGAGGGGATAGCCGAAGAAAGAGACGATGTCGATGACGACGTGGGCGACGACGAGCGGGGCGACACGGCCCCACCGGGCGTAGCACCAGCCGAACACGACGCCCATCATGGCGTTGCCGGCGAACGGGCCGAAGCCTTGGTAGAGGTGATAGCTGCCGCGAAGCATGGCTGTCGCGAGGATGATCGGCCACGTCCCCCAGCCGAGCTTCCGCAGCCGGGCGAACAGGTAGCCGACCACGATCACCTCCTCTTGCAGACCGGCGCGCAGCGCGGCGAGGAGGAGGACCGGCACGGTCCACCAGTGGGTGTCGAGCGGGGAGGCCTGAACCGCCACCGTCGCGCCGAGCACGCGGCCGAGCGCGTAGAAGAGCAGGCCGGGCGCCCCGATCACGAGGAGGAGGAGCAGGCCGCCGCCCAGATCCGGCCACGGTCGCGTGAAATCCAGCCCGATCCGGCGGAAGCCGTTGCGCCGCGGCTGCCACAGCAGGAAGATCGCCAGCGCCACCGCGAAGAGAGGGAACAGGTTTCCGAGCAGCTGGTACAGGGCGTCGAATAGCTCGCGGCTGGACTGGGAGGGATTCACCTGCGCGGTCTGGTCGGAGAGGGCTTTCTCGCGCGTCGAGAGGTCGATGATCGAGACGATCGAGTACACCGCCGACTGCCCCAGCGACAGGCCGAGGACGATGGCGATCTCCCACCACAGGCGGACGCGAGCGTTGCGATCGGCGGGGACATCGCCGGTCTGGGTCGATTCACTGCTCATACACGCATCCTGTCAGGCGCTTCAGCCTCTTTCCCGGCGCCACCGCAAGGTGTGGCTATCGGCGATCCGCACCCGGGGTGAGCGAGTGTGCGCACGGAAGGTCCGATCGCCTCGGTTTCCGCCTCCGAACGGGGGAATTCATTGCCTGCATTACCACTGTGTAACGTTTTTGGGCCCAGTTTTGCATTCATTGCAAATGATACCTAGGGTCAGTCATATCCCGCGCCGGATCAGGTACTCTCGCACGCCCGTGCCGCGCGCACACTTCGCACAGGAGGAACATTGCACATCAAGGGAAGAAAGGCCAGGCTCGCGGTCAGCGCCGTCGCCGGTGTCGCCGCTCTCGCTCTGTCAGCCTGCACCACGTCCAGCACCGGCGGCTCGTCCGCTGCCAAGGGGGGCACGGTGACGGTCGCGGTCGTCAACGACCTAACCTCGCTGAACTCGCAGACCCCGCAGGGCAACCTGGACACCAACGGCCAGGTCGGCTACCTGAACGGTTCCTACGGGACTGGTTTCCAGTACATCGACAACAACTACAAGATCGTCCACGACGGCAAGTTCGGCACCTTCGAGAAGACCTCCGATGACCCGCTGACGGTCAAGTACACCCTGAACAAGGACGATAAGTGGTCGGACGGCCGGCCCGTCACCGCTGACGACATGATCCTCGCCTGGGCGATCGCGTCGGGTCACTACGACTCCGCCAAGTTCGACGACTCCGGCAAGGTCACCAGCGGCACCCAATACTTCACGATCGCCGGTTCGACAGCGGGAATCGACGCCACCGACTTCCCGGCGGTGAGCGACGACAACCGCACGATCACCCTCAAGTACTCCACGCCCTATGCGGACTGGGAGCTTGTCAACCCCATCGCTCAGCCCGCGCACATCGTGGCCAAGAAGGCGGGCCTGTCCTCGGCCGCCGATCTGACCAAGCTGCTCAAAGGCCTGCCGAAGGGCGACCCTGCCAGCCCGGCCGCGCCGGACGCCACCCTGAAGAAGGCGGCGGACTTCGTCAACACTGGCTACGACATCACCGCGATGCCCACGGACAAGGACCTGCTGGTCGCCTCCGGCGCGTTCACCCTGTCGTCGTGGACTCCGGGACAGTCACTCACGATGGTGAGGAACAAATACTACGCCGGCGGCTTGGAGCCGAACGTGGACAAGATCGTCTTCCGCATCATCCCGGACGCGAACGCGCAGGTCACCGCTCTCCAGAACGGCGAGGCCGACATCATCACCCCCCAGGCCTCGGCCGACACCCTCACCGCGCTGAAGAAGACCAGCGCGAAGGCGCTGACCGGAGACCAGGCATCGTACGACCACCTCGACCTGAACTTCGGTTCGCAGACCTTCTCGGACGCCAAGGTCCGTGAGGCGTTCTTGAAGACGATCCCGCGTCAGCAGATCCTCGACTCGATCGTCACCCCGGTGAACCCGAAGGCCAAGGTCCTCAACTCGCAGATCTGGCTGCCGAACCAGCAGCCCCAGTACGGCGACACAGTGAAGAACAACGGTTCTTCGGCCTACGACAAGGTGGACATCGACGGCGCTAAGGCTCTGCTGGCCGGCGCGACCCCGACTGTTCGCATTCTGTACAACACGAACAATCCGAACCGTGTCGACGAGTTCCAGGCCATCCAGGCGTCCGCGTCCAAGGCCGGCTTCAAGGTCGTCGACGCCGGCTCGCCGCAGTGGAGCAAGCTGCTTCCGGGCGGGGACTACGACGCGTCGCTCTTCGGGTGGATCAGCCCGGGCGCCGGGACCGCGCAGATCCCGCAGCTGTTCACCACCAGCGGCGGCGGCAGCAACTACAACCGCTTCTCGGCGGCGAACGCGGACGCGCTGGCCACCCAGACCACGCTGGACAAGAGCAAGCTGACCGACCTGGAGATGAAGATCGACAAGACGGCCTTCTCCCAGGCTTACGGTTTGCCGCTCTTCCAGCTGCCGGGTGTCTTCGGTGTCAACGCCCGCGTCGACGGCGTGAAGTTCATGGGCAACCAGAACGGTCCGTTCTGGAACTTCTTCCAGTGGTCGGTTAAGTCCTCCACGTCGAAGTAACGTCTTCCACAGTGAGAGTGCCCGGGGGAACCCCCGGGCACTCTCCTGCGGCGGGGGCCGGCTTTGCGAGTCGGCGCCCCGTATCACCTCGTCGGCGGATGACCCGTCCGCCTCTCCCGAAACGCGCCAGGCGAGCGCTCTCCTCGCCACCACCCGTTCGGCGCGTCCTGCTCCAGTGAAGGTTTTGAACCTATGGCGAGTTTCATCCTGAGACGTCTTCTGGTCTCAGCGCTTATCATCGTCGCCGCTTCGTTCCTGATGTACATGCTGGTGGCCTACAGCGCCGACCCGCTCCAGGACCTGCGAAGCAGCAATTCCCCGAATAAGACCCAGCTCATCAATGCGCGCATCCAATTGCTGCAACTGGGTGTCGTGCCCCCGCTCCGCTGGCTCCTCTGGCTCGGCGGCGCGGCGAAGTGCCTCATCCCGTTCGCGAACGCCTGCGACCTCGGATCGACGATCTCCAACGCCAAGGTGGTCGACATCCTGCCGCAGGCGCTGTCCTCGACCGTGCAGCTGGTCACCCTCGCGCTGATCCTCGCCATCTTCCTGGGCGTGACGATCGGCATCGTCACGGCTCTGCGGCAGTACAGCGGACTCGACAACGTCGTCACATTCCTCAGTTTCTTCCTCTACTCGCTGCCGGCGTTCCTCGTCGCGGTGCTCCTCAAGGAATTCGTCGCGATCGGGTTCAACGACTTTCTGGTGCGTCCGGCGATCCCCTGGTGGACGGCCGTCTTGACTGGTCTGGTCGCCGGGCTTATCTGGCAGTCGCTCATCGGCGGCGACCTGTGGCGGCGGGGGATCACCGCCGTCGTCTCCGGCGTAGCGACAGCCGGAGTGCTGCTGCTGATGAGCGCGACGAACTGGTTCCTGCGCCCTGGCCTCGGCCCGGTCGTGATGATCATCCTCATTGCCGCCGTGGTCGTCGGCGCAACGGCGCTCACCGCGGGTCTGCAGAGCCGGCGCGCGCTCATCGCGGCAGGGATCACCGGGGCGGTGTCGCTCGTGTGCTACTTCGCCCTGCAGCCGTTGTTCATCGTGTCCACGGTCGCCACCATCGCGATCCTGGCGGTCGTCGCGGTCGTCGCGAGCCTTGCGATCGGCTTCTTCGTGGGCGGCTACGATCGCGGCCAGAATATGCGCGTCGCGGTCATCGTCGCCATCCTGTCCGGTTTCCTGATCCTGGTCGATCGCTTCATGCAGGCGTGGCCGACGTACTTCACCGACACGAACGGCCGGCCGATCGCCACCGTGGGGTCCTCCACCCCCGGTCTCAGCGGCGATATGTGGGAGTCGGGTCTCGACACCTTCACGCATTTGCTGCTGCCCACGGTGGCGCTGCTGCTGATCTCCTTCGCGCCCTACACTCGCTACTCGCGGGCCGGGATGCTGGAGGTGCTGGGCCAGGACTTCATCCGCACCGCGCGCGCGAAGGGGCTGCCGGAGCGGACTGTCGTCGTGCGGCACGCCTTCCGCAACATGCTCATTCCGATCACCACGCTGGTGGCGTTCGATGTGGGCGCTTTGCTCGGTGGTGCGATCATAACAGAGCGCGTGTTCGCGATTCCGGGGATGGGTTTCCTGTTCGCGAGCGGCCTCGACCGCGGAGACCTGAACCCGGTCATGGCGTACTTCCTGGTGATCGCGGCGATGGCGGTCTTCTTCAATTTCCTGGCCGATCTCGCCTACGCCGCACTCGACCCGAGAGTGAGGGTCCGCTGATGCCGACAACCGAACCGACGATCGCCGACGAACTGCGGGAGCCGGACTCTCCGCCCGTCAGCCAAGGGAAGCTGATCTGGAGGCGCTTCCTCTCCAACAAGATCGCCGTCGCCAGCGCCATCCTGTTCATCCTCATCGTGCTGTTCTCGATCTCCGCGATCGGGATCGGACCCCTCCACGGCTGGTGGAAGTACGACTACAAGGAGCTGAACGACCAGGTGCAGCAGGGCTCGCCCACCGGGGAGCACCCGTTCGGCCAGGACCGCATCGGCAAGGACTACTTCGCCCTGACCATGCGCGGCATTCAGAACTCGGTGCTGGTCATGATCGTCCTCGGAGCCATTGCCAGTGTCGTCGGCGCGGTCGTCGGCGCGGTCGCGGGGTATTTCCGCGGGGTGATCGATGCCATTCTGATGCGCATCACAGATGTGTTCATCGTCATCCCGGCGCTCGTGATCGGCTCGGTCGTCGGACACGCTTTCGGCGGGCTGGGCGCTTTCTTCCTCGCCCTGATGCTGGGATTCTTCTTCTGGATGAACATCGCCCGTCTGGTGCGCTCGGAGTTCCTCTCGCTGCGCGAGCGCGAGTTCGTGGAGGCGGCACGGGTCGCCGGCGCGTCGGACATGCGGATCATCTTCAAGCACATCCTGCCGAACACCATCGGCATTGTGATCGTCGCCGTGACACTGATCATGGCCTCGGCCATCCTGCTTGAGACGGCGCTCTCGTTCCTCGGCTATGGCATCCGGTCACCCGATGTCTCCCTCGGTCTTCTGATCAGCTCCAACCAGTCGGCGTTCCAGACCCGGCCCTGGCTGTTCTGGTGGCCCGGCGCGTTCATCGTCGCCCTGGCGCTGCTGGTCAACTTCGTGGGCGACGGCCTGCGGGACGCCTTCGATCCGCGTCACCGTCGCTTCATCCTCCGCAAGATGCGCGAGCAGGAGCCGGAACCGGACGCGGGCGAGGACGGTCCCCGCACGGGCGCGGCCTTCGCGAAGGATGCGCTGTGACCCGGGAGCGCGCCGTCCAGACGCTCCCGGCCCCTGCCGCCGCAGGTTCAGGCCAGGAGCAGCGCTGCGACCGTGCCGCCGAGCAGCGCTGCCAGGGCGGCCAGCGTCAGGAGATTCCAGCGGACCGTCACGGGGGTCTCGTCGGCGTGACCGGCTTCGATGATCCCTGCGTCCCGCAGGGCCGCCCAGCGGCGGCGCACCGCTTCGGCCGCCGCGCCGGACTCGGTCGAGAGAAGATCGCCGGGGCGGCGCACGCTGTCCTCGACGTTCGGGCGGCCCACACGTCCCGTCGTCTCGCGCCGGGTGGCCCGCAGCGTGCTGCCGGTCCCCGGAGCGGGTGCGGACCACACCGGGAACTTTCGCCCCGGCGTGAAGAGCGTGAGCGCGTACTTCGTCTCGACGTCGATGAGCGCGGGCCAGGGGATATACACGGTGCGCGTGACGTTGACCAGCTCCAGCCCATCGTCCGACACCGTCAGATGCGGACGCCAGAGCCCGGCCCATGCCAGCAGTGCGAACAGGCCGCACGGAACGAGGAAGAGCAGGCGCGCATCGCGCAGACTGACCAGAAGGCCGACGGCCAGGGCGGCGACCGCCGCCCAGATCAGGACGGCAAGGACCCGGTTGAACCGGGACACGAGAACCTCGCGCTCGGCGGGGGAGACGGAGGGCATGGCTCCATGCTCTCATCCCGCCCCGCACAGCCCCTCCCGGAGCGCGCCCCCGAAAGGAACCGCGAATCATGACCGCCACCATCCCCGCCGGTCAGGCGGGCGCTGCGACCGGCGCCCCCGTGCTGGAGGTCGCCGACCTCTCCGTCGACTTCGGCGTCGACAACGTCTGGGTGCCCGCCGCCAAGAAGCTCCGCTACTCGATCAAAGCGGGCGAGGTGCTGGCCATCGTCGGCGAGTCTGGCTCCGGCAAGAGCGCGAGCTCGATGGCGATCCTCAACCTCCTGCCGAAGAACTCCCGTGTACGCGGCTCGATCAAGCTGGAGGGCCGCGAGCTCACCGGACTGAGCCCGCAGCAGATGCGCCGCGTTCGCGGACGCCAGGTGTCGGTGATCTTCCAGGAGCCGATGACCGCGCTGAACCCGGTCTACACGGTCGGCTTTCAGATCGTCGAGACACTCCGCGTCCACTTCGGGATGTCGCCCCACGAGGCGAAGGAGCGTGCCCTGCAACTGCTCGGCATGGTCGAGCTGCCCGACCCCGTCAAGGCGTTCAACTCCTATCCGCACCAGCTCTCCGGCGGTCAGCGTCAGCGCGCCATGATCGCGCAGTCGATCTCCTGCGACCCGAAGCTCCTCATCGCCGACGAGCCGACGACCGCGCTGGATGTGACCGTGCAGGCGGAGATCCTGGAGCTGCTGCGGAGTCTCCGCGACCGGCTCGACTCCGCCATCCTGCTGATCACACACGACATGGGCGTCGTCGCCGACCTGGCCGACAACATCGTGGTCATGCGGAAAGGCGATATCGTGGAGTCCGGCACTGTCGCCGAGGTCTTCGCGGCGCCGAAGCACCCGTACACCATCGCCCTGCTCGAGGCCGTCCCGCACCTCGGCCAGCGCGAGGACGAGGAGATCGACACGACCGCCGCCCTCGCCGCGGGCACCGCGAAGCCGGACGCCGAGTTCGCGGAGCGCATCCGCGTCAACGAGCGCCTCGCCGCCGCCGAGCACGAGAAGGCGGAGCTGGACAAGCGGAAGATCGTCGTCGAGTTCGACAAAGTCTCGATCGAGTACCCGAAGCGCGGCCGTGTCCCGGCGTTCCGCGCGGCGACGGACATCGACCTCACCATCCACGAGGGCGAAGTGGTCGGCCTCGTGGGCGAGTCGGGCTCCGGCAAGACGACGCTCGGCCGTGCGGCGATCGCTCTCCTGCCGATCCACTCGGGCCGCCTCGTCGTCGCGGGGCAGGACATCAGTGATGCGAACCGCGACGAGATCCGCAGGCTGCACCGCAACGTCGGCATCGTCTTCCAGGACCCGTCATCCTCGCTGAACCCCCGCCTGCAGATCGCCGATTCGATCGGTGAGCCGCTGCGCCTGGCGAAGGGCCTCAAAGGCATGGACCTGGCCAAGGAGGTCGACCGCCTCCTCGACAGCGTCGAGCTGCCGCGCGCCTACCGCAGCCGCTTCCCGCACGAGCTCTCCGGCGGCCAGAAGCAGCGCGTCGGCATCGCCCGCGCCCTCGCGCTGAAGCCGCAGGTCCTCATCGCGGACGAGCCCACCTCCGCGCTGGACGTGCTGGTCCAGGCCCGTGTCCTGGAGCTCATGCAGCAGCTCCAGAAGGAGATGAGATTCGCCTGCCTGTTCATAACCCACGACCTCGCCGTCATCGACGTGCTGGCCGACCGCATCGCGGTCATGCACCACGGCAGCCTGGTGGAGGTCGGCACCCGCGACGAGATCCTCCGCTACCCGAAGGAGGCGTACACGCAGCGTCTGCTCGCGGCCGTCCCGCTCCCGGACCCGGAGGCCCAGCGTGACCGCCGCGCCCTGCGGCTGGAACTGCTGGCGGCAGGGTCGGACGAGGTCGTTCCGGCGAACGAGGGGCTGCCGCCGGAGCCGCCGGTGGTGGTGCAGGGCCTGTAGGCCCCTTTGGCGGTGCAGACCACGAGCGGAACGGGTGTCGCGCTCTCCCCGGAGAGCTGAACGGCACCGGCGCCGCAGCCCAGCGTCCGCTTCTCGCTAGCGGCGGCCACGGGGCCGAGGCTGGGGCTGCTGCGCCGGTGGTGCTCAGGTCGCCACGAACGCGGTCGCAAGCGCCATTGCACAGAACGCCGCTGTCGGTCCGAGGTGGATGTCGTTTCGCACACCATCAAATTATCGAGATGAGATGTGACATCTCAAACCCAAAATTAAAAAGTCTTTCGATTAAAACTTTGCGTTCTATGCGGGTTATCGTGTTCATCTGACCTGCATGGAGGTATCGCACGTGCGCAAACACAGACTCATCATCGCTGCGGTGGCCGTCGGTGCGCTGGCCCTCACCGGCTGCGCTTCGACCACAGACGCGAAGAGCGGCGGCAGCTCCGGCGTCGTCAGCGCCTGGAGCACCGAGCCGGAGCGCGGCCTGGTTCCCGGCGACACGAACGAGGCCGGTGGCGGCCTCATCGTCAATCAGCTTTTCGCCGGACTGATCTACTACGACGCGAAGGGCGTTTCGCACAACGACGTCGCCGAGTCGATCACGACCGAGGACTCTCAGCACTTCACGGTCAAGCTGAAGAGCGGCCAGAAGTTCAGCGATGGCGAGGCCGTCACCGCCTCCTCCTTCGTGGACGCGTGGAACTACACCGCCAACGTGAAGAACGGCCATAAGGCGGCCGACTTCTTTCAGGATGTCGAGGGCTTCAGCCGCGACGTGGATTCCGACCTCACCGGCCTGAAGGTCGTCAGCGACACGGAGTTCACGATCACCTTGGCCTCCAAGGTCTCCGACTTCGCCCAGCGCCTCGGCGCTAATGCGTTCTTCCCGCTGCCCGAGTCGGCGTACGACGATATGAAGACGTTCGGGCAGCACTCGGTCGGCAACGGTCCGTACCAGTTCAAGAGCTCCTCCGCGTGTAAGCACGACGAGCAACTCGAGCTCAGCGTCAACAAGAACTACACCGGCCCGCAGAAACCGAAGAACGACGGTCTCAAGCTTGTCTTCTACAGCAACCCCGACTCCGCGTACCGGGATGTCCAGGCGGGCAACCTCGACGTCCTGTATCAGATCCTCGACAGCGCTGTGAGCACGTATGCGTCCGACTTCCCGGACAGGAACGCGAACCAGCCGGCCGCGGTTCAGCAGAGCTTCACCATCCCGCAGAACCTGGAGCGCTTCCAGGGCGAGGAGGGCGCGCTGCGCCGCCAGGCCATCTCGCTCTCGATCAACCGTCCGGAGATCACCAAGGTGATCTTCGGCGGGACGCGCACTTCGTCCACCGACTTCTCCGCGCCGACGATCGCCGGCTACCAGAAGGACCTCCCCGGCTTGGACGCTTTCGCCATCTCGCCGTGGACCGGCACGTTCAAGCTGGCCTACAACGCCGACGGCGGTCACCAGGGCTGGGTGGACGCCGTGAGCAACGGCATCAAGAACACGCTCGGGATCGAGGCTGAGGGCGCACCCGTGCCGACCTTCGGCGCCTTCCGCGATCAGATCACGAAGCGCACCATCGGCTCGTCGTTCCGATCGGGCTGGCAGGGCGACTACCCGGGGTTGTACAACTTCCTCGGCCCGGTGTTCGGCACCGGCGGTGGCTCTAACGATGGCGAGTACTCCAACCCCGCCTTCGACGCCCTGCTTAAAAAGGGACTGGCCGAGCCGGACGAGAAGGCCGCCGCCGCCGACTTTGCCAAGGCGCAGCAGATCCTCTTCACGGATCTGCCCCAGGTCTCGCTCTGGTACCAGAACGTCACCGCGGTCTGGAGCGGAAGCGTGAGCGACGTGACCATGAGCTGGAACTCGTTCCCCGTGTTCACCGACATCGTCAAGAACTGACACCCCGAACTGCTGCGGCGGGCCACCGGCCCGCCGCAGCAGTTCTGTCTGGAAAGCCCGCCCTTGCTCCTGTACATCCTCAAGCGCCTCGCCCAGGCCGTGCCTGTTCTGCTCGGGACGACGCTGCTGATCTACTTCCTCGTCTTCTCGCTGCCGGGAGATCCCGTCGCCGCTCTGTTCGGCGACCGCCCGCCCTCGCCCGCGCAACTCGCGCAGGTGCGCGCCCAATACCACCTGGACGAGCCGTTCATCGTCCAGTACCTTATCTACCTCGGCGGCATCTTCCGCGGCGACCTCGGGGTCTCCTTCTCCGGCGAGCCCGTCGCCGACATCCTGGCCCGCACCTTCCCGGTGACCCTCCGGCTCGCCGTTCTGGCCCTGCTGTTCGAGACCGTCATCGGCATCGCGGTCGGGCTCGTCAGCGGCCTCCGCAAGGGCAAACTGTTCGACGCGAGCTCGCTCGTCGTGAGCCTCATCCTGATCTCGCTGCCGATTTTCGTCGTCGCGTTCGTCGCGCAGTACGCGTTCGGCGTGTGGCTGGGCTGGGTCCGGCCGACCGTGAGCCCCGGTGCGCCCTGGGGCGATCTCGTGCTGCCCGCCATCGTGCTGGCCTCGATCTCGTTCGCGCAGATCGTGCGGCTCACCCGCTCCTCGGTGATCGACGCCGCCGGGCTGGACTATGTGCGCACCGCCCGGGCCCGCGGACTCAGTGGGCGCCGGGTGGTCGGCGCTCACATCCTGCGCAACTCCCTGCTTCCGGTGGTGACCTACCTCGCCACCGACTTCGGCGTGCTGCTCGTCGGCGCGACCGTCACGGAGGGCATCTTCAACGTGCCCGGCGTCGGCAACGCGCTGTACCGGGCGATCCTTCAGGGCCAGGGCCCGACGGTCGTCTCGTTCGTCACCGTCATGGTGCTCATCTACCTGGTGGTCAACCTGATCGTCGACCTGCTCTACGCCGTTCTCGACCCGAGGATCCGCTATGCCCGTTAGCCACTATCTCGCCCCCTACGACGAGGCGGAGATCGACGCCGCCCGGCCCACCGCTCCGGCGCAGGGCGGCACGCTCTTCAGCGACGCCTGGCTCGACCTGCGCCGACGGCCGACGTTCTGGCTGTCGGTGGCGCTGATCGCGCTCATCCTGTTCGTCGCGCTCTTCCCCGGGCTCATCACCTCCGTTCCGCCGAACGCGGGATGCCAGCTGGCGAACAGCAACGGCGCTCCAGTCGCCGGCCACCCGCTCGGGTTCACCAAACAGGGGTGCGATGTGTTCTCCCGCATCGTGCATGGCGCGGGCACCTCCGTCTCCGTCGGTCTGATCGCGACGCTGCTCATGGCCTGCTCGGGATCGTGTTCGGCGCTCTGGCCGGTTTCTACGGGGGCTGGGTGGACACTGTGCTCTCGCGCGTCGGCGACATCTTCTTCTCGATCCCCTACATCCTGGCCGCGGTCGTCATCATGTCGGTGTTCGCCGCGTTCGCGAACGTGTGGATCATCGCGCTCGCCATCGGCGTCTTCGCCTGGCCGGCGACCGCGCGCGTGCTGCGCGCTGAGGTGATGCGGTTCAGGAACGCCGACTTCGTGATGGCTTCGGAGGCGCTCGGGCTCGGCCGGTTCCGCATCCTGGTGTGGCACGTGCTGCCGAACTCGATCGCGCCGGTCATCGTCATCACCACAATCTCGCTCGCGGGCGCGATCGTGGCCGAGGCGACCCTGTCGTTCCTTGGGGTCGGGCTGCCGCCGAGCACGATGTCCTGGGGCAACGACATCGCGGCGGCGCAGGTCGACCTCCGCACCGCTCCCACCGTGCTGCTGTATCCCTCCATCGCGCTGTCCGTCACTGTGCTGAGCTTCATCCTGCTCGGCGAGACAGTGCGCGAGGCGCTCGACCCGAAGGCGAGGGCCCGCCGATGAGCGCCGAGACCGCGACGAAGAGCCCGCTGCTGTCGATCGCTGGACTTGAGGTGGCCTTCGGCCCGAAGGGCCGGCGCATCCCCGCGGTCGCCGGCGTCGACCTGGAGGTCTATCCGGGCGAGACCGTCGCCATCGTCGGCGAGTCCGGCTCCGGCAAGTCGACCACGGCCCAGGCTGTGATCGGGCTCCTGCCCGAGGGCGGGACCGTCACCGGCGGGCGCATCCTGTTCGCCGGTGAGGACATCGCCCACGTCGGCAAGCGCCGCCTGGAGGCGTTGCGCGGCCGCGAGATCGGCTTCGTGCCGTAGGATCCGATGTCGAACCTCAACCCGGTGTGGAGCATCGGCTACCAGGTCGGCGAGGCCGTGCGCGCCAACGGCGTCGCCAAGGGCCGTCGCGCGGTCCGCGAGCGCACGATCGAGGTGCTGAGCGAGGCCGGCCTCCAGGACCCGGCGAAGCGCCTGAGGCAGTACCCGCACCAGTTCAGCGGAGGGATCCGGCAGCGTGCCCTGATCGGGATCGGCCTCGCTGCCCGCCCCCAGCTGCTGATCGCCGACGAGCCGACCTCGGCGCTCGACGTGACCGTGCAGCGCGTCATCCTCGACCACCTCGCGACGCTGACCGGCGAGCTCGGAACGAGCGTCCTGCTGATCACGCACGATCTCGGTCTCGCGGCGGAGCGCGCCGATCGCGTCGTCGTGATGTACCGCGGGCGCGTGGTGGAGGCGGGACCGTCGCGCGAGCTGCTGCAGAACCCGCGGCACCCGTACACGAAACGTCTGGTCGCCGCGGCGCCGAGCCTCGCCTCCCAGCGCTTTCGCGTGACCGAGCGGTCCGCCGCCGCGCCCGCCATTGAGGCTCCGGCCGTCGAGGCGCTCGACGTCCGCAAAGTGTACCAGCTGCCGACAGGAGGACTGCGCTCCGAGCCGTTCGCCGAAGTGGACGGCGTGAGTCTGACGGTGGCACGCGGCACGACGACGGCGCTCGTGGGGGAGTCCGGCTCCGGCAAGTCGACCATGGCGAAAATGGTGCTCGGCCTCGAGAAGCCCACCGCGGGCCGGATCAGCGTCGACGGCCAGGACATCGGCGCGCTCGACCGCCGCGGCCTATTCGCCCTGCGTCGCCGGATGCAGCCGGTCTTCCAGGACCCGTACGGGTCGCTCGACCCGCTGCGCAGCGTCCACAGCACCATCGCCGAACCGCTTGCGATCCACGGCATCGGCACGGCCGCCGAGCGGCTCCGGCGGGTGGAGGAACTGCTCGACCAGGTCGCGCTCCCGGCGTCGTTCGCTTCGCGCTACCCGAACGAGCTCTCGGGCGGCCAGCGCCAGCGCGTCGCGATCGCCCGCGCCCTCGCCCTCAACCCCGAGATCGTCGTGCTCGACGAGGCGGTCTCCGCGCTGGACGTGCTGGTGCAGGCCCAGGTGCTCGAACTCCTCGTGGGACTGCAGGAGGAGCTCGGCCTGACCTACCTGTTCATCACGCACGACCTCGCGATGGCGCGCACGATCGCCGACCGGGTGAGCGTCATGCGCGCCGGTCGCGTGGTCGAGGAGGGGAGGACGGACGAGGTTTTCACGGCCCCGCGCGAGGACTACACGCGGACCCTCCTGGAGGCCATCCCCGGAGCGGCCATCCCCCTGGGATAATATGGACCGTTCCCCGAAATCCTTCTGACGAGAGTCGAGCCCTCACGTATGTCTGAGAACGCCGTCGCCCACCGCGACGATCTGCGCAACGTTGCGATCGTCGCCCACGTCGACCACGGCAAGACCACGCTGGTCGACGCCATGCTCCGGCAGACGAACTCCTTCGGCGACCACGAGCACGTGGAAGAGCGCGCGATGGACTCGAACGAGCTCGAGCGCGAGAAGGGGATCACCATCCTCGCCAAGAACACGGCGATCTCCTACAAAGGCAAGCACGCCCCGAACGGGCCGATCACGATCAACGTGATCGACACCCCCGGCCACGCCGACTTCGGCGGCGAGGTCGAGCGCGGCCTCTCGATGGTCGACGGCGTCGTGCTGCTGGTGGACTCCTCCGAGGGTCCGCTGCCGCAGACCCGCTTCGTGCTGCGCAAAGCGCTGGAGGCGAAGCTGCCGGTCATCCTCGCGGTGAACAAGACCGACCGCAGCGACGCCCGCATCGAGGAGGTCGTGGGGGAGGCGCAGGATCTACTGCTCGGGCTCGCCAGCGACCTTGCCGATGATGTGCCCGACCTCGACCTGGACGCTGTGCTCGACGTCCCCGTCGTCTACGCGTCCGGCCGCGCCGGGGCCGCCAGCCGAAACCGGCCCGCGAACGGCGAGCTGCCCGACAACGACGATCTGGAGCCGCTGTTCGAGGCGATCCTGGAGCACATCCCGGCTCCCAGCTACGATCCCGGCGCGCCTCTGCAGGCGCATGTCACCAACCTCGACGCCTCGCCGTTCCTTGGCCGCCTCGCGCTGCTGCGCGTACACAACGGCACGCTGAAGAAGGGCCAGACGGTCGCCTGGGTGCGCCACGACGGCGACATCCACAACGTCCGCGTCACCGAGCTGCTGATGACCAAGGCGCTCGAGCGCTACCCCGCCGAGTCCGCCGGCCCCGGCGATATCGTGGCGGTCGCGGGTTTCGCCGACATCATGATCGGCGACACGCTGGCCGACCCGGAGGACGTGCGTCCGCTCCCGGCCATCCACGTGGACGACCCCGCCATCTCCATGACCATCGGCACCAACACCTCCCCGCTGGTCGGCAAGACGAAGGGCCACAAGCTCACCGCCCGCATGGTCAAGGACCGCCTCGACCGCGAGCTCATCGGCAATGTGTCGCTGCGTGTGTTCGACATCGGCCGCCCGGACGCCTGGGAGGTGCAGGGACGCGGCGAGCTGGCGCTGGCCATCCTGGTCGAGCAGATGCGCCGCGAGGGCTTCGAGCTGACCGTGGGCAAGCCGCAGGTGGTCACCCGCACCGTAGACGGCAAGACGCACGAGCCGTATGAGCACCTGACGATCGACATCCCCGAGGAGCATCTCGGCGCGATCACGCAGCTGCTCGCCGCGCGCAAGGGCCGCATGGAAAACATGACGAACCACGGCACCGGCTGGGTGCGCATGGAGTTCATCGTCCCCTCGCGTGGCCTGATCGGCTTCCGCACCGAGTTCATGACCACGACTCGCGGCACCGGCATCGCCAACGCCATATCGCACGGCTACGACCAGTGGGCGGGGCCCATCGTGACCCGCAGCAACGGCTCCATTGTCGCCGACCGCCAAGGTGTCGTCACACCGTACGCGATCATCCAGTTGCAGGAGCGCATGACTTTCTTCGTGAACCCCACGGAGGAGGTCTACGAGGGCATGGTCATCGGCGAGAACTCACGCGCCGACGATATGGATGTCAACATCACCAAGGAGAAGAAGCTCACCAACATGCGCTCCTCGACGGCCGACACGTTCGAGTCGATGACGCCGTCGCGCCAGCTCACCCTGGAGGAGTCGCTCGAATTCGCCCGCGAGGACGAGTGCGTCGAGGTGACCCCGGAGGCCGTGCGCATCCGCAAGGTCGAGCTCGACGCCACCGCGCGCGGCCGCGCTGCGGCGCGCCTGAAGCGGCAGGATTCCTGACCGCACCGGTGCAGCCGGCCTCGGTGCGACACGGTCCCCGGCTGCTTCCCGGCGCAGATCCCTCCCGTGGACGCCGCGGTTGTGTTCGGCGCCGCCGTCGGCTCCGCCGCCTCAGGCGAACAGGCTCGCCCCGATATACGAGCCTTCCCGAGCGCCGGGAGGCACGGCGAAGAGCGCGGAGCCCACATGCTTCACGTACTCGTTCATGGCGTCGTTGCGGGCGAGCTGCGACTGGATCGGGATGAACTGCTTGCGCGGGTCCCGCTGGAACGCGATGAAGAACAGACCCGCGTTCAGGCGTCCGAGTTCGTCGTTGCCATCGACGAAGTTGTAGCCGCGGCGGAGGATCCGGGCTCCGTCGTTCGTGCTCGGGTGCGCGAGGCGGACGTGCGAGTCCGGGTCGATCTTGGTGCTCCCGGAGGCGGCGAGGGCCAGGAAGTTCGGCTCCGTGAACTCGGTGCCGCCCGAGAGCGGGGCGCCCTCGCCCTTGTCCCGGCCGATGACATGCTCCAGTTCGCCGAGCTGCTGGCGGTCCCAGGTCTCGATCGTCATGCGGATCTTGCGGGCGACCAGGTAGGAGCCGCCCGCCATCCACTCGCTCCCATCCGCTCGCGCCGCCCAGACCTGCTGGGTGACGGCGGCGGCGTCCTCGGAGGTGATGTTGGCCGTGCCGTCCTTGAAGCCGAACAGGTTGCGCGGGGTCGTCTGGCTGCGCGAGGTGGACGAGGTGCGGCCGAACCCGAGCTGCGACCAGCGGATGGCAGCGCGGCCGAAGGCGATGCGGGAGAGGTTCCGGATGGCGTGGACGGCCACCTGCGGGTCTTCGCTGCAGGCTTGCACGCACAGGTCACCGACGGTGTACTGGTCGAGCAGCGCATCGCCGGGGAAGTGCGGGAGGTCGATGAGCGCCGCGGGCTGCCGGCGGGCGATGCCGAACCGGTCGTCGCCCGCAGCGGAGGTGAAGAGGGTGGGGCCGAACCCGAACGTGATGGTCAGGCCACCCGCGGGCAGGCCGAGCGCCTCGCCGGTGTCGTCGGGGGGTGTGTCGAGCGGCCCGGAGGCGGGCCCGCCCGTGCCCGCCGGCTTCCCCTGCGTCATCCGGGCGGCGGCGGTCGTCCAGTCCTGGAGCAGCTCGATCAGCCCCGCGCGGGTGAGATCGGCGGCGACATCGAACGCGGCGAAGTGGAGCCGGTCTTGGACGGGCGTCGTGATGCCCGCCTGATGGCCGCCGTAGAACGGGTATGTGGTCGCAGCGCCCGCCGTGTCCGGCCCGGTGATCGCGTGGCCGGCTGCCACGCCGGCTCCGAACCCGGCGAGGCCTGCCCCCGCCGCCGCCCCCACCAGCCCCAGCAGCCCGCGCCGGGAGAAGCCGCAGGAGGCTGGGGACGAGGCCGGCACGTCCCCGGCTGTCTTTTCGCTCACGCGCCTGCTACCGCCGGCTCTTGACGAGGATCGAGGTGAGCTGGCTGAGCGGCTCGCTGAGCGCGTTCACCTTGTCGGACAGCTCTTTCACCTGCGCGGTGCTCAGCTGCGTGTAGCTCGCGTAGCCCTCGCCGGAGGCGTACCGGCTCAGCAGCTTGCCGATGGCGGCGAACTCGGCGTCGAGCTTCTTCGCCATCGCTTTGCCAGCGTCGCCCTTCTCCACCAGGACGTCGCGGACTGTCTCGTAGGCGACTTGCGCGCCTTCGACGTTCGCTGCGAAGTCCCAGAGGTCGCTGTGAGAGAATGTCTCCTCCTCACCGGTGATCTTGCTTCCCGCGACCTCTTCCATCAGGCTGGAGGCTCCGTTGGAGATCTGGTCGAGGGTGAGGGAGAAGCCTTTCGCGTAGACGAGGTCGTACAGCCGCTGGGTATCCGAGACGAGCCGGTCGCCGAGTCGCTTGCGATCGGCCGCGTTAGACGGGACGTGCCCGGCGGGAGCCCACAGATCCTTCTCGATGCGGTGCCAGCCGGTCCAGCTCTGGCCCTGCTCCAGGTCGGCCTCGCGGAGGTCGAGCGCGGGGTCGATGTCGCCGAACTGCTCGGCGGTCGGCTCGATGCGCTCGTAGTGCTGGCGCGCCGCCGGGTACTGCGCGCGGGCTGCGGTGTCGTCGCCCGCCTCGTAAGCGGCCGCGAAGGTCTGCGTGGCGCTCAGCAGCTGGCCGGCTTGGTCCTTCACATAGCCTGTGTAGTTCGTGACTGCCTGCTGGATCTGTTTCGTCTCGCCGGCGGCCTTAGCGTCGCCGGAGCCCTTCGTGACGGAGAACGCGGCGAGAGAGGTCGGGCTGCCGACCATCCCCTTCTTGCACGCGGTGAAGTATCGGCCCTCGGTGAGTTGGACGACGTAGTTCACCGTCGTGCCGGGGCCGATGTTATCCTTCTCACCCGCGATGCGCAGCTTGTCCGAAGCGAGCACCTCGAACTCGTTCACGTCGGTGCCCTTGTTCGTCACCTGGAACGTGACGGGTCCGGAGCGGGCGGTCGCCGTGCCGACCGTGTTTTTCTCGTCGTGGAGAGTGACCGGGATGGCCGCGCCGGTCGTTCCAGCGCTGCCTCCGCCGGGGTTGTTCGGCACACAGCCGGTGAGGGCGAACGCGAGGGCGGCGGTTCCGGCGAGAGCGCCGGCGATCGTGCTGCGCGGGCGGAGACGGGGCATAGGGACGCTGTGCTTTCTGCTCGGAGGGGAATCGCTGCGGGGTGTCAGGAGGTGACGGGGTCGTGCTGCGCGACCGCTGTCTCCTGCGGTTTCACGGGGGCAGTGCGGCGTGAGGCGCGGCGCTGCCGGAGGAAGAGGAACGAGACCACGACGATGTAACCGGCCCACGCGACGACCTGCAGCCAGGTGGGGGACGGGGTGAAGTTCACGATGCCGGCGAGCGCGGTGCCGTACCAACTGGACGCGGGGACGATTCCGCTGATGTCGTAGGCGTGGATGTTGGCTCCCGGGAGGATGCCCGCTTCCTGCAGGTCGCCGAGGCCGTAGGCGAGAACGCCACCGGCGACGACCACCAGAAAAGCGCCGGTCCAGGCGAAGAACGATCCTAGGTTGATCCGCACCATCCCGCGGTAGAGCAGGAATCCGACGACCGCAGCGCTGATCAGCCCGAGTGTCGCGCCGACGATCGGCTCCCAGCCGCCGCCGACGCTGGCGACGGTGGCCCACACGAACAGGGCGGTTTCGACGCCCTCGCGCCCGACGCTCAGCATGGCGAGCGCGACCACGCCCCAGCCCGCGCCGACGAGCGCCGCGTCCAGGCGGTTCTCCAGGGTGGCGGTCAGCGAGTGGGCTGTTTTGCCCATCCAGAGGATCATCCAGGTGACGAAGCCCACCGCGGCGAGCGACAGGGCGCCGCCGACGGCCTCCTGCGCCTCGAAGCTCAGCCCGTATGGCCCCCAGGTGAGCAGCGCGCCGATCCCGAGCGGGACGACCAGGGCGACGCCGACCCCGAGCCACAGCTTCGGGAGGATGCCGGTGTGGCGTGTCTTCGCCGCGTACGCAACGAGGATGGTGACGATGAGCGCCATTTCGAGACCTTCGCGGAGGCCGATCAAGTAGTTCGCGATCACAGGGGGAACCTTGCCGGTGGAGGGTTTCGGAGGGAGGGCTTCGGTTCAGTCAGGTAACGCTAACCTTATCTTCCTGACTGACTTTAGGGCACGGTTCCGGATTGTGTCCAGAGATAGGATGCGAACATGCTCAGCCGGATCGTCAGCGCGGTTCCGCTCCTGATCGTCGGCGCGATCGTCGGCGGTGTCGGGACAGTCGCCCACCAGATCGCCGTCGGATGGGGTGTGCCGATCCCGCTCGGCCTGATCGGGTCCCTGCTCGCCATCGCTGCCCTGCTCGCCGGGCTGCGGCTCCTCGGTCACAGCCGCGTGCCCGCCGCACTCGCGGCGGCCGGGACGCTCGGTACGATCCTGGTCTTCGCGCAGCAGAGCCCGGGCGGCTCGGTGCTGATCCCGGACAATGCGCTCGGGCAGATCTGGCTCGTCGCCCCCTTCCTGATCGCCGCCGTCGCCCTCGCCTGGCCCGACCTCTCGCGACGCGGGGCCGGACCGGCCCTCTGATCCGTGCGGGCCCGTTGACGCGGCCGGGACGGCATAAGCTAGACAGGTAGCCTCGAAGCGTTTCTGCGAAGGGATCAGAACCACCGTGACCTATGTCATCGCCCTCCCGTGCGTCGATGTGAAAGACCGGGCCTGTATCGACGAGTGCCCTGTCGACTGCATCTACGAGGGTGAACGGTCCCTGTACATCCACCCCGACGAGTGCGTCGACTGCGGCGCCTGCGAGCCGGTCTGCCCGGTCGAGGCCATCTACTACGAAGACGACCTCCCCGAAGAGTGGGCCGACTACTACAAGGCCAATGTCGAGTTCTTTGACGACATCGGCTCGCCCGGCGGCGCAGCCAAGGTGGGCGTCATCGCGAAGGACCACCCGATCATCGCCGCGCTCCCGCCCCAGGCACACTGACGTGGCGCTGCACGAGCTTCCGGACTATCCCTGGGACCTCATGGCACCGTACGCCGCCCGAGCGCGCGAACACGCAGACGGTCTCGTCGACCTCTCCATCGGCTCCCCGGTGGACGCCACGCCCGCGCTGATCCGCGATGCGCTCGCTGCGGCGACCGATGCGCACGCCTATCCGCAGACGGCCGGGACACTGGCCCTCCGCGAGGCTATCGTCGCCTGGTTCGAGCGCCGCCGCGCCGTCCCCGGGCTCAGCGCCGAGAACGTCCTGCCGACCATCGGCTCGAAGGAACTCGTCGCCTTGCTGCCGTTCTTCCTCGGGCTCGGCCACGGGGATGCCGTGGTACACCCGCGCGCGGCCTACCCTACCTACGCGATCGGCGCCGCGATCGCCGGAGCCGCCGCTGTGGCGAGCGACGACCCGGCCGAGTGGCCGGAGAGTACCCGGCTCGTCTGGCTCAACAGCCCCGGAAACCCCGACGGGCACGTCCTGTCCGTGGACCAGCTGCGTGCTGCCGTCGTGCGCGCCCGGGAGCTCGGCGCGTATCTGGCGAGCGACGAGTGCTACGCCGAGCTGGGCTGGGAGCCGCCGTGGGATGCGCAGCGTGTCCCGAGCGTCCTGGACCCGCGGGTGACCGGCGAGGACCGCCGCGGCGTCCTCGCCGTCTACTCGCTCAGCAAGCAGTCGAATCTCGCCGGCTACCGAGCCGCGTTCGTGGCGGGCTGTCCCGCCCTGGTCGCTCGCCTCACCACCGTGCGGAAGCACGCCGGTCTCATGCTGCCCGCTCCGTTGCAAGCCGCGATGGTGGCCGCTCTGGGCGACGACGAGCATGTGGCCGCACAGCGCGCCCGCTACGCCGCCCGTCGCGCGCAGCTGAAGCCCGCGCTGGAGGCGGCCGGTTTCCGCGTCGATCGCAGCGAGGGCGGCCTGTACCTCTGGGCCACCGAGGGCCGCGACGCCTGGGAGACCATCGGCCGGCTCGCCGGCCTCGGCGTCCTGGGCGGACCGGGGCACTTCTACGGCGACCACTACCCGCAGCATGTGCGTCTCTCGCTCACCGCGACAGACGAGCGGATCGCGGACGCAGCCGCACGGCTGCGGGCCTTTGGATACTCCCTCTAAAAGCACGGCTGTCCCTTTGGGCGAGTCAACAGTTGTCTCGCGGGTTGGCTAGGCTGTAACAGCACGATCATTGTGCAGCGCGCTGCCCCCATCGGCGCACGAAATCCAGCAACTTTCACCAGGAGGCGTTGTGACCGGACTCGGCACCGAGAAAGCCCCGGCGGAGCAGAGCGGCCCCGCCCGCGAGGGGATGCCGACCGCGTCCCTGACCTACCCGGGCGGTGTGGCCGAGTTCCCGATGCTGCCGAGCAGTCAGGGACCCGGCAGCATCGACCTCTCCAGCTTCACCCGCCAGACCGGGCTGACCAGTCTGGACTACGGCTTTGTCAACACCGCCGCCACTCGCTCCTCGATCACTTACATCGACGGCGACGCCGGGATTCTGCGCTACCGCGGTTACCCGATCGAGCAGCTGGCCGGGAACTCCACCTTCCTCGAGGTGGCTTGGTTGCTCATCCACGGTGAGCTGCCCAGTGCCTCGGAGCTCGCGGACTTCGACGCGCGCATCCGTCGTCACACGCTCCTCCACGAGGATCTGCGCCGCTTCTTCAGCGCGCTCCCGCACGACGCGCACCCGATGTCGGTGCTCTCCAGCGCGGTCTCCGCGCTGTCGACCTTCTACCAGGACTCGCTGAGCGTCCACGACCCGGAGCAGGTGGAGCTCTCCACCGTCCGCCTCCTGGCGAAATTGCCGGTCATCGCGGCCTACGCCCACAAGAAGAGCATTGGTCAGGCGTTCCTCTACCCGGACAATTCGCTGAGCTTCGTGGACAACTTCCTCCGCCTCAACTTCGGTACGCTGGCCGAGCCGTACGAGGTGGACCCGGTGCTCTCCCGTGCGCTGGAGCGTCTGCTCATCCTGCACGAGGACCACGAGCAGAACGCCTCCACGTCGACGGTCCGCCTCGTCGGCTCGACCCAGGCCAATCTGTTCGCCTCGGTCTCCGCCGGCATCAACGCCCTCTACGGTCCGCTTCACGGCGGCGCCAATGAGGCTGTGCTGCAGATGCTCGCCGGCATCCGCGACTCGGGCGAGGGCGTTCAGAAGTTCGTCGAGCGTGTCAAGAACAAGGAGTCCGGCGTCAAGCTCATGGGCTTCGGCCACCGCGTCTACAAGAACTTCGACCCCCGGGCCAGGCTCGTCAAGCAGTCCGCGGACGAGGTTCTCTCCGCTCTGGGCGTCCACGACCCGCTTCTCGACATCGCCAAGGAGCTCGAGGAAGTCGCTCTCGCCGACCAGTATTTCATAGACCGCAAGCTCTACCCGAATGTGGACTTCTACACCGGCGTCATCTACAAGGCGATGGGCTTCCCGACTCGGATGTTCACGGTGCTCTTCGCCATCGGCCGCCTCCCCGGCTGGATCGCCCACTGGCGTGAGATGATGCTCGACCCGGGCACCAAGATCGGCCGCCCCCAGCAGCTTTACGTGGGTTCCCCCGAACGCAGCTGGCCGTCCTCCCGCTGACGAACTCCCCGTCGCCATCCTCTCGCGTGAGGGGAGAGGGCGCGGGGCCGGTCAGGGCGTGAGGCGGAGGGTCTGCGTGGCGGCATCGCGGGACGCGGCCGGAGTGAACGGCCAGGGCCGGGTCTGGCCGCGAGCCCACAGAGCGGCCTGATCGGCGTAGTGCGGGTCGAAAGCGTGGCCGGACGCTCCGGTGAGGTTGACCCAGGTGCTCCGATCGAAGTCCGCGAGGTCGATCACCATCCGCATGGACGGGACGTGGCTCACTTCGTAGCCGGCGGATGCATCCCAGCCGGTCGCGTTCACAATGCTGGAGCCGCCGCCGACACGGTACGGCCCGCGGTTGAACAGCCACTTGACCGGGGCGATCCCGGACGTCCCGAAGCTCGCGTTCGTGAGCTCCAGGGTGTGCAGGCTGCCCCAGCGCCACGAGGACGGATCGCCGCCGAGCCGCTGGGTCGCCTCCTTCCAAGCGGCGTTCGCCACGTGTTCGATCATGTTGTCGCGACCGGCGACGCCGAGCGTACTGTCCGTCCACCACTCCGAGCCGGGCTCTGCGATCAGCGTCTGCACCACTTGGAACCAGCGGTCCCCGCCCTCCGGCGGTGTGGAGCCGGGAAGCTTCCTGCCGAAGGCGTCCGCGAGCAGGTTCTTCCAGAAGACGGCGAAATAGGCGGCTGCCGCGCTGTCGGCGTCGTCGCCGTAGTCCCACCCGGTCAGCAGCCGGGCAGCGTTCGCCACCCCCGAGGCCGGATCCGCTCGGTTCCCGATCGCGATGATGAGCGGGGCCAGGGTCGCGGCGTTCGCATCGTAGGTGTCCGCCTGGATCGCCGTCATCTCCGCCGTCGTCACCTTCTTCTCTGCGGAGAGCAGCCTCTCCAGGCGCACGTTGATCTGGTTGGCGCGGTAACCGGCATCCCAGTCTTGCGTGATCAGCTGCGGGAACTCGGGACCCACCGCCGCATTGTTCGCGGTGACGATGTACCCGCGCGGCGGATTGAGCACGCTCGGCAGCTCATCGTACGGGATGCTGCCCACCCACCCGTACCGGCTCGTCCAGCCGGGAACCGGCATCGTGCCGTCTTCGCTCGCACGGATGGGAACGGCGCCGGGAGCCTGATAGCCGATGTTGCCGTCCGCATCGGCGTAGAGCAGGTTCTGCGACGGCACCTGGAACGAGGCCGCTGCGGCCCGGAAGCTCGGCCAGTCGCGGGCGGTGTCGAAGGCAAAGATGGCGCTCGGAGTTGGCCCCGGCGTCAGCGCTGTCCACTGTAGCGACAGCTGGTACTCCGAGCGGATCGTGAGCGGAATCTGGGCGCCATCGTACTCGTACGTGTTCGTGTTGCTGTCGACTCTCTCCACGTACAGATCGGCGACATCCGGCCCGAGGTTCGTGAACCCCCACGCGATCCGCTCGTTGTGCCCGATGACGACGCCCGGGAAGCCGGAGAACCCGAACCCGGAGACAGCGAACGGGAACTCTGCCGTGACCCTCGCGCACCGCAAGCCGATCTGATACCAGACCGACGGCATCGAGGCGCCGAGGTGCGGGTCGTTCGCGAGCAGCGGTTTGCCGGTCGCCGTGTGGTCTTCGGACACCACCCACGAGTTCGAGCTGATGTCCGTGCCCGCGGGCCCCATCGGCTTCGGCAGCGCCGCAAGGCTCGTCGCCACCTGCTGCAGCCCGTCGCGGTAGTCCGCGACGGGCACCGTCGCCAGCGTGCCCGCCTGTCCGTCCGTCGCCGACCGGGTTCTCCCGTCGGCCCTGTTCCTGTCGGTCTCGTTCCCACCGGCGCCGCCCGCTCTCACCGTGCCCGGAGCGCCTCCGGCCCCGGGCTCCGCCGCCCCGCTGCCCAGCTCCGTGATCGTGGGATGCGCGGCGTAGTCGTACCCCGGGTGCAGTTCGGCGACCTGCTGGGCCGTCAGCGTCGTCGAGAGCAGCGCCCGGTCGATTTCGTCTTCGAGGTTGGAGCGGAGGTCCCACGCCATCGCTTTCAGCCAGGCGACCGAGTCGGCCGGTGTCCACTTCGCGGGGGAGTATCCGGGGTTTTGCAGACCGAGCACCGCGTACTCCAGGGAGATCTCCGCCCCCCGGTGCCCGGCGAGGTATGCGTTCACTTCGTCGGCGTAGTCCTGGTAGTAAGTAGCGCAGGGCCGTCTCGTCGAGCAACTCCACCTCCTGCTCCGCGATGTTTCGCCAGCTCAGTGTGCGGATGAACCTGTCGGTGGGCACCTGGCTGGCCCCGAAGAGCTCCGAGAGACGGCCCGCGGTGACATGCCGCCGGGAGTCCATCTCCCAGAAGCGGTCCTGGGCGTGTACGTACCCCTGTGCCCGGAACAGGTCGTTGGCGGTCTGCGCGGTGATCTGCGGCACCCCCGCCGAGTCTCTGGTCACGGTCACCGGTTTCGTCAGGCCGGGGAGCGTCAGCGTGCCGGAGGTCTGCGGGAATGACCGGGTGACCGTCCACACCCCGATCCCGCCCGCGATCACGACGATCACGAGGAGCGCGGCGAGCGCGATCCCTATGATCCGGAGCGCCCGGTGGCGCTGTCTCGGTCGGGGAGTGTCGTAGGCCACGGTGGTTCCTCACGCTTGGTGCTGGTTGCGTTCCTCGGACTGTAGCGCACGGCGGCGACGCACTCGCGGCCGAAGCCGGAATTGGTGGACAATGCGTTATGTTTCAGCGTCTGTGGAGGAGGGCCCGCGTGTCAGCGGGCAGCGATCGCCGAGAGGGAGCGCCGCTCACGCCCTCTGCCCGGTCATCGGCTGTCTCCGGAGCGGCCGTGATGAAATCGTGACCGAAGACTCCCCTTTCTCCTCTCGATTTCGGCCCTGGCGTGTCGGACCCTTGGCCTACGCTGGAAGCACCGTTTCAGAGCAGTCGCTTTTGAGTCGGTTCGGTACTGCACCGGGTCGGCCGGGAAAGGGGGGGAGAGCATGCCACAGCTGCTTCCCCTGCGTCTGCTCGAGACCGTCGGCATCCGTCTGCCCTCCGCACAGGCCGTTGCAGCGGCGGCGGAAAGCCCGGCTGTCGGGAGCGACGCGGCGACAGCGCGGGCCGTGGCGAACCCACGGCCCGCCGTTCCCGTGTCCTCCGTCCACGAGCCGACCACCGCTTCCCCCTCGCCCGCCGGCGAGCCCTCCGCCGCCATCGGCGGTCCGACCGACATCGACCCCGGTTTGGAGTCCACCCGCCCGCTCTCGATCATCGCGCCCCGGCGCATCGGCGAGTCCGACCTCGCGGTCCACCCGCTCTCCCTCGGCGCCAGCGTCTTCGGCTGGACGGCCGACGGCGATACCTCCCTCGCCATCCTCGATCGGTTCGCCGCGGCCGGCGGCGATTTCATCGACACGGCCGACAGCTACGTCGGCGGTCGCAGCGAAGTGCTGATCGGCCATTGGATGCGCAAGCGCGGCAACCGCGACGACCTCGTCGTCGCCACCAAAGTCGGCCGCCACCACGAGAACCTCGGCCTCGGCCCGGTCAGTATCGTCCGCGCCGTCGAGTCCTCGCTGGAGCGTCTACAGACCGATCGCATCGACCTGCTCTACTTCCACGACGATGACCCCGACATCCCCCTGGAGGACAGCCTCGCAACGGCCGAGTGGCTGATCGAGACCGGGAAGGTCCGTTATCTCGCCGCCTCGAACTTCAGCGCCGATCGGCTGATCGAGGCGCGCATCCTGGTCTCCTCCGGTCTCCCGAAGTTCGTGGCGATCCAGACCCAGTACAACCTCATGCACCGTGCCGAATTCGAGAGTGCGCTGCGCATCGTCGCCGCGGCGCAGGGCCTCGCGGTCATGCCCCGCCACGCTCTCGCCAACGGTTTCCTGACGGGTAAGTATCGCTCGAAGGGCGATCTGACCGCCGGCGCCCGGAGCGTGCGCGCGTCGGCGTACGTCAACCGCCGGGGGCTGCGCGTCCTGGCTGTGCTCGACCGCATCGCCGCCGAGCAGGGCGTCGCTCCGGCGAGCATCGCCATCGCCTGGCTGCTCGTCAAGCGCACGATCGTCGCCCCGGTCGCGAGCGCCAGCCGTCCGGAGCAGGTCGACGCCCTGCTCGCCGCCGCCGGTGTCCGCCTCTCGCGCACTCAGATGCGGGAGCTGGACCGCGTCTCGGATTAGATCTCAGGCCTCCGGGAGAATCCGTTCCAGCGTCCGGTGCAGGGCGGCGCCCGCGGCGATCGGGTCACCGACGTAGCCACCCGCCATCGCCCCGTCACACGCCAGGATCAGATCGTCGGCGGCGTCTCCGGGGTGTGCGTGCCCGATCTCGCGGAACAGCTCTTCGATCCGCTTCGCGTACCAGTCTCGGTGGGCGGTCACGGCGATGCGCACCGGATGGCTTTTGTCGGCGAACTGCGCGGCCGCGTTGATGAAGGGGTCGCCGCGGAACTCCGGGCGGATCGCCTCTGCGGTGATCGAGTCGACGAGGGCCCAGGCGATGTCGCGCGGGTTGGACCGCTCCCGCTCGTGCCGGGCGAACCACTCTCGTCCTTGGCGATCGCGTCCTTCGACGTACGCGATGATGAGGAGGTCCTTCGACCGGAAGTGCTTGTAGAACGTCGCCTTCGTCACTTTCGCGCCGGCGATGATGCGGTCCACTCCGACGGTGTGGATGCCTTCCTGATAGAAAAGCTCATCCGCTGTTGCGAGGATTTTGACCTTCGACGGCGCGGGAGGCCGGATGGTCGCTCGGGCGCTTACGATCATCCGGTACGACTCCTTCTGCTGGGAGGTTGTGACCTCCGTGTGGTATGAGAGCCACCGGGACCGGCTTCGAGGGTGGATCGCCGGTCCGGGTGATTAGAAACCAGTATATAGATAGACAGAATATTCTGTTTGTCCTCAATTTGTTCACTCCGTGTTTTGGGAGCCTCTGGCGTAGGGTTGAGGCGATGAACAGCGCAGTTGACCTCTCGTTCGGTTCGGCCGATCTCACCTTCGCCTCTTCCGGCGACGCGCTGGTCCGACGGACGATTCTGCCGAGCGGCGTCCGCATCCTCAGCGAGCAGGTTCCCGGGGCCAGGAGTGCGACGCTCGGCTATTGGGTCGCGGTCGGCTCGCGCGACGAGCAAGAGCATGTCCCCGGCAGTCTCGGCTCCACGCACTTCCTCGAGCATCTGCTGTTCAAGGGCACCAGATCGCGCTCGGCGCTCGACATCGCCGTCGCCTTCGACTCCGTCGGCGGCGAGCACAACGCGATGACCGCGAAGGAGTACACCTGCTACTACGCCAAGGTGCAGGACAGGGACCTCGACATGGCCGTCGAGGTCATCGGCGACATGCTCACCTCCTCGGCGCTCGATCCGGCGGAGTTCGAGAACGAGCGGGCGGTGATCCTGGAAGAGCTGTCGATGACCGAGGATGACCCAAGCGAGGTGGCCAACGAACGGCTGTTCTCCGCGGTTCTCGGCGATCATCCGCTCGGCCGGCCGATCGGCGGGCGCCCGGAGAGCATCAGGGCCGCCTCCCGCGACGCCGTCTGGAACCACTACCGCGCGAACTATCGCCCCCAGGATCTCGTCGTCACCGCCGCGGGCGCGGTCGATCACGATCAGCTCGTCGCCGGCGTCCAGCGCGCGCTCGACGCCGCGGGCTGGGACCTCGCCGCAGCGGCGAGACCGGTCGCCCGCCGCGCCACCGTGCCGGCCGCCATCCAGCGGGCCGCCGCTGTGGTCACGGTCGAACGTCCCACCGAGCAGGTCAACCTGCTCGTCGGCGTCCCCGGCATCGTTGCGTCGGATGAGCGGCGAACCGCCATGAGCGTCCTCAGCTCCGTCCTCGGCGGCGGGACGTCCAGCCGCCTCTTCCAGGAGATCCGCGAGAAGCGCGGCCTCGCCTACGCTGTCTACTCCTTCTCCGCCTCTTACTCCGATGCCGGGGTTTTCGGGCTCTACGCGGGCTGCGCGCCGGCCAAGGCCCGGCAAGTTGCCGAGCTCGTTCTCGACGAGTTGCGCCGTCTCGCTGATGGCGGCGTCACGTCCGAGGAACTGAGCCGCACCGTCGGCCAGCTCTCCGGCGGCACCGCCCTCGCCCTGGAGGATTCCGACACCCGGATGTCGCGTCTCGGACGCGCCGAGATCAGCCTGGGCGAGTTCGCCGACCTGGACGAGAGCCTCCGCAGGCTGCGTCTCGTCACCGCCGGCGATGTGCGCGACCTCGCCTGCGACCTCGTTGGCCGGGAGTTCTCCGTCTCGGCTGTCGGGAATGTGACCGATGACACCTTCGCCGGACTCGTCTCCTGACTGCTGCCCGCATCTCTTTGAAAGGTTCCACCGGTGCTTCACTACCTCTACCTCGTGCGTCATGGTGAGCAGCAGGACGCCGAACACGGTCTGCCCGACGGTCCGCTCTCTCCGCGCGGAAAGCGTCAGGCGCAGCTCATCGCGGACCGGCTGAGCGGTGTGCCCTTCACGGGCATGTACCACTCGCCGCTCGCGCGCGCCGCCGAGACCGCCGCGATCATCGGTGAGCGGATGCCGGCCCTCGCCCCCGAGCCCTCCAGCCTGCTGTTCGACTGCATTCCCTCGGGACCGACCCCGGACATGCCGAAGGCGTTCGAATCGTTCTTCGGTTCGGTGACCGAAGCTGAGATCGAGGCCGGCAGCGCCCAGATGGAGGACGCGGTTCACGAGTTCCTCACACCGGCGCTGGGGGACAGGCACGATCTGCTGGTGACCCACAACTTCGTCATCGGCTGGTTCGTCCGCCATGTCTTCGATGCCCCGTCCTGGCGCTGGCTCGGCCTCAACCAGGCCAATTGCGGCCTCACGGTCATCCGCGTCCGCTCGGCGAAGCCCCCGGTCCTCGTCGTCCACAACGACCTCGGCCACCTCCCCGTCGAACTCCGCACCGGCCTTCCCGACCTCCAATCCGTCTGAGCGGGGTCAGGGGAGGGGTTTGCGGAGCCAGTCTGTTGCGTTGGGGTTGTCGTTGTAGGGGTGGATGCTCTGGTAGCCGTGTTGCCGGTAGAGGCCGCCGGCCGCTTCTAGCGCCGCGTTCGTGTCGAGCACGACCTCGGTCGCGCCGAAACCGCGCGCCCGGCGCTCCAGCTCGGCGAGGAGCGCGCGCCCGAGCCCACGCCTGCGGTGCGACGTCTTCACCCAGAGGTGCTTCACCTCGTAGCGGATGACAGCCCGGCCCTCCTCCCCGTCCGCGAGCGGGATGGAGAGCACCCGGACGCCGCCGCAGCCGGCCTCCCCGGCTTCGTCGGAGGCGAGTAAGAACACCCCGTTTGGCGCCACGAACTGCCCGGGGTCCGGGAACGTGGTCCGGTAGGCGCCCTGCTCCTGTGGGAAAGTGGCGGCGCGTTCGGCGAAGTAGCCGGTCAGCATTCGGCGAGCGGACGCGTCGGCGACGGAGACAGCGGCAAAGGACACCATCGGCTCAGCGTAATCGGCCGCGGGAGGCGGGTAAGCTGGAAGGGTGACTATTCGCGTGGCCGTCGCCGGTGCGACCGGAAAACTGGGCAGCGTGGCCGTGCGGCTGATCGAGGGGGCGCACGACCTGGAGCTCGTGGCGGCGCTCGATTCGCGCTCCCCGCTCGAGGACATGCTCGCGGCGCATGTCCTGGTGGACATGACCCTCCCCCAGGTGAGTCCTGGAATCGTCGCGTTCGCGATCGACAACGGCCTTAACGTCCTCGTCGGCACCTCCGGCTGGTCGGCGGACCGCATTCTGGACCTTGAGCGCCGGGTGGACCAGCGCCAGGGAACGGGAGCCGTCGTCATCCCCAACTTCTCCCTCGGCTCCGCGCTCGGCACCGTGTTCGCAACTGTCGCTGCCCGTTTCTTCGACTCGATCGAGATCGTCGAGGCACACGGAGCGGGCAAGGTGGACTCGCCCTCCGGCACCGCCGTCCGCACCGCGGAGCTCATCGGCGCCGCTCGCGCCCAGAGCGGACCGGTGAACGCGCCGCACACCGACCAGCGCGCCCGCGGCCAGCAGGTCGCGAGCGTCCCCGTTCACAGCCTCCGGATGAGCGGTGTGGTCGCCGAGCAGCAGGTGATCTTCGGCGGTCTCGGGGAGACTCTCACCATCCGCCACGACACCGTGAGCCCCGACGCCTACGAGGCCGGCATCCTGCTCGCCGTCCGCGCGGCCATGACGGCCACCGGTGTGACCGTCGGCCTCGACAAGCTGATCGATTTCGGCATTGCGGGTCCGGACGGAGAGCTGCCGCGCTCGACCGTCCGAGAAGACTAGGGCTCCGCTGTGCGCAACCGCATCGCTGCGCTCGTTATGGCGCTTCTCCTGCTGGTGTACCTGGCGCTCGTGGTCCAGCGAGCCATCCTGCTGCTCGTCAGCGGGAAGCCCATCGGTGTCGCGATGGGCGTCGCCCTGCTGGTGCTCCCGGTGATCGCGGCGTGGGCGATCGGCCGGGAGCTGCTGTTCGGCGCACGCACCGAGCAGCTCGTCAAGCTGATGGCCGCTGAGGGCGCCCTGCCCGTCGACGACCTGCCGCACCGCGCGAGCGGCCGGCCATTGCGGGATGCCGCCGATGCGGAGTTCCCGCAGTACAAGGCGGAGGTCGAGGCGCAGCCGGAGAGCTGGCGTGCCTGGTTCCGTCTCGGGCTCGCTTACGATGCGAGCGGCGACCGTCGCCGGGCCCGGGCGGCCCTGCGGGAGTCGATCGGACTCTGGCGGGCCGAGCGGAAGGCCGCGCGGATGTGAGGGGCAGTCTCCGTCATCTCGCCGCGACGAGTTCTTTCATGGCCTCGGCGACGGTCTCGTCCCGGAACGCGAAGCCGTCCGCCAGTAGCCGTTTGGGGACGACGCGCTGACTCGCGAGCAGCAACTCGCGTCCCGCTTCGCCCAGCGCGGCTTTCATGGCGAACTCCGGCAGTGGCAGCCGGTACGGGCGGCGGACGGCGGTGGCGAGCGCGCGGAGCATGGTGCCCGCGGTCGCCGGGGTCGGGCCGGCCAGATTGACCGGACCTGTCAGCTCGGAGGTGAGCAGATGGACCAGAGCGGCCGCCTCATCGCGCAGGCTCACCCACGCCCAGTTCTGCCCGCCGCCCGCGATCGGTCCGATGAGGCCGAGTCTCGCGAGCGGCAGCAGCGGGGCCATCGCGCCGCCTGGGCCGATCACGACGCCGGTTCGGGCGGTGACCACCCGCGTGCGCTCGGGAGCCAGCTGCGCTTGCTCCTCCCAGGCTTCGACGACATCGGAGAGGAACCCCGTGCCCTTCGCAGACTCTTCGGTCAGTGTCTTTCCCGGCTGGTCGCCGTACAGACCGACCGCCGAGCCGCTGACGAACACCGCCGGCGGGTTCGCTGCCTGGCGCATCGCGTCGGTCAGCGTCGCCGTCGCGTCCAGCCGGGAACTCCGGATGCGGCGTTTGTGCGCCGCTGTCCAGGGCAGCCGGTTCAGGGAGGCGCCGGAGAGGTTGACCACGGCGTCGGCGCGGTCCATCAGCGCCACGTCGATCATCCGTGTCTCCGGCGACCAGTGGAATTCGTCCGGTCCTTCCGGGTCGTGCCGAACGAGGCGCAGAACGTCGTGACCCGCGTCGACGAGCTGCCGGCGCAGTTCGCTGCCGATCAGTCCGGACCCTCCGGCGACGAGCACCCGCATTCCGGCTGTCCCTCCCCTCAGACCCGCGGCTCAGGCCAGGCTGGCGTCGAGCGTGATGGGGATGCCGACAAGAGCCCGGGAGACCGGGCAGCTGCTCTTGGCCTCCTCCGCGATGCTGTGGAAGTCCTCCTCGGAGATGCCGGGCACTGTCGCGACCACCGTGAGGTGGCTGCCGGTGATCCCCTCTGTGGGGTCGAATGTGACCGCAGCGGTGGTCTTCACGCTCTCGGGGCTCGCGCCGAACCCGGCGAGCGCGTGCGAGAACGCCATCGAGAAGCACGCCGCGTGGGCGGCGCCCAGCAGTTCCTCTGGCGTGGTCACTTCGGCGCCGCCCTGGGAGCGGGCCTTCCAGTGGATTGAGAGGGAGGTGGCGTTCGAGGAGTCGAGCGTGACAGTGCCCGATCCCTTCATGAGATCGCCGCTCCAAACGGTGGTGGATGCGTTGGTGACGGGCATGTGGCCTCCTATCCTGGCTGTGGGCGTTCGCGCACGGTCAGCGACCAGAATAGTGGCGGTGTTCGCCGGGTACGTCCCACGTTCGGGGGATTCCCGGTTTGGGTGATCGGGAGGGTGGCATCGCGCTCCTCCACAGGCCGGCGGGACAGGTGGGTTCTCCACCGATCCACCGGCGAGGCAGCGGCGTCCTCGTCCGACCCGATAGCCTGGACCGCATGGTTCCTCCCTCCGCTAATCCCTTCGGCCAGGTCCTCGTCGCCCTGGTCACGCCCCTCACCGCCGACGGTGAGGTCGACTGGGCCGGCGTGGAGAAGCACATCGACGACGTGATAACCGCTGGGGCGGACGGCATCGTGGTGACGGGGACGACCGGTGAGACCTCGACCCTGACCGACCCGGAGAAACTGCGTCTTGTCGAGGTCGGCAAGTCCGTCTCCTCCGGCCGAGCCAAGATCATCACCGGCGGCGGCTCCAACGAGACCGCGCACGCGATCCAGCTCTACCGCCAGAGCGAGAAGGCCGGAGCCGACGGTGTCATGGTCGTCACGCCGTACTACAACAAACCGACTCAGGCCGGCGTCCTGACCCACTTCCGCATGATCGCGGACTCGACGGACCTCCCGGTCATCCTGTACGACATCCCCGGGGCGCACCGGCATCCCGATCACGTACGAAACCATCCTGCGCATCGCCAAGCACCCCAATGTGCTCGCCATCAAGGACGCGAAGGGCGACTTCAGCGAGGTCAGCCGCGTGCTTAACCAGACCGACCTGATGTACTTCTCCGGCGACGACGCCAATGTGCTCCCGCAGCTCGCGATCGGCGCGACCGGTCTCATCGGCGTCACAGCGAACATCGCCGCGACGCCGTACCGCCAGATCGTGGACGCGATCAACACGGGCGACCTCGCCACGGCCACGGCTGCGCATCAGAAGCTCGAGCCCCTGGTCCGCGCCGTGATGACCCACGTCCCCGGCACCGTCGCAGCGAAGTACATCCTGCACGGCCTCGGCCGCATCGCCAGCCCTCGCGTACGCCTGCCGCTGGTGGGCCCGGAGGAATGGGAGGCCGCGCAGATCGAAGACGAGCTCGACCTCGTGAAAGACATCCCCGGCGTCGACTTCTCGAACTTCCGGCCCGACCGCAACGCAGCCGCAGGCGGAGCGCTGCCGAAGGTCGCCGGGACCACACGGTAGAAAAGTCGCTCGGAGCGGCACCGCAATCCCGGGCACACGTCCGGACACCTTTCGTATTGGAGGGGCAGATGCCCAATCTTATGACCGAACCTCCCGCTCTGGAGCCGGGAACGCTCAGGATCGTCCCCACGGGCGGCCTCGGCGAGATCGGCCGCAACATGACCGTCTTCGAGTATGAGGGCAAACTCCTCATCGTCGACTGCGGCGTTCTGTTCCCCGAGCCGGATCAGCCCGGCGTCGACCTCATCCTGCCGGACTTCGCGCCGGTCCGTGACCGGCTGGACGACGTGCTCGGCATCGTGCTGACGCACGGCCACGAAGACCACATCGGAGCGGTGCCCTACCTGCTGAAGCTCCGGGCGGACATCCCGCTCATCGGCTCCGGCCTCACCCTCGCGCTGGTGGAGGCCAAGCTCAAGGAACACCGCATCAAGCCCTACACGCTCACCGTGGCCGAGGGTCAGCACGAGCAGCTGGGGCCGTTCGACCTCGAGTTCGTCGCGGTCAACCACTCCATCCCGGATGCGCTCGCTGTGGCGATCACCACCCCGGCCGGCACCGTGCTGCACACGGGCGACTTCAAGATGGATCAGCTGCCGCTGGACGACCGCATCACCGACCTGCGCGCCTTCGCGCGCCTGGGCGAGCGCGGCGTCGACCTCTTCCTGGTCGACTCGACCAACGCCGATGTTCCGGGGTTCACTCCGCTGGAGCGCTCGATCGGTCCGGTGCTCGACGCCGTCATCGTGCGCGCTCCACGCCGGGTGATCGTCGCGAGCTTCTCGAGCCATGTCCACCGGGTGCAGCAGGTCCTGAACGCCGCCGCGGCGAACGGCCGCCGCGTTGCCCTGCTGGGCCGCTCGATGGTCCGCAACATGACCATCGCCGCCGAACTCGGCTACCTCCAGGTGCCGGAGGGCGTGCTGATCGACTACAAGAAGGCCGCAGACCTGCCGGACGACAAGATCGTCTACATGTCCACCGGCTCCCAAGGCGAACCGATGGCCGTTCTCGCCCGGATGGCGAACCTCGAACACCAGATCGAGGTGGGGCGGGGCGACACCGTCGTCCTCGCCTCCAGCCTCATCCCCGGCAACGAGAACGCGGTCTACCGCGTCATCGACGGGCTCACGAAGCTAGGCGCCAATGTCGTTCACAAAGGCAACGCCAAAGTGCATGTCTCCGGCCACGCGGCCGCGGGTGAGCTGCTCTACTGCTACAACATCCTGAAGCCCAAGAACGTCATGCCCGTACACGGCGAGTATCGCCACCTGGTCGCGAACGCCCGGCTCGCGATGGACACCGGCGTCCCGGAGGAGAGAACCATCCTCGCGGAGGACGGTTCGGTGGTCGACCTGCGCGACGGCGTCGCCCGCGTGGTGGGCCAGCTCGACCTCGGCTTCGTCTACGTGGATGGCTCGAGCGTCGGCGAGATCACCGATGCCGACCTCAAGGACCGGCGCATCCTCGGCGAGGAGGGTTTCATCTCGATCATCGTGGTCGTGGAGGCCGGCAGCGGAAGGATCGTCACCGGCCCTGAGATCCACGCCCGGGGCTTCGCGGAGGACGACACCGTCTTCGACAGCGTCAAACCGAAGGTCGCGGCGGCGCTCGCCGAAGCGGCGCACAACGGAGTCCGTGACTCCCACGCCCTGTCGCAGATCGTCCGGCGCACCGTCGGTCGCTGGGTCAACACCAGCTACCGCCGCCGGCCGATGATCGTGCCCCTCGTGATCGAGGCGTGAAAACACACATGGAGCGCACCTCAGTGCGCTCCAGACATCGCCGGGTTGCGCCGTGGACGGTCGAGGCGGTGAACGGGAGTCGCTGCGGGCGAGGTCTCTGCCAGCGTTCCCGAGGACCCGGTGGCTCCCGGTCCCATCGCGGCGGGAGGCGGCCCGGCGATATCGGCTGCCGCCTAAGACGTACACGATGCCGCAGCCTCGCGATCCTCCACGCTGTCCGCTTCTCCACAGCAGATCGCCTGTCGTGGATTTTCCCCGATCCAGGCGCGGGAACTCCGCGAAGACGGGGGTGCGAGTAGCGTTGCATCATGGCTACGAGCACCAAATCGACATCGCGATCCCGGAACTCCGGGCGCGATGGCTCGAGCGCGCGCAAGCCGGACGCGAAGGCCGCTGCTCAGAAGACGGTCGCCTACCCGGCCGCAGCGGACGTGTCGAGCCCCCTGGCTCGCGCCTGGATGGGGATGGCGCATCTCACCGGCGCCGCGTTCCGCGCTCTCGGCCCCGAGAAGCTGGCCAAGGAAGAGCGCCGTGACGGCTTCCCCTTCTTCCTCGTGCTGCTGGCGGTGGCCGGCGCCGTCGTCGAGTGGTTCCTCATCAACGACCAGGTCGCGCGCGTGCTCGACGCATGGACGTTCGGCGGGCTTGTCGGCCGGGTCGCGTTCGCGCTCCCCGTGGTCATGGTGCTCTTCGCGTTCTGGTTGTTTCGCCATCCCGCGTCTGTTCACGACAACACCCGCATCGGGATCGGCCTCAGTCTGCTGCTGCTGATGGTGTCCGGGCTGTGCCACTTGTTCAGCCCCCATCCGTCCCCCAGCCAGGGGATGCCGGCGCTCGCGCAGGCCGGTGGCGTTCTGGGCTGGCTCATCGCCGCACCGATGTCCGTGCTGCTCATGCCCTATGGTGCGGCAGCGGTGATCGTCCTGCTGCTCGTCCTGAGCCTTTTCATCATCACGAAGACCCCGCCGAATAAGCTGCCCGCACGGATCCGCGAGCTCTACTCGTACCTTTTCGGTGCGCAACTGGCGACCGAAGAGGAGCGCCAGGAAGCCAAAGAGCAGAAGACCCGGCAGGTCGAGCTCGACGGCATGGACGGCGACGAAGACACTTCCCTGGAGACCAACCTCCCCTGGTGGCGGCGCAACAAGTCCAAGCGCGAAGAGGACCCCGACTACGAGCAGCCGGCCGATCTGGCCGAGGTTTTCGGCGAGCCGATGCGCGGCAAGGGCGAGTTCGCCACAGCACTCGAGCCCGACCCTGCGAGCGACCACTACAACACCGAGGTGCTGAGCGAGCTGACGAACGCGGAGGATGCGATCGCGCGCTTCACCGGCGAGGAGCCGCCGACCGCAGCGGTCGGTGCCGAGGGGATGGGCGCGGCGGCCGGCAGCGCGCCCGTGGTGCTCCCGGGATTCCAGGCCGGAGCCGACGGCTACGATGAGTCGGCCGCTCTCGCTGCGGACACGGGACCGGCCGCGCCCTACAGCCTGCCGGCGGCGTCCATGCTCTCCGCGGGGACGCCCGCCAAAGTCCGTTCCACCGCGAACGAGGAGATCGTCGCGGCGATCACCGAGGTGCTCACGCAGTTCGGAGTGGACGCCAAGGTGACCGGCTACTCGCGCGGTCCGACCGTCACGCAGTATGAGATCGAGCTGGGTCCGGGGGTGAAGGTCGAGCGGGTCACTGCGCTCAGCAAGAACCTCTCTTACGCCGTCGCGAGCAACGAGGTTCGCATCCTCTCACCCATCCCGGGCAAAAGCGCGATCGGTGTCGAGATCCCGAACAGCGATCGGGAGATCGTCTCCCTCGGCGACGTGCTCCGCTCGCCCGCGGCGACGAAGAGCGCGCACCCCATGACGATCGGGGTCGGCAAGGATGTCGGCGGCGGTTTTGTCGTCGCGAACCTGGCCAAGATGCCGCACCTGCTCGTGGCCGGTTCGACCGGCTCCGGCAAGTCCAGCTTCGTGAACTCGATGATCACGAGTCTGCTGATGCGCGCCAAGCCCTCCGATGTCCGCATGGTGCTGATCGACCCGAAGCGCGTCGAACTGACGATCTACGGCGGTGTGCCCCACCTCATCACGCCCATCATCACGAACCCCAAGAAAGCGGCCGAAGCGCTGCAATGGGTCGTCAAAGAGATGGACATGCGCTACGACGACCTGGCCAGTTTCGGTTTCCGCCACATCGACGACTTCAACAAAGCGGTCGTGAACAACGAGATCGTGCTGCCCGAGGGCAGCGAGCGGAAGCTCAAACCCTACCCCTACCTGCTCGTGGTCGTAGACGAGCTCGCGGACCTGATGATGGTCGCTCCGCGCGACGTCGAGGACTCGATCGTCCGCATCACTCAGCTGGCGCGGGCGTCCGGCATCCATCTGGTGCTCGCGACGCAGCGGCCCTCCGTGGACGTCGTGACCGGCCTGATCAAAGCCAATGTCCCCTCCCGGCTCGCTTTCGCTGTGACGAGCGTCACCGACTCGCGCGTCATCCTGGATCAGCCCGGTGCCGACAAGCTGATTGGCCAGGGCGATGGGCTGTTCCTGCCGATGGGGGCCTCCAAAGCGCTCCGGGTGCAGGGCGCCTGGGTCAACGAGGACGAGATTCAGAAGGTGGTCACCCATGTCACCCGTCAGGCTCGCCCGGAGTACCGCCAGGATGTGATCGCTGGGGCCGAGAAGAAACAGATCGACGCGGACATCGGCGACGATCTCGAACTGCTGCTCGCGGCGGCGGAGCTGGTGGTGTCGTCGCAGTTCGGCTCGACCTCCATGCTCCAGCGGAAGCTGCGGGTCGGCTTCGCCAAGGCCGGCCGTCTCATGGATCTCCTGGAGTCCCGCGAGATCGTCGGCCCGTCGGAGGGGTCGAAGGCGCGCGATGTGCTCGTCACCCCCGAACAGCTGCCGCAGGTCCTCGCGCGATTGCGCGGCGAGGAGCCGCTGGGTCCGGCCGACGGCGGCGGCACGCCCGTCCCCGCCTTAGCGGACGAGGGCGAGGATCGATACGATTCCGATCCGGTCGCGGCCATGACCGAAGGCCACCCTGAAGTACACGGCGACTCCGGCGAGGACGCCTGGCAGCTGACTGGCAGAGGGTGAGAACGCGATGTCGGCTCCCAACACGCCATCGGCCGCAGCGGGGGGCACGAGACGAGTGAGCAATTGGAACCTGCCCAATGTCCTCACGATCGTCCGCATCCTGCTCGCGCCCCTTTTCGTGTGGATGCTGCTCGCGGACGCCGGTCGCGACGGCCCCCTCCGCTGGGCCGCTGCCGCTCTGTTTGTGATCGCGATCGCGACGGATGGCGTCGACGGAGCGATCGCGCGCCGCAACAACCTGGTCACCGATCTCGGAAAACTGCTCGACCCGATCGCGGACAAAGTGCTCACCGGTGGCGCACTCATCGCGCTGTCTGTCCTGGGGGAGCTGCCGTGGTGGGTCGCCATCGTGATCCTCCTTCGGGAGATCGGCATCACGGTCTACCGGTTCGTCGTGATCCGGCAGGGGGTGATCGCTGCCTCGCGCGGCGGCAAGATCAAGACCATCGTGCAGTCCGTCGCGATCTCATCCGCCCTCTTCCCGCTCTGGACCGTGTTCGGGGAGGGGATGTTCTGGGTCAACGGCATCCTGATGACCGCTGCGGTCGTCCTGACCGTCGTCACGGGATTCGATTATCTCTGGCAGGCCTATCGCGGGCGGGCGGAGAAGCGTGCCGCAGCCTGATGACGTTCCCGAGCGGACGGCGGAGGTGGTCCGCACCCTCGTCGAACGCGGGCTGACGGTCGCAGCGGCGGAATCGCTGACCGGTGGGGGACTGATGTTCGAGCTCACCCGGGTGCCCGGCGCGTCCACGGCTGTGCTCGGAGGCGTCGTCGTGTACGCGACCGCGCTGAAGCACACACTCCTCGGCGTCGACGCTGAGCTCCTCGCGGCCGAAGGCCCGGTGCATCCTGACGTGGCCCGGCAGCTCGCGGCCGGGGTCCGCGAGCGTCTCGCCGTCGAGGGCCGGCCCGCCGACCTCGGTGTCGCAACGACCGGAGTGGCCGGTCCGGACCCGCAGGGCGGCCGCGCGGTGGGAACGGTGTTCGTCGGCGTCTCGAGCGTCCGGGGTACGCGCGCGGTGGAGCTGACGCTCGACGGAGATCGCGCCGGGGTCCGCGCGCAGACGGTCTCCTGTGTCATCGAGGAACTCGCTGCGGAACTTGGCTTTCAGCCCGGTGGCCCCCCTGTCTGACGGTGGGAATATCCACTGTTTCGGTCTCATTACACTCCTGTGCGTTCACAACAAAAGCCCAGTCGTCGCCGATATCGTGAGTGTCGCGGATGCGGTATCGTGAGCATCCATCGATTCGCCGGCAGAGTATGAAGAAGGAGGCTCCGAATGATTCTTGTACGTCAGGAAATCGGCGACGTGCTCAGGGACTTCCGCCTGCAGAAGGGCCGCACTCTTCGCCAGGTCGCCAGCAAGGCGAGTGTCGCCCTCGGCTATCTTAGCGAGGTCGAGCGCGGCCAGAAAGAAGCCTCGAGCGAGATCCTCGCTTCTGTCGCCGACGCGCTCGAAACTCCGGTCTCGGTCATCATGCGCGAGGTCGGGGACCGCATCGCTATCCTTGAGGGCCTCGAGCCGGTCATCCCCGACACAGTCCCGGACGAGTTCGTCTCCGCTCTGGACGCGAACCTCGTCGTACGCTGATCGCGACAGCAGACGCGAACGCCCCGCCGAGTGCGGGGCGTTCCTCTGTGTTGACGGAGAATGGACGCATGAAGCTCAGCGAGTTCCAGCGCGCCGTGGCGGACGAGTTCGGCTCGACCTACGGTGAGGCCCTGCTGACCGATCTCGTGCTCGGCGAATTGGGCGGATGCACGGCCGGCGAGGCGATCGCGGCGGGTGCCGCGCCCCGCGACGTGTGGCTGGCCCTGTGCCGCGAGACGGGCGTCCCTCCGTCGCACTGGCACGGCGCGGGGAAGCCGGCGCCGAAGCGTTGAACGCGACACGCCGGAGGGGATATCTCGAAGATATGTTCGGAACTGATTAGAATCCCTCACAGGCGGCTATCGAAAACGAGTTGTCCACAGAATGAGCGTCCGCGCTTCGCGTGTCGGATGTCCCCCGTACCGTCGAACTCGTCAGCGAAGTCCAAAGGAGAACCGCACATGCCATCACCCGCAGACCGCGAGAAGGCGCTCGTGACCGCGCTCGCACAGATCGACCGTCAGTTCGGAAAAGGCTCGGTCATGCGACTGGGCAGCGACGAGCGCGCTCCTGTCGAGGTCGTCCCGACCGGGTCGATCGCCCTGGATGTCGCGCTTGGCATCGGCGGTCTTCCGCGTGGCCGCATCGTCGAGATCTATGGCCCGGAATCGTCGGGTAAGACCACCCTGACCCTGCACGCGATCGCCAACGCGCAGCGCGCGGGCGGCATCGCTGCCTTCATCGACGCGGAGCACGCGCTCGACCCGGACTACGCCCGCAAGCTCGGCGTCGACATCGACGCACTGCTGGTCTCCCAGCCAGACACCGGTGAGCAGGCGCTGGAGATCGCGGACATGCTGGTGCGTTCCGGCTCGATCGACTTGATCGTCATCGACTCCGTCGCCGCGCTCGTCCCCCGTGCCGAGATCGAGGGCGAGATGGGCGACGCGCACGTCGGTCTGCAGGCCCGTCTCATGTCGCAGGCGCTCCGTAAGCTCACCGGTGCGCTCAGCCAGACGAACACCACGATGATCTTCATCAACCAGCTCCGCGAGAAAGTGGGAGTGTTCTTCGGCAGCCCGGAGACCACAGCCGGTGGAAAGGCGCTCAAGTTCTACGCCTCGGTCCGTCTCGACATCCGCCGCATCGAGACGCTCAAAGACGGCACCGACGCGGTCGGAAACCGCACCCGCGTTAAGGTCGTCAAGAACAAGATGGCACCGCCCTTCAAACAGGCGGAATTCGACATCCTGTACGGTGTCGGCATCTCCCATGAGGGCAGCCTTCTCGATTTCGGTGTGGAGCACGCGCTCGTCAAGAAGTCCGGTGCCTGGTACACTTACGAGGGCGACCAGCTGGGCCAGGGCAAAGAGAACTCGCGCAACTTTCTCATCGCCAACCCGGACATCGCCGCGGAGATCGAGAACAAAATCAAGATCAAGCTCGGCATCGTGGCCGATCCGAACGCCGACGCCGAACCGACCGCTGCGGCCGGCTCTCTGGAGGAGAAGCTGCCGGCCCGCAAGGGCGCCTGAGCCGTCGGGTGACCGAGACGAGGAGGTCATCATGGTCGTGAGATTTCCATCGCAGTCCGACCAGGGCGAGCCGGAGCCGGGCGCTGAACGCCTCGCCGCAGTGACCCCGTTGCACAGGAGGCCGGGGTCACCGCGGAAGAGGCCACCCTCGCCGGCGTCGGAATCGTCGAGTCTTGCCCCCGATGAGCCTGACGTGACGCGACCTGGCGGGCAAGACGGGAACCTCGCTGTGCGGCGCACCGTTCGCCCGGTGGCCGAGTTGCCTCGGGCGCAGGGCGTTTCGGCGCAGGGCGGCGCGCTGTGGAACGACACCTGGGCGCCGGAGCCGCCCGTGGCGGCTCCGGCTCGTGAGGACGGCTCCGGCGAGGAGAGAGAACGGCTCGGCCGCAGGGCGACGGGATTCACGATCCGGCAGCTGGCCCGGCGGGGGATGTCGCGGTGGGAACTGGAACAGCTGCTCACCATGCGCGAGATCCCGTCCGAGGTCTACGGTCCGGAACTGGACCGGCTTGAGGCGATGGGGGCGATCGACGACGCACGCTCGCAGCGACGCTCGCCTTCGCGCAGCACAGCCGGAAAGGGCTCGGGAAGTCGGCCATCGAGCAGGACCTCAAGCGGCGGCGCATCGACCCGGAGCTGATCGAGCTGGCCCTCGGCGACATCGCCGACGAGGACGCGCTAGGTGTGATGTCCAGGGGGGTTGTTTCGGCGATACGGTCGTGAGGAGTTGAGGGGCGAGGGCCTCCGGTTGTGAAGTGGAGCTGTTCAGTTCAACCGCTTCACGATCCAGGAGGCCTTCGTGTCCCACGTTAACGCTGCTCTCACACCGCGCGCTCGTCTGCGCCTTGCCAGGCTCATCGTCGAGGACCATTGGCTGGTCTCCGTCGCAGCGAAGATGTTTATGGTCTCGCCCGTTACCGCGCGGAAATGGGCGGCGAGGTTCCGCGCCGAAGGCACGGGAGGGATGACCGACCGGTCTAGCCGCCCACGATCGATGCCAACGCGGACGCCGTTGCCCGTGCTCAAGCGGATCGTGCGGGCGAGGTGGCGACGACGCCTGGGGCCGGTGCAGATCGCCGGCGAGCTTGGCCTTCCCGCCTCGACCGTCCACGCCGTCCTGGTGTGCTGCCGCATCAACCGGCTCTGCACCATTGATCGGGTCACGGGCGAGCCGATCCGTCGCTACGAGCACGACCACCCTGGATCGCTGATCCATGTCGACGTGACGAAGTTCGGCAACATCCCCGACGGCGGCGGCTGACGATTCGTCGGCCGCGTCCAGGGCGAACGCAACCGGGAAGCGACCGCCACCCGCACGAAGAGCAGGAACCACCGCTACGAGCCACGGTTGGGCACCGTGTTCGTCTACACGATCATCGACGACCACTCCCGCGTCGCCTACGCCGAGATCTGCTCCGACGAGAAGGCGGACACCGCGATCGGTGTCCTGCGGCGTGCTGTCGCCTGGTTCGCCGACCGGGATGTCAGCGTCGAACTCGTCCTCTCGGACAACGGCTCCGCCTACAAGTCCTACGCCTGGCGAGACGCCTGCACAGAGCTCGGGATCAGGGCGAAGAAGACCCGACCATACCGACCACAGACCAACGGGAAGATCGAACGCTTCCACCGCACACTCGCCGACGGCTGGGCCTACGCCCGGTTCTATGGTTCAGAGGCCGAACGACGAGAAGCACTCCCCGGCTGGCCCCACTTCTACAATCATCACCAGCACCACTCCGCCATCAGAGCCCCACCCATTAGCAGAATCGACAACAACCTCCCTGGACATCACACCTAGAGCGCGCCACCGAACTCGTGGTGAAGCGCATCGGGCAGCTGTCCTCCTACGACGACGAGACGGTGCGACGGCGCCTGCACGGATTCCTCGCGCGGAAGGGGTACGACTCCGGGACGGTACGGCAGGCGATGGATGCGGCATTCGCGAGCCGTAAGCATCGTGGGGTGCGATTCCAGTAGCCGGGTGTGGCCGTGAGCGCGAGTGTGACGGTGGTGGCCGTTGCCGGTTGCCATTCCTGTGCGCGCCCGGGCGGGGGAGCTGCGTTCGTTCGGAGCTGGGCGGCGGCGAACGTAGACTTGTGGGCATCATGAGCATCATCGATCACCACAGCGTCGTCCCTCGGTCTGAGGCCGCGGTCGGGGAAGACGGCCGAGCGCGCACCTACGAGGTGCGCACGTTCGGCTGCCAGATGAACGTTCACGATTCCGAGCGGCTCAGCGGGTCGCTGGAGGCGGCGGGTTATGTCCCCGCGAACGGGGAAGAAGCCGACATCGTCGTCATCAACACCTGTGCCGTGCGCGAGAATGCGGACAACAAGCTGTACGGGAACCTGGGGCACCTCGCCAGTGTGAAGCGACGGCACGCGGGTATGCAGATCGCGGTCGGCGGCTGCCTCGCTCAGAAAGACAAGAACGTCATCCTGGAGAAGGCTCCCTGGGTGGATGTGGTGTTCGGCACGCACAACATGGGTGCGCTGCCCCGTCTGCTCGAACGCGCCCGGCACAACGACGCCGCTGAGATCGAGATCCTGGAAGCGCTGGAGACTTTTCCCTCCACGCTGCCCACGAAACGGGACTCGTCCTTCTCGGGCTGGGTGTCCATCTCGGTCGGTTGCAACAACACCTGCACGTTCTGCATCGTGCCCGCGCTGCGCGGCAAGGAGAAAGACCGGCGCCCGGGTGACATCCTCGCGGAGGTCCAAGCTCTCGTGGACGAGGGGGCGGTCGAGGTCACACTGCTTGGGCAGAACGTCAACTCGTACGGAGTGGAGTTCGGCGACCGGCAGGCGTTCAGCAAGCTGCTCCGGGCCGCCGGGCAGATTGAGGGCCTGGAACGAATCCGGTTCACGAGCCCGCATCCGGCGGCGTTCACGGAGGACGTGATCGACGCGATGGCGGAGACGCCGAATGTGATGCCTCAGCTGCACATGCCGTTGCAGTCCGGGTCGGACCGCATTCTCCGTTCGATGCGGCGCTCGTACCGGTCGGAGAAGTTTCTCGGCATTCTGGACCGCGTGCGCGCGAAGCTGCCCGGTGCCGCGATCAGCACCGACATCATCGTGGGCTTCCCCGGCGAGACCGAGGAGGACTTTCTGGACACGCTGCGCGTCGTGGAGGCGGCCCGGTTCGCGTCTGCCTTCACGTTCCAGTATTCGATCCGTCCGGGCACACCCGCGGCCACTATGGCCGGTCAGGTGCCCAAGGAGGTAGTGCAGGAGCGCTACGATCGCCTGATCGCCCTCCAGGAGCGCATCTCCCTGGAAGAGAACGAGAAGCTCATCGGGCGCGACGTCGAACTGCTCGTCGCTACTGGCGAGGGGCGCAAGGACGCCGACACGAGGCGTCTCTCCGGGCGCGCCCGCGACAGCCGGCTCGTCCACTTCGAGCTCCCCGCTGGCTCCGAGGTCCCGCGACCGGGGGATGTGGCCCTGGTCCGCGTCACGCAGGCTGCGCCGCACTACCTCATCGCCGATGCGGCGGGCGGGCCCTTGCGGGTCCGTCGCACGCGAGCCGGTGACGCGTGGGATCGGGCCGAGGCCGAGTCCTGCGCGGCCCCGAGCCTCAGTGGCGGCAGGGCCGCGGCGGCGGTGGGCCGGGTCTCGCTCGGGCTGCCCACGCTGCGCACACGGGAGCCGCTTACCTCGCCCGGAGTCGGGACGATGCCGCTCTACGACCCCACGGACGGGCAGCGCTGAGCGCCGAAGACGGCCCTCCGCCGCTCGTCGCGATCGTCGGCCCCACAGGCACCGGCAAGACGGAGCTGTCGCTGAACCTTGCCGAGGCCCTCCGCGCCTGGGGCCGCGCCGCCGAGATCATCAATGCCGATGCGATGCAGTTGTACCGCGGGATGGACATCGGCACGGCCAAACTGCCCCCGGGGGAGTGGCGCGGTCTCCCGCACCACCTGTTCGATGTGCTCGACGTCACCGATGAGGCCGCGGTCGCGCGCTACCAGCCGGAAGCGCGACGGGTCGTGCAGGAGATCCGGGAGCGCGGATCGACGCCGATCCTGGTCGGCGGTTCGGGGCTGTACGTCTCGAGCGTGGTGTTCGATTTCCGCTTCCCGGGCACCGACACGGCGCTTCGGGCGCGGCTGGAGGCCGAACTGGCGGCGCAGGGCCCCGGGACGCTGTTCCAGCGTCTTCTGGCCCGGGACCCGGAAGCGGCGAAGCGCATCGGCTCGAGCAACGGGCGGCGGATCGTGCGCGCGCTGGAGGTCGCCGAGCTCACGGGCGCAGCGGTGAGCGGCGCCCTGCCGGAGGAGCCGAAGCCCTGGGTCCCGGTGCGCGTCCTGGGGCTCGCCGCACCGCGGGAGGAACTCGTGCAGCGTCTCGACGCCCGCGTCGAGCGGATGTGGGCGGAGGGCCTGCTCGCCGAGGTCGAGGGACTGATCCCGCTCGGCATCGAGCGCAGCGTCACCGCACGGCGGGCCATCGGCTACGCTCAGGCGCTGGCCGAGCTGACGGGCGAGCTGACGCGCTCCCAGGCCCAGGCGCAGACGCAGCGGCTGACGCGCCGCTACGCGCGGCGGCAGCTGAGTTGGTTCAAGCGCTACCCGGGCATCCACTGGCTGGATTACGATGACCCGCAGCTGGTCGCCGCGGCGCTCGCTAGGCTGTGAGCATGGCGACGCTCCACTTCACCAAGGGTCAGGGGACCGGGAACGACTTCGTTCTGTACGCGGACCCGGATGGCACGTTGCCGCTGTCGGCCGGGCAGATCGCGGAGATCTGCGATCGGCACTTCGGCGTCGGCGCAGACGGTGTGATCCGGGCCGTCCGCTCCAAGCGCCTGCCCGAGGGCGCGGAGGCGCTGGCGGACGACGAGGCGGCCGAGTGGTTCATGGACTACTACAACGCAGACGGTTCGGCGGCCGAGATGTGCGGGAACGGTATCCGGGTGTACGTCCGCTACCTGATCGAGTCGAGGCTGGTGCAGCTCGCGGACGGCGACACGCTTCCGATCGGGACCCGCAGCGGCGTGCGCGATGTGCAGCGCACCCTCAGCGGCTTCCAGGTGGACCTCGGCCGGTGGCGGCTGGCCGGCGGCGAGCCGCTGGTGCGGGCCAAAGAGCTTCCGGTCGCGCGTCTCGGTCTGGGCATCGACCTGGGGAACCCGCACGTCGTCGTCGCTCTGGCCGATGAGTCCGAACTGGAGTCGGCTGATCTCACGTACATCCCGCACCTGGAGCCGGCGCCGCAGGGCGGCGCGAACGTCGAGTTCGTCGTCCCTCACGAGCCGCTGGTGAAAGACGGTGTCGGCCGCATCCGGATGCGTGTCCACGAGCGCGGCAGCGGTGAGACGCTCTCCTGCGGAACGGGGGCCGCGGCCGCAGCGCTCGCGGTGCGCCACTGGGCCGGCGAGAACGCCCCCGGTCAGTGGTGGGTCGATGTGCCCGGCGGCACCGTCGGTGTGCGCATGTTCCCGACCGAGGACGGCGAGCACGTCGCCCTCTCCGGCCCGGCCGAACTCGTCTACACCGGCGCCCTCGAACTCGCCTGATCCTCCCGGGACGGCGTGGTCTCCGGGGACGGCGTGGTGCGGGGTCAGGACGGGCGGCGGGCGCGGAGCACCCGGTACCCCTTGGAGATGGCCGCGCGGGAGGTGGTGAGTTCGGGCAGGGCCCCCTCGATCCAGCGATGCAGGGAGTCGCTGCCGAGGTTGCGCTGCACGACCAGCCAGGCGTTCGATCCGGGTTCGAGGCGGGGGAGCCACCGCTTCAGGATGGTGTGGAGTTCGTTCTTGCCCACTCGGATGGGCGGATTCGACCAGATCGTCGTGAATTCGAGGCCGTCGGGAACACGATCGGGGGTTACGGGGTTAACATTCTTCAGACCGAGCTTCTCTGCGTTCCGGCGCACCACATCCAGGGCTCGGGTGTTGACGTCGACCGCCCAGACGGTCGCATGAGGGGATTCGAGAGCCAGTGTGAGAGCGAGGGGCCCCCATCCGCAACCGAGGTCGAGGAACTGACCGCTGGGCGGGGCAGGGGGGACGTGGTCGAGGAGCACTCGGGTACCCATGTCGATGCGCTCGGGGCTGAAGATCCCGCTGGCCGTGACCAATTCGTACGTCTGGCCCGCCAGGCGCGCCGTGAAAGACCGCAGGTTCGTTTCGCTCTCGGGCGCCGGGGAAAAGTAGTGATCTCCGGAAGCCATAAGAGGACCGTACAGGACGGCAGGCTCCTGGCAAACTAGAGCTGCCCGGAAGAGGGAAGAGCTATGACGGAACGAACGAACATCGAAGAACAGAGCGCCGACGACGTGGTCGCGCGGGTTCTCGCCACCCAGCAGAACCGGGCGCCGGTGACGCTCTTCGGAGCGGGGGCGCAGGCCCTGCAGACCACCGGCACGGACGGTCACCTCGACGACGGCGAGCAGCTCGACCGGGAGGAGCGCGCGGCCCTGCGCCGTGTCTCCGGTCTCTCCACCGAGCTCGAGGACGTGACGGAGGTCGAGTACCGTCAGCTCCGACTGGAGAACGTCGTGCTGATCGGCGTGTACTCTCAGGGGTCTCAGCAGGTCGCGGAGAACTCGCTGCGCGAACTCGCCGCGCTCGCCGAGACGGCCGGCGCTGCGGTGCTGGACGGTCTGCTGCAGCGGCGGCCGCATCCCGACCCGGGAACCTACTTCGGGAGAGGCAAGGCGGAGGAGCTGGCCGGTGTCGTCTCAGCGCTCGGCGCGGACACCGTGATCGCGGACACCGAACTCGCCCCGAGCCAGCGGCGCGCGCTGGAGGACGTGGTGAAGGTGAAGGTGATCGACCGCACGGCCGTCATCCTCGACATCTTCAGCCAGCACGCGAAGAGCTGCGAGGGCAAAGCGCAGGTCGAGCTCGCGCAGCTGGAATACCTGCTGCCGCGTCTGCGCGGCTGGGGCGAGTCGATGTCGCGCCAGGCCGGTGGTCAGGTCGGCGGTGCGGGCGCGGCCATGGGTTCGCGCGGTCCCGGTGAGACGAAGATCGAACTGGATCGCCGCCGCATCCACACCCGGATGGCGAAGCTGCGGAAGCAGATCGCGGGTTTCAAACCGGCGCGCGAAGCGAAGCGGGCGAACCGGAACCGCAACGCGGTCCCATCGGTCGCGATCGCGGGCTACACCAACGCCGGGAAGTCCAGTCTGCTGAACCGGGTGACGAAGGCCGGGGTGCTGGTCGAGAACGCGCTGTTCGCGACGCTGGACGCGACGGTCCGGCGTTCGGTCACCGCAGACGGCCGGCTGTACACACTCGCCGACACCGTCGGTTTCGTCCGGAACCTGCCTCACCAGCTGGTCGAGGCGTTCCGCTCGACGCTCGAGGAGGTCGCCGACTCGGACGTGATCGTGCATGTGGTGGACGGGTCGCACCCCGACCCTGCCTCGCAGCTCGCGACCGTGCGGGATGTGATCGGCGACGTCGGAGCGCGGGACATCCCGGAGATCGTCGTCTTCAACAAGGCGGACCTGATCCCCGAGGACGAGCGGCTGGTGCTGCGCGGCCTGGAACCGGGCGCGATCTTCGCCTCCGCCCGCACGGGCGAGGGCGTGGAGGAGGTGCTCGCGGCGATCGCCCGGTTGCTGCCGGACCCGTCGGTCGAGGTGGAGCTGATCGTGCCCTATGACCGCGGCGACCTCGTCTCGGCGCTGCACGAGCGGGGGCGCGTGCTCTCCACCGAGTACACGGAGGAGGGCGCGCGCGTGCGGGCGCGGATCATGCCGGAGTACCGGGCGGTGTTCGAGCCATTCGCCCCGTGAGCGCACTCATGCCGTGGAGAGGGACTGTCTGATTTTCGGTGTTTCTGGGTCGGCCTGACCGAAAAGGACAGGCCGTGATGCGCACGACCGAGAAGGTGATGGCATCGGCGCCCAGCTGGGCGGCAAGGCGCATGAGCTAATTCTTCAAACGCGAAAGATCCAATTTAATGGAATGTAGATCAAAACCTTCGGGGCTCTTTTCCTTTTTGTCAAGAAACTCTTTTGACAGGTAGGTGAAGGACTCGTCATTATATTTTTCAAGAAAATCCCAGGGCATCCTTTTAATTTGCCCCCAGGTTATAACATAGAGATATGTGGCGTCATAGCCAACGGCGGCAACAGTAGTGTCCGTCGATTATCTCCGACGGGGCTCCCTTGATAGCTTCCCATGGCTCTTTCTTTTGGAACTGAACCATCGCCGAACGTGGGACCTCAAAACCAATCCCAATAGCAGAGAAAAGCCAAATAGACTGCATATGCTCCATTTTATTTGAAGGCGATATGGAGGTTTAAGCGGCAATTTTATGGCGCTTACCGGTAACATCTTCCAAACCATTTTTCCTTCTCCAAGAGGCAGCGTCGGCCATCACGGTTCCGTGTTCCGTGCTCGGATTTTTTGGGTCGTAACCGGTTAGGTCTGAGTACATACTGATCACCTGTTCATCGGTGATCTCGACCCTTCTCCCCCCTCGCGATTCCACAGCAGTGTCTCGTGGGCAGCGCCCGCACAAACACAGTCCGCCAATCGGTCGTTTGCAAATATGTTTGAATCCGACAACTTCTGATGGCCCGCTCTCATTGGAGGAGCTGGGATAGAGGCCGCATAGTCTCTAAATTTAGAATAAATTTCCTTCGAGGGCAGCTTGCCAAGCCTAACAAGCCTAAGAACCATAGAACACACGCTCTTAAATTAAGAATTTTAACTCTTTTCCTGCGAAGATTCCTGTCGGCTCTGGAGTGCCGTCGCAAACCGATGAGTCTCTATCGCTGAAGCGCTCTGACCCTGGTGGAGACTTGCGCTCTTTGATCCCAGCCAGAGGTTCGCGGTCGTCATCATAGGGGGCTGCCGCACAGATGGGTATGGTCAGGTCTGCCCCGGTTTAACCGAAAGGGCAGACGGGAAAGACATCGCTGCGGCCAACGCCCTACCCGAGCGGCTGCCCTTTTGTCGTCCTCAAGACTGTTGACCATCGCAAACCGGCTCTGGGCTCCTGGCAGCCCGGGCGAACCAACGCTGCGCCCCACTGTGTCACTAGATGACGCGGCCGATTCCGTCCGGCCTTCCGCGTTGCTATCGTGCCGTAACAACCGCAGCGGGCGACCGCTGACGCGGTGCGACAGCCGAGCCCGGCACCCGCCCACCCGTTCCGTGAGCCCCGCCGTCCGCGGGCGCCCGTGAGCGGGGTCCGTGACGCTGATCGACCATTCCGAGGATGCCATGAGCCGTACCGACGCCCGGTACTCGTTCGAGCTGTACCCGCCGCGCAACGAGCGCGCCGCCGCCGCGCTGCCCGCGACGATCGACCGGCTCGCCGCCACACGGCCCGATTTCATCTCGGTCACCTACGGCGCGGGCGGTTCCTCCCGCGTCTCGTCGCTCGCGGTGCTGCGCTCCATCCTGGAGCGCACCGATGTCAGCCCGATGGCCCACCTGACCTGCGTCGGATCGTCGCACGCGGAGGCGAACCGGCTGATCCGCGAGTTCCTGGACGCCGGCATCCAGCGGTTCCTGGCGGTGCGGGGAGACCCACCGGCGGACCTGGCGCCCGGCTAGGACGGTCTCGGCGACATCAAGAGCTCTGCGGAGCTGGTGCAGCTCATCCACCGGGTGCAGGCCGAGCGGGTGCCGTACGGCGAACTGGATATGCCGGAGCTGGGCGCGCAGGCTGTGCTCCGGCACCGCGAGCGGGTCCAGATCGCGGTCGCGGCCTTTCCGAACGGGCACCCTGCCTCGCACTCGGCCGCCCAGGACATCGACACCCTTCTCGCCAAGCAGGCGGCGGGGGCGAACCTCGGGATCACGCAGCTCTTCTTCCACGCCGAGGACTATCTCTCGTTCGCCCAGCGGGCGAAGGAGGCCGGGGTGCGCTTCCCGATCCTGCCCGGGATCATGCCTGTCACCTCCCCCTCCCGCCTCCGGCGCATGCTCGAGCTGAGCGGCGAGGATCTGCCGAGCGATCTCGCCATCCAGCTCGAGATCGAGCCCACTGAGGAAGGGCAGCGGGAGATCGGTGTCGCTTGGGCCGCGCGGCTCGCTGAGCGTCTCCTCGCCGGGGGCGCCCCCGGCATCCACCTCTACACGTTCAATCAGCACGCGGCCGTCCTCTCGGTGCTCGAGAGGATCGGACTGCTGCCGGACCACGCCACCATCACGAAGGAGAACGAACCAGTATGACCCCCTCGACCTCCCGCGCTGCCTTCCCGGTCGGCACCATCATCGGCTACCCGCGCATCGGTCGCCGCCGCGAACTCAAGAAGGCCGTCGAGGCGTTCTGGGCGGGCGACACGACCGCGGACGAGCTGGAGCTACCGCGGCTTCGCTGCGCGCCGCCACCCGCGAACGGCTCGCTGCGCTCGGCCTGGGGAGCGACGATGCGGCCATCCCAGAGAGCTTCAGCTACTACGACCAGGTGCTGGACGCTGCCGTGACCGTCAGCGCTCTTCCGTCCCGGTTCGCGGCTCTCGCCGATGCCTCCGGTGCGGTGGATCTGGCCGGCTACTTCGCTATCGCGCGGGGTGAGGCCGAGAACCCGCCGTTGGAGATGACGAAGTGGTTCGACTCCAACTACCACTATCTCGTGCCGGAGATCGGGCCGGAGACGGGCTTCCGGCTCGCCTCCGACCGCATCGTCCGTCACTTCGCAGAGGCGCGTGCCGATGGTTTCCTCACCCGTCCGGTGATCGTCGGTCCGGTGACTTTCCTGCTGCTCAGCAAGCCGAGCGACGAGGCTCCGCAGGGGTTCCGCCCGCTTTCGCGGCTCGCCGACCTGCTGCCGGTCTACCGCGAACTGCTCGCGGGGCTCGCGGCGGCGGGAGCGCCGTGGGTGCAGCTGGACGAACCGGCGCTTGTCTCCGAGAGCATCGAGGAGCCGCGTGCCGACGTGCTCACCGCTCTCGCCCGCGCGTACGCTGATCTCGGGGGTGCGGCGGAGCGCCCGGCGATCTTCGTCGCTGCCCCCTACGGCAGCCTCGACGATGCTCTCCCCGTGCTGGCGGCCTCGCCGGTCGAGGCGCTGTCACTCGACCTCGTGCGCGGCGGCATCCCCTCGGCTCTGGATGCGGCGACCGCGGACGCGCTGAGCGCGAAGACCGTGGGCGGCGACGTCGTCGACGGCCACAACATCTGGCGGGGCGATCTGGAGGGCGCTTTCGGGAAGCTGGCCGAACTGCGGACGCTGAGCCCGCATGTCGCCGTCGCGACCTCGACCTCGCTCCTGCATGTCCCGCACGACGTCGAGGACGAGCCGGAGCTGGACGCCCGGCTGGTGTCGTGGCTGGCCTTCGCCGACCAGAAAGTCACACAGGTCTCCGTGCTCGCGCGCGGCCTCGTCGATGGCCGTGAGGCGATCCGGGCGGAGCTGGCCGACGCCACGGCGGCGCTCGCCGACCGTGCGGGTGCGCCGGGTGTGCGGGTTCCGGAGGTGCGCGACCGCGAGGCCGCGCTGACCGTCGCCGACTTCTCGCGCGGCGACTACGAGACCCGGCTCGAAGCCCAGGATGCGGCCCTGCGGCTTCCCTTCCTGCCGACCACCACGATCGGGTCTTTCCCTCAGACGGCCGACATCCGCCGCTCCCGCGCCCAGCTGGCGAAGGGGCTTCTCGTCGAGGAGGAGTACCGGGCCCGGATGCGGGCCGAGATCAAACGCGTCGTCGACCTCCAGGAGGAGATCGGGATCGACGTCATCGTTCACGGCGAGCCGGCGCGCAACGACATGATGCAGTACTTCGCGGAGAACCTCGACGGTTTCGCGGTGACCCAGAACGGCTGGGTGCAATCGTACGGATCGCGCTGTACCCGCCCGTCCATCCTGTGGGGCGATGTCTCGCGGCCCAAGCCGATCACGGTGGAATGGTCGGCGTTCGCGCAGAGTCTGACCTCGAAGCCGGTCAAGGGGATGCTGACCGGCCCGGTCACCATCCTCGCCTGGTCGTTCGTGCGCGACGACCAGCCGCTCGGTGAGACCGCCCGCCAGGTGGCGCTCGCCCTGCGCGATGAGATCGCGGACCTGGAGGCGGCGGGCATCCGCGTCGTCCAGGTGGACGAGCCAGCTCTGCGCGAGCTGCTGCCGCTGAAGCGCGCGGCCCAGGACGAGTACCTGTCGTGGTCGGTCGGCTCCTTCCGGCTCGCGACGGCGGGCGTCCAGGAGGAGACCCAGATCCACACGCACCTCTGCTATTCGGAGTTCGGCGTGGTCATCGACGCGATCCGCAACCTGGATGCGGATGTGACGAGTATCGAGGCCGCCCGCAGCCGCATGGAGGTCGTCCACGACCTCCATGCGCTCCGGGTTCGAGCACGGCATCGGGCCCGGCGTGTACGACATCCACTCGCCGCGTGTGCCGTCGGTCCCTGAGGTGACCGAACTGCTCGAGACCGCGCTGAGCGCGATCCCCGGCCGTCAGCTGTGGGTCAACCCGGACTGCGGGCTGAAGACGCGCGGCTATGACGAGACGATCTCTTCGCTGAGGAACATGCTTGCGGCGACGAGGGAGGTCCGGGAGCGGGTCGGCGTCGAGGTCTGAGGTCTCCGGCTCGCACCGGTCTGGTCGCCGTTCGCACCGAGCGGGTCGCGGTGAGGTATAAAACTATGGCAGGTTGTTGACAGTTGGGTCTTCCATTTGGGAGGAAGGCTCAACGTCAGATCGGTCGCTCGAGCGGCGGCCGAAGCACAAGCTGGCGGTGCTTCGGCACGTCGAGGAAGTCGCCGGTGCGAGTCGAGAGCTGAGTCAGTACATTCGAATGCGCCGATCCGGAGGTGTCGAGGTGGGTGCCCCGGCGTTCTTTCGGGCAGCGCAACTCTGATATGCGGTCGCCTATGCGTTCGCTTCCCAGGTCTTGAGTTCGTCGGGTACAGGCGCGTCCTGGACGTTGAGGTGGTTCCGGCCTTCCTTGATGAAGACGCTCATCACCGCACCGACAGAGACGACGCTGGCCAAGGGGATGAAGATGGCGGCGATCCCGTCGCGGTCGGCGAGAATGCCCAGTAAGGGAGTGACGAAGCCGCCCAGCGTCATCGACAGTCCCAGGGTCACGCCGCTCGCGGTGCCCAGATGCCGCGGCAGGAACGAGTGCGACAGCGTGACGTGAACGGCGAAAGGCAGGGACAGCGCCCAGCCAGCGACTCCTGCAGCGATCAAGAGTTCTGTCGTGTTCGGGGCGAACCCGATCGCCAGCGTCGCGAGCCCCGATAGAGCGTATCCGCTGATCATCACCGCACGGCGTCCGAAGCGATCGGCGATGAAACCGCCCATGAGCGTTCCGAGCGCGGCGGCGAGGGAATATATCGTGAAGGCACTGGTTCCCAGCGCGTCGCTACCGTGGAAAGCCTGCGTGACGTCAAGGGCGATGAACGAGCGGATACCGAGTGCCGTGATCGACCACAGGCAGATGATCGCGAGCAGCCAGACGAATCTTCCCCACTGGTCAGCAGGAACTGCCGCAGTCGCAGAAGCTGAGCGCCTTCTGCTCGTCGGGGCGGCTCCGTTGCGCGTTGCCCGCATGGCAGCCACATAGATAACAGCAACGACGGCCGTCGGGATCAGAAGCAGAGGGGTGGCCACCAGGCCGAACAGCCCCACAGTGAGCCCGACGCAGATCGGAGCGATGGCCGCACCGAGGTTGCCCGCGACGGAGAAGAGGCTCATCGCCTTGTCGCTGCCGCCACCCGTCATCTTCGCGTCCACTGTGGCCGGCGGGTGGTAGGCGGCGACACCGATCCCGGAGATTGCCACCACGATCCAGGTGAGCCAGTAGTTTGCCGACGTCAGACCAGCGACCGCGATCCCTAGCGCCGCGACGCTCATCCCGATGATCGTCAGCGGGCGCAGGGGCAACTTGTCGGTCAGATAGCCGAACAGCGGCTGCGCCACGCTGGACAATGACGTCGCTGCGAGCGCCAGCCCGGCCACCGCCGTGTACGTGTAGTTCTGTTCCGAGACGAAGTACGGCAGAAGTGCCGCGGCCGCGCCACTCTGGAAATCGTTCATCACATGGGTGGCGGACAGTGCCCAGAACCTCGCCCGCGAGGGAGCCAACGGGGTCATGGGTCCTGCCGTGCGGCCGCGTTTCCTCTGCGGGCTCGGCACGGTCGGATTCGTTGCTGTTTTTGTCGTTGTCATAGATCGCTCTTACTATCGGGGGCGGGCGCAGAGAGGGAGGGCGGCGCCCTTCCAGTACCGGGGACAACGATAGCCTACTCATCAGACAAGTAGATGTGTCAAGCCGATTTATCTCGATAATCACTAGGTTTTCTGGTCAGGCTTGGATATCGGCGATATGGTGGGGTCGGTAAGAATTTGAGGGAGAGACGATGGCAATCGAGGTACAGCGTCGCTCCGTGGTGCAAGAAGCAGGCGACGTGCTCATGCGGCGGATACAGGAGGGCGAGTGGGGCCTTGGGCACAAGATCCCGAGCGAGTCCATGCTCGCTGCGCAACTCAATGTCGGTCGCTCGACCGTTCGCGAAGCAGTCCGGCAGCTCGCAGGAAAGGGCATGCTGGAGTCGCGTCAGGGCGCCGGAGTGTTCGTCATCTCCACCGAGCCGCCGGAGAACTGGGAAACCTTATTCCAGACCTCGCCTCTCGGGGCCATCCTTGAAATCCGCATGGCGATCGAAACGGAAGCAGCGCGGCTTGCGGCGCTGCACCGAACGCCAGCGGAGCTTCGCGCCATGCGACGAGCGCTCGATTCGCGTCAGGGCTCCTCTTCTGTCGAGGAGCAGGTCGATGACGACACTTGCTTCCACCGCAGCATCGTGCTCGCCGCGCATAACCGGCTGCTGCTCGAAATCTTCGATGACTTCACTCCACGAGTGCGTGCAGCAATGATCGCGCTCGCACGTGCTTCCCCGGCGATGCGCCCCGAAGACGATCGCGATGTGCATGCCTCCCTGGTGGAGGCTGTCTCGGCTCGCGATGCTGACTCAGCGGCCGCCCTCAGCCGAGCCCACCTGACCGCATTGTCTCGGCTGCCAACGCTGGCGTAAGAATGACCCCGTAGCGTTGAGGCGGATTCGGTGAGCGTCGCAACGTTTGACGCTAGACGTTGCGATGCGGGCCCTCAGACGGCCCGGAGAACGGCGACGACCTTGCCCAGGATCTGTGAGAAGTCGCCCAGGATCGGCTCGAAGTTTGAATTCCTCGGCAGCAGCCAAGTGTGGCCGTCGCGCTGCCGGAAGACCTTGACCGTCGCTTCCTCATCCAGCATCGCAGCGACGATGTCGCCGTTCTCCGCGGTGTTCTGCGCGCGGACGACCACCCAGTCGCCGTCGCAGATGGCCGCGTCGATCATGGACTCTCCGACGACCTTCAGCATGAACAGCTCGCCATTGCCGACCAGCTGACGGGGGAGCGGGAAGACCTCTTCCACTTGCTGTTCGGCCGTGATCGGCACGCCCGCGGCGATGCGGCCGACGAGCGGGACCATCGCAGCGTCGCCGACCGGGGTCTGGCTCTCGAAATCCGGCGCGGCGGCGCTCGGCAGGTCGATGAGGATCTCCAGCGCCCGCGGGCGGTTCGGGTCGCGGCGCAGATAGCCGCTGAGCTCCAGCTGGTTGAGCTGGTGCGTCACCGAGGAGAGCGAGGAGAGGCCGACCGCGTCGCCGATCTCGCGCATGCTCGGAGGGTAGCCGCGCTGGCTGACCGAACGCTGGATGACGTCGAGGATCGCGAGCTGTTTCTCGCTCAGATTCTTGCGCCGGCGGGTGCCCCGTGGAGTCTGATTCTCGTTCGACACGCTCGTCCCTTCGTGACCCCCGCCGCACTCGGCGGACCCGAATGTCGGTGGTGCCTGGTTGTGTGGTCTCCAGACACTCGAAACTGTATCCTCCCGGCGGCGGTCGAACAAACATGTGTTCGATTGTGTCGCGAAATGCGCTCTGAATCTCGTGACTCATCAGGTCTTGCGGTTTCGCACATTCGAAGATAAATTCGGAACATAGATTCGAATCGGGTGGTTCCGGAAGGGAAATAGGGAGGTCGGCGCCATGAGCAGCACAGCGGTCATTGGTCGTGCGGACATCGGTCGTGCGGCCGGGAGGTCTGCGATCGCGGCGAGGTCCCGTGCTGGCGTTCTGCGCGCAGCGGGCGTTTCGGGTTCTTCGGGGGTTCCGGCTGGGGCGCGGGTCCGCCTGCGGCTGACCCGTCGCGGACGCGCGGCGCTGACATTCCTGGCCGCCCTGCCGATCGTCGTCGGAGCGTTCGTGTTCGCCTTGAACGGCGGGGGCGCGGTCGCCTCGGGTGAGCACGCCGCCGTGGCTTTCCAGCATGTCACGGTTCAGTCGGGCGAGTCGCTGTGGTCGATCGCGGAGCGCCTCGCGCCGAGCGCCGACCCGCGAGATGTGATCGCGGAACTGGTCACACTCAACGGGCTCGACTCGGCCGTGGTGACCCCGGGGCAGGAATTGGCGATCCCGGCGCAGTACGCGAAGTAGGCTCCGAGGTCTCCTCGCACCCGCGGGGTCCGCCCGGGCGGTCTGGACTGAACCCGAAAAATTGCACACGGATGTTCGTGGAGATGATCACCGGGTTTCCTGTGCTTGCAGTGACGTTCGAGGGGGCCGAGCGTCGGACTCAGGTAGACGTTCCCCCTTGAAGCTGTTCGAGCGAGGATGTTAACAGAGGTGGACACGGAGGGGTCGGATCCCCAGCGCGAATGCCGACGGATGAGAGGGATCGATTGGGTCGGCCTTTGCGGATCCTTGGCAGGAATCGGCGCAGTCAGTGTCACCGCGCGAGAAGCTGAGGCGTTCCGGGCGTTTGGCTTGCGTCGGAGGTCTGTTGTCGAGCGGAACAAAGAGTTGCGGGACGTGTGTCTGCGTTGGCTTCACGAGGAGATCGAGAGCAGAGTTTCGCGCTCTCCAGCAACCAGTGCGCGTCTGAGCGCTTCTGTAGGGCATGTCGGTGCTGCCGGGTCTATACCCCAATCGTCAACCGAACACGGGGCAGACCCCTTCACCCTTGCGGGCGTACATTTGCCTCACCCGTCGCACGATGACGGTCCTGCCACCGTGGCGGCACCGTCCGACCGGGGCTTCATGGCCACGGTGCGCTTCCGTGGTCGCCAGTTACGGGACGGGAATCGTGAATGCAAGCAGTGCAGCGCGTCACACGGCGCGATCGCGCCCCTGGCGCTGGCTAGCATGGGAAGGTGACCTCTCTTTCCGATCTCCCCCTCCGCGATGACCTGCGGGGGCGCGTTCCGTACGGGGCGCCGCAGAAGGCGGTCCCGATCGCGTTGAACGTGAACGAGAACACGCATCCGGTGCCGGAGGGCGTCGCGGCGGAGATCGTCGCCCGGGTCTCTGCCGCGATCGGCGGGGTGAACCGGTATCCCGATCGAGAGTTCACGGAGCTGAGGGAGGCGTTCGCGCGCTACCTCGGGCACGGTCTCACGGCCGGGAACGTCTGGGCGGCGAATGGGTCGAATGAGGTGTTGCAGCACATCTTCCAGGCGTTCGGCGGTCCGGGGCGCAGCCTGCTTGGGTTCGCGCCGACCTACTCGATGTACCCGCTGCTGGCGGCGGGTACAGGCACGGAGTGGGTCGTGGGAGTGCGGGACGCCGGGTTCGAGCTGTCGCCGGAGACGGCGGCGGCGCAGATCCGGCGGGTGGACCCGGACATCGTTGTCCTGTGCTCGCCGAACAACCCGACGGGAACACCGCTCTCGCTTGAGACCGTCGCGGCGGCCTACGAAGCGTCCCGCGGGATCGTGGTGGTGGACGAAGCGTACACGGAGTTCCTTCCGGATGGCGAGGAGTCCGTGCTCACACTGCTGGAAGGGCGACCGCGGCTGCTGGTATCGCGGACGATGAGCAAGGCGTTCGCTTTCGCGGGTGCGCGCGTCGGCTACCTCGCCGCCGACCCGGCTGTGACGGACGCGCTGCGGCTCGTCCGGCTGCCATACCACCTGTCCGCGATCACCCAGGCGGCGGCGCTCGGCGCGCTCGCGCACTCGGATGAGATGCTGGCGATGGTCGGCGAGATCCGGGAACAGCGCGATCGGCTGGTCGCGGAGCTCGCGCGTCTCGGCTACGCGCCGCACCGGAGCGGCAGCAACTTCGTGCTGTTCGGGAACGTCGCCGACCCGGAGGCCACCTTCGAGGCGCTACTGGAGCGCGGCATCCTGATCCGGGATGTCGGCATCCCGAACCACCTGCGCGTCACCGCGGGCACGGAGGCGGAGACCACCGCCTTCCTGGAGGCGTTCGCGGCGCTTGGCCGGCCGGAACCGCTGGCCGCCGTCCCGGTAGGCTCGCAGCCATGACAAATCGGACGGCGTCCCTGCGGCGCGAGACCAGCGAGTCGGGCATCGAGCTGAGCCTCGACCTGGACGGGACGGGAGCGTCCGAGATCCACACCTCCGTGCCGTTCTACGACCATCTGCTCACGGCGTTCGCGAAGCATTCGCTGACGGACCTGCGCGTGCGGGCGAGCGGTGACACCGAGATCGACGTCCACCACACGGTCGAGGATGTCGGGATCGTGCTCGGGCAGGCGATCAGGCAGGCGCTCGGCGACAAAGCCGGTCTCTCACGCTACGGGGATGCGCTGGTTCCGCTGGACGAGGCGCTCGTCCAGGCGGTGGTCGACCTGTCGGGCCGCCCCTACCTCGTGCATGCGGGGGAGCCGTCCGGGTTCGAGTTCCACCTGATCGGAGGGCACTTCACCGGATCGATGGTGCGCCACGTCTTCGAAGCGATCTCGTTCAACGCGGCGATCACCACGCACGTCACTGTGGTGGGCGGGCGCGACCCGCACCACATCGCGGAGGCGGAGTTCAAGGCGTTCGCGCGCGCGTTCCGGCAGGCGAAGGCGTACGACCCGCTGGTCTCCGGCATCCCGTCGACGAAGGGCGCCCTGTGAGCCGTCCCGTCGTCGTCTTCGAGTACGGCTCGGGCAACGTCCACTCGGCGGTCAAGGCGCTGGAAGCGGCCGGGGCGGATGTCGAACTCACCCGCGACCGGCGGCGCGCGCAGGAGGCCGATGGTCTGGTTGTGCCGGGTGTCGGCGCATTCGCCGCGGTGGTCGATCGGCTTCGGGCCGCCCACGGCGACGAGATCATCGAGCGGCGGCTGGCGGGCGGGCGTCCGGTGCTCGGGATCTGTGTCGGGATGCAGGTGATGTTCGAGCGCGGAACGGAGCACGGACAGGAGACCGCAGGGCTAGGCGAGTGGCCGGGCGCTGTCGAGCCCCTGTGCGCCGGGGTCGTGCCCCACGTGGGCTGGAACGCAGTGGAGGCCCCGGCGGACTCGGTGCTGTTCGACGGTGTCTGGGACGAGCGATTCTACTTCGTCCACTCCTACGCCGCGCAGCACTGGACGCTGGAGGCGACCGGTCCGTTCCCGAAGCCGCGCGTCAGCTGGGCCGAGCACGGTTCGCGGTTCGTCGCCGCGGTGGAGAACGGTCCGCTGAGCGCGACGCAGTTCCACCCAGAGAAGTCGGGCAGCGCCGGTCTCCGGCTGCTGGCCAACTGGATCGGGTCGCTGTAGCGGCCGACCCCTGTCCGCACGGTGCGGACCCGAACAAGGAAATACAGTGAGCGAATTCAACAACAGGCCCCGGCTCGTCCTGCTTCCGGCGGTGGATGTGGCCGACGGCAAGGCCGTCCGGCTGACCCAGGGCGCCGCCGGCAGCGAGACCAGCTACGGCGATCCGGTGGACGCGGCCGCCGAGTGGGCGGATGCGGGCGCGGAGTGGATTCACCTGGTGGATCTGGATGCCGCGTTCGGGCGCGGCGACAACCGCGGTCTGCTCAAGAGAGTCATCCGGCAAACGAAAGGGGTCAAGATCGAGCTCTCCGGCGGCATCCGCGACGACGATTCGCTCGAGCACGCGCTGGAGATCGGCGCGACCCGTGTCAACCTCGGCACGGCCGCGCTGGAGAACCCCGAGTGGGCGTCCCACGTGATCGGTCAGTATGGCGAGGCGATCGCCGTGGGCTTGGACGTGCGCGGAACGACGCTCGCCGCTCGCGGCTGGACCCGCGAGGGCGGCGACCTCTGGCAGGTCCTCGAACGCCTGGAGGAGGCGGGCTGCGCCCGCTACGTCGTCACCGACGTCACGAAGGACGGCGCGCTGAAGGGTCCGAACCTCGATCTGCTCCGTCAGGTGGTGGAGCGCACCGAGCGCCCGGTCGTCGCCTCCGGCGGCATCGCGAGCCTGGACGACATTGCCGCGCTCCGCGAGCTGGTCTCGCTCGGGGTGGAGGGTGCGATCGTGGGGAAGGCGCTCTACTCGGGCGCGTTTACGCTGCCCGAGGCACTGGATGTCGCGGGACACTGACGAGCCGGAGGAACCTCCGGCGGCGTCGAGGCATCCGGAGTCCCCCGCGCCGAACCCGGCGGGCGCTGAGCGGCTGGCCGGGTTCGCGGCTGTCCTCGCCGACTCGGCGGGTCAACCGTGGGAGGGGCGGGAGTTCGGCGACAACCCCTACGGCGGGGACGACGGCGCCGCCCCGGCGGCATTGCTCGGGGCGCTAGCCGCTTTCCGGGCTGGTGAGGTCGGCGCGGAGGCCGTGGTGGAGGCGGTGCGCACCTCGCGTGTGCTCATCCCGCTGGTCGCCGAGCGGGGCGAGGAGGGCGAATCCGGCGCCGGGCTGGTCGTCGACAAAACGCAGGAGCTGTCCATCGTGACCGTCGCCGGTCCGGACGGGCGGACGGTGCTCCCGGTGTTCTCTTCGGTGACCGCGATGCACACGTGGAATCCCGCGGCGCGTCCGGTGCCGGCGGCGGGTCCGCGGGCGGCGCTGGCGGCGGCGTCCGCGGAAACGGAGGTCGTGGTGCTCGACCCGGCCTCGGAGACGGAGTTCGTGCTGCGGCGGCCGGCCGTCTGGGCGCTCGCGCAGGGGCGTCCGTGGCTGCCGAGCCATCGGGACCCCGCCGTGGTCGAGGCGTTCCGCACCTCCATCGGCTCTGAGCTGGGCGTGCTCGATGTGCGGCTCACGTCCGGAGACCCGGACCACCGGCTCCGCGGAGAGGAGCTTCTGGTCCGGCTGGAACTGACCGGCGGTCTCACGGAGAAGGAGCTGGACGTTCTGCTCGCCCGGCTGGCGCAGCGCTGGGCGGCGGATGAGGCGATCGCGACGCGCGTGGACTCGCTGCGGGTGCAGCTCACCTCGGGCGCGTAGCCGGCCTCCACCCCTCCCGCTGCTCGCTCTGCTCTCCGCGACGGCGGGGCGCTCCTCCTGCTGGTATGACGCCCACGCCGGGCAGCATGCGGACATTGCCCTGAACATCACCGGGTACACGTGAAAACACGTCCAGCATGACGGACCAGTCCTTTGTCACTATGACGTCCTGCCTGCGACCAGTGCGAAAGCAAGTTGGAACCTCGACTTGAACCGGCCCTGTATCAACTACGCATGTTGGCAACGTGCGCTATTCGTTTCTGCCGAATTGGCCTCAATCACCGAGGCCCCACACAATGCATGCTTGGTTTCTATATGAATTCACATGTTGCGATAGCCATCCGAAGATGGCGATCAGAGGGCTTGGTCGCGTCTTGTTGATCTGATGCCCTCGCGGCATTATGCATAATGAAATGAGGATCAATTGAAACGGTGGAAGAGTCTCTGCTCGCGAGCAGCGTCGCGCTTGGCTTGCTGCTTGGGGGTGCGACTGCTGCCAACGCTTCGGAAGAGCCCGGCGTGAAATTGGTGATTCAACACGGGGAAACCTGGGTTGATGTGGACATGGACGCTCTCGAAGCGGCGACTCTCGATCTTGACGCTCCGACCGAGCCTGTGGAGGGGACGCGCACGCCGCGTCTGATTGACTGGAACCAGTGGTTCGGATGCTACTCGCTCAATAACGAAAATGATGTCTTCAAGTACTACTGGTTTCCGTGGGACGGCCGTCTGAACGCAGTCAACCTGAAGTGTGGCAACTCGAGCTATGGGTACAAGCACATCCGTGAACGGCATGAATCGCAGTGGCAGGATGTTCTGAACACAGCTCGGGAACGAGGATGGCAGTCCGCCCAGTACGGTGTCGAGTCCTGGGATGACCTGATTTCCGGAGTCACCAGCGGTGTCGTCGCTGACCCGGGCCCGGGTCTGACGAAGTATCCGACCTCCAACAAGTGGTGCACGAAGACCACCTTTGGACTCTGGGACAGCGCACAGAAAGCGATTATCTACGAGTTCGGTGTCGAAACCGCTTGGGCATCGGATAGCGACAGGCTGATCACGTCCTTCCCGTCGACACGCAAGGTCTGCTGAACACAAAAGGGGGTCGGCGTCATTGCTCGGGCGGATTCCAGTGGTTGTTGCAACACGACGATTAGCTGGCGAGTAGTTTAGCGAGGCGTTCGGCTGGGGTTTCCCAGCCGAGCGTTTTGCGTGGGCGGGTGTTGAGCTCGTGGGCGACGTTCGTCAGGTCGGTTGCGGTGAATCGGGCGAGGTCTGTTCCCTTTCCCTTGGGGAAGTATTGGCGAAGGAGTCCGTTGGTGTTCTCGTTGCTGCCGCGTTGCCAGGGACTCGCGGGGTCGCAGAAGTAGACCGGGATGTCGGTGGCTATCGTGAACGACTTGTGAGCTGCCATTTCCGAGCCCTGGTCCCAGGTGATCGAGCGACGGAGTTCGCGTGGGAGTGTCTTGACGGCGCTGATCAGTCCGTCCCGGACGGATTCTGCGGTGCGATCGATGGGGAGATGGATCAGCATCACGAACCGGGTGGAGCGTTCCACGAGGGTGCCGATGGCGCTGTTGCGGTGTCCGCCGATGATGAGGTCGCCTTCCCAATGTCCGGGAACGGCGCGGTCCTCGATTTCGGCGGGACGGTCGGAGATCATTACCATCGGATCCGCGAAACGATGTCTGCGAGCGGCGCCAGAACGATGCGGTTTCCGCTTGGCCCGGCCGGTCCGCAGCACCATCGTGAGCTCGCGGCGGAGTTGTCCACGGCCCTGCACGTAGAAGGCTTGATAGATCGTCTCGTGCGCCACGCGCATCTCCGCATCGCCGGGGAACTCGCGGATCAGCGACCGGCTGATCTGCTCCGGCGACCAACGTAGCGTCAGCTTCCGTTGAACGTAACTGCGCAGCTGCGGATTGCGGACCAGCCTCGTGGCTTTCGGTCGCGGTCGGCGGCTGGCCGCTTTCCGATGCGCCACGTATGGATGGTAGCCGCCCTCTCCAGGAAGCTGATTCCGGCGAATCTCTCGACTGATCGTCGACACCGAGCGACCAAGCTTGGCCGCGACCCGACACAACGAAAGGCCGGCCCTGGTCAGGTCCCGGATCAGCTCACGCTCCTGCAGGGAGAGGAATCGTGGGTGGAGTGCGGCTTCGAGCGAACGCATCGACGCCCGCTGAACAGGATCAACAACGACAGGCACCCTGTCTTTGTAATCGACCACGCGACCATCTGGATAAATGCGTCGCCCGTTCGACTGTCCCAGAGGTATCCCGTGTTCGGGCTGATTCCGACTCGTCCCACCGCTTCGCGGCGCGAGAGCCCGCTGCTCCGCAGCTCCAGGTACTCGTCCTTGCATGGGTGCGCGCTCATGCCGCCGCCGGTGTAGCCGTGACTAGCCAGGCCCGCCTTGCGAACCCATTGCGCGCACGTCGCGGGGTTGAACCCTAGCTCCCTCGCCGCGATCGTCGTACTCCTGGACTCCTTGAAAATGACGAAGAAGGCTTCACGCTCCGCCTGGGTGTACTTCCTCTTCCCCGCACTGCGCCTTAAACGGGACACGGTCCTTGCAACTCCTAGAAACTCCAGATGTTGCAACAACCGCTAGAACCCAAGCTCGCAATGCGCCGACCCCCTTTGTCATCAACCGGTTCGATGCTCGACAACGACGTCAGCTGTATCCCAGACCTCCTGAGCCAGCCAGGCAGCAAGTTCGTCTCCACGCGCTGCCCATCTGATGTACTGTTCCATCTCGCGCCAACCGTCGCCCGGCCCGACGGCGGCTTCCCACTCGTCGTACCAACGCCGCAACGCCCTATCGAGCTGGTCACTGAGCCCATAGTCATCGGGCGTTGCAGTGTAACCAGCTTGTGAGTCCCAAAGCGGCCAGGGGTGACCGTGATCAGGAAAGAACCTGATCGTGTGCAGTTCCCCAGCGCGCCTCTTTGCGCTCCGGGCGATCGTCGCCTCGACCGTTGAGAAGGCTGGCACCAAAAGCTCTTCCTGTGTAATCGGGTCAACAACCCGAGCCCACTCGGTCTCCTGATGCGTCAGCTTCTCGGATTCCATAAGAATCAGGCTATCGTCATCTGCAATAGCCGGAGCTGTCTTGACCTCGACCGCGGTATGGGCAAACCGGTGGTGGCGCATCCGCGCGATCAGTTTGCGCCAGTCCACTGCGGTTCTGACAGGGGCCCAGAAGAGGCGCGCCTGGCGACGTTTGTCGCATCGCCAAGGGGCCGACCTCATCGTTTCCGAACGCTCGCGGCGGCGAGGTTGTGCCAGGTCGAGGCGGTGGTGGGTGCGATGCCGAGGAGGCGCGCGGCGACAGTGATGATGGCGGCGCTGGAGGCTTGATGCGCTCGGCTCGGGGTCACGCCGAGGTTCCGAAGCGCCGCAGCCAGGGCCGTATGCGCCAGCAGCGGGCGGCCATGGAACGGCCCAGGGAACACCCAGGCAGCATCCTCGTGCAGGAAAGCAATACCATCGGCCAGATGCAGCGACGCAGCCCCATGCGGGTGTGATCTCGCCACCAAGACTCCCATCTAACGCGAACAAACCGCATTAAACGCGATGATATCGGCCGGGTGCAAATCACATCAGCAATGCAGGCGGCTGGCGCAACACACTGCGCATCCGTGAACCCCCTTAGAACTCTCGTCTACTGCAATTCCGCGTATTTCTCCTGCTAGCTAATCTTTGCAATAACTAACTCTGCATCGAAAGAAGGGTCGGCGCTGTGGAAATGAGAGCATCTCGACACCCCAAGGTGATTTCAGCCACTCTGATCGTGGCCTGCGTGTTGACTTTTTGTTCTGTCGCCTTATACGCGGTTGCGGAAGGCCTACGCGCCGATGCGACAGGCACTAGTGCGAATTCCCTGCTATTGTTCCTTGGTGGAGGGCTGGGGTTAGCCTTGCTCGTCGCATCTATCTGGTACTCCATTGGGGCAGGCAAGAAGCAATAATCGCCAACTGCTGGTACTTCAAAGTGCGGTAGGCATGGAGAAAGTTCTTCATGCCTACCGCCTTTCTGTAGCTTGATGGCAGTAGCGCCGCTCGGTTCGCTTGACCCCGCCGGAGTCGCCGCTCTGGACCAGGACGAGCTGATCGCCGCGATGTAGCGGCCACCGGCCGTCCGAGGAGAACAAATTCCATCCGCCCGCTGTCGGTGGTCGCCGGTACCTCCGACAGGAGCGCCGGGCCGGTGCGGAAGGGGGGCGCGTGTTTCTGCTCGATGGCGTCATCGTCACCAGTGCGAGCGACCTCACCGAAGCGTCGACGTGTGAGTTCGCCTTCCTGCGCTCGCTGGATGTGAAGCTCCGGCGGCGGGAGAAGACGGAGGAAGCCGAAGACCCGATGTACGTGCGGTCGTCGCGGCTGGGCGACGAGCACGAGCAGCGCATCCTGGAGCGTTACCGCGAACGGTTCGGCCCGGGTGTCGCGGAGATCGGACGGCCGGAGCGGCTGACCGCCGAGACGCTGGCGGAGGCGGTCGCGCACACGGCGGGGGCGTTCGAGCGCGGGGCGGAGATCGTGTTCCAGGCGACGTTCTTCGACGGGGCTTTCGTCGGGTTCGCCGACTTCGTGGCGCGGCTCCCCGATGGCCGCTTACCGCGTTCAGGACTCGAAGCTCGCCCGCAGCGCACGGGTCACGGCCCTGTTGCAGCTGGCCGCCTACGCCGATCAACTGCGGCGGGCGGGCGTCGCGGTCGACGAGACCGTCGAACTGCTGCTGGGCGACGGCTCGGTGAGCGAGCACCGGCTCTCCGATATCGAGCCGGTGTACCGCAAGCGGCGTACACGGCTGCTCTCGATCGTCCGGGAGCACATCGCCGACGAGGGATCGGTGGCCTGGGGAGACCCCCGCTTCGCCGTCTGCGGGCGATGCGCCACCTGCGACGCGGAGATCCAGGCGACCCGGGATGTGCTGCTGGTCGCGGGGATGCGCATCGCGCACCGCGAGCGCCTGATCGCGGCTGGGCTCCCCACGATCGACGCGCTCGCCGCCGCGGAGGGGCCGGTCGACGGCATCCCGGAGGGGACACTGTCCGGGCTCCGCGAGCAGGCCCGGCTGCAGCTGAACGCGGAGCCGGGTGAGCCGCCGCCCATCCGGGTCTTCAACGCGCCCGTGCTCGCCGTGCTGCCGCATCCCGACGAGGGCGACCTCTTCTTCGATTTCGAGGGCGATCCGCTGTACACCGAGGGGCCGGGGGAGCGCTGGGGGCTCGACTACCTCTTTGGCACCGTGGACGCCGAAGCCCGGTTCACCGCGTTCTGGGCCCATGACTTCGCGGCGGGTCGGGCTGCACTGGAAGAGTTCCTCGCGTATGTGCGGGAGCGCCGGAAGCGGTGTCCCGGACTGCACATCTACCACTACGCGGCCTACGAGCAGACCCACCTGCTGTCGATCGCCGCGCGGCACGGTGTTGGCGAGGAGGAGGTCGACGCCCTGCTGCGGGAGGGCGTGCTGGTCGACCTCTACCCCCTCGTGCGCAAGGCTGTGCGGGTCGGGTCGCGATCGTACTCGATCAAGAAGCTCGAGCCGCTGTACATGGGCGGCGAACTGCGCGAGAGCGAGGTCACCACCGGAGCGGACTCGATCGCGGAGTACGCGAACGCCCGTGACCTGCTCGCGCTCGGCCGCACGGCGGAGGCGCAGTCGCTCCTCGACGCGCTCGCCGACTACAACCGCTACGACTGCCTCTCGACGCTCCGGCTGCGGGACTGGCTGATCGAGCGAGCCCGCGAGAATGGCGTCCCGATAGGGGCGGCGCCGATGGAGGAGCCGGAGCCCGCGCCGGACGAGTCGCCGCTCCGGGCCGGGCTGCTGGCGTTCGCGGGGGACCCACTCGACCCCCACCGGTCGGCCGACCGTGAGGCGATGGCGCTCGCGGCCGCGGCCATCGACTTCCACCGACGCGAGCGGAAGAGCTTCTGGCAAGCCCACTTCGCCCGGCTCATCCAGCCGATCGACGAGTGGGCGGACACGCGGGATCTGCTGGTCATGGAGACCGCGAGCGTGCTGCGCGACTGGTACGCGGACGAGGGGCAGCGTGTCGAGCGCCGTGACCTGCTGCTCAGCGGGCAGTGGGGTGCGGGCAGTGCGGTGCGGGTCTCGGAGCGCGCCGGACCGGCGCTGCTCTACGAGTATCCGGGGCCGTTCCGGCAGCCGCGGGCACAGCCGGGCGCGCGGACGGTTCGGACGGTCGCAGTGATCGAGGCGCGCGACGATGGATCGGTCGTCGTGCGGGAGACACTGCCGGCGGGCGTTCCGCCGTATGCGGCGCTGCCGAGCGCGCTCGCCCCGGCGCCACCGCCGGATGCGCGCCGACTGGCCGAGGCGGTGCGCGAGTGGGGGACACAGCTGCTCATCGCCCGGAACCATCGAACCTGGCCGGTGCAGGCGGCGGTTGACCTGCTGCGGCGGACCCCGCCGCGGACCCGGAGCGGAGGGCTTGCGCCGGAAGCCGGCGGGGATGCGCGCGGAGAGGGCGATCGGCGCGTCGAGGCCGTCGTGGCGAGTCTGCTCGACCTGGACCGGTCCTACCTGGCGGTGCAGGGCCCGCCGGGAACGGGGAAATCCTCGCTTGGAGCGCGGGTGATCGGGCGGCTGGTCGCCGAGCGCGGCTGGCGGATCGGGGTGGTGGCGCAGTCGCACACTGTGGTCGAGAACCTGCTGGACCGTGTGGTGGCGACCGGGCTGGATGCCGGGCTGGTGGGGAAGACCCCGTCGGCGTCGGCGCGCGGGGTGGCGTCTCGCGCACCGGCTTTCACCGTGCTCCCCGCCGACGGACAGCTCGCTTTCGCAGAGGAGCGTGCGGCGAGCGGGTACGTGCTCGGCGGCACCGCGTGGGACTTCGCGAACGCGGCTCGGGTGCCCCGGGGGTCGCTCGACCTGCTCGTGGTCGACGGGGCGGGGCAGTTCTCGCTCGCTTCGACCATCGCGGTGGGGGTGGCGGCCCGGAACCTGCTGCTGCTCGGGGACCCGCAGCAGCTGCCGCAGGTGAGCCAGGGGCGGCATCCCGAACCGATCGACGGCTCCGCTCTCGGGCGGGTGAGCGCGGGCCACCAGGTGCTGCCGCCGGAATACGGCTACTTCCTGGCGGAGACACGGCGGATGCGGCCTGAGCTGGTGCGCGCGGTCTCGGTCCTGTCGTATGAGGGCTGGCTGCGGGCGCACCCGGCTGCGCGGGAGCTGCAGCTCCACGGGGTCGAACCGGGGCTGCATCCCGTCGCGGTCCGGCACACCGGGAACGCGACGGCGTCGCCCGAGGAGGAGGCGGTCGTGGCGGATCTGATCGGGGAGCTCGTCGGGCGGTCGTGGACGGACGCGGGGGCCGGCCGGTACGATGACCCTCTCGGCGAGGCGGATGTGATCGTCGTGACGCCCTACAACGCGCAACTCGCGGAGGTGAGAGCGGCTGTGGAAGCGGCCGGATTCGCCGGAGTCCGGGTCGGGACGGTGGACAAGTTCCAGGGCCAGGAGGCGGTGGTCGCGATTGTGTCGCTGGCGGTGTCCTCGACGGCCGAGGCGCCGCGGGGGATGTCGTTCCTGCTGATGAAGAACCGGCTGAATGTCGCCGTCTCGCGCGCGAAGTGGGCCGCGTACCTCGTCCACTTGCCCGAGCTGACCGAGTTCCTGCCGACGACACCGGCGGGGGTCGGGGATCTGAGCACGTTCATCCGGCTGGTGGAGGGCGAGACGGGCACAGAGCCCTCCGGCTGACAGGCCCCTCATCGTCACATTTCGGAACCCGTCTTGACCACCTCTCTCCGTCTTGGGAAGCTCGAAGGGCCGCCAACCGCACGCCGGCATCCCTCACCCCTTCACGAGAGAGGCACAGCCATGCCCGACGCCACCCCGCCCGTTCCGACGCTGCCCGCGCTTCCGGAGAAGCCGAAGGGCTCGAAGACCGGCTGGTTCGTCGGGGCCGGCATCGCCGTCGTCGCGGCGATCGTGGCCGTCGTGCTCGTCGTCGTCAACCTGGCCGGCTCCTCCAACCCGGCGGGCTCGACGGTGACGGTGAGGATCGGCACGACCGAGCAGGCGGCTCCGTACTGGCCCATCCTGAAGAAGAAGGCCGCAGAGAACGGCATCGACCTCCAGGTGGTCGGGTTCCGCGACTACACGCAGGCGAACCCGGCGCTCGCGAACGGCCAGCTCGATCTGAACCTCTTCCAGCACCTGCAGTTCCTCGCGAACTACGATGTGCAGTCCGCCCAGAACCTCGTCCCGCTCGCGTCCACGCTGGTCGTGCCGCTCCCGCTGTACTCGAAGAAGTACGCCTCAGTGGACGCCATTCCGCGGGGCAGCGAGATCGCCATCCCGAACGACCCGACCAACCAGGCGCGGGCGCTCCTCGTGCTGCAGGACGCCGGCCTGCTCACCCTGAAGGGCGGCGGCAGCGCGCTCGCGACGCCGGCGGACATCGACGCCACTGTTTCCACGGTCACGGTGACGCCGGTGGACGCCGCCCAGACCGCCCCGGCGCTGGATTCGGCCGCTGCCGCGATCGTCAACAACAACTTCGCCCTCACGGCGGGCCTCGACTCCAAGAAGGCACTCTTCCAGGACGACCCCACGAGCGAGGCCGCCGAGCCGTACATCAACGCGTTCGTCGCCCGCGCCGCGGACAAGGACAACAAGACCTACCTCAAGGTCGCCGAGCTGTACCACACCAAGGCGGTGCAGGACGCAGTGCTCGCTGAGTCGAAGAACACCGCTGTCATCGCGGAGAAGCCGCAATCGCAGCTCATCGCGATCCTCGACCGGCTCAAGAGGTCCATCGAGGCGGCGAAGTAGCTCCGTGGCGGCACATATCGAGTTCCGCGGCGTCACCAAGAGCTTCGGTTCCGGTGACACGCCCGCCGCGCTGGACGGTCTCGATCTGACGATCGACCGCGGGGAGATCTTTTGCATCATCGGGTATTCGGGGGCCGGGAAGAGCACGCTGGTGCGGCTCATCAACGCCCTCGAACATCCCTCCTCCGGCTCCGTGGTCGTGGACGGCCGTGACCTCACCGCTCTGCGCGAGCGCGAACTGTGCGGTGTTCGGGCGGGCATCGGGATGATCTTCCAGCAGTTCAATCTGTTCCGCTCCCGCACGGTGTTCGGCAACATCGCCTATCCGCTGAAGATCGCGGGCTGGCCGGCGGACAAGCGCAAGCAGCGCGTGGCCGAACTGCTCGCGTTCGTCGGGCTGACGGAGAAGGCGTGGGCCTACCCCGAACAGCTCTCGGGCGGCCAGAAGCAGCGCGTTGGGATCGCCCGCGCGCTGGCGACGAACCCCGGCATTCTGCTCGCCGACGAGGCGACTAGTTCGCTCGATCCGGAGACGACGGCGGATGTGCTCGCCCTGCTGAAGCGGGTGAACGCGGAACTGGGCGTGACGATCGTTGTAATCACGCATGAGATGGAGGTGGTCCGCTCGATCGCGGACCGTGTGGCGGTCCTCGAGGCGGGGCGCGTCATCGAAACCGGAACAGTGTTCGAGGTGTTCTCGAACCCGCAGACGACGACCGCTCGGCGTTTCGTCGGCACCGTGCTCCGTAACCAGCCCGGGGCGGCGGATGTGGAACGTCTGCGCGGCAAACATTCCGGCCGGATCGTGTCGGCGCGCATCCAGGACGACGGCCGGCTCGGCTCGGTGCTCTCCGATGCGGTGGGCCGGCACTGTGTGCGGTTCGAGATCGTCTACGGCGGGATCTCCGCTCTGCAAGGCCGCTCGTTCGGCAGCCTCACGCTCGAGCTGATCGGCGAGCCCGCCGATGTGGACGCCCTGATCGCCGACCTCCGCGGCGCTACCGAGATCGAGGAGGTGGCGGCGTGAACGACGGCTGGACGATGCTGCTGCCGGTCTACGGGACCGCTATCGTCCAGACCCTGTGGATGGTCGCGGCGACGCTTCTGCTCGGCGGTGTGCTGGGCCTCGCGCTCGGCGTCCTGCTGTACACCACCCGGCCCGGCGGGCTGCTGGCGAAACGGTGGCTGTCGACCACGCTCAACATCGTGGTCAATTTCGTCCGGCCGATCCCGTTCATCATCTTCATGACGGCCGTCGCGCCGCTCACACAGCTGGTGCTCGGGACTTTCCTGGGGACGCCCGCGGCGATCTTCCCGATGACGATCGCGGCGACGTTCGGGATCTCCCGGATCGTGGAGCAGAACCTCGTGACCATCGACCCCGGCGTGATCGATGCGGCGCGGGCGATGGGGTCCGGCCCGTGGCGGATCATCGCGACGCTGCTGATCCCCGAAGCGCTGGGGCCGCTCATCCTGGGCTACACCTTCGTCTTCGTTGCGATCGTGGATCTGTCGGCTGTGGCGGGCAGTCTGGGCGGCGGCGGACTCGGGGACTTCGCCATCCAGTACGGTTACCAGCGCTACAACTGGGTGGTCACCTGGGTCGCGGTGCTGACGATCGTGGTGCTTGTGCAGCTGGCGCAGTTCCTCGGGAACCGGCTGGCGCAGAAGGCTCTGCGGCGCTGACCCGGGTTTGCACGCGGCCGTCGGCGCATCCGTGCGCTGACCGGCGTCCGCTCGTCACGGTGTCGGCCGCAGCGCGTCGTAGCTGCGGAACCCGCGCTGCGCGCGCACGACGGTCGCGACCAGCACGGCGATGACCAGCCCGCCGAGCAGGGGCGGGAACCACAGTGCGCCGGTCAGAGCCAGAACGCCGATGTACAGATCGCCGAGCTGGGGCCCGCCGGTCACGACGACCGTGAACACGCCCTGCAACCGGCCGCGCATAGCATCCGGTGCGGAGGCTTGCAGGATGGTCATCCGGAAGATCGCGCTCACATTGTCGGCGGCGTCCGAGGCCGCGAGCAGCAGGGCAGCGAGGACCAGGGCGGGGAGGTTGGCCTCCACGATCGACGTGTTCTCACCCTGCGTGCCGGTCAGCGCGACGATGGCCAGTACGATGCCGAAGCCCAGGATGGCGGCGCCGTAAGCGACGATAGCCCGCTCGACCGCGCGGCCCTGCCAGCGGACCTGGCCGAGGCGGCCGGAGAACACTCTCGAGACGAGTGTCCCCACCGCGCCGGCGGCGGTCAGGAGCCCGACCGTCACGGGTCCGCCGCCGATGAGCAGCGCGCCGACGGCGGGGAAGAGGGCGCGTGGCTGCCCGAAGGTCATGGCGATGGCATCGAGCACGAATGTCATCCCGAGGTTCGGCGCTGTGCGCAGGAACCGCAGACCCTCGAGCACAGAGGCGAGGCCGGCGTTCTGTCTTTCCCCCTCCGGGACGATGGGCGGGAGGGTGAGGATGCCGAGGAAGGCCGCGCTGAAGAGCAGAACATCCACCGTGTAGGTCCACGGGATGCCGACGCTCGCGACCAGGAGGCCGGCGAGGGCGGTCCCCACGGTGACCATGACGCCCATGCTGATGCCGTTCAGCGCGCTTGCCACGGGCAGCAGCAGGGCCGGGAGCAGCCGCGGCGTGATGGCCTGCCGAGTGCTCCCGATCATCACCGTCGCGACCGCGTTGATGGTGGTGAGGAGGTAGAACGGCCAGACCTCCTGGATGCCGAACCAGGCGAAGATCGCGATCCCGACGGTGGACGCCCAGGCCGCGACCGCGGTCACGAGGGCGACTTTGCGACGGTCGAAGGCGTCCGCGAGCCCCCGCCGTAGAGGCCGAACACGATCATCGTGAGCAGCGCGAACAGAGCGATCAGCGAGACGGCGAGTGTCGAGTGCGTGAGCTCGTAGATGTGGAGGCCGACCGCGACGATGGTCATCTGGCCGCCGACACCGGCAATGGCTCCGCCCAGCCAGAGGCGGGCGAACACGGGCGACTCCCTCAGCGGCGCGAGATCGGCGAAGTGCCGGCGGTGCGCCAGAGCGGTCTCGCCGGGCTCCTCCGGGAGGTAGGCTCCGGGCTCTGCCCTCGGTCGGGGTTCCGGCTTCAGAAGCGCGGCTTCGTGCTGAGCGCCACGGCTACGGTGGAGAACACGACGCCCGCGAGCATGACGGTGATGGTGGCCGCCTGCATCACGACCTGCCAGAACGGGGCAGACGGGGTGATGGAGACCCAGAGCCAGAGGATCGCGCCGATCAGCGTGATCACGTAGCTGAAGGTCCCGCGTGCGTACAGCGCGTTCAGCGCGACGACGATGCCCGCGACGGATGTCTGGAACAGCGGCAGCGCCGAGTCCGGGTAGCCGCTCCAGGTGGCGATCAGGCTCCAGACGGCGAACGCCAGCGTGACCAGGACCACGAGGGTCGCCAGCAGGTTCCCGACCGCTGTGGGAAGACTCGCGCTGAGGCTCCGGACGAGGCCGCCGTGCTCTTCGTCGGTGACGGCCGGTTCGGCGGTGGACGTGGTCTGTGCGGTTAGGTGCGTGCTCACGAGGACGATCCTACTGCTGCGCGCGGCCCGCCGGGACGTGGCCGTCACCCCTCCCGCACCACCTCGTCTGCGCTCTTGTCCGCGCGCAGTCCCCGCCACGACGGTTGCCGCAGCCGGCCCGTGCCCGTCCACTCCGCGAACTCGACTTCGCCGACGAGGTCGGGACGCACCCAGTGGACTGCGCGCGTGTCCGCGGCCGGGACGCCGTCCAGCGGCGACGTCTTGCGCGGGCGGGACGCGAGGCGCGCGGCGAGGTCGTTCAGCGTCCTGTCGGTGAACCCCGTGCCGACTTTGCCCACGTAGCGAAGTCTGTCCCCGTCCGGGACGCCCAGGAGGAGCGCGCCGAGCGTGTTCGCGCGGCGGCCGGTCCCGGACGTCCAGCCGCCGATGACGACCTCTTGCGTGCTGTGGTGCTTGATCTTGATCCAGCTGCGGGAGCGGCGGCCGTCGGCATAGGGGGAGTCGCGCTGTTTGGCCACCACCCCTTCGAGGCCGAGTTCGCGGGAGGAGGCGATGGCGTGCTCCAGGTCGCCGGCGAAGGCAAACGGCACTTGGATGGCGTCGCCGGGCGGCGGGCGCAGCGCTCGATCGAGGGCGCACCGTGGAGGTCGTACTCCTCACGGCGCAGGTCGTCGCCGTCGAACTCCAGGAGATCGAAGGCGAAGTAGTGTGCGGGCGCGCGCTGGGCCGCGGCTTCCACCTCGGGCGGGCGGGTCAGGCCCATCCGGGTCTGGATCAGCCCGAAGTCGGGCCGGCCTTGCCCGCTGAGGGCGACGATCTCGCCGTCGACGATCAGGTCGTGTCCGCCGGCCAGTCCGGCGAGCCCGGCGAGGTCCGGATAGGCGCCGGTGATGTCGTTGCCGTTCCGGGTGGTGAGGCGGAGCCGGCCGTCACGGACGGCGGCCAGGGCGCGGATGCCGTCCCACTTCATCTCGAACGCCCACTCGGCCTCGTCGCGCACATCGCGTGCGGAGCCGAGCGTGGCGAGCATGGGGGAGACCGGCTTCGGCTGTTCCCGCTTCATCAGGTGGATCAGCCAGTTCTTCCCGTTCCCCTCCCCGTCCCGGCCGGTCCGGATGAGGGCGAACGTCCGCGGCTCGCCGCCGAGACCGCCATCGGGCTGTCCGCTGAGCGTCGCGATCACCTCGTCGTCGCGCCATTTCTCGAGTGTGTACTAGCCGTGGTCCCAGATGCTGACGTGCCCAGCCCCGTACTCGCCCTTCGGGATGTCTCCGGCGAACGTCCCGTACTCGAGCGGGTGGTCCTCGACATGCACGGCGAGGTGGTTCCGCCGCGGGTCGGTCGTCGGGCCCTTCGGCAGCGCCCAGCTGACGAGCACACTGGCGCGCTGAAGGCGGAAGTCCCAGTGCAGCCGGCGGGCGTGGTGCTCCTGGATGACGAACGAGCGGCCGTCCGCCGCGTCCGGACGAGCCTCGGGGACCGGCTCGGGCGTCTTGGCCGCATTCCGCATCGACCGGTAGGCGCGGAGGCGGTCGGAGCCCGCTGCGGTGGCGTCCCCGTCCGACAGACGCGCGAGCGGGTCGCCGTGCCGCCGCACGCGCGCCAGCACCTCCGTGTAGTCGAGCTGCCGCAGCTCTTTCGACGCGAGTTCGCGCCAGGTGCGCGGCGCTGCGACCGTGGGCCGGAAGCGTCCGCGCAGCGAGTACGGGCGATCGTCGTCTTCGCGCCGTTGTTCTGGCTCCAGTCCACGAACACCTTGCCGGCCCGCAGCGCTCTCTTCATGCCGCTCACGACGAGGTCGGGATGGTCGGCCTCCAGCGCTCGCGCCAGCTCGTGCGCCACCGCCGAGATCCGCTCGCTCGTCTGCGATCCGTCCAGCGGCGCGTACAGGTGAATGCCCTTCGATCCGCTGGTCACCGGGAACGGATCGAGCCCCATGCCGGCCAGGATGGCGCGCGCCAGACGCGCGACTTCGGCGCAGTCGGCGAGGGTGACGCCCTCGCCCGGGTCGAGGTCGAGCACGAGACGGTCCGGGTTTTGCCTCTGGTCTCCGCGGCCCACCCGCCACTGTGGCACATGCAGCTCGAGTGCGGCGATCTGCGCGAGCCAGACGAGGGTGGCCCGGTCGTTCGCCAGCGGGTAGATGTTCTGGCTTGCCTTGTGCGCGATCGTCCGCTGGGCCACCCAGGACGGCGTGGATCTCGCGTCCAGGTTCTTCTGGAAGAACGCCTCACCGGAACGCTGCGGCGTCCCGGTCCCATGCACCCAGCGCTTGCGGGTCGCGATGCGGTCGCGGACGTGTGGGATCATCGCCTCGGCGATGGCGTTGTAGTACCCGATGACATCGGCTTTCGTGGTCCCGGTCTCGGGGTACAGTACTTTTTCGAGGTTGGTGAGCGTCAGCCGGCGACCGTCGATCGAGACGGTCTCGGTGTCCTCGGCGGCCATACGCTCACGGTACCCTCCGATTGCCCGTTGATAATCGCCGGATTCGCGGCCACCATGTTCGCAATGAGGGCCATTTGGACAGGCGCCATCACCTTCGGGCTGGTCAATGTGCCGGTGAAGGTCTACAGCGCGACGGAGGACCACGATGTCCCCCTTCAACCGCTACACGCCGCTGACGGTGGGCGCATCCGGTATCAGCGGCGGTGCGAGATCGACGGGAAGGTCATCCCGTACGAGGACATCGCCAGGGCGTACGACGACGGCGAGCGGATGGTCGTTCTCACGCCGGAGGACCTGGCATCGCTCCCCGCGGAGCGCAGCCGGGAGATCGACGTGGTGGAGTTCGTGCCAGACGAGCAGCTCGACCCGCTCACGTTCGATCGCAGCTACTATCTGGAGCCTGACTCCCGCTCGGTCAAAGCCTATGCGCTGCTGCGGACGACGCTCGAGGACGGGTGCCGCACCGCGATCGTCACCGTCGCACTCCGGCAGAAGACCCGCCTGGGCGCGCTCCGCGTCCGTGGGAATCTCCTCGTGCTGCAGACGCTGCTCTGGCACGACGAGATCAGGGCGGCAGCGTTCCCGTCGCTGGAGACGGTCCCGCCGATCACCGAGCGCGAGCTGGCTCTCTCGTCGGCGCTGATGGAGAGCTTCGCGGGCGACTTCCAGCCGGAGACGTTCGCGGACGAGTACCAGGAGGAACTGCGGAAGCTCATCGCCGCGAAGATCGAGCAGGGCGAGAGCGTGGACGTCGCCGAGACGTTCGGCGAGGGAGCCGCCCCGGCGGGCGGCGGCGCGGTCATCGACCTGATGGAGGCCCTCCAGCGCAGCGTCGAGCGCAGCGGGGGGAAGGCAGCGTCGGCGTTCCCGGCCGCCGAGAAGGCGCCGGCCGGGAAGAACGCGGCCACGGCCTCCGCGAAGAAGGCGAGGAAGCTCGCATGACCCGGTTGCGCATCCGTTCCCTCGTCATCCCCCTGCCGGGGCGGAGGTGTGGATGTCGCCGGATGCCGGAATCGGCTCTGCGGGAGGTGCTCGGTTAGCGAGCCTCCAGTCACCTGTCAACCCCTTGTCGGGACGCGAGGCGATCTGCTTACCGTTGATAAACGAATCGGGGCAGAAGACTGCTGTACGACGTGAGGGGTGACACGATGACGGTGCTCGAAGTGACGAATGATCCGGTCCGCGACTACCTCAATTCGATTGGACGGACATGGCTGCTGACCGCGGAAGATGAGGTCTCGCTCGCCAAGCGGATCGAAGTCGGCGTCCTCGCGGGGGAGCGTCTCGCCACACGGCCGGGGCTCTCTCCTCGGGAGAAGCGCGAACTGCACGTTCTCTCCGACGACGGCAAGCGCGCTTTCGAGCGGTTCATCGAGGCCAATCTGCGCCTGGTCGTCAGCATCGCGAAACGCTACGCCGGACGCGGGCTGGCCGTGATGGACCTCATCCAGGAGGGCAACCTGGGCCTGGTGCGCGCGGTCGAGAAGTTCGACTACCGCACTGGGAACAAGTTCTCCACTTATGCGACCTGGTGGATTCGTCAGTCCATCCTGCGTGGCATCGCCGACACGGCTCGTGTGATCCGCATCCCCGTTCACACCGTGGAGAAGATCGACAAGCTGGACCGCATTCGCCGCGACCTCGGCGGCGAGCTGGGCCGGACGCCCACCCTGGAAGAGATCGCGGATGCCGCCAGCCTGACCCCGGCTGAAGTCCACAAGCTGCAGATGAGCGATTCGGAGACCGTTTCGCTCGCTGTCCCGGTCGGGGAGAACGAGGGCGCCGAACTCGGCGATCTCATCGAGGACGGCGACGCCCCCGGCCCCTCCGAGCGCGTCGAGGTCGAGTTCCGTCACCGGGACCTGGAGGAGCGCCTGCGTGAGCTGCCGCTGCGCGACGCCAAAGTGGTGCGTATGCGCTTCGGCCTCGACGGGCGCAAGCCGATGACTCTGGACGAGGTTGGCGCAGTCTACGGCATCACCCGCGAGCGCGTCCGTCAGCTGGAGACCCGCAGCCTGAAGCGGTTGCGCTCCCCGGAACTGCTCGAATACCTGCGGTGACCCGCGTGGAAGAGCAGGCCCCGGGTGCTGTGCCGGCGTCCGGCGTCGCTTCTGCGCGGCGGTCAGCCGAGGGCGGGATTCTCGTGCTCGGCCGCGGCCTGGTCGAACGGGATGTCGCCAGGCCGCTCCCCGGGCGCCGCCTGTTCCGCGCCGGGTGCGGCGTGAGTGTGCGGTGCGGCGTCAGCGGGGGAGGCGGACGGCTCCGCCATCGCTGCGGCCGGGACCGGCTCTTCTGCTCCTGCGGTCATGGCGTGCCTCGCTTCCTGCCATGATTTCGCCCAACACTAGGCTTAATCGCGCGGCGGTTCAAGGCCGCCGGCGTCAGCGTCCGGTAGGGGGGTCCGCGTTGACTTCGTCGGCTCCCAGCGTCCCGATCTCTTCGGTGAGCTGGAGACCCTGCGCGCTGTTCGACGACACGGTGAGGGCCTCGAGCCAGGCTTTGTTGATGCTGGGCTGCCGGCCTCCGCTGTACCGGAAGAGCAGCGGGATGGCCGGGTCGACCCAGATGGCGCTCCGGCCGTCGCCGACGCTCTGCTCGTCCCGCCAGGAGAAGAAGCCCTCCTTGCGGCGCAGCTTCAGTCCGATCACGATCTGGAGGTGCGCGAGGACGCGGTCCTCGAAGCCGATCTCCAGGGTTCCCGCGTAAATGAGCTTGCCCATGCGCAAACGGTACCCGACTCCCGATCGAATGCATGTATTGGGTTCATTCGGTCCAGCCCGGGGCCCGGCGGTTCGTCAGGCCGGGCTCGCCGGGCGTATGGTCGCCGCATGACTCCGCAGCGCGCGCTCGTGACCGGCGCCACCGGCTACATCGGCGGCCGGCTCGTCCCCCGGCTCCTCGAACAGGGGTGCGCCGTCCGGGTCCTCGTGCGCTCACCGCAGAAGCTCACCGATGTGCCCTGGGCGCACCAGGTCGAGGTCGTCCCCGGTGACCTCGGCGATCCCGCTTCCGTCGCCGCAGCGATGCGCGATGTGGATGTCGTCCACTACCTCGTGCATGCCCTGCGCGCCCGTGGCGATTTTGAGGCCGAGGAGTCCGCCGTCGCCCGGATCGTCGCGGACGCCGCGCGCGCCGCCGCCGTCCGCCGGATCGTCTACCTCGGCGCTCTGCACCCCGAGGGCCCGCTCTCGCGCCACCTGCGCTCGCGGGTGGAGGTGGGCCGCATCCTGCTCGGGTCCGGCGTGCCGACGGCGGTGCTGCAAGCCGGTGTCGTGATCGGCTCGGGCTCGGCATCGTTCGAGATGATCCGGCACCTGACCGAGGTGCTGCCCTACATGCCCGCGCCGCGCTGGGTGCGCAACCGCATCCAGCCGATCGCGGTGCGCGATGTGCTGCACTATCTGTCCGCCGCCGCCGAACTGCCACCGGAGGTCTCGCGCGCTTTCGACATTGGCGGCCCCGACATCCTGCGCTACGGCCAGATGATGAACGGCTACGCGGTCGAGGCCGGACTGCCCCAGCGTCCGATCGCCGCGCTTCCGGTGTTCACCCCCTGGCTCGCTTCGCAGTGGGTGAACCTCGTGACGCCCATCCCGCGGAGCCTCGCCGTTCCGATCATCGAGTCCTTGCAGTGTGACTGCGTCGCCCGGGAGCGCGACATCGACGAGGTCATCCCCCCGCCCGCCGGCGGTCTGACCGGCTACCGCCGCGCTGTGCGTCTCGCCCTCGGCCGGATGCGCGCCGGGACTGTCGAGACCAGCTGGCAGGATGCGTCGATCGCTGGCGCCCCCAGCGACCCGCTCCCGAGCGACCCGGACTGGGCGGGCCACACGGTCTTCGCTGATCTGCGCGAGCGCGACAGTGCGGCCTCCCCGGAGAGCGTCTGGCGGGTGATCGAGGGGATTGGCGGCGATCGCGGGTGGTACTCCTTCCCACTGGCCTGGGCGCTGCGCGGCTGGATGGACAAACTCGCCGGGGGAGTGGGCCTGCGGCGCGGGCGCCGGGACGCCGACCGGCTCCAGACCGGCGATGCCCTCGACTGGTGGCGCGTCGAGCGTCTGGAGCGCGGTTCGCACCTGCGCCTGCGCGCGGAGATGCGGGTTCCCGGCCGCGCCTGGCTAGAACTCAGTGTCGAGCCGCGGGAAGGCGGCTCGCGCTACCGTCAGCGCGCGGTCTTTTTCCCGCGGGGGCTCGCCGGCCGACTCTACTGGCTGGCGATCCTTTCCTTCCACGGCATCATCTTCAGCGGGATGGCGAACCGCATCGTTGTGGAGGCGGAACACCCCGCTGTGGTCACTTCGGCAGAGGGGCGGCGATGAGCGCGGTGGCGGCGAGGTCGTCGAGGAAGCGCGTGACGATCTCGCGCTCCTCCGGCTGGAGCGATCGTGCGATCTCGACGCGTCGCGCGTGCTCCGCGCACATCCTCTCGCTCACCTGCCGGTGTGTCTCCGGGGCGATCTCCACCGTCACGGCTCGGCGATCGGTCGGATGCGGCTTCCGCCCGACGTGGCCGGCTCGCTCCAGACGGTCGAGGAGTTTGGTGGTGGACGCGGTGGAGATGTGGAGGTGTTCGGCCAGCGCTCCCGCGGTGACCGCCACCTCCGCGTTCATTGACGCGATGATGTACCGGAGCGCTTTCATATCGTTCTCGTTGACCCGGAGCGCGCTGCGGGTTTCCCGGCTCAGCCGCTGTTCGGCCTCCTGCCACTGGCGGATCGCCCCGAGCAGCCGCACGATCCGGGAGAGTTCCTCGTCGGCGAGGTCGTTGTGCCGGGCATCGTCCTTCGAGGGCATGCGCACATCCTAATTCCCGTCGGTGAGAAGCATGCTACGTTATTTTCTACTGTGGCTAGGTACAGGGAGGCGCCCATGACGCAGCTGCACTCCGCGACGACCCACGCTCCCACACCGCCGTCCGATCCGCAGGCATCGGGCCTTGACGCCGACCTCGTCGCTGTCGATGCCGCGCTCGCCGTTTTCTTCGCTGAGCGCTCGGCCGCCGCCGGTGACTTCGGCCACGCCTACCGGCGGCTCTGGGAGAGCGCTCGCGACGCGGCGGAGGGCGGCAAGCGGCTGCGTCCCCGGTTCCTGCTGAGCGCCTTCCACGGCCTCGGCGCTCCCGATGATCGGCGTGAGGACGCGATCCGCACGGCGGTGGCGTTCGAACTCCTGCACACCGCCTTTCTGCTGCACGACGACCTCATCGACGGCGACACGGTCCGCCGTGGACGCCCGAACGTCGCTGGCGAGTTCAGCGCCGACGCCCTGTTTCGCGGAGCCGATGCGCCCCTTGCGACGGTCTGGGGCGAATCGGCCGCTCTCCTCGCCGGTGATCTGCTGCTGCACGCGGCCAGCGACCAGCTCGCGCGTCTCGACGCGCCGGCCGGTGTCCGCTCCCGGCTCCTGGACGCCCTGGACCGCGCGGTGTTCGTCACGGCCGCCGGAGAGCTCGCGGATGTCGGGCTCGCCACCGGGATGACGGCCCGCGGCATCCCGGATGTGCTCGCCATGACCGAGCATAAGACGGCCGCCTACTCGGTCTCGGGCCCCCTCACCGCCGGTGCGCTCCTCGCCGGGGCGAGCGACGGGCTTCTCGACGTCCTGGCCCACTACGGCCGTCTGGTCGGCGCCGCCTTCCAGCTCGGCGACGACCTGCTCGGCGTGTTCGGCCGGCCGGCTGTCACGGGCAAGAGCATCGTCAGCGACCTGCGCGAAGGGAAGGAGACCTCCCTCATCGCCTTCGCGCGCGGAACGGCGGTCTGGCCTGAGCTGGCCGTCGCGCTCGGCCGCCGCGATCTGGACGCCGTGGCGGCCGTCCGGTTCGCCTCCCTGCTCCAGGAGTGCGGCGCCCGCGGCTTCGTCGAGCGGCTCCTCGCAGAGAACGTCGACGCCGCCATCGCCGCGGTCGGCTCCCCGGCGGTCCCCGCCGCGCTCGCCTCGGAGCTCACCGCCGTCGCCCGCAGCTGCGTCGGGAGGATCGTATGACCCGCACCGAGACCGCCGCCGCGGCGGGGCCGCCGACCGATCTGGCGCTCTACACGCGGGCTGCGCACGAATCCGCGGCCACGATCATCCACCAGTACTCGACTTCCTTCGGGATGGTGACGCGCCTGCTCGCGCCGAGGGTCCGCCCCCGAGTCGAAGATGTGTACGCACTGGTCCGCATCGCGGACGAGATCGTGGACGGCGCTGCCGCTGAGGCCGGTCTCGACCTCGCCGACCAGCGCGCCCTGCTCGATGCCCTCGAAGCCGACACCGAGCGCGCGATGCGCACCGGCTACAGTGCCAACCTCGTCGTCCACTCGTTCGCGGCCACCGCCCGGGACAGCGGGATCGGGGTGGCGCTGACCCGGCCGTTCTTCGCCTCCATGCGCCGCGACCTCAGTCTGGTCGATTTCACCGCCGATGAGCTGCGCGAGTACGTGTACGGCTCGGCCGAGGTGGTCGGTTTGATGTGCCTCGCCGTCTTCCTGACCGATTCGCCCGTCGCCGACGACCGGCGGCGGCGGCTGGAGGCGGGCGCGCGCCGACTGGGCGCGGCCTTCCAGAAGATCAACTTCCTCCGCGACCTCGCCGCGGACTATGCCGGGCTCGGCCGCAGCTACTTCCCGGGAATCGACCCCGCCCGCCTCACCGAGCGGCAGAAACTCGCCCTGGTCGTGGACATCGACGGCGACCTTGGGGCCGCGGCCGACGCCATCGCGGAGCTGCCGGGCAACTGCCGGCGCGCCATCGTTGCCGCGCACGCACTGTTCTCCGAACTGAGCGACCGCATCCGTGCGACGCCGGCCCGCGATCTGATCGTGCGGCGTGTGAGCGTGCCCATGCGCACCAAGCTCGCCATTCTGCTCCGCGCGACAGCGGGGATCCTCCGGTGACCGCTCCCCGCGCGGTCGTCATCGGCGGTGGCATCGCGGGCCTCGCGACCGCCGCGCTCCTCGCGCGCGACGGGCGCCCGGTCACTCTGCTCGAGCAGCACGGGACGCTCGGCGGTCGCGCCGGACGGTGGGAGACGGCCGGCTTCCGCTTCGACACCGGCCCGTCCTGGTATCTCATGCCGGAGGTCTTCGACCACTTCTTCCGTCTGCTCGGCACCTCGGCCGCGGAACAGCTCGATCTCGTGACGCTGGACCCGGGCTATCGCGTCTTCGCCGAGGACGGCCGGCGTCCGCTCGACATCCGCGCCGCGGGAGCCGCCAACCGAGCCCTGTTCGAGAGCGTCGAGTCGGGCGCCGGGGCCGCGCTCGACCGCTATCTCGCCGGGGCGCGCGAAACCTACGGGCTCGCCGTCGACCGTTTCCTCTACAGTACGTTCGCCTCCATCCGGCCCCTGCTGAGCCGTGAGGTGCTGGCCCGAACCGGCCGGCTCGCCCGCCTTCTGCTCGAACCGCTCGACCGCTACGCGGCCCGCTGCGTCCGCGACACCGTGCTCCGCCAGATCCTTGGCTACCCCGCCGTCTTCCTCGGCACCTCGCCGGACCGCGCCCCGAGCTTGTACCACCTCATGAGCCACCTCGACCTGGATGACGGCGTCCGCTACCCCGTCGGCGGGTTCGCCACGCTCATCGACCGCATCGTCGCGTTCGCCCGGGCCGCTGGGGCCGAGCTCGTGACGGACGCGCGAGTCACCGGTATACGCACCGGTGTGGGCGGCCGGCGCGCGAGTGCCTTCGGTGTGGACTGGGTGGACGCCGAGGGCCGTTCCCGGCACAAACATGCCGACATCGTGGTCTCCGCCGTCGACCGCCGCCACACCGAAACACAGCTTCTCCCGCCGGCGCTGCGCAGCTCCGACCGGGAGTGGAAGCGTCGCGACCCCGGACCGGGCGCGGTCCTGGCGATGCTCGGCGTCCGCGGCGAGCTGCCGCAGCTGACCCACCACAACCTCTTCTTCACCACCGATTGGGAAGCGAACTTCGAGCGCGTCTTCGGCGCCGATCGCGGCGTCCCGGACCCAGCCTCGCTCTATGTCTGCAAGCCGAGCGCGACCGATCCGGGGGTTGCGCCGCCCGGGCACGAGAACCTCTTCGTCCTCGTCCCGGTGCCCGCGGACACCTCGATCGGCTCGGGCGGCATCGACGGCGGCGGGGACCGGCTGGTCGAACGCACCGCGGATGCGGCGATCGCTCAGGTCGCCGCCTGGGCGGGCATCCCCGACCTTGCCGACCGGGTCGTCGTGCGCCGCACAGTGGGGCCCGGGGACTTCGCCGCCGCCGTCAACGCCTGGAGCGGCGGTGCCCTCGGCCCCGCCCACACGCTGCGGCAGAGCGCCTTCCTCCGCCCAGGCAACGCCTCGCGCCGGGTCCGCGGGCTGTTCTTCGCCGGCGCGACCACGATTCCGGGCATCGGCCTGCCGATGTGCCTCATCAGCGCCGAGCTCGCCGTCAAGCGCCTCCGTGGCGACACGTCCGCTGGTCCGCTGGCCGAGCCGCTGGCGCCCGCGCGGGTGGGACCGGTGCCGTGAGCGTCGTCTACCTCGCTTGTCTGCTGGCCGCGCTGGCCGCGATGGTCCTGCTCGATGTCCGGTTCGGCCTCGTGTTCTGGCGGGCCGGCCCCTGGGCCGTCCTGGTCCTCGTCCTCGGTGTCCTCTTCTTCCTCGCCTGGGATGTCGCGGGCATCGTCCTCGGCGTGTTCGCCCGCGGCGAGTCCCGCTTCATGACCGGCGCCGAACTCGCCCCCGAACTCCCGGTCGAGGAAGTGTTCTTCCTCGCGTTCCTCTGCTATCTCACCCTGATTCTGCTGTTCGGGACGCGCGCCCTCCTCGAGCGCCGGAGCCCGGGATGACATACGTCCTGCTCAGCCTGGTCTTCCTGGCCGTGGCGGCGATCGTGCTCTTCTTCGCGCTCGCGACCGCTCCCGATCGCCGGGGCCTGCTGCGCCGCTGGGCCGCGCCGGTCGCTGTCGCCGGTGTCGCGCTGGTGGTCCTCACGGCGGTTTTCGACAACCTGATGATCGCCGCCGGGCTGGTGACCTACGCCGATGCCACCCTGTCCGGTCTCCGCCTCGGCTCCGTCCCGATCGAAGATTTCGCCTATCCGCTGGCCGGCCTGCTCCTGCTGCCCGCCCTGTGGCTGCTCCTGCGCCCGCTGGGGGATCGCACATGATCGTCACCGCACCGCCGCTCTTCCGCCAGCTGTTCCTCGCCTCCCGGCCGCTCAGCTGGATCAACACCGCCTACCCGTTCGCCGCCGCCTACCTTCTCACGGCACGCGAGGCGGATATCGTCTTCATCGTCGGCACGCTCTTCTTCCTCGTCCCGTACAACCTCACGATGTACGGGGTGAACGACGTCTTCGACTACGCCTCCGATCTGCGCAATCCGCGGAAGGGCGGCGTCGAAGGCGCTCTGCTCGACCCGGGGACGCACCGCAGGACGCTCGTCGCGGCGGCGGCCACGAGCCTTCCCTTCCTCGTCTTCCTGGCGCTCGCCGGTCCGCCGCTCTCCTGGGCGGTGCTCGCGGGCAGTCTGTTCTTCGTGCTGGCGTACTCGGTCAGGGGCCTGCGCTTCAAAAAAGTGCCCTTTCTCGACTCGGCGACCTCAAGCATCCACTTCGTCAGCCCCGCGCTGTACGGCCTGGTGCTCGCCGGAGCGACCTTCACCCCGGGGCTCTGGCTGGTGCTCTTCGCCTTCTTCCTGTGGGGCGTCGGCAGCCACGCGTTCGGCGCGGTTCAGGATGTGGCACCGGATCGCGAGGCCGGCATCGCCTCGGTCGCCACCGTCCTCGGCGCCGCCCGCACCGTCCGGTTCGCGATCGCGGCCTGGGCGCTCGCTGCGCTCGCCGCTCTCGCTATCCCGTGGCCCGGCCCGCTCGTCGCCATGCTGGCGCTCCCGTACATCACGGTCGCCGCTCCGTTCTGGTCCGTTCCGGACGACCGCGCGAGCGCCGCCAACCGAGGCTGGCTGCGCTTCCTCGGGATCAACTACGCGTGCGGCTGCCTGCTCACCCTGCTGTTGATCGGGTACGCGCTCCGCTGATCGGGACGCGCTCAGCTCCGGGTAGTGCCCAGGGACGCCGGGACGGACCTCTCCCCGCCTAGGGACGTGGCGGCAGCTCCTGCAGGCTCCAGCGGTTGCCGTCCGGATCGGCGAACATCACGAAGCGCCCCCAGTCGAAATCGGCGACGCCCTGCGCGTCCACGCCCTTCTCCCGGAGGTGCGCGAGCGCAGCGTCGGCGTCCGGCACCACGATCTGGAGTCCCGTCATCGTTCCCGGGACCATATCGGTGAGCCCCTCGCCGAACGCGATCGAGCATGCCGACCCGGGCGGGGTGACCTGCACGAACCGGAGCGAGTCGGAGACGCGCTGATCGTGGTCCGCTTCCCAGCCGAGCGTGTCGGCGTAGAACGCCTTCGCCGTGTCGGTGTCGCTGACGGGGAGGATGATCAGCTCGATACGCCAGTCGGCGATCGCCATGATGGCTGCCTTTCGTTCGGTGCTTCTGGTTTCCTGCACTCCCCACGCTAAGGCTTCAGTCCCGTCACATGCTGCGCTCATCGAAAGTGAAGCGAATTCGCGGAACCGCACGCTAGTCTCGAAGGCCATGAGCGACAGTCCCGCCGCGCCAAGCCCCTACGACATCCTCGGAGTCAGTGCGGCCGTGAGCCAGGAAGACCTGCGCCGGGCCTACCGGCGGCTTGCGCGCGAGACCCACCCGGACACGGGCGGGACCGCCGCCCGGTTCCAGGCCGTTCAGGCCGCCTGGGAGCTGGTCGGCGACCCCGATTCGCGCGCCCGCTACGACCGCGGTGAGAGTCTCGTCGTGGGCGCCGTCTCCGGCGAGTCAGCTGCCGGCGGGTTCAGTGCCACCATGCATCCCACCCGTTCCGCCGACCGCGGCGGAACCGTGCGCGCCCGCAGCTACGGCCATCCCGGCGGACAGTCCCGCGAACGTTTCCTCGCCCTCATGCGGGAGTGGATGGGGCTCGGCAGCGACGCCGACCCGTACGATCCGGGTCTGGTGCGCTCGGCGCCGCGCGAGATCCGCCGGCTGCTGGCCGCCGCCCTCGCCGAGGAGGCCACCGCCCGGGCCGTCTCCAGTCTCGGAATCGGCTTCACCCTCTGGAGCGATGTCGCCGTCCATCCCGGCTCCGATGCCAAGCTGGACCACATCGTCCTCGGCCCCGTCGGTCTCTTCGCCATCTGTTCCGCGGATTGGGGAAGTGAGGTCAGGCTCGCGAAGGGCGAACTCGTCGGCTCCGGCCTCCCGCGCGACGAGCGGCCGTTCCACGACCTCGCTCGCGCCGCCAAGTCTTTCGGCCGTCAGGCGGGTCTCCGCTTCACCGGTCATCTCGTCGTCGTCCCGGACGACGCCCTCGCCGTGCCGTTCGACCTGGTCCCGCGTGGCCGTCTCGCCGGTTCGCTCGTCGTCCGCCGCTCGGTCCTGCCGGCGATCCTCCGCGACGGCGCGAACGCCGCAGGCCGCGAGAGCGTCGACCGTGCGTTCGAGCTGCGCCCGCGGCTGCAGGAGGCCGTGCGTTTCGTCTAGGTGCGCCGGGTCAGCGGCTTCGGTGTGTGCAGGACGCACTGGTGGCTGAGGAGGGAGACATCGGCTCGCCGCCCCGCTCGCCCCTCAGCGCCCCCGCAGCTGTTCCAGCATCCGCCGCCACGGCTGCGCCGACGCGCTTCACGATCAGCCGCCTCGCGATGTAGACCTTCTCCGACCCGCCCGCGAGGGCGCGGATCTCGTCGCCCACCTTCACCGGCTGCGCGGGCTTTGCCCGATCGCCGTTGACTTTCAGGTGCCCGGCTTTGCAGGCGTCCGAGGCCGATGAGCGCGTCTTGAACAGCCGCACGGCCCACGTCCAGGAGTCGACGCGCACACTCGCGGGACCGGCCACCTCAGACCCCTGCACCGGCTGTCGCCTCCGCTTCGGCTTCCGCTTCCGCAGCGAGGTCGCTCTTCCACTTCACCAGGATCCTGACAGTTCGGCTGCGATCCCCGGAGAGCGTCGCCATCACGTCCGCCGGGACGAAGTAGTTGACGGCGACCCAGCCGCGCACTGTCTCCGAGCTGTCGTCGGCGAGGTGGCGCAGAATGCCGCACGGCGTGACCTCGTTCTTCGCCACACAGCCGCGCACGCCCTCGTCGGGATCGTCCGCGAGCGCTGCGAGGAGATCCTCGGGCGTGTTGTGGCTGGAGGCCACCGCCTCGCGGATCTTCGGGTTCGTGTCCGTCGCCAGCAGTCGTAGCCGCTGGATCTTGCTCTCGGTCACCGCGGGAGCCGGGTGGAGCGCCACCGCCTCCTCGGCTGTCAGCAGCGCTGGCCGGTGCTCTCGCATCGCCTGGCGCTGGGCAGGGGTGTTGAACCGGATGCACGACATGCCTCCACCGTACGCTCTGTCCATCGAAAGAAGGAGGCCTTCCCGCCACCGGCGGGTTACCGTGAAGGCATGGCACCCTTCCTCAGCCGTCTCGACCGCATAGCGGGCGGCCGGTACGCGGGCTACACCGTCCCGGCCGCCGGCCGGGAGCACCCGCGCACCCGGCGCGCGTTCGCCGTCATCGGCTGGCTCCTCGCAGCCGAACTCCTGCTCGGCGCCGCCGCGGTCGCGGTCGCGGTCGCGGTCGACCTGAACGGCGTGTCTGTCCCGTTCGCGGTGTGGACGCGCTCCCTCGTCGTCCTTGGAATGACGCTCACTCTCTTCTACTTCGCCGGGCGCGCCCAGAAAGGGTACTACTGGGCGTACTCGCGCCTGCGCCTCTTCTCCAAGATCTTCCCGGTCGTCACGCTGGTCATCGCCGCGATCCCCGGCCTGTACCCGCTCTGGATGGTGACGGAGCAGATCGTGTTCAGCCTCATCCTGATCGGCGTCGCCGACTACCTCGACACCGACCACATGCGCTCGGCCTTCCCCAAGCCAGCACGGCCGGCTGCGACGGCGCCGTGACCGTCCCGGCGCTGCGGGGGCGATCGGGGAGTCCTGGCGCTGGTCCGCATCCTCCCGGTGGCCCGACAGTGAGACCCTCTCGGTGACGCATCCGGGGACGCCCGCCCCGTTCAGTAGAGTGGACTCGTGGATGGAGTCGGCGCGATCAGCTCGCGCGTGTGGACGATCCCGAACGCCCTCAGTTTCTTCCGGCTCGCGCTCGTTCCGGTTTTCCTGGCCTTCGTGATCGCGGGCCACGACGCCCTCGCGCTCCTCGTCCTCGTCGTGTCGAGCCTCACCGACTTCCTCGACGGCTGGCTCGCCCGCCGCGTCGATCAGGTCTCCCGGCTCGGCCAGCTGCTCGATCCGGCCGCCGACCGGCTCTACATCTTCGCCGCCCTGATCGGGCTGGCCTGGCGTGACATCGTCCCGTGGTGGCTCGTCGCCGTCATCGTCCTCCGGGATGTCATGCTCGCGGTCCTCGGCGTCATCCTCGCGAACCACGGCTACGGTCCGCTCCCGGTGCGCCACCTCGGCAAGGTCGCCACGTTCTGCCTGTTCTGGGCGCTCCCGCTGCTCATGCTCGGTGAGGCGTTCACGCTCCTTGCGCCCTCCTCGCTCCCCCTCGGCTGGGCTTTCGCACTCTGGGGCGCCTTCCTCTACTGGTGGGCGGGCATCGCCTACCTTCGGGAAACCGCCCGCGTCATCCGTCTTCCGGCCGATGACAGCGGCGCTCGATCCGATACGCTGGATGGGAAGGAGGCTGACGGTGCCTGACGAGAGCTATCCCCACGGTTCGGACAACACGCCGGAGCGCGACGCCACGAACAACCCTCTGCGTGATTCCACGTCGGGGAACGAAGAGACCACGGCTCGCTTCGGCGATGATTTCGCGTCGAAGATGTACGCGCTCGACGGGGAGATCTCGCCGGAAGAGCAGGAAGCGATCGCGGCGCTCCCCTCGGGCTCCGCGCTGCTCATCGTGCGCCGCGGCCCCAACGCCGGGGCTCGCTTCCTCCTCGACGCCGATGTGACGAGCGCCGGCCGTCACCCGAACGCCGAGATCTTCCTCGACGATGTGACCGTCTCGCGACGGCATGCGGAGTTCACGCGCCGGGGGACCGCCTTCGAAGTCCGCGACCTCGGTTCGCTGAACGGCACGTACTACGACGGCGTCCGCATCGAGAGCGCCTTCCTGGCCGACTCGGCCGAGGTGCAGATCGGTAAGTTCCGGCTTACGTTCTACGCCTCCCGCCACGATCTCGTCGCCTCGGCGAGCGGCTAGTGGCCCGGTCAGCAGCGCGGTTCCCGGCCGCCGCGCCCGCCCTGCTCTCGATCGGCCAGGTGCTCGCGCAGCTGACGCCGGACTTCCCCGAACTCTCCTCCTCCAAGCTGCGCTTCCTAGAGGAACGCGGACTGGTCTCGCCCGCTCGCACCCCCTCCGGGTACCGTAAGTTCTCCCCGGCGGATCTCGAACGGCTGCGAAGAGTGCTCGCGATGCAGCGCGACCACTATCTCCCGCTCAAGGTCATCAAGCAGTACCTCGCCGACCTCGACGCGGGCAAGAATCCACCGGCGCCGGGCGCTTCGGCCGGTGCCTCCATGCTTCCCGCCGGCCGGCGCTTCCACCGCGACGAGTTGCTGCGGGAGGCCGGGGCCACACCCGAACTGCTGCAGGAGGCGGTGAGCGCTTCGCTCATCGCGCCCGCCGAATTCTACGGTGAGGACGCCCTGGTCGTTCTGCGCGCTCTGGCCGAACTCGCGAGCACCGGGATCGGACCGCGGCACCTGCGCGGATTCCGTACGGCGGCTGAGCGTGAGGTGGGCCTGATCGAGACCGCTCTGGTGCCGATCGCGCGCCGGAGGGACGTCACCGCGAAGGCCAGGACGGCCGAACTCGCGCGTGAGATCGCGGATCACCTGGACACCGTGCGAGCCAGCATCATCCGCGCTTCCCTGGAACGCCTCCGCCCTTGACGATCCGCCTCGCTCGACACGCCGACGGTGAATGGCCGGATGTCGTTGCCCGGGAAGCGGGGGATCGATACCGTGGATGAAGCGCCCCAGTGATCGGGTGCGATCATCATCGGGAGAGGCGGGCACCATGAGTGAAGCGAATCGTGACAGCGACGCCGCCCGATACGACCTGGGTCTGCTGTTCACCGACGGCCTTCCCGAACTCGACGACACCGGTGGCTACCGCGGCGCCGTCGCCGCCCGCGCCTCCGGCATCTCCTATCGCCAGCTCGACTACTGGGCCCGCACCGGACTGGTCGAGCCGACCGTGCGCGGCGCCGCCGGCTCTGGCTCGCAGCGTCTCTACGGCTTCCGCGACATCCTGGTTCTGAAACTCGTCAAGCGTCTGCTCGACACGGGGATCTCGCTCCAGCAGATCCGCACCGCTGTGAATCAGCTCCGCGAGGCTGGCGTCAGCGATCTGGCGCAGACCACCCTCATGAGCGATGGCGCCAGTGTCTACCTCTGCACCTCCAGCGACGAGGTCATCGACCTCGTCAGCCGTGGCCAGGGCGTCTTCGGCATCGCCGTGGGCAAGGTGCTCCGCGAGGTCGAGTCCTCCCTCGTCGAACTCGACACCCAAACCGATTCCCTCGACGAGCTCGCCGCCCGTCGCGCCGCCAAATCCAAAGCCTCCTAATCCCTTCTGAGGCCGAGCTCCAGCCCCGTCTGCCGCGCCCTCTCTTCTCCTCCTCGCCCTCCCGGGCGTCATCCTCCGCTTCGGTCGCGGGGAGGGACGATGGGGTCAGCTGCCAGCGGTGGCGTACTCGCCGATGCGGGCGGTGCGGAGGACCCGCTCGAGGAGCAGGTCGAAGTTGCGGGCCATCTCCTGAGCGCTCTCTCCGGGCCAGATATGGAGGGGCTTGGCCGCTCCCTGGGCCTGTTGCAGAGAGGTGCGCTCGGGGAGCTGAGGCGAGAGCACCAGCGGGCCGAACATGTCGCGCAGCTCCTTGATCCGGAACTGGTGCTCCAGCGACTGCACCCGGGTGCGGTTCACGATGATGCCGAGGGGCTGGAGGCGCGGCGAGAGCCCGCGGCGGATCTCCTCGATCGCGCGCAGCGCACGGTCGGCGGCGGCGACCGAGAACAGGCCCGGCTCGGTGACGACGGCCACCCGGTCGCTGGCGGCCCAGGCGGTGCGGGTCAGTGCGTTGAGGGACGGGGCGCAGTCGATGAGCACGAGATCGTAGTCGTGCTCGACGTTGGCGAGCGCCTCCTCCAGCTTCCAGATGTCGCGGATGCTGGGGTTCGGGCCGTCGAAGTTGATGGCGGACGGGCTGCCGATCATGAGGTCGATTTTGCCCGCGCAGCCCCTGGCCCAGCCCGAGGGCGCGATCGCCGCGCGCACGATCTTCTCCTTGGGAGAGGCGAGCACATCGGCCACGTCCAGATGACCGGCGATCTGGATGTCCATCCCCGTCGAGACATCGGATTGCGGGTCGAGGTCGACGACCAGCGTCCGCAGACCTTTCGCGAACGCCGCCGAGACCAGACCGAGCGTTACCGTGGTCTTTCCGACACCGCCCTTGAGGGAGCTAACGCTGAGTACGTGCACGACAGCCACGTTACCTTCACTAGTCTTGGACTACCTAACCGTTTGCTGTGTGGTGCGGACTCTTGTTCGAAAGGCTCCCCATGTTCCGTAAGATCCTCGTTGCCAATCGCGGTGAAATCGCCATCCGGGCCTTCCGGGCCGCCTATGAGCTGGGCGCTCAGACGGTGGCCGTCTTCCCGTATGAGGACCGTGACTCGATGCACCGTCTGAAGGCGGACGAAGCGTACCAGATCGGTGAGTCGGGTCATCCGGTGCGTGCGTACCTGGATGTGCAGGAGATCATCCGTGTCGCCAGGGAGTCGGGGGCGGACGCGATCTACCCGGGCTACGGTTTCCTCTCCGAGAACCCCGAGCTGGCCGAGGCCGCCCGCGCGGCGGGCATCGCGTTCATCGGCCCGCGCGCCGAGGTGCTGGAGATGGCCGGCAACAAGGTGACGGCGAAGGAGCACGCGATCGCCGCGGGCGTCCCGGTGCTGAAGTCGACCCCGCCGTCGAAAGACATCGACGCCCTCCTCGCCCAGGCCGACGAGATCGGCTTCCCCCTCTTCGCCAAGGCCGTCGCCGGCGGCGGCGGCCGCGGGATGCGCCGCGTCGCCGCCCAGGAGGAGCTGCGCTCTGCTCTCGACGAGGCCATGCGCGAGGCGGACAGCGCCTTCGGTGACCCGACGATGTTTCTTGAGCAGGCCGTGCTGCGCCCCCGCCATATCGAGGTTCAGATTCTGGCCGACGGCGGTGGCGAGACGATGCACCTCTTCGAGCGCGACTGCTCGGTGCAGCGCCGCCACCAGAAGGTGGTGGAGATCGCACCCGCGCCGAACCTCTCCGACGAGATCCGCCAGTCGCTCTACCGCGACGCGATCGCCTTCGCGCGCTCCATCGTCTACGAGAACGCGGGCACCGTCGAGTTCCTGCTCGACACCGCGGGGGAGCGTGCCGGTCAGCATGTGTTCATCGAGATGAACCCGCGCATCCAGGTGGAGCACACGGTCACCGAGGAGATCACCGACGTCGACCTCGTGCAGTCGCAGATCCGCATCGCCGCGGGCGAGACCCTCGCCGATCTCGGCCTCAGTCAGGACAGTGTCCAGATGCGCGGCGCGGCCCTCCAGTGCCGCATCACGACCGAGGACCCGACCGCGAACTTCCGTCCGGACACCGGCAAGATCACGACGTACCGTTCGCCGGGCGGGGCCGGCATCCGCCTCGACGGAGGGGCGATCAACCCGGGCGCCCAGATCAGCCCGCACTTCGACTCCATGCTGGCCAAGCTCATCACGCGCGGTCGCGACTTCCCTGCCGCTGTGTTGCGCGCCCGGCGTGCGCTGGCCGAGTTCCGCGTGCGCGGTGTCGCTACGAACATCCCGTTCCTCCAGACGGTCATGGAGGACCCGGACTTCATCGCGGGCGACGTCTCCACCTCGTTCATCGAGGAGCGTCCCGAGCTGTTCAAGGGCCGGGCCTCCAAGGACCGCGGCACCAAGGCGCTCAACTGGCTCGCCGACGTCACGGTCAACCAGCCGAACGGCGCGCGCCCCGAGACCGCCGACCCCCTCGACAAGCTGCCCCGCCTCGACCTGAGCCTTCCGGCGCCCGCGGGCTCCCGGCAGCGGCTACTGGAGCTCGGCCCGGCAGGGTTCGCCGGGGCGCTGCGGGCCCAGACCGCCCTCGCGGTCACCGAGACCACCTTCCGCGACGCCCATCAGTCCCTGCTCGCGACCCGCGTGCGCACCAAGGACCTCCTCGCCGTCGCCCCGTATGTCGCGCGCATGACGCCCGAGCTGCTCTCCGTGGAGGCGTGGGGCGGCGCGACCTACGACGTCGCGCTCCGCTTCCTGGGCGAAGACCCGTGGGAGCGTCTCGCCGCCCTTCGCGAGGCGCTGCCGAACGTGAACATCCAGATGCTGTTGCGCGGCCGCAACACTGTCGGCTACACGCCGTACCCGACCCCGGTGACCGACGCCTTCGTGCGGGAGGCCGCGGCGACCGGCGTGGACATCTTCCGCATCTTCGACGCGCTCAACGACGTCTCGCAGATGCGCCCGGCGATCGAATCGGTGCTGGCCACCGGCTCCGCTGTCGCCGAGGTCGCCGTCTGCTACACCGGCGACCTGCTCGACCCGGCCGAGGACCTCTACACCCTCGACTACTATCTGCGGCTCGCCGAGCGGATCGTGGACTCGGGCGCGCACATCCTGGGGATCAAAGACATGGCGGGCCTGCTGCGCCCGGCGGCGGCCGAGAAGCTCGTCGCCGCATTCCGGGAGCGCTTCGAGCTGCCGGTGCATGTCCACACGCACGACACTCCGGGCGGCCAGCTCGGAACGCTCCTGGCCGCCGCGCGGGCCGGGGCGGACGCGGTGGATGTCGCCAGCGCGCCGATGGCGGGCACGACCAGCCAGCCGAGCGCGTCCGCCCTGGTCGCTGCGCTCGCGCACACCGAGCGCGACACCGGCGTCTCTCTCACGGCCGTCCAGGACCTCGAACCGTATTGGGAGGCGGTGCGTCACGTCTACCGCCCGTTCGAGTCCGGGCTCCCCGGGCCCACGGGCCGGGTCTACAAGCACGAGATCCCCGGCGGTCAGCTCTCCAATTTGCGCCAGCAGGCCAAGGCCCTCGGCCTCGCGGAGGACTTCGAGCTGGTGGAGGACATGTACGCCGCGGCCAACCGCATCCTCGGCCGCATCCCCAAGGTCACGCCGTCGTCCAAGGTCGTCGGCGACCTCGCGCTGCACCTCGCGGCCGTGCGGGCCGACCCGCAGGACTTCGCGGAGAACCCCCAGAACTACGATATCCCGGACTCGGTGGTCGGCTTCATGGCGGGCGAACTGGGCGAGCTGCCCGGCGGCTGGCCGGAGCCGTTCCGCACCAAGGTGCTGGCGGGCAAGACTGTCAAGGTCGGTGTGGAGGAGCTGTCCGCCGCCGACGCGCGGGCGCTGGAGGGCTCCAGCGAGGAGCGCCGCGCGACCCTCAACCGTTTGCTCTTCCCCGCCCCCACGCGGATCCACGAGCAGATGCGCGAGCTGTTCGGCGATCTGTCGGTGGTGGATTCGCTCGACTACCTCTACGGGCTGCGGCAGGGCTCCGAGCACGTCATCGAGTTCAGCAAGGGCGTGCGCCTGTACATCGGCCTGGAAGCCATCGGCGAAGCCGACGAGAAGGGCATGCGCACGGTTATGACGACCCTCAACGGCCAGCTACGGCCGGTGTTCGTCCGCGACCGCAGCATCGTCGTGGAGGCGAAGGCGGCGGAGAAGGCGGACACGGCCAAGCCGGGCCAGGTCGCCGCGCCTTTCTCCGGCGTGGTGACGCTGCACGTCGCCGTCGGTGACTCCGTCGCGGCGGGGCAGGCGGTCGCGTCCATTGAGGCCATGAAGATGGAAGCGGCCATCACCGCTCCGGTCGCCGGTGTTGTGGAGCGGCTCGCTATCCCGAAGACCCAGCAAGTGGATGCGGGTGATCTGCTCGTGGTCGTCACTCCGCTCTGAGCCCTGTACCGGTAAACTGTGGCAGTCGCCTCCTGTGGGCGGCAGAAGGAGACCATCCGTGGCAGACAAGCCGGACGAACCCGAGCGCGGCGCTCTCGCGCCGGCGGAGGACGAGGAGCTGACGGTCAGCGCCCCGGAGACGCTGAGCATCGCCCTCGACCTTCCGCCGATCGTGCCGAGGGAGATCCCCGAAGACGAGGCGGCTGTCGCGATCGACGAGGTTCCCGTCGACCCCGGGTTCGTGCAGTCGCCCACCGAGCCCACCACGACCTCCGTTGCGATCCTGGCATCGCGTCTGGACGGCCGTCCGGCTGCGGGCGACCTCGCGGGGGGCGAGGGGGAGCACACCCCGTCTCACGAGGTGCTGCGGCAGGAATCCTTCGCGCAGTCCCGGCGCGACCGGCTGCGCGGCGAGCACTCTCCGCAGCCGGAACCGGCCACGATGCTGACCGCCGACCGCCTGCTCGAAGTGAACCGCAAGACCCGGCCGGGACCGGAGGGCGTCTGGCAGAGTTTCGTCTACGCGGCGACCTTCCGCTCCGTGAACCTCGGAGACTCCGCCCGGGTGCGGGCGCGCAAGGAGCTCGACAACCGCATCCAGAAGCAGTTCGAGGGGGGCACCCGGTTCGTCCCGGTGCTGACCCGCAAGGGGGGCGTCGGCAAGACGACCGTGACGACTCTGCTCGGGATGGCGCTGGCGGACGCCCGCGAGGACAGGGTCATCGCGCTCGACGCCAACCCCGACCGCGGCACGCTCTCCGAGCGTGTTCCCAAGCAGACGCGGGCGACTGTCCGCGATGTTGTCCACAAGGCGGCGAGCATTTCCGGTTTCACCGATTTCTCCGCCCTGGTCTCGCGCGATGAGACACGGCTCGATGTGCTCGCCTCGGACACGGACCCGATGTTGTCCGAGGCGTTCGACGAGAACGATTACAATGTGGTCGCCGACCTGGCGGCACGGTACTACTCGATCGTGCTGACCGACTGCGGCACCGGCATCGTCCACTCGGTCATGCGGGCGACCCTCCAGCGCGCCGACTCGCTCGTGATCGTCTCCGGCGGAAGCGTGGATGAGGCGCGGCTCGCCTCCGAGACGCTGACCTGGCTGGAGGCGAACGGCTACGGCGACCTCGTCACCAACGCCGTCGTCGCTCTGAACACGGCCACCCAGGGAACGAACCTGGTGAAGCTGGAGGAGATCGAGTCGCACTTCCGTTCGCGCGTCCGTGAGATCGTCCGCATGCCGTACGACTCGCAGCTGGCCGCCGGCTCGGTCGTGTCGTGGAAAGACCTCAAACCCCTTACCAAGCTCTCGGCCCGCACGCTCGCCGCGCTGGTGGTCGAGGGTCTGCCGTCCGAGCGGGACTGAGCGGCGCGCAGCCGCTCACGCACCACAGCATCATTCCAAGGGAGACCTCCGTGACCGAACGCCAGATCCGCTTGTTCGGCGACCCCGTGCTCAAGACCCTGTCGGAGCCGGTCGGCGAGCTCGATGAGAGTGTCCGCAGCCTGGTTCAGGATCTGGTGGACACGGTTCTCCCGCCGGGGCGCGCCGGGGTCGCCGCCCCGCAGATCGGCGTGAACCTGCGTGCCTTCAGCTACAACGTGGACGGGGAGGTCGGCTACATCCTCAACCCCGAGCTGGTCGAGGTCTCCGGGGAGCCCGAGCTGGTGGACGAGGGGTGCCTCTCGGTGCCCGGCCTGTGGTTCAAGACCGTACGGTACCCGTTCGCGCGTGTGCGCGGCATCGACCTGGACGGCGCCGAGATCGAACTCTCCGGCACCGGGGTTATGGCGCAGGCCCTCCAGCACGAGACCGATCACCTCGAGGGGAAGCTCTACCTCGACCGTCTGGACAGGGGATCGCGCCGCGAGGCCATGAAGCAGATCCGCGAGTCCGGCTGGTTCTAGACCACCCTGACGTCTGCCGGGGTGTCGAGGGCGACCGCCGCCTCCAGCGGTCGCCGGAGACGGGGAAGCAGGAACGCCCAGACGCGCTCCGCGGCGGACGGCGCACTGCTGTCGATCGATCGCCCAGCCCGGACTGCTCAGTGGGACAGCGAGATCCCCTGGGTCTTCGGGTTGTCGCTGTAGAGTCTGTCGATCACATCGGCGAAATCCGCCAGGATCACGCTGCGCTTGATGCTGAGCTTCGGCGTCAGGTGACCGCTCGCCTCGGTCAGCTCTGTGGCGAGGACGACGAACTTGCGGATGCTCTCCGCTCGGGAGACGCGCGTGTTGGCGGCGTCGATGGCGCGCTGGATCTCCTCGTTGACGGCGGGATTGACGCTCGCCTCGGCGAGGGTCATGTCTCTGTTCTCGCCGTTGTTGGCCAGCCAGACGGGGAGCATCTCGGTGTCGAGGGTGACCAGGGCTGAGATGAACGGTCTCTGGTCGCCGACGACGACGACCTGGCCGACGAGGGGGTGCGCGCGGATCGGGTCCTCGAGCGCGGCCGGGGAGACGTTTTTCCCGCCGGCTGTGACGATCATCTCTTTTTTGCGGCCGGTGATCGTCAGGAAACCGTCTGCGTCGAAGGAGCCCAGATCGCCGGTGCGGAACCAGCCGTCCTCGAACGCTTCCGCCGTCGCTTCTGGGTTCTGCCAGTACTCCTTGAAGACGTTGACACCGCGCACCTGGATCTCGCCGTCGTCCGCGAGCCGCAGGTCGACGCCGGGGAGGCTGGGGCCGACCGTGCCGATTTTGAATGTGCCTGGCCGGTTCACGGTGGCCGGGGCTGTGGTCTCGGTGAGGCCGTAGCCCTCCAGGATCTTGATGCCGAGACTGTGGAAGAAGTGGCCCAGGTGGGACCCGAGCGGAGCCGACCCCGACACGGCGTAGATCACGCGGCCGCCCATCGCAGCGCGCAGTTTGGAGAACACGAGCCGGTCGTACAGTGCGAACTTGACTTTGAGGCCGAACGGCACCCTCCCGGTCTCGACCGCCCGGGAGTGTTCGAACGCGACTTCAGCGGCGGCGCGGAAGATCTTGCCGTGCCCGCTGGCCTCCGCTTTCTGCTCGGCCGAGTTGTACACCTTCTCGAACACGCGCGGCACGGCCAGGAGGAACGTCGGTTTGAAACTTGCGAGCGCCGGCAGCAGCTGCTTCGTGTCCGCCTGGTGCCCGACCTTCACACCCGCGGTCACGCAGAGCACGGAGATGAACCGCGCGAAGACGTGCGCGGTGGTGATGAAGAGGAGGGTGGAGGCACCCGGCTGCTTGACGACCTCCTGCAGAGCCTCGGCCGAATTCCGCGCGAGTTCCACGAAGTTCGAGTGCGTCAGCACGCACCCCTTCGGGCGGCCGGTCGAGCCGGAGGTGTAGATCAGCGTCCCGATGTCCTCGCCGCGGGCGAGGTTCCGGCGCCGCTCGATCTCCTCGTCCGGGACGGCGGCGCCGGTGGTGGCGAGCTTGCCGAGGTCGCCGAGGTGCAACTGCCAGAAGTTCTGGACGAGGGGGAGGTCGGCGTGTACTTCGTCAAAACGGGAGAACATCTCCGCGTTCTCCAGGATGATGGTGTTCGCGCCCGAGTCCGCCATGTTCCACTGGATCTGCGCGGGGGAGGAGGTCTCGTAGATCGGGACCAGCACGGCGCCGGCGAACCAGACAGCGAAGTCGATGAGCGACCACTCGTAGCGCGTTTTGCACATGAGGCCGATCTTGTCGCCCGGCTGCACGCCGGCGGCGGCGAGGCCCTTGGCCAGTTCGACCACCTGACGGTGGAACTCGGCGGCCGTCACATCCGTCCAGCTCGCACCGTTGGGCAGGCTGAAGAGCGCGGCGTCCGGGGTGGCCTGCACCCGCTGCACGAGCAGATCGGTCGCGTTGGCCTCGGGGTCGGCGGGGACGAGAGCGGGTGTCTCTGACAGGTTCATGGCAGCTCCCTCGACACCGGGTGGGCTTTCCGGCCGAATGGCTTCGGCCGCGGGCGGTTAATGACACTCTATTAATGACACTCTAGAGGATGCGCCGGTCTCTCGGGACTGGCCCGCCCCATCCTTTCGTCCCCTTTCATTGGAGTGCTCGCTTATGCACGCGATCGGCATCGACGTCGGCGGGACCAAGATCGCCGGCGCTGTCGTCGACGAGCTCGGCGCGATCGTCCGCGAGGACAGGGTGCCCACCGACGCCACCCGGCCCGAGGAGATCGAGAACGCCGTCGTCGCGATGATCCAGCGGCTGTCGGACGGACCGGAGCGGATCGTCGGCGCGGGCGTCGCCGCCGCCGGTTTCGTCGACGCCGGGCAGTCGATCGTCTACTACGCGCCCAACATCAGCTGGCGCTCTGAGCCCGTCCGGGAGAAGCTCGAGAAGCGTATCGACCTCCCCGTGATCATCGAGAACGATGCGAACGCGGCGGGATGGGCCGAGTTCCGCTACGGTGCCGGCCGCCTGGTGAGCGACATGGTGATTCTGACCATCGGCACCGGGGTGGGCGGTGCGATCGTGAGCGACGACCGGCTCTTCCGCGGCGGCTTCGGCGCGGGCGCCGAGATCGGCCATATGCGCGTCGTCCCGGGTGGCCGGCCCTGTGGCTGCGGCGCGCGCGGCTGCATCGAGCAGTACGGTTCCGGCCGGGCTCTGCAGCGGATCGCGGGCGAGCTAGCCGACGCCGGTGGCATCGGCCAGGCGCTCGCCGATGTCCGCCAGCGCAAGGGCTCGCTCGGCGGAGCGGACATCTCCGAGCTGATCAGGGCCGGTGACGCGGGCGCCCTCGCGGCCCTCCGGCAGCTGGGCGACTGGCTCGGCCAGGCCTGCGCCAGTCTCGGCGCTATCCTGGACCCGCAGCTCTTCGCCTTCGGCGGCGGCGTCGCGCAGGCGGGAGAGCTGCTGCTCGAGCCGATCCGGCTGGCCTACCTCGAGAATCTCCCCGCGCGCGGCTACCACCCGGAGCCCGAGTTCCGCATCGCCGAGCTCGTCAACGATGCCGGTGTGGTCGGCGCCGCCGACCTCGCCCGCCTGTACGCCGCCTCGCTGTGACGACGTCGCGGGGGAGCGCTCCGCGGGTTAGGCTTTCGATCGATGTTCTACTGGTTGTTGAAGTACGTCATAGCAGGGCCGCTCTTGCGCGGCGTGTTCCGCCCCTGGGTCGTCGGGCTCGAGAACGTCCCGAAGGACGGCGCGGTGATCCTCGCGAGCAACCACCTGTCGTTCATCGACTCGGTCTTCCTGCCCATCGTCGTCGACCGGCATGTCTCGTTTCTCGCCAAGAGCGATTACTTCACGCGCCGCGGTCTCAAGGGCTGGGCGACGAAGGCGTTCATGACCGCCACCGGCCAGCTCCCCATCGACCGCTCCGGCGGCAAAGCGTCGGAGGCGTCCCTCAACACCGGCCTCGCCGTCCTCGCGCGCGGCGAGATCCTTGGCATCTACCCGGAGGGCACGCGGAGCCCGGACGGCAAGCTCTACCGCGGCCGCACCGGCGCGGCCCGGATGATCCTGGAGGCCGGAGTGCCGGTCGTCCCGGTCGCGATGGTGGACACTGCCGAGATCATGCCCATCGGCAAGCGGCTGCCCAAGTTCGGCCGCATCGGCATCGTCATCGGCGAGCCGCTCGACTTCTCGCGCTTCGACGGGATGGAGGGCGACCGTTTCATCCTGCGTTCGGTCACCGACGAGATCATGTACGTGCTGCAGGGTCTCGGCGACCAGGAGTACGCGGATGTGTACGCCAGCACCGTGAAAGAGAAGCGCGCGGCTCCCTCCGCCTGAGTGGACCGGTCTCCGCGGTCACGCGGATCACGCACCCTGCTCCGCGCGATAGGCTTGGTAGTCAATCCATCCACGTCTATTGAGCGGAAGAAACAGTGCTGCAGACCACAGACCCCGTCGTCACCCCGGGCGAGTCCGTGATGGAGGGCCTGGACTATTGGCGCACGCTGCCGATCAAACAGCAGCCGGAGTGGCCGGACAAAGATGCGGTGACGGCGGTTTCGGCTGAGCTCGCCACCCTGCCGCCTCTCGTCTTCGCCGGTGAGGTGGACCAGCTGCGCACCCGGCTCGCGCGCGCGGCCGAAGGCAACGCTTTCCTGCTCCAGGGCGGCGACTGCGCTGAGAAATTCGCGGACGCGACCGCCGACCAGATCCGCAACCGGGTGAAAACGGTGCTGCAGATGGCGGTCGTGCTCACCTATGGCGCGTCCGTGCCCGTCATCAAGATGGGGCGCATGGCGGGGCAGTTCGCCAAACCGCGCTCCAGCGACACCGAGACGCGGGGGGAGGTCACGCTTCCCGCCTACCGTGGTGACATCGTCAACGGGTACGACTTCACTCCGGAGTCGCGCCAGGCCGACCCACGCCGGCTCGTCCAGGGCTACCACATGGCCGCCTCGACGCTGAACCTCATCCGCGCGTTCACGCAGGGGGGGTTCGCCGACTTGCGTCAGGTACACAGCTGGAACAGGGGTTTCGCGGCGAACCCGGCCAACCAGCGTTACGAGGGCTTGGCCCGTGAGATCGACCGCGCCATCAAGTTTATGGAGGCTGCCGGCGCGGATTTCGACGAGCTCAAGCGCGTCGAGTTCTACTCTAGCCACGAGGCGCTCCTCATGGACTATGAGCGCCCGATGACGCGCATCGACTCCCGCACCGGCACGCCGTACAACACATCGGCGCACTTCGTGTGGATTGGTGAGCGCACCCGTGATCTGGACGGCGCGCATGTCGACTTCCTCTCCCGCGTTCGTAACCCGATCGGCGTCAAGCTCGGACCGACCACCTCGCCGGACGATATGCTGCGCCTGATCGACAAGCTCGATCCGGAGCGCGAGCCCGGCCGCCTGACTTTCGTCACACGGATGGGAGCGGGCAGGGTCCGGGAGGCGCTTCCGCCACTCCTCGAAGCCATCAAGCGCTCCGACGCCTGCCCGCTCTGGGTCACCGACCCGATGCACGGCAATGGCCTCACCACCCCGACTGGCTACAAGACGCGCCGCTTCGAGGACGTCGTGGATGAGGTCAAGGGCTTCTTCGAGGCTCACCGGGCGGCCGGGACCAACCCCGGCGGCATCCACGTCGAACTCACGGGAGACGATGTCACGGAGTGCCTGGGCGGCTCCGAGCACATCGACGAAGCGACCCTGGCCACCCGCTACGAGTCGCTGTGCGATCCCCGCCTCAACCACATGCAGTCGCTAGAGCTGGCTTTCCTGGTCGCGGAAGAGCTCAGCCAGCCCTGACCCGTTTCGCCCGCCCCGGGCTCCCGGCCCAAAGGCGAGGAGATCCGGCCCATCCAGGCCCGGATCTCCTCGCCTTTCCTCCCACCCTGTCAGGATCGGCTCGGGGAGGGGGCTGTGCGAGCAGGACGGGGACGCACCTCCTGCGCTGTGGTTGTGCGGGAAAGGTTAGAAGCTGGCGAAGTTGACGGTGACGGTGGAACCCTTGTCGGCCTGGGTTCCGGCGTCCGGGCTGATCTTGGAGACGACGAACGCGCCCGGGAGAAGATCGGCGGCAGTGGAGTACTTGAGAGCGAAGCCGGCCTCGGTGAGGGTCTTCTTGGCTTTGTCCCAGGTTTGGCCGACCACGTCCGGAACAGGGACCGGTTCGGGGCCTTTCGATGTCTTCAGGGCGACGGTGTCGCCCGGACGGACAACCGCGGCCTGGGGTTGCGCGGAGATCACGTCGCCCTTTGCGATGGTCTCGCTGTAGCTTTCCGGCCCGGCGACGACCACGAGGCCCGCCTTGTGCAGGAGTGCGGTGGCGCTCTCCACAGACTTCCCCGCGACATCCGGAACGGGACCGACCGACACCACGAGATCGACGGATGCCGCCTCGAAGTACGGTCCCCCGCCGGAGATGTCGCCGCCATCGGAGGTTTTCGTCGCAGAGATGACGGTTCCGGAGTGTACCTTGCCGTCGAATTGCTCGGCGATGGTTCCCACCTTCGCCCCGACGCCGGTGATCGCGGCCTTCGCTGTGTCGAGGGGGTGCCCGGCGAGCGGCGGGATGGTGACCGGCTTCGGGCCCTGGGAGACGCGCAGCGTCACGGTCGAGCCACGCCCGGCCGGCGTCTCGGCCACCGGAACGGTGCTCGAGACCTGCCCGGCGGGCACGGTCACGCTGTATTCCTGCGCCTGTTTGGTCCGGAATCCGAGCTCGGTGAGCTTGGCGGCGGCGGCGGCCGGTGTCTTGCTGACGACGTTCGGCACGGTGACGAGCGAGCCGGGACCGGCGCCGAAGTACCATCCGGTGCCGCCGGCCAGCCCCGCGAGCAGGATGACGAGCGCGAACAGCCACCAGCCCTTCGCCCGGCGGCGTGCGGAGGCGGCACTCAGCCGGTCGGTGGCGCTGGGCGCGCTGGCGGCGACCTGCTGGCGGATAGCCGGGTTGATGATCTGGGTTTCGCCCTCCGCCGCTTCAAACGCTGGTGGCAGCACCATCGTCAGCTGAAGGGCCGCTTCGCCGCGAAGGGACTTCTCGGCCTCGACGAGTCGGTCGAACAGCTCGCGAGCGTCCTTGGGGCGGCGGTCTGGGTCCTTCTCGGTCGCCCACTGTACGAGATCGTCGAGCTCGGCAGGCACGGCCGGATTTTTGCCGCTCGGCGTCGGGACCGCGTCGTTGGCGTGCTGATAGGCGATCTGCATCGGCTGCTCGCCCTGGAAGGGCTGCTCGCCGGTCAGCATCTCGTACATCATGATCCCGAGCGCGTAGATGTCGCTGCGCGCGTCCGCGACGCCGCGAGTGACGAGCTCGGGCGAGAGGTAGGCGATTGTGCCGAGGAGCGCCTGGCCGGTGGCGGTGTTCGCGCTCGCGGCGCGGGCGAGGCCGAAATCGCCGATCTTGATGCGCCCGTCGTCGGCGAGCAGCACGTTCTCGGGTTTCAGGTCGCGGTGGACGATGCCCGCCTTATGGGCGGCGACGAGCCCGCTCAGCACCGCCTCCATGATGTCGATAGTCTGCTCGGGCGTGAGCTTGCCGTAGTCCTTGAGCAGATCGCGGAGCGTGATCCCGGGCAAGTACTCCATGACCAGATACGCCATATCGGAGTCTTGGCCCTGGTCGAAGACATTGACCACGTTCGGGTGCGCGAGGCGCGCGGCCGAGCGGGCCTCCTGAACGAAGCGGTTCTTGAAGGTGGTGTCGTCGGCCAGGTGGCCGTGCATCACCTTGATCGCCACGCGGCGCTCGAGGCGTAGATCTGTGGCGAGGTAGACCGTGGCCATCCCGCCGCGCGCGATCCGCGAGCGCACCTGGTAGCGGCCGTCGATCAGACGGCCGATCAGGGGATCGGTCTGGCTCGTGGTCACGGATCGAGTCTAAGGAACGGTGCATGCATGAGTCCTGCAAAACACCGGTGGAAGCGAGGGCTGTGATCCGGCTGTGACATTCCGCTCAGCCCAGCTGGGCGAGCCAGCTCCGTGCGTATGCCTCCCATTTGGCGTAGGCGTCGGGGTGTGCGGAGAGCTGTACGGCCTGTGCAGCCTGTGTGACGCTCATGGAGGTCCATCCGGGGATGTCGAGCAGGCCGCGCGTCTTCCCCGTGTTGGGGTTCCCACGGCCGCCGAAGAAGGCGTGGGTGGCGTGGTCGGCGTCGAGCACCTGGGCCGGGGTGCCCCAGCCGGTGCTCGGGCGCTGCTGGAACAGCCCGAGCGAGTCGCGGTCGCCGTGGCGGATGTTGCGCAGACCCGACTCCTGTGCGGCAGCGGCCAGCGTGATCACGATGCCCTGGTCGCTGACGCCCTCGGCGCGGCCGATCCGTACGATGAGCTCTGCGTTTGCGCGCATCTCATCGCTGAGCGGGATGGCCCGGCCGGCCGCCGCCGAGGCGTTCGGCGTCGCGCTGGGCTGGCTCACCGTCTGTGGGACAGCCGGAGCCTGCGTCGGTGCGGTGACGGCAGCAGCGTTCGCGCCGAGCACAGTTGCGGTCTTCACTCCGAATCGTGCGGCGATGCCGCTGAGGGTGTCTCCGCGCACGACTTCGTACTTCATCGCTTCCGCTGAGCGCTCCGGCGTCGGTACGGTCGCCGGAGCCGCTGCGCCGCTGAGCGCGAGCAGCTGCCCCGGGAAGATCAGGCTTTTCCAGGAGAGCCCGTTGAGCGCGAGCACGCTCGCCGTCGAGAGGCCGAAGCGCGCGGCGATGCCGGAGACCGTGTCGCCCTCGTGTACGCGGTAGCTCGCCGGCGCGGCGTCGAAGGCGGTCTGGGCCGGTGCTGCCGCGGCAGCTGCCTCCGCAGGGATGACAGAGGTCACCGTGTCGTGCGCGCCTGTGCCGCCGCGCTCGTCCTCGCCCTCCTGGGGCGCTTTGTCGCGTGATCGCTCGGCCGGCGGCACGGGCAGAGCCTGCGCGGGGGCGATCAGTCCCACCGTGACGGCGATGGACCCCGCCACCGCGATCGGCACGCGCCCCAAGACGCGCCCGAGCAAGTGGCTCGCTGTGTTCTCGGTCGGCGACATCGTGACCCCCAGAAGAGTGGCATGGCGGCTTCAACGCTGCCACAAGCTGGGCAGGGAGTCAATTGCTGTGACAGATGTGAAAAGCGTTTGCATAACCGTAACATCGGGTGCGCTTCGTGCGAACCGTCCGGGCGTGGCACGCTTGTGGTGTGAACGAGCAAGCCCAGGCCATCGAGTGGCTGACCGTCCCCGACCTCGTCGAACAGCTGGGGGTCGGCGTCAGCCGGGTGCGCCGGCTCATCGAAGACAACCATCTCGGCGCCAAGCGTATCGACGGTGTCCTGAAGGTCCCTGCCGTCTTTCTCCGCGACGGCGAGCCGCTGTGCGAGCTGCGTGGGACGCTCATCCTGCTCGGCGACGACGGCTTCGGGAACGAGGAGGCCGTCGACTGGCTGCTGGCCGAGGAAGACAGCCTCGGCGCGTCGCCGATCGAAGCGCTGCGCGCTGGCCGCAAGGCCGAGGTGCGCCGGGTCGCGCAGGCGCTGGCGTAGCGGCCCCGGTTCTCAGGCCGTGCGCCGGGTGACCGTCACAGCCAGGGTGCGCAGCTGAGCCTTCGCGGACTCGCCGATCGGCGCCGTCTCGAGCGCTGCGATCGCCCGCCCCACGCTGTCGGCGATCATTCGCTCCACTTTCTCCACCGCGCCGGACTGGCGGATGGTGAGCTGCAGAGTCTCGATCTGTCCCGGTGTCAGGTCCGGGTCGCCAAGAAGTTCGTCGAGTGTGGCACGGGCGCCCGCCGGGAGCGCTTCGCGGGTGAGCGCGATCAGGACGGTCCGCTTGCCCTCGCGGAGGTCGTCACCGCTCGGCTTGCCTGTGACGGCGGCGTCCCCGAACACGCCGAGGAGATCGTCCCGCAACTGGTAGGCGATCCCGAGGGGGAGCCCGAATCCGCCCAGGGCGTCGAGCTGCCCGACGTTCGCTCCGGCGAGACTGGCCCCGATGAGAAGCGGCGACTCGATGGAGTACTTAGCCGATTTGTAGACGATCACGCGCTCGGCGCGGGCGAGCTGGTCGGCATCGTGCCGGCCGGCCCAGCCGATCTCCTCGAAGAGGTCGAGGTACTGCCCGGCGGTCACGTCGATGCGCATCCGGTTGAACTCCGCGCGGGCCGCTCGGCGTGCGGCCGGGCTCACGGTCTGCCCGATCCCCTCCTCGAACAGTTCGTCGCTCAGGATGAGCAGGAGATCGCCGAGGAGCGTCGCGGCGCCCGTGCCGAAACTCTTCCCGCACCCCGACCACTTTTCGCTGTCGTGGAGGCTCTCGAACCGCCGATGCACGCTCGGCGCACCGCGCCGTGTGTCGGAGTTGTCGATGAGATCGTCGTGGACCAGTGCGGCGGCGTGGAAGAGCTCCAGGGCGCTTGCTACGGAGACGACGGCATCCAGCGGCCCGCCGGCCGTGACCGTCTCGTCAGTAGCGTCTTCGCCCGATGTGCGCACCGCTTGCCAGCCCCAGAAGCAGAAAAGCGCCCGGAATCTCTTGCCACCGCTGAGAAAGTCCCTCGAAAACTCTGCAATGGGCGAGAGCTCTTCGGCGATGGAGACGAGAATGGATGCACGTGCATCGAGGAATCCATCGAGCCTGGACTGAATGAGGTCGACGAATCGAATGCTTTCTGACACACGCCTAGCCTAGTCAGAGCCCATACAGCTACAATCAGCCACACAACGTCTCGAACCCGTGAAAAAGAGGGGGATTCCGGATGCCGCTTTCGGAACACGAGCAGCGCCTCCTCGAAGAGATGGAGCGCAGTCTCTACCAGAACGACGCTGATTTCGTCGCGAAGGTCGGCGGAAAGCGCGCTCGCCCTGCCTACCGTTCGATCGTTCTCGGGGTGCTCGTGGCCGTGGCGGGGGTCGCGGTGCTGGTCACCGGCGTCTTCGTTCAGCAGCCCGTCGTCGGCCTTCTGGGCTTCGTCGTGATGTTCGCGGGCGTGCTTCTTGCCATCGCCCCCGGAAAGCGCATCGCCGTCGACCCGGATGCGCCCGCGCAGACCCCGGGGAAGCCGGTGCGCAATCAGAGCGGGTTCATGGACCGCCTGAACGACCGCTGGGACAAGCGCAACGACGGTCCGGGCTGAGCCGAACGACCGTAATTCCTGTGTGAGGCCCGCCACTGGCGGGCCTTTCCCGTGTCCGCCCCGCTCTCCTCCACAACGTTCCCCTCCACAACGCTCCCCTCCACAACGCTCCCTTCCGTCCAGCCTCAGGACCGATCTTTCCGATCGGTCCTTTTTGCGCCTCTTTCCCGGCTCCTTCATGGAGGACTCCTCCATTTTCCTCCACCCCTGATTTCGCTGGAATTATCGAGAATAATTCCCCCCTAACGGGGCAATATTCCAAGATTGCCTGAATTTGTGGATGGAAGTGGAGTAAAGTGGAGCCGCACCGCAACCTTGGCCGGGAGAGGGGGAGTGGAATCCGATGTTCCTCGGTACCTACGCCCCGAAGCTGGATGAAAAGGGGCGCATCATCCTGCCGGCCAAGTTCCGGGAGGAACTCGCGTCCGGACTCGTGCTCACCCGCGGTCAGGAGCACTGCGTCTACGTCTTCTCGCAGCGTGAGTTCCAATCGCTCCACGAGAAGATCCGGCAAGCGCCGGTGACGAGCAAACAAGCCCGCGACTATCTGCGCGTCTTCCTCTCGGGAGCGAGCGCGGAGGTCCCGGACAAGCAGAACCGGGTGACGGTCCCGCCAGCGCTCCGTTCGTACGCGGGCCTCGATCGCGACCTGGTCGTGATCGGCGCAGGGAGCCGCGCGGAGATCTGGGACGCCGAAGCGTGGGAGACCTACCTGGCCAAGCAGGAAGCAGCATTCGCGAACACAGAAGAGGAGGTGATTCCGGGACTGTTCTAGCGCCTGGCGCCGGACTCCCAGCCATCCCGACCTGACACCACTTCCCCGGTGTCAGGTCGGGATGGATGGGGATCGGACGCCAGGGGCCGGACCGGAGAAGACGATGAGCGACGACATCCACGGCGACATCCACCTCCCGGTGCTCCTCGAGCGCTGCATCGAACTGCTGGCGCCCGCGCTGCAGGAGCCCGGTGCGGTGATCGTCGACGCCACGCTCGGGATGGGCGGGCACTCGGCCGGCATTCTCGCCCGCTTCCCGCAGGCGACGTTGGTCGGGCTCGACCGCGACCCGGATGCGCTCGCGATCGCGGGGGAGCGGCTGGCCCGCTTCGGCGACCGCGTCCACCTGGTGCATACCGTCTACGACGGCATCCGCGAGGCGCTCGACGGGCTCGGCATCGCTGAGGTGCAGGGCGTGCTGTTCGACCTCGGTGTCTCGTCCCTCCAGCTGGACCGGGTGGAGCGCGGCTTCTCGTACTCGAAGGATGCGCCGCTCGACATGAGGATGGACGGCACCAGCGACCTGACCGCCGAGCGCGTCCTCGCGGAGTACCCCGAAGCGGACCTGCGCCGCATCTTCCGGGATTACGGCGAGGAGAAGCTGGCCGCCCGGTATGCGCAGCGCATTGTGGCGGCACGGCAGCAGGGGCCGATCACCCGCTCGGGTGAACTGGTCCACCTCCTTCAGCGGGCGACGCCGGCGGCCATTGCGCGGCAGGGCCACCCGGCCAAGCGTGTGTTCCAGGCGCTACGCATCGAGGTGAACCAGGAGCTCGCGGTGCTGGAACGCGCCCTCCCGGCGGCGGTCGACGCCCTGGCCGTCGGTGGCCGCCTCGTCGTGGAGTCGTACCAATCGCTCGAGGACCGCATCGTCAAGCGGGAGTTGCAGACTCGCTCCCGTTCCAGCGCACCCGCGGGGCTTCCGGTGGAGCTGCCGGAGCACCGGCCCGAGCTGAGACTGCTGATTCGCGGCGCCGAGCTGGCGGACGACGACGAGAAGGCCGCCAACCCGCGGGCCGCTCCCGTCCGCTTGCGGGCGGCCGAGCGGACCAGGGCGTCTGAGGATCGGAGGGGCTCATGAGCACGAACCTGGTGGGGAGTCGCCGCCGGCCGACCGTTCTCTGGAGCGGGGGGCCGGTCGGCGTGAGTCAGGCGGCGACGGCAGCGGTGCTGCCGGAGCGGGAGGAACGACACGAGCGAGCCGGGCGGGATCGCCGGGTCCACCTCGAAATCGTCAGCACCCGGAGCCAGCGCCGGGCCCGGCCGCGCGCGCTGTACGCGGTGATCGCGGTCTCTGCGCTGCTCGCGATCGTGGTGGTCCAGCTGCTCCTCAGCATCGGGATCTCGCAGGGCGCGTACCAGCTGGGTTCGCTGCAGTCGAAGCAGACGGAGTTGCAACGGTCGTACCAGGCGGCCTCCGAGGACCTCGCCCGGCTCGCCTCTCCGCAGAACCTCGCCGCGAACGCGAACGCGCTCGGCATGGTCAGCAACAGCAACCCGGCCTACCTCCGGCTGTCGGACGGGGCGGTGCTCGGGGCGCCGCTCGCAGCGACGGGTGCGGCCGGCACGGTCACCGGGGCTCAGAGCAATCTGGTTCCGAACGCGCAGTTGCAGGGCGTCCCGCCGGTGACCGCTCGGGGCCTGCCGCAGAGCGCGACGGCGCAAGCTGGGAATTCCGCAAGCGGGGGTGCGGCATCCACGCGGACCGAGACTCCGTCCGTACCGTTGGAAGGAGCGTTGCCGACACCGGTGACGCACTGATGGGGAAGAACGGTAGCCGCGGAATGTCCGACAAGAAGACGCTCCGGCGCCGCACCGCACTCACTGCTGTCGGCGTCGCCGTGTCGGTGATGATCCTGGGCGGCAAGCTGGTGGACATCCAGGTGGTGAACGCCGAGGCACTGCAGAAGAAGTCGGAGAGCGCCAAGGAAGACTCGACGACGCTGTACGGCGATCGCGGGGACATCGTGGACGACTCCGGCAAGGTCCTCGCCACGACGATCTACACCTACACGGCTCAGGCCTCCCCGTCGGACGCCGTCGCCAAAGGCCGCGAGCGGATGGTGCAGGCGGCAGCGAAGATCGGCGCGATCACGGGCCAGGGCGGCGACGCTGTCGTCGCCCTGTTCGACGAGGCCCTCAAGGAGAATCCGAAGTCGAAGTACGTCCTGATCAAGAGCGGGATGGGCGTCACCACCTTCGACAAGCTCGACAAGCTTCCGTATCCCTGGCTCACCTTCACTAAGACGCAGGCCCGCAGCTACCCGAACGGCGCGGTCGCGGGGAATCTGCTCGGCTATGTCTCGCAGAGCGGCAACGGTGGCCTGGAAGCGAGCGAGAATTCCTGCCTCGCCGGGCAGAATGGCGTTCAGACGTACCAGCGCGGCGCCGACGGCGTGGCCATCCCGGGCAGCACTGTGGTGCAGAAGGCCACCAAAGACGGCGGAACGGTGAGACTCACGATCGACAGCGATCTGGAGTGGTTCGCCGAGCAGACGCTGGCCCAGCAGGTGCGGGCGACCGGCTCGACGTTCGGTTTCGTCACGGTCGCGGAGGCGAAGACCGGCAAGATCAAGGCAGTCGCGCAGTATCCGTCGCTGGACCCGAACAACATCTCGGCGACGGACCCGTCGTACTGGAATCTGCTGCCGTTCACCGACCCCTACGAGCCGGGTTCGACGTTCAAGGCGCTGACCGCGGCCATGCTGATCGACCAGGGCAAGGCCAGCCCCACCTCGCAGGTGCTCGCCCCCTACGAATGGAAGTCGGGCAACGGCGCGGACCTGCACGACTCGGGCTACCACGCCCCGCTCCGGCTGACGCTGACCGGCGTGCTCATGATGTCCTCCAACACCGGCATGTCGCAGCTCGGCCGGGCGCTGAGCGACCAGACCCGCTACGACTATCTCAAGAAGTTCGGCATCGGTGAGGACACCGGTCTGCCCTACCCCGGGCAGTCGGACGGCATCCTGCGCCCGGTGGGGGACTGGGACGACCAGACCAAGTACGCGACCATGTTCGGCCAGGGCGTCTCGGCCACGCAGCTGCAGATGGTCGGCGCGTATCAGGCGCTCGCCAACGGCGGCGCCCGCATCCCGCTCACGATGGTCGAGAGCTGTACGCAGCCCGACGGCAAAGAGAAGACCCTCCCGAAGCCGCAGCCGGTGCCGGTCGTCTCGCCCCAGGCCGCCGCCACGACGCTCGGGATGATGGAGTCGGTGGTGACCAAGGGCGAGCTCAAGAGGCAGCTCCAGATCCCCGGCTACCGCGTCGCGGCGAAGACGGGAACCGCCCAGCAGCCGGACGGGAAGGGGGGCTATCTGCCCTCGTACTACGTCTCCGTGATGGGCATCGCGCCGCTCGACGATCCTCAGTACGTGGTTTCGGTCAACCTCGGATACCCGACTACCATTACTTCATCGGCAGCAGCCGCTCCGCTGTTCCACACGATCATGAGTCAGGTGCTGAAGACTTACCGGGTGAAGCCCTCGACGTCGGGCCCGGCCGACTATCCTCCGTATTACTGAAAGTGAGCCCCGTGACAGGACCGGCGCCCTCCGCTCTGCGCCCTGAGCATCCCGTCGCCCGCCCGCTCGCCCAGCTGGTCGCGCTCTTCGGGCTCGATGTCCGGGGTGACCTCGACGGTGTCGAGGTCACCGGGGCGGCTCTCGCGAGTTCCGCCGTCGAGCCCGGCGATCTCTACGTCGGCGTCCCCGGCCGGAACGCCCACGGCGCGGCCTACGCCGCCGCCGCCGCCGAGGCTGGCGCTGTCGCCGTGCTCACCGACGGGGACGGCGCGGACCTCGCTGCCGCTGCGGGCCTCCCGATCGTCGTCACCGCCGACCCCCGGGCGGCGCTCGGCGCCGTCGCGGCCTGGATACACCGCACCGAGGACAATGCGGCGACGCTGTTCGGCGTCACCGGCACGAACGGCAAGACGAGCGTCGTCTACCTGCTGTACGCGATCCTGGGCCAGCTCGGAATCGTCGCCGGACTCACCTCGACGGCCGAGCGCAGGATCGGCGAGCACGCCATCACGAGTACACTCACCACGCCCGAGGCCACCGAGCTGCACGCCCTCCTTGCCCGGATGCGCGAGGAAGGCGTGCGCGCTGCGGCGATCGAGGTCTCGGCGCAGGCGCTGAGCCGCCACCGGGTCGATGGGATCGAATTCGACGTGGCCGGTTTCACCAACCTCAGCCACGACCACCTCGACGACTACACGGCGATGCCGGACTACTTCGCCGCGAAGCTGGAGCTGTTTCAGCCGGACCGCGCCCGTCGCGGTGTCGTGACAGTGGACTCCGAGTGGGGGCACAGGCTCGTCGAGCAATCGCGCATCCCGGTCACGACGCTCTCGAGCGTGGCGGGATCGGAGGCCGACTGGAGAGTGACCGTCCTTGAGGAGACCCTGGCCCGCACCGCGTTCGCACTGGAGGGCCCCGGGGGACGCCTGCTGGAGACGAGTGTGCCTCTCCTTGGCGCCTACAACGCCTCGAACGCGGCGCTTGCGATCGTGATGCTGGTGGAGTCGGGCTACGATCTCGACGCCATCGGCGCCGCGCTCGAGCGCGACGGCGGCATCGACGCCTACATCCCGGGCCGCGCCGAGCGTCTCTCCGGCGACCGCGGTCCCGTCGTCTTCATCGACTACGGCCACACTCCTGACGCCTTCTCCTCGACGCTCGCGGCGCTGCGCCGCGTGACCGCGGGCAGGATCGTCATGGTCTTCGGCGCAGACGGGGACCGCGACATCACCAAGCGCGCCGAGATGGGCGCCATCGCGGCCCGCGGCGCGGACGCCGTGGTGATCACCGACTTCCACCCACGCTGGGAGGATCCGGCCACGATTCGCGCCGCCCTTCTCGAGGGGGCGCGGAACGCCGTCCCGGAGCGCGATCTGTACGAGGTCCCCGACCCGCGCACCGCCTTCCGCACCGCGCTTTCCCTCGCCGGTGAGGGGGACGTGGTGCTGTACGCCGGCCCCGGACACGAGGATTACCAGGAAGCGGCGGGCGAGCGCATCCCCTATTCCGCGCGCGACGACGCCCGTCTCGCGCTGCGAGAGGCCGGGTGGCTGTAGATGATCGCGCTCACTCTGTCCGAGATCGCCGCCGCGACCCGCGGGCGTCTCCTCCTCGAGGGCACGGACGCCACACCGCGTACCGTCGTGGACGGCCTCTCCACCACCGATTCGCGCGAGGTGGTCCCCGGCTCGATCTTCTTCGCGAAGCCCGGCGAGACGACAGACGGCCATCTGTTCGTGCCGCAGGCCCTCGACTCTGGCGCCGCGCTCGTCGTGGTGGACCGCGAACTCGACGTCGCCGGGCCGCAGCTGGTGGTGGAAGACACCGTCGTGGCCCTCGGCGAACTCGCGGCCGACGTCATCGCCCGTGTCCGCGCCCTCGGGAACCTCCGGATCGTCGGGATCACCGGCTCGAACGGCAAGACCACGACCAAGAACCTGCTGCGCGCCATCCTGGAACAGAGCGGCCCGACCATCGCCCCGCGCGCCTCGTTCAACAATGAGGTCGGGGCGCCGGTGACGATGCTCGAGGTCTCCGAGAGGACGCAGTACCTCGTCGCCGAGATGAGCGCGAGTGGCATCGGAGAGATCGCCCGGCTGGTGGGCATGGCGCGGCCCGACATCGGCATCGTGCTCAAGGTCGGCCTCGCGCACGCCGGCGAGTTCGGCGGGATCGAGAAGACTCTCGCTGCGAAGACGGAGATGGTCAGCGACCTGCTGGAGTCGGATGTCGCCGTCCTGAACCTGGACGATCCGCGGGTGGCGTCGATGGCTGACAAGACCGCGGCCCATGTGCTGTGGTTCGGACTGGACGACCGCGCCGCGGTTCGGGCCAGCGACATCCGCTCGACCTCGCGTGGCACCTCCTTCGTTCTGCGCCTGCCCGGTGCGGACGGGGGCGACGCTGCATCGCGCCCGGTCCGGTTCCACGTGCTCGGGGAGCATCACGTCATGAACGCGCTGGCGGCGGCGGCGGCGGCCCACACGCTCGGTATCGGCATCGACCGCATCGTGGGAGGGCTAGAGGCGGTCCAGCGCGCCGAGCGCTGGCGGATGGAGGTCCTGGGCGGCGCGGGCGGCGTGACCGTGATCAACGACGCCTACAACGCCAGCCCCGATTCGATGTCGGCTGCTCTGAAGACGCTCGCGCAGATCGCCGGGCCGGGGGAGCGGACCATCGCCGTCCTCGGCGAGATGAGCGAGCTCGGCGAGTTCTCGGGCGAGGAGCACGACCGGGTCGGACTGCTCGCGGTCCGTCTCGGCATCGACCAGCTCGTCGTCGTCGGCCCCCCGGCTCGCCGGATGCACATCACCGCGATCAACGAGGGCTCCTGGGATGGTGAGTCGCTCTACTTCGAAAGCCAGGACGCGGCCTACGACCACCTGAAGGAAACGTTGCGCGCCGGGGACACCGTGCTCGTCAAGTCCTCCAACTCCGCCGGCTTGCGATTCCTCGGCGACCGACTGGGAGAATTGTTCTCGTGAGAGCCCTGCTGACCTCCGGCGCACTGTCGATGGCGTTCACGCTTTTCCTGACACCGGTCTTCATCCGGCTGTTCCGCCGCCTGCAGTGGGGCCAGTTCATCCGCGACGACGGCCCGCAGAGCCACCACGCCAAGCGCGGCACCGCCACGATGGGCGGCATTGTCGTCATCCTCGGCACGCTCTTCGGCTACTTCGTCGCGCTTCTCCTCACCGGAGACGAGACGAGCGTGTCGGCGCTGCTCGTCCTCTTCCTCATGGTCGGGCTCGGCACCGTCGGCTTCGTCGACGACTTCCTGAAGACCCGCCGCGAGCGGAGTCTGGGGCTCACCGGCTGGGCGAAGGTCGCCGGCCAGGTGTTGGTCGCGACCGTGTGGGCGCTCCTGGTGATCATGTTCCCGAACGGGCGTGGCGCCACACCGGCCACGATGAGCGTCTCGTTCATCCGTGACCTGCCGGGTCTCGACTTCGCCAACATCACCCGCTTCGGTGCGATCGGCGTGATGGTCGGCTACGGGCTGTATCTGATCTGGATCAACTTCATCGTCGCCGCCGCCTCGAACGGCGTGAACGTGACCGATGGGCTGGACGGTCTCGCCTCCGGAGCGAGCATCCTCGCCATCGGCGCCTACATCATCATCGGGTTCTGGCAGTCCATCCAGTCCTGCGCGAGCTCGACGCTCAACCCCGAGAACCTGTCCAAGTGCTATGACGTTCGCGATCCGTTCGACCTCGCGGTGGTCGCGACCGCGATCGTCGGCGCGGTCGTCGGCTTCCTGTGGTGGAACACCTCGCCCGCGCAGATCTTTCCCGGGGACACCGGCTCGCTGGCCCTCGGCGGCGCCGTCGCCGCGCTGGCGATCCTGAGCCACACCGAGTTGCTGCTGGTCCTGATCGGCGGCCTGTTCGCCATCGAGGCCGGTTCGGTGATCGTTCAGCGGGCGTACTTCAAGCTCACGCATGGCCGCCGCATCTTCCTGATGAGCCCGATCCACCACCACTTCGAGCTGAAGGGCTGGGCCGAGGTCACCGTGGTGGCCCGATTCTGGATCGTGGGCGGACTGCTGGTGGCCGCCGGCGTCGGAACCTTCTACCTCGAATGGCTCGCCACATGACCGCATCGGAGGAGCGTCTCGCCGCTCTGACCAGCTGGCACGCCGACTGGTCGGGCCTGCGGGTCGTGGTGTACGGGCTCGGAGTGACCGGATTCTCCGTCGCGGACACCCTGGCCGAGCTGGGCGCGTCCGTGCTCGTCGTCGCGTCCCGGGCGGACCACGAGCGCGCGATGCTCCTGGACGTCATCGGCGCGGAGCTGCTGCTGCAGGCCGATCTGAGCGCACCGCCGGAGAGGCTGACCGCGTTCGGCCCCGAGCTGATCGTGGTCTCCCCGGGCTTCCACGCGGACCACCCGCTGCTGCTCTGGGCGGACCAGCAGGGCATCCCGGTCTGGGGCGACATCGAACTGGCGTGGCGGCTGCGTGACAAGACGGCCCCTCCGGGCAGCGGAAACAGCCCGGCCGACTGGATCTGCGTCACGGGCACCAATGGCAAGACCACGACCGTGCAGCTCACCGCGACCATGCTGCTCGCGGGCGGCTCCCGCGTCGCGCCGTGCGGTAACATCGGCGTCGCCGTGCTCGACGCGATCCGCGATCCGCAGGGCTTCGATGTCCTCGTGGTCGAGCTGTCGAGCTATCAGCTGCACTGGATCAACCGCAACGCCGGGGGCGAGGTCTCGCCGTACGCAGCCGCCTGCCTCAACATCGCGGACGACCACCTCGACTGGCACGGCTCGCTCGAGGCGTATGCCGCCGCGAAGGCGAAGGTCTACGAGAACGCGCAGGTTGCCTGCGTGTACAACCGGGCGGATGAGGCCACTCTGCGGATGGTGGAGGAAACGGAGGTCGTGGAGGGCGCCCGCGCGATCGGCTTCGGCCTCGATGTGCCCGGCCCGAGCGACTTCGGGATCGTGGACGGCATCCTGTGCGATCGCGCCTTCCTGGACGATCGCCTCCACAGTGCGATCGAGCTCACCACGCTTGAGGAGCTGCGCGAGGCCGGCCTGGCCGCCCCGCATATCGTGGCCAACATTCTGGCCGCGAGTGCGCTCGCCCGCGCCTACGGTGTCGAGCCCTGGGTGGTCCGGGATGTGCTCAGCGCCTTCCGTCTGGACGCGCACCGCATCGAGCTGGTGCGCATCGAGGCCGGGGTCAGCTGGGTGGACGATTCGAAAGCCACCAATCCGCACGCCGCGGATGCATCGCTGCGGGCCTACCCGTCGGTGGTCTGGGTGGTCGGCGGGCTGTTCAAGGGCGTGGACCTCGATGGTCTGGTGAAGAGGCACGCCGCGCGTCTTCGCGGTGCAGTGCTCATCGGCGCCGATCGAGACCTGCTGCGTTCCGCATTCCAGCGACACGCCCCTGGGCTCCCCGTGGTTGAGGTGGACGCCGACGAGACTGAGCACGTCATGCCGACGGCGGTCCGGCTGGCCGCCGCTCTCGTCCGAGACGGGGACACGGTCTTGCTGGCACCGGCGGCGGCGTCGATGGATCAGTTCTCCGACTATGCAGAGCGCGGGCGTCTCTTCCAGGCGGCCGTCAACGAATACTTGGGAGGTGGGGCGGATGACGGCAGCTCCGCCTCGCGTCCCGGCTCCGGCGGCTGAGCCCGCGTCCCGGCTATCGGGCATCGTCTCCCGAATCTCCCTGGGACGGTCGGCCTCGAGTGAGTCCGCCGACTATTTCCTGCTGCTCGGCACGACCCTGTTCATGGTGGTGTTCGGCCTGGTCATGGTGCTCTCGTCGTCGGCCGTGGAGTCCCACAACGACACCGACAACTTCTTCTCGCGGTTCTGGTCGCAGGGCGCGTATGCGCTCATCGGGCTCCCGCTCATGTTCCTCGTCTCGCGGCTATCGGCCCGCTTCTGGCGCAAGACGATCTGGTTCTTCCTGGCCGCGGCCTGCTTCCTGCAGTTCCTCGTTCTCGTGACGCCCCTCGGCGTCGAGATCGGCGGCAACCGCAACTGGCTGCGCATCGGCTCGCAGACCGTGCAGCCCTCGGAGGCGATCAAAATCGCCCTGGTGGTCTGGCTCGGGGTGGTGCTCGCCCGCAAAGCCGATCGGCTGAGCGACTGGCGGCACGTCGCCATCCCGGTCCTCCCCGTCGCGGGCGGTGCGATCGGGCTGGTGGTGCTCGGCGGCGACCTCGGGACGACCATGGTCATGGCCGGGTTCGTGCTTGGGGGCATGTACTTCGCCGGTGTCCGGCTGCGGTATTTGTTCGTGGGGGTGGTGGGGATCGGAATTCTGGCGTTCTTCGTCGCGACCTCCAGCGCCAGCCGCCTCGGCCGCATCGCCGCGCTGTTCGGCGGTTCCAGCGCGGCGAACCCCGATGTCAACTGGCAGATCGACAACGGCTTCTACGCGCTCGCCTCCGGTGGTGTCGTCGGCGTCGGCCTCGGCAACTCGCACTCGAAGTGGTCCTGGCTGCCGGCGGCCGACACCGACTTCATCTTCGCGATCATCGGCGAGGAATTGGGCCTCATCGGCGCGGTCGTCGCCCTCTTGCTCTTCGTGGTCCTGGCCTTCGTGTTCCTGCGCATCATCCAGGCCTCCGCCGATCCGTTCGCGTGGGTGACCACGGCGGCGATCATGGTCTGGCTGATCGGGCAGGCGTTCGTGAACATCGCGGTGGTCCTCGGTGTCATCCCCGTGCTCGGCGTCCCGCTCCCACTGATCTCCGCGGGTGGGACTGCCATGATCAGTTCTATGATCGCGATCGGAATCGTCCTCTCCTTCGCCCGCCAGAACGCCCGCGCCGCGAAGGGTGCGGCCGAGTGACCGCCTACCTGCTGGCCGGCGGCGGCACCGCCGGCCATGTGAACCCCCTGCTCGCCGTCGCCGACCGCCTGCGCCGTGACGACCCCGCCGCCGAGGTGCTCGTGTTGGGGACCGCGGAGGGCCTGGAGGCACGCCTGGTTCCTGCCCGCGGCTACGAGCTGGCGACCATCCCGAGGCTCCCGTTCCCGCGCCGCCCCAACGCTGCCGCGGTGCGCTTCCCGGGGGAGTACCGGCGCTCGGTCCGCGCGGTCGGCGAACTGATTCGCGCGCGTGGAATCGCCGCCGTGGTCGGCTTCGGCGGGTACGCGGCTGCGCCGGCGTACTCCGCCGCGCGCAAAGCGGCCGTGCCGCTCATCCTCCACGAGGCCAACGCCCGGCCCGGTCTCGCCAGCCGGCTGGGCGCCCGATACACGCCGTGGGTGGGTGTCGCCTTCGAGGGCACGAGGCTTCCGCACGCGCGGTTCGTCGGAATGCCGCTGCGTCCGGAGATCGAGGAGCTCGACCGGGTCGCCGCGCGTCCGGCCGCGCTGGCCGAATTCGGCCTTGCCGCCGACCGGCCGACCTTGCTCGTCACAGGTGGCTCTCTCGGCGCGCGCCGGATCAATCAGACGATTGCCGCCCGGGCCGTCCGGCTGACGGAGGCCGGCTGGCAGGTGTTGCACATTCAGGGCGGTCGTGGGGAACTGAGCGACCCCGGCCTCCCGCACTACCGGCTGCTCGGCTACTGCGACCGGATGGATCTGGCGCTCGCGCTCGCCGATTTCGCTGTCGCGCGAGCGGGCGCCGCGACCCTGTGCGAGTTCGCGGCCCTCGGCGTCCCCGCCGTGTACGTGCCGTTTCCGATCGGCAATGGGGAGCAGCGCCACAACGCGGCCGGTGTGGTCGCGGCTGGCGGTGGCGTCCTGGTCGACGACGCTGGTTTCCTCCCCGCCTGGGTGGACGCGCAGCTGCTCCCGCTGCTGGCCGACCGTGCCCGTGTGGCTGAGATGGCGGAGCGCGCGGCGAGTGTCGGCGTCCGCGATGGCTCCGACCGTGTGGTGGCGCTCATCCGGACCGGGCTCTCGGCGGCTTAGCGTCATAATGGTGTGAGTTCCGTAAACCGAAAGCAGCGCGCGTGACGATCAAACCCGACTTGACTCTGACCATCCCCGATGAGCTCGGAAAGCTCCACTTCGTCGGCGTCGGCGGGTCGGGGATGAGCGGCATCGCCCGTCTGTTCCTTGAGTCCGGGCACACCGTGACCGGTTCCGATGTCCGTCACTCGGCGAATGTGGACGCGCTTCGAGCGCTCGGAGCGAACATCGCGATCGGCCACGACGCGGCGAACGTCGGTGACGCCGACACACTGGTGGTGACCGGTGCGCTCTGGCTGGACAACCCGGAGTACCGGCTCGCGCTCGAGAGGGGCCTGCCCGTGCTGCACCGCTCGCAGGCGCTCGCGTGGCTCATCAACCGGAAGCGGCTCGTAGCGGTCGCCGGCGCTCACGGTAAGACGACGTCGACCGGGATGATCGTCACGGGCTTGCTCGGACTCGGCGCAGACCCGAGCTTCGTCAACGGCGGCGTCATCGCCTCGCTCGGTACGAGCTCGCGGGCCGGCAGCGGCGAGCTGTTCGTGGTCGAGGCAGACGAGTCGGACGGTTCTTTTCTGCTGTACGACACGGCTGTCGCCCTCATCACCAACGTCGATCCCGACCACCTCGATCACTATGGCTCGCTGGAGGCGTTCGAGGACGCGTTCGTCGCCTTCGCCGAGGAGTCCGCTGAGCTCGTCGTGGTCTCCTCCGACGACCCTGGCGCGCAGCAGGTCACCCGCCGGCTGCGCAAGGCGGCGCCCGGCAAGCGCGTGCTGACCTTCGGCGAGGCGGAGGATGCGGACATCCGCGTGTATTCGATCGTCACGGACGGCCCGGTTGCCTTCGCCCTGAGCCATGACAGCGACGTGTACTCCGCCTGCCTCCGCGTGCCCGGCCGGCACAACGCGATCAATGCGGCCGGTGCTTTCGCCCTGCTGACCGGTCTCGGCTTCGAACCGGCCGCCTCCCTCGCGGCGATCGCCGAGTTCGGTGGAACGGAACGTCGCTTCGAGCTTCACGGGACGGTCGCGGGCGTCAGCGTCTACGACGACTACGCCCACCACCCCACCGAGGTCGCCGCCGCGCTCTCGGCCGCCCGAACGGTGGTCGGCGACGGCCGCATCATCGCGGTCCACCAGCCGCATCTGTACAGCCGCACCCGTCTGTTCGCGAAGGAGTTCGCGGAGACGCTGGAGGCCTATGCGGACGAGACGGTCGTGCTGGATGTCTACGGCGCGCGCGAGGACCCCGAACCCGGTGTGACCGGTGCGCTCGTCGCGGATCTGTTCGCCCACCCGGAGCGTGTCGCGTTCATCGCGGACTGGCAGGCCGCGGCCGATCACACGGCCGAGATCGCCCGCGAAGGCGATTTCGTGATCACGCTCGGTTGCGGCGATGTCTACCGCATCGTTCCGCAGCTGCTCGACTCGCTGCGTCGTGTGCGGGAGTAGCCGGTGAAGCGTCCGCAGGGATTCGACCGGTCGGCCGCCGCGTCGCCTCCGGCCGCGCCGCGGGCGGAGGAACCGGCCACGCTGGAGATGGAGCAGGAACCGGTCGCACGGACGCAGGAGCCCCGCGCGCCGGCGCAGCGCGCGGCCCCCGAGGCGTTCCCCGCCCGGGTATCGCCCTACGAACGCCTCCCCAGCAATCGCGAGATCGGCAAGGCCCTCCGGGCTGCGCGCAAGGAGCGCCGGCTCCTCGAGCGCGCGGAGGTCCGGCGTTTCACCAGACGCTCGCGCCGCCGCAAACAGCTCTGGACGGCCGCGGCCGCCGTTGGCGGGGCGCTCGTGCTCGGTGTGGTGCTGGTCGGCTTCTCCCCGCTGCTCGCGCTGAAGAACATCGAGGTCACCGGGACGGAGCGCCTCGACCCCCAGGCTATCCGGCAGAAGCTCGGCGATCAGCTCGGGCGGCCCTTGCCGCTGCTCGACCAGGCGGCGATCTCGAGCGATCTGGCCGCCTTTCCCCTCATCCGCAGCTACAGCGTCGAGAGCCATCCGCCCGACACGATCGTCGTGCGCGTGGTGGAGCGTCAGCCGATCGGAGCGATCCAGCAAGGGTCCGCTTTCACCGTGGTGGATGCCGCGAAAGTGCCGATCTCCTCCACTCAGGCGCGTCCGGAGGGCATGCCGCTCATCGCCGCCAGCGGACCCGCCGCGGACGCGGACGCGGACTCGGGCTTCGCTGCCGCTGCGGGTGTGCTGTCGGCGCTGCCCGCGGATGTGCGTGCGCAGGTGGACACGATCACCGCGAAGACCAAGGACGATGTCTTGTTCACGCTGCGCGGCAGCGGCGCGACGGTGGTGTGGGGGAGTGCGGAGGACTCCGCGCTGAAGGCCGCCGATCTCGCTGCCCTGCTGAAGAGCGTCCCGGGGAACAGCCGCTACGACGTCTCCTCCCCGCACAGTGTGACGACGGGATGAGGCGATGACGACGGGATGCGCTGGGAGTTTCCCGACACGCCTTGTGGCTGCCGGGGTGGGCGGCTCCGTCCCTCTACCGTCGAATTGAGAATTGCATACTCAGCATAACTTTAAGCCTCGACTTGAGGTTGAAGGTTCCCGTGGAGGCCGGACGTGACAGCAAACCAGAACTACCTCGCCGTGATCAAGGTCGTCGGCATCGGCGGAGGCGGCGTCAATGCCGTCAACCGCATGATCGAGCTCGGCCTGCGCGGCGTCGAGTTCATCGCCATCAACACGGACGCCCAGGCGCTGCTCATGAGCGACGCCGACGTGAAGCTCGACGTGGGCCGTGAGATCACCCGCGGCCTGGGAGCCGGCGCCGACCCCGAGGTCGGCCGCCGCGCCGCCGAGGACCACGCGGAGGAGATCGAGGAAGCGCTCGCCGGAGCCGACATGGTCTTCGTGACCGCGGGCGAGGGCGGCGGCACCGGCACCGGAGGCGCTCCCGTGGTCGCGCGGATCGCGAAGTCGATCGGCGCGCTCACCATCGGCGTCGTCACCAAGCCGTTCTCCTTTGAAGGCAAACGCCGCTCGCAGCAGGCCGACTCCGGTGTCCAGCGCTTGAAAGAAGAGGTCGACACCCTCATCGTGGTGCCGAACGATCGGCTGCTGGAGATCAGCGACCGCGGCATCAGCATGCTCGAGGCGTTCTCCACCGCCGACCAGGTGCTCCTCGCCGGTGTGCAGGGCATCACTGACCTCATCACCACCCCCGGGCTCATCAACCTCGACTTCGCGGACGTCAAATCCGTTATGCAGGGCGCGGGCTCCGCGCTCATGGGCATCGGCTCCTCACGCGGCGCGGACCGTGCGATCAAGGCGGCCGAGCTGGCTGTCGCCTCGCCGCTGCTGGAAGCGTCCATCGACGGCGCCCACGGAGTGCTGCTCTCCATCCAGGGCGGCTCCAACCTGGGTATCTTCGAGATCAACGACGCGGCGCGGCTCGTCCAGGAGGCAGTGCATCCGGAGGCGAACATCATCTTCGGCGCGGTGATCGACGACACCCTCGGCGACGAGGTGCGCGTCACCGTGATCGCCGCTGGCTTCGACGGTGGCGAGCCGAGCGCGAAACCGGCGATCGACTCCCGCCGCTCCAGCTTCGTCGAAGCCGGTGGCGAGGACGCGGCCACCGGTGCAGCCGCGACGGCCGGGGCCGGTGAGCCCGACGCTCCCTCGGCCGAGGCGTGGCACGCGACCGGCGAGCCCCCCGCGACCGAGACGGCCCAGAAAGACCCGGCGTTCGACGACGAGAATGACGACCTCGATATCCCCGACTTCCTCAAGTAGCCCGCTCGCGGAGCAGCTGGTTGCCGTGAGGGAGGGCGTCGCCGACGCCGCCCGGGCCGCCGGCCGGTCGCCGGATGAGCTGACGACGATCGTGGTGACCAAGTTCCACCCGGCGTCCCTCGTCCGCGAGCTGGCCTCGCTCGGGGTGCGGGATGTGGGGGAGAACCGGCACCAGGAGGCGCAGGAGAAGGTGTCCGTGCTCGCCGATCTGGAACTCACCTGGCATTTCGTCGGGCAGTTGCAGAGCAAGAAGGCGCGCCAGGCCCGGCGGTACGCCGGCGTCGTCCACTCGATCGACCGCCTCTCGCTGGTGGATGCGCTCCGGAACGACGACGGAACCGTCCTCGGCGCCTTCGTCCAGCTCAACCTGACGGACGATCCCGCTCGCGGTGGTGTCGCCGGCCGCGACCTGGAGCCGCTGGTCGACCACATCCTTGCCGCACCCGGTCTGCGCCTCCTCGGTGTGATGGCGGTCGCCCCGCTGGATGAGGAGCCGGCGCGCGCCTTCGAACGTGTCCGGGTCGCGAGCGAACGGGTTCGCGCACTTGCCCCGGAAGCGGTCGCCATCTCCGCCGGAATGTCCCAGGACTACCGGGAGGCCATCGCCGCCGGCGCGACACACCTTCGGATCGGCACGGCCATTACCGGGAATCGGCCGCTCGTTCGTTAATCTCGGAAGCAAGAAGATTCGCGTGCGGCGCCGCCGGGCGCCCCGGCCTACACGGAGGAAGCGATGGCCAACCCGCTGAAGAAGACAATGGTCTATCTGGGCCTCGCCGACGAGGAACTGGAGTTCGAGGAGGAGCAGACGCAGCATCAGCCCCGCCGCGAAGCCGCTGCGCCCGCGTCGGTCCAGCCTGTCCCGCACCCCGCTGCGGTCGCCCCCGTGCAGAACCGCGCGCCGGTGACCCCGCTGCGCAAATCGTCCACCGCACGGAATGCTCCGGTACAGGAAATGAATGAGATTCTCACGGTCCACCCCCGCCAGTACCGTGACGCCCAGGCGATCGCAGAGTCGTTCCGCGAGGGCATCCCGGTCATCATCAACCTCTCGCAGATGAGCGAGGGCGACGCGCGCCGTCTCATCGACTTCGCCAGCGGCCTCTCGCAGGGTTTGTACGGCAAGATCGAACGGGTCACTCCCAAGGTCTTCCTGCTGTCTCCGTCGCACATCGTCGTCTCCGGCGAGCACGGGGGCCAGGAGGCCGAGGTCGACGCCTCCTTCTTCGCGCAGGCCTGAACCGCCGCACGCACTTCGCACAAGGGCACACTGTCCGGCCGGACAGTGTGCCCTTGTGCGTGCTCTGGTTCATACTGGAAGCGTGCTAGTCGTCTCGGTCATCGCGAACGTCCTCTACTACGTCCTCCTGATCTACTTCTTCGTGCTCTGGGCTCGCTTCGTGCTGGATCTGGTGCGCACTTTCGCGCGCCAGTGGCGGCCGCGCGGCGTCGGGCTTGTCCTCGCTGAGTCGGCCTATGTGGCGACCGACCCGCCCATCCGCTTCTTCCGTCGCGTTCTCCCACCGCTGTCGATGGGGCCGGTCGCGCTCGACTTCGGCTGGAGCCTCACTATGCTCGTCGTGATCATCGGCTTGTACGTCACCGTGAGCTTCATCTGACCGCCGCCGCCCGGTGCCAGCGCCGGGCGGGGACGTGTACTCCGACGCGCCTGGGCGCGGCGGAGTGGGCACCGCTGTCGCATTTTGCTAGCGTTGGCTAAGCACTCATTGTTCGTCTCTTTTTAAGATATAAGGTGGCTAGTCATGGCGCTGACTCCGGAAGACGTGGTCAACAAGCGGTTTCAACCGACGAAGTTCCGCGAAGGCTACGACCAGGACGAGGTCGACGATTTCCTTGACGAGGTCGTCGTCGAGCTGCGTCGGCTGACCCAGGAGAACGAGGAGCTGAAGCAGCGTCTGGTGGCGTCCGACTCGCGCATCGCCGAGCTGCAGCGCACTGTCGGTGTCTCTGGCCCGGTCGCGGCTTCTCTGGGCGCCAGCGACGGCGAGATCCTGCGCCTCCAGCGTGAGAACGAGGAGCTTCAGCAGCGCCTCGCCATCGCCCAGCGCGAGACCGCCGAGGCTCGACAGCAGGCCGCCGCCGCTCCCTCGGCCGGTGCTCCGCTGGCCGCCGCCGGCTTCGCTGTGGGCGCTGCCACGGACGCGAACGACCCCAACGCCACCAACAACCTCCTGCAGCTCGCGCGTCGTCTCCACGAGGAGCATGTTCGCGAGGGTGTCGAGAAGCGCGACGCGCTCATCGCCGAGGGACACGCGACCGCCGCCCGCATCGTCGCCGAAGCGGAGTCGAAGCAGCGCGCGCAGATCGCCTCCCTGGACCAGGAGCGCGTCGGCCTCGAACGCCGCATCGAGGAGCTGCGCGGTTTCGAGCGCGACTACCGCTCGGGCCTGAAGAGCTACATCGAGAACCAGCTCCGCGACCTCGACAGTCAGCAGGTCGGTGGGTCCGGTTCCTCGAACCGCGCCTCCGGCGTTCCCGCCCCGGTGCCCGCGAGTCATGGCGACCTCTCGAACGGCTCCGACCAGGGCGCCCAGCCTCCGGTCTTCCCCGGCTTTGGAGGCTAGTCCCTCTCGGACCAAGGCCAGCGTCGGGGCCTTGGTCATCCTGGCCGTGGTCGCGCTCTGCGTGTACCTCATGGACCAGATCACCAAGGCGCTGGTTGTCTCCAACCTCTCCGAGGGCCAGCAGGTCGCTGTCCTGGGGCAGCTCCTTCAGCTCCACTTCGTCAAGAACCCGGGCGCCGCGTTCTCGATCGGCAGCGGCTCCACGTGGATCTTCTCTCTCGTGGGCGTCGGCGTGCTCGGCTTCGTCATCTGGTACGCCCCGCGCATCCGCTCGACGGCCTGGGCCATCCTGTTCGGCCTCCTCCTCGGCGGGCTGCTCGGAAACCTCACCGACCGGCTCTTCCGGGAGCCGGGGTTCGGGGTTGGACACGTGATCGACTTCCTGCAGATCCCTCTGCTGACGGCCATCTTCAATCTCGCGGATGTTGCGATCGTCTTCAGCATGGGGCTTTTCCTCCTCCTGACCCTGCGCGGGATCGGTCTCGACGGACGCAGGCAGCGGGACGAGGGCGCCGGCGTCAGCAGCGCTTCGCCCGCCGGTGACGAGTCCGCCGCGGACAAACCGGAGAACCTGTCTGCCTGATGGAGTCCCGCAGCTTCCCCATCCCAGACGGTCTGGGCGGCGTGCGCGTCGACGCCGGCCTCGCCAAGCTCCTCGGTTTCTCGCGCAGTTTCGCCGCGGAGGTCGCCGAGTCTGGCGGCGTGACCGTGGATGGCCGCGAGGCCGGCAAATCCGACCGCCTCCCCGCCGGGTCCTGGCTCGATGTGACCTGGCAGCCACGCGAGGAGCCGCGGATCGTGCCGATCGTTGTGTCCGAGCTCACCATCGTTCACGAGGACGACGACATCGTCGTCCTCGACAAGCCGGCCGGTGTGGCCGCGCACCCGTCGATCGGCTGGGAGGGTCCCACCGTGCTCGGCGCTCTGGCGGCGGCCGGGTTCCGCATCTCGACCTCGGGGGCCCCCGAGCGCGCGGGGATCGTACACCGGCTGGATGCGGGCACGAGCGGTCTCATGGTTGTCGCCAAGTCCGAGCACGCCTACACCGTGCTGAAGCGGGCTTTCCACGATCGGACGGTCGAGAAGATCTATCACGCGGTGGTGCAGGGGCATCCAGACCCGCTGACCGGGACGATCGACGCACCGATCGGCCGGCATCCGAAGTCCGATTGGAGATTCGCGGTCGTCGCCGGCGGCAAGCCGTCGGTGACCCACTACGAGACCATCGAGGCGTTCCCTGCGGCGAGCCTGCTCGAGATCCACCTGGAGACAGGTCGAACGCACCAGATCCGCGTCCACATGTCCGCGCAGCGCCACCCCTGTGTCGGCGACGCGATGTACGGCGCCGATCCCACCCTCTCGGCCCGGCTCGGCCTGACCCGTCAGTGGCTTCACGCGGTCCAGCTCGCGTTCGCTCACCCGGCGACGGGGGAGTGGGTCACCTTCACCACCGCCTATCCCGCCGACTTCCGGAACGCCCTCGACATCCTCCGCACCCTCTGACCCCGGCCCCTTCTCCCCTTCCGACCGCAGAAAGAGGGAAGAGTCTGCCGTCGGCTGGTGCGCAATCCCCTCCGGGTGTGTGGGGGACAGACGGCCGTCGGCGCGGAGCCCTAGGCTGGGAGACGAAATGGCCGACTCCTTCGTTCACCTCCACGTCCACAGTGAGTACTCGATGCTCGATGGCGCGGCTCGCGTCAAACCGCTCATCGACGCCGCGGTGGAGCAGGGGATGCCCGCCGTCGCGGTCACCGACCACGGCAATATGTTCGGCGCGTTTGACTTCTGGCGCACCGCCATCGACGCCGGAATCAAACCGATCATCGGCACGGAGGCGTACCTTACGCCAGGCACCCACCGCACCGACAAGACCCGCATCCGCTGGGGGGACGGCGGCGGGGACGATGTCTCCGGCTCCGGCGCCTACACGCACATGACTTTGCTCGCTGCGACGACCGAGGGGATGCACAACCTCTTCCGGATGTCCTCGCTGGCCTCCATCGAGGGCTACTACTTCAAGCCGCGGATGGATCGCGAGCTGCTCAGCCAGTATGCCAAGGGCATCATCGCGACGACGGGCTGCCCCTCCGGAGAGGTCCAGACCCGCCTCCGGCTCGGCCAGTACGAGGAGGCCAAGAAAGCCGCCGCCGAGTTCCGCGACATTTTCGGCAAAGAGAACTTCTACGCCGAGATCATGGACCACGGGCTCGGCATCGAGCGCCGCATCATGTCCGACCTCATCCGGCTGGCGAAGGAGCTCGGCCTCCCGCTGGTCGCGACGAACGACCTCCACTACACCCACGCCGCCGATGCGAAGAGCCACGCGGCGCTGCTGTGCGTGCAGTCCGGCTCCACCCTGGATGACCCCAACCGGTTCAAGTTCGACGCGGACGAGTTCTACTTGAAGACCTCCGAGCAGATGCGGCAGCTCTTCCGCGATCACCCGGACGCCTGCGACAACACGCTTACGATCGCCGAGCGGGTGGATGTGCGGTTCGACACCGCCGCCAACTACATGCCGCGTTTCCCTGTCCCGGCCGGCGAGACCGAGCAGACCTGGTTCGTCAAGGAGGTCGAGCGGGGCCTCGCCGAGCGTTACTCGAACGGTGTCACGCCGGAGGTGCGCAAACAGGCCGACTACGAGATCGGCGTCATCTCGCAGATGGGCTTCCCCGGCTACTTCCTCGTCGTCGCCGACTTCATCAACTGGTCGAAGGACAACGGCATCCGGGTGGGCCCCGGCCGCGGTTCCGGCGCGGGTTCGATGGCGGCCTACGCGATGCGGATCACCGACCTCGACCCGCTGCGGCACGGCCTCATCTTCGAGCGCTTCCTCAACCCCGACCGCGTCTCCATGCCTGACTTCGATGTCGACTTCGATGACCGCCGCCGCGGCGAGGTCATCAAGTACGTGACGGACAAGTACGGCGAGGAACGGGTCGCCCAGATTGTCACGTACGGCACGATCAAGGCCAAACAAGCACTCAAGGACTCCTCCCGCGTGCTCGGGTTCCCGTTCGGGATGGGCGAGAAGCTCACCAAGGCGATGCCGCCGCCCGTCATGGGGAAGGACATCCCGCTCACCGGGATCTTCGACAAACAGCACCCGCGCTACAAGGAGGCCCTGGACATCCGCGCTGTCGTGGAGTCCGACCCCGAGGCCAAGACTGTGTTCGACACAGCGCTCGGCTTGGAGAACCTGAAACGGCAGTGGGGCGTCCACGCGGCCGGCGTGATCATGTCCTCGGACCCGCTCATCGACGTCATCCCGATCATGAAGCGGGAGCAGGACGGCCAAATCGTCACGCAGTTCGACTACCCGGCGTGCGAATCCCTCGGCCTGATCAAGATGGACTTCCTGGGCTTGCGGAACCTGACGATCATCAACGACGCGCTCGACAACATCGAGGCGAACCGCGGCGAGAAGCTGGTACTGGAAAACCTGGAGCTGGACGACCGCGCCGCCTACGAATTGCTCTCCCGCGGTGACACACTCGGCGTGTTCCAGCTCGACGGCGGCCCGATGCGCTCGCTGCTGCGGCTGATGAAACCGGACAACTTCGAGGACATCTCGGCCCTCATCGCGCTGTACCGGCCCGGTCCGATGGGCGCGAACTCGCACACCAACTATGCGCTGCGGAAGAATGGGCAGCAGGAGATCACGCCCATCCATCCCGAGCTCGCGCAACCGCTTCAGGACATCCTCTCGACCAGCTACGGCCTGATCATCTACCAGGAGCAGGTCATGGCCATCGCGCAGAAGGTCGCGGGCTTCTCGCTCGGACAGGCCGACATTCTGCGCCGTGCGATGGGCAAGAAGAAGAAGTCGGAGCTGGACAAGCAGTTCGAGGGCTTCTCACAGGGCATGGTCGAGAACGGCTACTCGGTGGCGGCCGTGAACAAGCTCTGGGAGATCCTGCTCCCGTTCTCCGACTACGCGTTCAACAAGGCGCACTCGGCCGCGTACGGGGTCATCTCGTATTGGACCGCCTATCTCAAGGCCCACTATCCGGCCGAGTACATGGCTGCCCTTCTCACCAGCGTCGGCGACTCCAAGGACAAGATGGCGCTGTACCTCAACGAGTGCCGTCGCATGGGCATCGAGGTGCTCCCACCCGACGTCAACGAGTCCAGCCTGTACTTCGCGGCCGTCGGCGAGGACATCCGCTTCGGGATGGGCGCGGTGCGCAACGTCGGCGCCAACGTGGTCGAGGGCGTCCGGGAGGCGCGGGAGTCGAGCGGTCGGTTCGAGTCGTTCCACGACTTCCTCAGCAGAGTGCCGGTTCACGCCGCCAACAAGCGCACCGTCGAATCGCTCATCAAGGCGGGCGCTTTCGACTCGCTGGGCTACACCCGACGGGCGCTGGTGGAGGTCCACGAGGATGCGGTGGAGTCCGCGGTCAAGATCAAGCGCAGCGAGGCCAATGGCGATGTCGGGTTCGATTTCGACAGTCTGTGGGGGGACGACGAGCCGAACCGGTCGCAGCACCACATCCCCGAGCGTCCGGAGTGGGTCAAGCGCGACAAGCTCGCGTTCGAGCGCGAGATGCTCGGCCTGTATGTCTCCGACCATCCTCTTGCGGGGCTGGAACTGCATTTGGCGAAGCTCGCGAGCACGTCGATCGCCGACCTCGTCGCCTCGGAGACCGTTCAGGACGGCGAGACCGTCGTCATCGCGGGTCTCGTGACCAGCGTTCAGCACCGTGTCGCGAAAGCCTCCGGCAATCAGTACGGGATGATCCAGGTCGAGGACTTCGGCGGTGAGATGACCGCCATGTTCATGGGCAAGGCCTATCAGGAGTTCCAGGGCATGCTGCAGGGCGACTCGATCGTCGTCGTGCGCGGTCGCGTGAGCCTGCGCGACGACGGGATGAACCTGCACGCGTTCAGCCTGATGGTCCCGGACCTCGGCCAGGCCGACGACGTCGGGACCGTGACGATCACCATGCCGGACCAGCGGGCGACCACCGACACGGTCACCGAACTCGCGTCCGTCCTCACCCGCCATCCGGGCGAGAGCGAGGTGCAGCTGCGACTGGTGAAGGGCTCGGTCGCCCGCGTGTTCGAGGTTCCGAAGCCGGTGAAGGTCTCTCCCGATCTGTACGGCGAGCTGAAGGCTCTCCTCGGGCCGAACTGCCTGGTGTGACGCTCCGCGCGCGGAGCGTCCACGCGACATAACGGATGCTGCCCCCCAACTGACCGTCGACGTCTTCTTAAGGACCAGCTGACAGCGATCGCCGGGAGGCAGAGTGGAACGATGTCTGACGTCGAGCACTTCATCCTCACCCGGTTCGGCGTCCTGTGGACGGACAGCCAGCCGCCGCTGGACGAGAACTGGCTTCGCTACCGGATAGGGCTCTTCGAGGCGGTGTGCCTGCCCAGCGTGCAGAGTCAGACCACGGAGGCGTTCCGATGGCTGCTGCTCATCGACGAAGGCTGCCGGGCACCGTGGCTTGAAGCGGAGCTTGTGCGGCTTGGCGAGGGCACCGCGTTCGAGACGGTGTGGCTTCGCGATCATTTCTGGAACAGCGTCGACAAGGTCGTCACTACCCGTGCCCGTGCGCCGTACGTGATCACGACGCGTCTCGACAGCGATGACGCGATCGCCACCGACTACTTCGCCCGTATTCACGAGGTGTTCGACCGTCAGGACGCCCTCTTCGTGAACTTCCAGCGGGGACTGCAGTTCGAACGCGTGGGTGGGCTCTATCGGTACTACCACTCCTCGAACGCGTTTCTGTCGTTCATCGAGCGTCGCGAGGAGGACCGCCCCGTGGGCACTGTGTTCTCTTCGACGGCGCACGCCGACGTGCTGCAAGTGTCCGCCCTTCCCTGTTGGCTGCAGATCGTGCATGGCGGAAACCTGATGAACGAGATTCACGCTGTGGCGTGGCAACTGCGCCCGGAATCGTTCGATTATGATCGCTTCCCGGTGGAGCTGCCCCTCGTGTCGGTGACCCGCGGCAGACTCTTCGCCTCCCGTTCTCGCACGGTCGTCCGGCGTGTTGTCCGGCTGCTGCGCGGCGGGGGGATGGGGCGGCAGATCCTGTCACCCTCACCCGCGGTGACCGCATCCAGAAGCGCCGCAGGCATCCAGAGGGTCGGCCGCGCCTCTAACCGAGTTCTATCGGCCGGTGGTAGCGCCGCTCGTGATAGAGCAGCGGCGCGTCCGGCTCGCCCAGCTCGCCGCCCTCGATCTGCACCACGACCACGGCGCTGTTGTGGACGGGGAAGCGGCCGACGATGCGGGCCACCATCCACGCCGTCACATCCTTCATCACGGGCAGGCCGTGCGGACCCCGGTACCAGTGATCGCCGAGGAAACGGCGCGTGTTGTCCGCGGAGAGTAGCTCGGCGACGCTCTTGTTGCGCACGCCGAGCATGTGGATGACGACGCGGTCGTTCTCCGCGAGCGCCGGCCAGCTGGAGGCGGAGAGCGCGATGTTGAACGTGGCGAGCGGGGGCACGGCCGCGAGGGAGGCGAGTGAGGTCGCGGTGAACCCGACCGGGCGGCCCGACGCATCCTGCGCGGTCACGATGGCCACTCCGGCCGTGTGCCGCCGGAAGGACATGCGGAAGGCGGCGAGGTCGGGCGTCGGGTCGCGGGGGCGGGCGGGTTCGCTGTTCATACTCTGCTGTCGGGAACCGTTCGGCTGGGGCTGTTCCGGGATGCGGCTAGGCTGATCGGGTCATGATGCAGACCATTGACCTTCGCGGAGTCCAGCCTACTCGCACTGCCTTCGAGCGCCTCGTTCCCCGTCCGGTGGTGGATGTGCAGGCTGCGATGACCGTCGCCGCCGACCTCATCGCCGATGTGCGGAAGCGCGGCGCGGCGGCCCTGCGGGAGCAGGCCGAGCGCTTCGACGGCGGTGTTCCCGCGTCCGTGCGGGTTCCGGTCGCGGAGATCGTGGCCGCGGTGGACGCTCTTCCCGGCGGGGTGCGGGAGGCGCTCGAGGAGGCGATCGCCCGCGTGCGCGAGGCGACCGCCGCCCAGGTTCCGCCTGCGGCCGTGACCCGTATCGGACCTGGCGCGGTCATCGAGCAGCGCTGGCAGCCGGTGGAGCGCGCCGGCCTCTACGTCCCGGGCGGCAAGGCGGTGTACCCGTCGAGCGTCGTCATGAACGCGGTCCCAGCGCAGGTCGCCGGGGTTGCCTCCATCGCACTCGCCAGCCCGCCGCAGCGCGAGTTCGGCGGTGCGGTCCACCCGACCATCCTCGGAGCGGCCGGCCTGCTCGGAATCGACGAGGTGTACGCGATGGGTGGCGCCGGAGCGATCGGTGCGCTGGCCTGGGGTGTGGGAGAGCTCGGGCTCGAACCGGTGCAGGTGATCACCGGGCCGGGCAACATCTATGTCGCCGCCGCCAAGCGCGTCGTGCGGGGGCAGACCGGCATCGACTCCGAAGCGGGCACGACCGAGATCCTCGTGATCGCCGACGACACGGCCGACCCGCGCTACGTCGCCGCCGATCTGATCAGCCAGGCGGAGCACGACGAGGCCGCGGCTTCCCTGCTCGTCACCGACAGCCCGGCCTTCGTGGGCCGCGTCGCCGCCGAACTGGAGACGCTCGCCGCGTCGACCCGCTACGCCGAGCGCGTGCGTGCTGCGCTCGGCGGTCAGCAGTCCGCCGTCGTGCTCGTGGACGATCTGGACGCTGCGGCCGCGTTCAGCAACGCCTACGGCCCCGAGCACCTCGAACTCCAGACGGCCGATGCGGAGGCAGTGCTCGCCCGCATCCAGAACGCCGGCGCCATCTTCGTGGGGCCGCATGCGCCCGTCAGCCTCGGCGACTATCTCGCCGGCTCCAACCACGTCCTGCCGACCGGCGGCCAGGCCCGCTTCTCGCCGGGCCTCGGCGCTTACTCCTTCCTGCGCCCGCAGCAGGTGATCCGCTACGACCGGGAAGCGCTTCGCGCGGTCGCCGGCCGGATCGTCGCGCTGTCCGGCGCGGAAGACCTGTCAGCGCATGGCGAGGCGGTGACCCTGCGCTTCGAGGAGCGGGCCTGACCGGGCCCGGTGTCCTGATCGCCGCTAGAATTCTCAGTATGTTCTGCCCTTTCTGCCGCCATCCGGATTCCCGTGTCATCGACTCCCGCACGAGCGACGACGGTCTCTCCATCCGGCGGCGGCGGCAGTGCCCCGAGTGCGGCCGCCGGTTCTCAACGACGGAGACCGCCAGCCTCAGCGTCATCAAGCGCAGCGGTGTCGTCGAGCCGTTCAGCCGGGAGAAGATCGTGCTCGGCGTCCGGAAGGCGTGCCAGGGCCGGCCGGTGACCGATTCCGATCTCGCCGTCCTCGCCCAGAAGGTCGAAGAGACCATCCGCTCCACCGGGGCCTCCCAGATCGAGGCCAATGACATCGGCCTGGCCATCCTGCCCGAGTTGCGCGAACTGGACGAGGTCGCCTACCTCCGCTTCGCGAGCGTCTATCAGGCGTTCGACTCGCTGGAGGACTTCGAATCGGCCATCCAGCAGCTCCGGGTCGAGCATCGCGGCGAGCCGGCGGACGTCCAGGTCTGAGGCCGGCCGGGTATTCTCGTACCGGCATGTATCGCACACTTTTCTCCCTCGTCCTGTCCCGGTTCGATCCCGAGCGGGCGCATCGCCTCGCGTTCGCGGCGATCCGAGCCTTGCCGGTGATCGGTCTCGGCTCCCTCCTGCGTCGCTTCACCGCGCCCGACCCCTCGCTGGCGGTGGAGGCGCTCGGCCTCCGGTTCGATTCGCCGTTCGGGATTGCCGCGGGCTTCGACAAGGATGGCGAGGGCGTCATCGGCCTCGGCGCTCTGGGGTTCGGCCATGTGGAGGTCGGCACGATCACGGCGCGCCCGCAACCGGGGAACGACAAGCCCCGGCTGTTCCGCCTCCTTCCGGATCGCGCGGTGATCAACCGGATGGGCTTCAACAACCACGGCGCGGGCGCGGCGGCGAACCGCCTTCTGCGGGTGCGCCGAGCCCGTCGTCGTCCGGTGCTCGGCGTCAACATCAGCAAGAGCCGCGCCGTCGCCGTCGAAGACGCCACAGCCGACTACCTCATCAGCGCCCGCGCCCTCGCTCCGGTCGCCGACTACCTCGTTGTGAACGTCAGCTCCCCGAACACGCCCGGCCTCCGCGGCCTCCAGGAGCGGGAAGCGCTCGCACCCCTGCTGAGCGCCGTGAAGGCGGCGTCGGGGAAGAAGCCGCTCCTGGTCAAGATCGCACCCGATCTCACCGACGAGCAGATCGTCGCGGTCGCGAGGCTCGCCGTCGAACTCGGTCTCGCGGGCATCATCGCCACCAACACGACCATCGCGCGGGACGGTCTCAGCTCCGATCCGGCCGTGGTTGAGGCCGCTGGCGCGGGCGGGCTCTCGGGTGCGCCGCTCGCGGCCCGCTCTCTGGAGGTGCTGACGCTCATCCGTGCGAACGTTCCCCCCAGCCTGTGCGTGATCTCCGTCGGCGGCGTCGAGACGGCCCAGGATGTGCAGCGGCGACTGGATGCCGGAGCGACCCTCGTGCAGGGATACACGGCCTTCCTCTACCGCGGACCGCTGTGGGCGCGGCAGATCACCCGCGGGCTGTCCGCGCTTCGCTCTCGCTGAGCGCGGCGTCGGAAAGGGAAGAGTCCCGGAACGACACGCTGCGGGCCGTTACACCTAGGCCTCGGGGGTGCCCTGGTGGAAGCGAAGCCGCCAGCGTCCCGCGGAGCGCAGCCACAGCGAGCTGCGCAGGGTGCTACCGCGCGCGTCCACCGTCCGCAGCGTGAGCAGGATGGCGTCGTCGCCGAGCTTCTGGGCGCCCAGAACGGTGAGCTCGGTCGCGGGGGTGTCCTCGTCGGCCGGGGACTCGAGCAGCGCGTCGCGGCCCCAGAGCCGTCCTGATCGCCCGATCTCCTCGAATCCGGAATGCAGCAGCGCGGCGACTTGCGAGGAGTCGGCGCGCACGGCCGGATCCAGCAGCTCACGCTCCAGCCGCTCCACCGTCTGCTCGTCGGTCTCCTCAGCCGGCAGGCCGTCGAAGAGATCGAACTCCAGCACGGCGTCGGCGGCGGGTTCGCCCGCGCCCGACGATCGCCCCGGCCAGCCCGGACCGATCGGGATGGTGTCGCCCTTCTGGTAGGCCGTGGCGGCTGCCCGCGCCCGCGCATCGGCGGCCTCGTTGAGGTCGTGGCCTGCGTGGCCCTTCACCCACTCGAACGTGTAGCTCCGACCCTGCAAGCCGCGGTCGAGCCGTTCCAGGAGCTCGCGGTTGAGCACGGGGGAGCCGTTGGACTTGCGCCACCCCTTGCGCTTCCAGCCCGGCATCCATTTGGTCACCGAGTTGATGACGTATTGGCTGTCGCACAGGATGCGGAGGTCGTCGTCCTGGTGCGCGGTCGATTCCAGGAGGTCGATGACGGCCATGAGCTCACCCATGTTGTTGGTGCCGTGCGGCCAGCCGCCTGCCGACCAGCGCTCGTCGTCCACATACCAGGCCCAGCCTGAGGGGCCGGGGTTGCCGAGGGCGGAGCCGTCCGCCGCTGCCACGATCGTCACGTCAGCCAGGGTACCGGCCGCGCTTGACCTGCGGTTTCGGCAGACGCATGGCCCGCAGCTGGAATGCCCGCATGGCGGCGTACCAGCGCAGGCCCCGCTCGACTTTCGACTCGCCGAATTTACGGCCGACGCGGCGCCGGACCTGGAAGCCCAGGATGAAGCCGTCGATCACCGCGATCAGGAAGAATGTCCACAGCGCGATCAGCCCCCACACCTGCATGAAGGCCCAGGGCAGGAAGCTCAGGACGATGACCACGAGCATGACTGGGATGAGGAACTCGCCGATGGAGAAGCGCGCGTCGACGAAGTCGCGCACGAAGCGGCGCTGCGGGCCGCGGTCACGGACCGTCAGGTAGCGCTCGTCGCCGTTCGCCATGCCGATGCGCGCCTTCTCGCGCGCCTCCGCCTGGTTGGCACGGGCCAGCTTCGCCGCCTCTTTGCGGTCGTTGGGCACCAGCGGGCGCTTGCGCGCGGCCTCCTGCTCCCGGCGGGAGGGAGTCGGAATGCCTTTGCCCTGCTTCAGCCGGGCAGCGGTGTCTTCCGGGGTCTCGACGACGGGTTTCTCCGCCTCGGCCGCCGGTTTTTGTCGTTTAGCCAACGTCAAGCCTTCGATAGTCGGGGGTCGGCTTAAGATTACCCGCATGACCGACTCGCAGCCGACTTCCCCCGCAGAGCACTCAGCGACCGAGTGGCGCGTGTACGACGCCGTGGCGGCGGGGCTCCCTTCCACCATCGCCGAGCTCTCTCGTCTCGTGCGCATCCCCTCGGTGTCGTGGGCCGCCTACGACCCGGAGAACGTGCGGGCGAGCGCCGACGCCGTCGCGGCGCTGCTGACCGGCACCGGGGCGTTCGACACGGTGGAGGTGAAGCGCGCCCCGATCCAGGGCGGGACCCTCGGCCAGCCCGCCGTGCTCGCCACCCGCGCCGCCAGGAACGGGCGCCCGACTGTGCTCCTCTACGCGCACCACGATGTGCAGCCCCAGGGCGACGCCGCCGGCTGGGACACGCCGCCGTTCGAGCCGACCGTCCGCGGCGACCGCCTCTATGGTCGCGGCGCCGCCGACGACAAGGCCGGTGTGATGGTTCACGTCGCGAGCGTCCGCGCCCTGGCCGAGGCGCTCGGCCCCGACTTCGACCTCGGCCTCGCGGTCTTCATCGAGGGGGAGGAGGAGTTCGGTTCGCGCTCGTTCGCGAACTTCCTCGCAGAGAACAAGACCGCGCTGAGCGCCGATGTGATCATCGTGGCCGACTCCTACAACGTGGATGCCGACACGCCCGCGCTGACCGTCTCTCTGCGGGGCAACGTCACCTTCACGCTCACCGTCTCGACTCTCGAGCACGCCTCGCACTCCGGTATGTACGGCGGCGCCGCGCCCGACGCCATGCTCGCGCTCGTCAAACTCCTGGCGACCCTGCACGACGAGAACGGCGAGGTCGCCGTCGAGGGCTTCCTCGCGCACACTCCCGCCCCCGAGCCGCCGCACCTCCCCGAAGAGCAGTTCCGGAAGGACGCCGCGTTGCTGCCGGGCGTGACCCCCATCGGCTCGGGGCCGCTCCTGTCGCGCCTGTGGTCCAAGCCAACGGTGACCGTAACCGGTGTCGACGCGCCGAGCGTGGCCGACGCGTCCAACACGCTTCTGGCGAGCGTCGCGGTGCGTCTGAGCGCCCGCGTCGCCCCGGGCCAGCCCGCAGCGGATGTCTTTTCCGCCCTGGAGCGGCACCTCCGCGCACACGCGCCGTTCGGCGCGCACATCGCGATCGAGGACGTCGACACCGGCGAGGCTTTCCTGGTCGACACCGGCGGCTGGGCGGCGGCCGAGGCCAAACGGGCGATGGCCGACGGGTGGGGCAAGGGGGCGGTGGAGACCGGCGTGGGCGGGTCCATCCCGTTCATCGCCGATCTCGTGCGGGAGTTCCCGGCCGCGCAGATCCTGGTCACCGGTGTCGAGGACCCCGACACCCGGGCGCACAGCCCGAACGAGTCGCTGCACCTCGGCGTTTTCAAGCGGGCCGTTCTGTCCGAGGCGCTGCTCTTGGCCCGCCTGAGCGTGTACTCGGAGTAAAGGTGCGAACGCGGCGTTTCACCGGAAAAGCGACGTAGAATCGTCGCAGATCCGCATCCACTTGTGCAAGGGAGTCCCATGACCGACACAGCGCTGACCGGCACTCAGGCCCACGGCGTCGGCCTCACCGACACGGCGGCCGTCAAGGTTAAGAGCCTGCTCGAGCAGGAAGGGCGCGATGACCTGCGGCTGCGCGTTGCCGTCCAGCCGGGCGGTTGTTCGGGCCTGATCTACCAGCTGTACTTCGACGAGCGGATGCTCGACGGCGACGCCGCCGTCGACTTCGACGGCGTCGAGGTCATCGTCGATAAGATGTCCGTCCCGTACCTCGACGGCGCCACGATCGATTTCGAAGACACGATCCAGAAGCAGGGCTTCACGATCGACAACCCGAACGCGGCGGGCTCCTGCGCCTGCGGAGACTCCTTCCACTGAGGCTCGCCTCGCACACACGTTCGCACAGGGCCGCCACGCACCGGGCGGCCCTGAGTGTACGAATCAGGGTGTCCGGCGGAGTAGGGTAGACACAGCCACATACATTTGGATGTGAACTGTCCCAGAAGTCACTCGAAAGGTCACCGGTGCGTCACAATCGCCGTCTCCGATGGGCTGCAATCCCTGTCGCAGCGACACTCGTCGCTGCGCTGGCGGGATGTACGCAAGCACAGCTGAACGGATTCCTCCCGGGATTCGTCGAGGGCGAGTCGCCCGTCACCAACCACACCGAGCGCATCAGCGGGCTCTGGGTGACGAGCTGGATAGTCCTCCTGCTCGTCGGCCTCGTAGTCTGGGGCCTCATCCTCTGGGCCGCCATCGTCTACCGCCGCCGGAAAGGCCAGACCGGCCTGCCCGTGCAGATGCGCTACAACATGCCGATCGAGATCTTCTACACGATCGTTCCGCTCATCCTGGTGCTCGGCTTCTTCGCCTTCACCGCGCGCGACCAGAACGCCATCGAGAAGCCGTACGCCAACCCGGATGTGACCATCCAGGTTTACGCCAAGCAGTGGTCCTGGGACTTCAACTACCTCGACGACAACGTCTACGACCCGGGCATCCAGGTCCAGCCGGACGACGCGAACGCCACGCCGGGCTCGGTCGTGGAGGGTTCGATCCCGACTCTTTACCTCCCGGAGCACAAGAAGATCACCCTTCAGCTCGACTCGCGCGATGTGATCCACTCGTTCTGGGTGCCGGCGATGCTGTATAAAAAAGACGTCATCCCGGGCAAGACCAACTACATGTATTTCGAGACGGACCGTACCGGCACCTTTGTCGGCAAGTGCGCCGAGCTCTGCGGCGAGTACCACTCCGCGATGCTCTTCAACGTGAAGATCGTCTCCCAAGCCGAGTACGACGCCCACCTCCAATCGCTGCGCGACAGGGGATACACGGGCAAGCTCGGCTCCGAGTACGACCGCAACAACCTCCCCGGAACCGACGCACCGAAGGCCCCCGAGGGTAACGAGTAGGACACACGATGACGACGACTTCACCGGCGCCAGGAGCGACCACAGCGCCCGCTCCGAAGCCCGCCCTCTTCTCCGCCAATGGAGTGGAGCGCAAGGGCAACATCCTCGTGAACTACATCACGTCGACGGACCACAAGACGATCGGGTACATGTACCTGATCTCCTCCTTCGTCTATTTCCTCATCGGCGGTGTGATGGCCCTCATCATCCGCGCCCAGCTCTTCGAGCCGGGTTTGCAAGTCGTGGCGACCAAAGAGCAGTACAACCAGCTGTTCACGATGCATGGAACGATCATGCTGCTCATGTTCGCGACACCGCTCTTCGCCGGCTTCGCGAACGTGCTCATGCCACTGCAGATCGGCGCTCCGGACGTGGCGTTCCCGCGGCTGAACGCGCTGGCCTACTGGTTCTACTCCTTCGGCTCCCTGATTGCGGTCGCCGGCTTCCTCACCCCGCAGGGCGCCGCCTCGTTCGGCTGGTTCGCCTACGCGCCGCTCTCCAGCACGACGTTCTCTCCGGGCGTGGGGGGAAACCTGTGGGTGCTCGGCCTTGGGCTGTCCGGCTTCGGGACCATTCTCGGCGCGGTGAATTTCATCATCACGATCATCACCATGCGCGCCCCGGGCATGACGATGTTCCGGATGCCGATCTTCACCTGGAACACGCTGGTGACGTCCATCCTCGTGCTGATGGCCTTCCCCGTGCTCGCCGCTGCGATGTTCGCCCTCGCCGCCGACCGTGTGTTCGATGCGCACATCTACGACGCCGCCAACGGCGGGGCGCTGCTCTGGCAGCACCTGTTCTGGTTCTTCGGCCATCCCGAGGTGTACATCATCGCGCTGCCGTTCTTTGGCATCGTGTCCGAGATATTCCCCGTGTTCAGCCGCAAGCCGATCTTCGGGTACAAGACCCTCATCTACGCGACGATCGCCATCGCAGCCCTCTCCATCACCGTGTGGGCGCACCACATGTACGTGACCGGTTCGGTGCTCCTGCCCTGGTTCTCGCTCATGACCATGCTCATCGCCGTCCCGACCGGCGTGAAGATCTTCAACTGGATCGGCACCATGTGGCGCGGTTCCCTCACGTTCGAGTCGCCCATGCTGTGGTCGATCGGCTTCCTCATCACGTTCACCTTCGGCGGTCTGACCGGTGTCATCCTGGCGTCGCCGCCCCTGGACTTCCACGTCTCCGACACCTACTTCGTCGTGGCGCACTTCCATTACGTCGTGTTCGGAACGGTCGTGTTCGCTATGTTCGCCGGCTTCTATTTCTGGTGGCCGAAGTGGACGGGCAGGATGCTCAACGACCGTCTCGGCAAGTGGCACTTCTGGCTGCTGTTCATCGGCTTCCATATGACCTTCCTTGTGCAGCACTGGCTGGGTGTCGTCGGGATGCCGCGCCGCTACGCGACTTACCTGCCCTCGGACGGCTTCACCTGGATGAACCAGCTCTCGTCCGTCGGCGCCCTCCTCCTCGCGGTCTCGATGATCCCGTTCTTGGTCAACGTCTACCTGACCGCCCGTCATGCGCCCAAGGTGACCGTGAACGACCCCTGGGGGTATAGCCGCTCCCTGGAGTGGGCGACCTCCTGCCCGCCGCCGCGGCACAACTTCACGTCGATTCCGCGCATCCGGTCAGAGTCCCCGGCGTTCGATCTGAACCACCCCGAGGCCGGTATCCCCATCGGCATCGGCGGCGGCAAAGACGCCCCGGACACCCCCGTGCTCGACCTCGCAGACAACAAGGTGAAGTGAACCCATGAGAGCCAACGCGATTCTCTTCTGGATCCTCGCGGTCTTCTTTCTCCTCTCGGCGATCGCCTACACGCTCTGGAGCCTGATCGACCCCATGCACCTCAAGGTGGAGTGGGTCGGCACGGTCGCGCTCGCGCTGAGCGCCATCCTGGCCGCCTTCCTCGCCTTCTACATCGGCCGTTCGCACGCCTCCCAGGGCGGCGAATTGCCGGAGGACCGTCTCGACGCGAACATTGACGACGGCGACCCCGAGCTCGGCCACTTCTCTCCGTGGAGCTGGTGGCCCGTGGCCCTCGCCAGCGCAGCCGCCCTCGTCCTCCTGGGCCTTGCCGTCGGATTCTGGCTCTGCTTCATCGGAGTGGCTTTCGCCTTCGTCTGCATCGTGGGCTGGGTGTTCGAGTACTACCGCGGCCACTTCGCTCGCTGAGCGAATCGCACAACCGCAGAAGCGGCCGTCCTGCCGGGGCGGCCGTTTCGCGTTGGGCGCGCCGGGACGCGGGACGGCGGAGCCCGGGCTCCGCCGCTTCCGGTCTGGCGGGTGCGCTGGGTGAGCGTCCTCGAAGGAAGGGCATTGCGACGCACCACCGAACGGTTTCACGATCACCCGGAAGGTGTTGGCCATCCCGATGCGCGAGAAACAGGCGGCGGTCGCTCAGCCTCGGCGCGTGAACCGGAGCAGGTCCACTGAGACGGTCGCTGAGAGCGCGCTGGAAAGGCTCTGCCGGACATGGTGGGCCGAGGGGCCCATAGCGGGCAGCGCTGCGCGCAGAGTGTCGTCTAGCTGTGATGTCCAGTAGTTCACGCATCGGTGACGGTGTAGCTTGGCTATAGAGCAGGAATGCTCACAGTCTCCTTCGTGGAAGAGGGACTGTCCGCTCGCCGAGTAAAAGCATTCTATCTCATAAGTCGGCGAATAAATAGGTTTCCTTGGATGGGTTGGTATACGTGTCTCGGCGTCAGCCCTCGGATGCGAGCGACTTGCCGGCGCGAGCGGAACGCCTGGTTGAGGCTCTCGCGATGACCCCATTGCGCATGGGCGTGCTGCGCTATCTCCTTATCCATCGTGATGGTGGTTCTAGCGTGGAAATTGCTACCGAGTTGGGTGTCACAAGCCCTGGTGTGCTTTCGCACCTCACGCACCTCGAGGAACTCGGGGCGATAGAGACCCCTGCACGCCGGCTCGCGAGTGGCCGACGTCAACGTGGCGGCGTGTACCGCATCACCCCTCGCTGGTTTTCCAAGGCCGAGGAAAACGCTCTTCGAACAATCGTCGGCCTAGGGGAATCCGAGGAGAACCCAACGTCAACCTCATTGGGAGATTTCACGATGAGTGAACTCGCCGAGGAGCTACATAAGAGAGCTACCCAGCAGGAGTGGGCAGAATCGGCCGAGGGCCGCGCCGCACGGCGAACCGAGTTCCTCGGCTAAGCTCTAGCATGGCTCCAGTAACCTGGAGCGCAGCCGTGTCGGCCGCGCCTGGATCGCCATCCGCGAGGACGAGGACGCCGCCGAGATCATGGGCGTGCCGACCTTCGGGTACAAGGTGTGGGCGTTCGCGATCGGCGCCGGCGTCGGCGGACTCTCCGGGGCGTTGTTCGCTGGCCAGGTCGGCTTCGTGAACAACCAGAAGTTCGACGTTCAGACCTCCATCCTGTTCCTCGCGGCCGTCGTGCTCGGCGGTGCGGGCAACAAGGTGGGGGCCATGCTCGGCGGCGCGATCGTGGCGTACATCCCGCTGCGGTTCACCGCCATCGCCGACTACAAGTACCTGATCTTCGGCGTCGCTCTCGTGCTGATCATGATCTTCCGCTCACAGGGTCTGTTCCCGGCGCGGCAGAAGCTTCTGGCGTACGGGCGGCACGCGGTGCCGAAGGCTGCCCGGCAGAGAGCAGGGCGCGAAGCGATGACCGGTGAGCGAGCGCTCATCCCCGACGCCGAGACGGTCCTCGGCGCGAACGAGGAGGAGCTGAAGGCCACCGGCGTCCACCTCGCGGTCGCCGAAGCGGTCGCCCCCGACCGCGAGATCGGGGGCGGGGCTGGCGAGAGCATCGTGGAGGTCCTGGGCCTCACCGTAAAATTCGGCGGCCTGCTCGCTCTCGATGATGTGTCGTTCGACATCCGTCGCGGTGAGATCCTCGGCCTGATCGGCCCCAACGGCGCGGGCAAGACGACCTGCTTCAACGCCATGACCGGCGTTTACAAACTCACCCGAGGCGACGTGCGGCTGGAAGGCCAGTCGATCAAGGGGCAGAAGCAGCACCGGATCACCCGCATGGGACTTGCCCGGACGTTCCAGAACATCCGCCTCTTCGGGGGGATGACCGCGCTGGAGAACGTGGTCGTCGGGCTCGACGCCCGGCACCGCACCTCCGTTCCCGGCGCTCTGCTGCGCCTCCCGCGGCACACGCGCGAGGAGAAGTCCTCGATCGAACGCGGGATGGCGTTGCTCGAGTTCGTCGGCATCGCCGACCAAGCGGCGGCGCTCTCCCGAGCGCTCCCGTACGGGTCCCAGCGCCGGCTGGATATCGCGCGGGCCCTCGCGACCGATCCGAAGGTGCTCTGCCTGGACGAGCCGGCCGCCGGCTTCAACCCGGCCGAGAAGGAGGACCTCATGGACCTCATCAAGGCCATCCGGGCAGACGGGTACACCGTGCTGCTGATCGAACACGATGTGAAGCTGGTCATGGGAGTGACCGACCGGATCGTCGTCCTGGAGTTCGGGCGCAAGCTCGCGGACGGCATCCCGGAAGCCATCCGGAACGATCCGCGTGTGATCGCCGCGTACCTCGGGGAGCCCGATTCCACTGCTTGAACTGAAGAACCTCCGCGTGTCTTACGGTCGCATCGAGGTCATCCACGGCCTATCCTTCTCCGTGGAGGAGGGCGAGATCGTGAGCCTCATCGGGGCCAATGGCGCGGGCAAGTCGACCACGATGAAGACGATCTCCGGCCTCCTGAACCCGACAGCCGGCTCGATCGTCTTCGATGGCCGGGACATCAGCAGGATGAGGGCGCACATCCGCGTCGTCCAGGGCATCTCGCAGGCGCCGGAGGGCCGCGGGATCTTCCCGGGCATGACGGTCATGGAGAATCTGGACATGGGCGCGTTCGGCCGCAGGGACCGCTCGACGATGGGTGAGGACTTCTAGCGGGTGTTCGGCCTGTTTCCGCGTCTCGCCGAGCGCAAGACTCAGCTCGGCGGCACGATGTCCGGCGGCGAACAGCAGATGCTTGCCATCGGCCGGGCGCTCATGTCGAATCCCCGCCTGCTGCTCCTGGATGAGCCGTCGATGGGGCTGGCTCCTCAGTTCATCCGCCAGATCTTCACGATCATCTCGGAGATCAACAAACAGGGGACCACCATCCTGCTGGTGGAGCAGAACGCGAACCAGGCCTTCGCCCGCTCGAACCGCGCGTTCGTGCTGGAAGCCGGGAACATCACACACGCGGGAAACGGCCGCGAGCTGCTGGAAGCCCCGGCGATCAAGGAGGCGTATCTGGGCGTGGGGTAGCATCCCTCCGTCGGCTCAGCGCAAAGCGCGCTCCGCGATGAGCGCCCGCAGCTGTCCCTCGTCATTGGGGAGGGCGGTCACTCGCTGGGCTGCGTTCAGCAGGGCACGCGTCGCGGTGTCTGGGGTCGGTGCCACACCCAGCGCCTCCGCAATCGTCTCCGGGAACTTTTCTGGTTTCGCCGTCTCGAGGACGAGCATCGGAACCCCCGGCTCCACCAGCGGCCGGGCCACCTTCACACCGTCGGCCGTGTGCGGGTCGATGGTGACTCCGGAGCTCTCGGCGACCGCCCGGATGGTCGCCAGGCGGTCGGCGTGGGTGCTCGTCCCGCTGACGATCCCGAACTCGGGGAGGAAACGGTGCTGTTCGGCGGAGAGGTCGATCTCGCCGGTGGCCTCCAGTTCGCGCCAGGCGGCCGCCGTGCGCTCGGCTGAGCGGCCGATCAGATCGAAGACGAAGCGTTCGAGGTTGGAGGCGCGCGAGACATCCATCGACGGGCTGGAGGTCGGCAGTGTGTCGGCGGCGCTGCGCGGCCGGTAGCGGCCCGTGCGAAAGAAGTCGTCCAGCACATTGTTCTCGTTGGTGGCGAGCACCAGCCTGCGCACGGGCAGTCCCATCCGGCGGGCGTAGTGCCCGGACAGGATGTTGCCGAAGTTCCCGGACGGGACGGCGAAGGATACCTCCGCCGGGCCCCGCGCGTCCGTCGCCCGCAGCCATGCCCAGACGTAGTAGGCGATCTGCGCCGAGATCCGCCCGAAGTTGATCGAGTTGACCGCGCCGAGGCTGTGTACCCGTTTGAACTCCAGATCTTCCGCTATCCGCTTCACGAGGTTCTGGCAGTCGTCGAAGACACCGTCGACCACGACATTGTGGACGTTGTCGTCGAGCAGCGAGTACATCTGCGCCCGCTGGAAAGCGCTCATCCGCCCGAGCGGCGAGAGCATGAACACGGCCAAGCGCTCCCGCCCGCGCAGTGCGTGCTCTGCGGCCGAGCCGGTGTCTCCGGATGTGGCGCCGAGCACGTTGAGGACGCGGTCCGACTCGCGGAGCACGACGTCCAGCGTCTCGCCGAGGAACCGCATCGCCATGTCCTTGAACGCCAGGGTCGGCCCCTCGGACAGGCCGACCAGCGTCATCCCGCCGTCGATCTCCCGCAGCGGCACGATCTGCGACGACGCGAACGCCTCCGGACGGTAGGCCGCCCGGCAGATGCGGGACAGCTCCTCGCGGGGGATGTTCGTGGCGAACAGCCCGATGACCTCTTTCGCGAGCCCCGCATAGTCCAGGGGCCGCCATCGTTCCAGCAGTTCGGCGTCGAGCCGGGGCAGCTCTTCGGGGACGACCAGACCGCCGTCCGGGGCCAGCCCTTCGATCAGGGTGTCGGAATACGGCCCGAGCAGGCCACCGCGTGTGGAGATGTACCGCAAGTCTCTCGTTTCCTCAGCTGTCGGGAGTTGATGCCGGCCGCCCCAGCCTAGGCGATGCCGCCTCCCGCGGCGTGCGGGCGGCGTGCGGACAGCATCCTCCGGTAGATTCTCTGCGTGTATTTGAAGAGTCTGACGCTGAAGGGGTTCAAGTCGTTCGCGCAGCCGACGACGTTCGCCTTCGAGCCCGGCGTCACCTGCGTGATCGGGCCGAACGGCTCGGGCAAGTCGAACGTCGTCGACGCCCTCGCGTGGGTTATGGGCGAGCAGGGCGCCAAAACGCTCCGCGGCGGGAAGATGGAGGATGTCATCTTCGCCGGCACCGAGACCCGCGGCCCGCTCGGCCGCGCGGAGGTGCATCTCACGATCGACAACAGCGATGGCGCCCTCCCGATCGAGTACACCGAAGTGACCATTTCGCGCACGCTGTTCCGCAATGGCGGCAGCGAGTACGCCATCAACGGCCAGTCCTGCCGGCTTCTGGATGTGCAGGAGCTGCTAAGCGACTCTGGTCTCGGTCGCGAGATGCATGTCATCGTCGGCCAGGGCCAGCTGGACGCCGTGCTGCGCGCGACGCCCGAGGAGCGCCGCGGTTTCATCGAAGAGGCCGCCGGCATCCTGAAGCATCGCCGGCGCAAGGAGAAGACGCTCCGCAAGCTCGACGCGATGCAGACCAATCTGACTCGGCTGAGCGACCTGGCGGGTGAGGTGCGCCGGCAGCTGAAACCGCTCGGGCACCAGGCGGAGATCGCTCGCGAGGCCCAGTCCATCGCCGCGATCGTCCGAGACGCCCGGGCGCGTCTGCTCGCCGACGATGTGGTCGGCCTGCGCCGCACGCTCGACGGCCACGTCCGCACCGAAGCTGAGCGCCACACCGAGCAGATCGTCCTCCAGGAGCAGCTTGAGCAGAAGCTGTTGCGCCGTACACGCCTCGAACAGGCTCAGGTGAGCGATAGGGCGGACGCCGCGCGCGCCACCGCTTTCGCGCTCGAACAGGCCCAAGATCGGCTCCGCAGCCTCTACACGCTCGCCACCCAGCGGCTCGCCCTGCTCGGCAGCCAGGCGGAGGCCGCCGCCGATGGTCCGCGCGTGAGCCTCCAGATGGTTCAGGACGCCGCCGACGAAGCCGAACGCCTCCGCACTCTCGTCGCCGAAGCCGAGGCCGCTTGGCGGACCGCCCAGGAGGCGACCCGCCAGGCGCGTTCCCGTCTCGATTCCGTGGACGAGGAGATCGCCGCGCAGAGCGCCCTGGTCTCCAAGCACGACCTCGAGATCAGTACGCTGAACGGCCAGGCTGAGGCCGCCGCTCAGCGCCTCGCCGCCGTCCGCGGCGAAGTGCTCCGTCAGCAGAACGCCCTCGACGCCGCCACCGAACGCCGGGAGAAGGCGCGCGCCGAATTCGCCGCCCGCGAGGCCGACGCCGCGATCGCCGACGCGGGCGAGGACGCTCTCGACGAGCTCTACGAAATCGCCCAGGCCGATGTGTTCGAGGCCGAAGGCGAGATCGAACGTCTCCGCGAAGAACTACACGCGCTGGAACGCGAACGCGACGCCCTCGCCGCCCGCACCTCCGCCCTCTCGCTCGCCCTCGGACAGAAGGACGGCTCCGCCGCTCTGGTCGCCGCGCGGCCCACCGGTGTCCGTGGCCTCGCCGCCGAGCATATCCGTGTCCGCCCCGGCTACGAGGCGGCCGTCGCCGCCGCGCTCGGGACGCTCGCCGATGCTGTCCTCGCCGACACCCGCGATGCCGCGTTCGAGGCGGTTGCGCTCGCCGCGGCCGACGACTTCGGCCGGGTGGAGGTCATCGTCGCCGATGCTCCCGCCGTCATCGTCGACCTCTCCGGGGTCGAGGGCGTCCGGCCGGCGCGCGAGGTGGTGGACGCGCCCTCCGGCGTCCTCGGCATCCTGGCGTTCACTGCGATCGCCGACGACCTCGACTCCGCCCGGGCCGCCTCCGACGCCTACCGCAAGCGGAAGCTCGCCGGCCCCGTCACCCTCATCACACGCGCCGGCGAGGTGCTCACCGAGCACCTCCTCCGCGGCGGCTCTGGCGCCAAGCAGAGCCGTATCGAGCTGCTGGCCGATCGGGACGCCGCCGAGGAGCGCTTGGCCGAGGTCGCCTCTCTCAGCGATCGCGCCCGGTTCGCGCTCGCCGAGCAGCGCGGCGTGCTGCAGGTCGCCAAAGAACAGTCGCAGACCGCTCTCGCCGCCCTCCGTGAATCGGATGCGAAGCTTGCCGCCCAGGCTGAGCAGCTGAACCGCGTGAAAGTGCAGCTGGAGGCCGCGCAGGCCGAGTTCGACCGGCTCAGCCGCGCGCTGGAGCAGGCCGCCGAGCGCGTCGCGGAAGCCGAGTCCGCCGCGGAGAGGGCGGCATTCGAGCTCGCGGCCGCCCGCTCGCGGCCCCGTCCCATCCTCGACGTCAGCGCCCGCGACACCCTCTCGTCGGAGCTGGAGGCGGCGCGCGAGACCGAGGTCGAGTCCCGTCTCGCCGTCGAGACCGCCAAAGAGCGCGTCCGCGCCGAGCAGGCCCGTGGCGAGGCGCTCGCCCGCCAGCTGGAGGCTGAGCGCGCCGCCGCCGACGAGGCCGCCCGCCGCGCTGTCATCCGCCGCCGTCAGCTGGACGCCGCGCAGTCTGTCGTGGACGCGCTTCCCGCCGTTCTCGCTTCCGCCGATCGCTCCGTCTCGCAGGCCCGCGTCGAGCTGGCGTCGGCCGAGGCTGAGCGCGCCAGCCAGAACGAGGAGCTTCAGACGGTCCGCCGCGAGGAAGGCCTCCTCCGGGAGCGTCTGCACGCGATCACCGAGAGCGTACACGGCCTGGAACTGCAGATCTACGAGAAGAAGCTGCATCTGTCGAGCCTGCTGGAGCGCGCTGGCAGCGAGCTCGGCCTGGTCGAGGAGGTGCTGGTGGCCGAGTACGGCCCCGAGGTTCCCGTACCCGTCGACCGCGGTCGCGACGACGAGCCGCTCGCTGCGGGGGAGGAGCTGCCGACGGTCCCGTTCGCCCGCGAGCAGCAGCAGAAGCGCCTGGCCGCCGCCGAGCGCAAGCTCGGCCAGCTTGGCCGTGTCAACCCGCTCGCCCTGGAGGAGTTCGCCGCGCTGGAACAGCGCCACAAGTTCCTCTCCGAGCAGCTCGTCGACCTCACCAGCACCCGCAAGGACCTCCTCACGATCATCGAGGAGATCGACGAGAAGATGCAGACGATCTTCGAGTCCGCGTTCACGGACACGGAGGAAGCGTTCCGGCGGGTCTTCCCCATCCTGTTCCCGGGCGGAACGGGCAGCATCGTCCTCACCGCCCCCGACGACCTGCTCACCACGGGCATCGAGGTCTCGGTGAAGCCGGCGGGAAAGAAAGTCGAGCGGCTCTCGCTCCTTTCGGGCGGGGAGCGCTCGCTCGCCGCCGTTGCCCTGCTGGTCGCGATCTTCAAAGCGCGGCCCAGCCCGTTCTACATCATGGACGAAGTGGAGGCGGCGCTCGACGACGCGAATCTCGGCCGTCTGCTGACGATCTTCGAGGACCTGCGCGAGAACAGCCAGCTCATCGTGATCACGCACCAGAAGCGCACGATGGAGGTCGCCGACGCGCTCTATGGCGTCTCCATGCGCCAGGACGGCGTCTCGGCGGTCGTCGGCCAGCGGGTCGCTCAGGAGCGGGCGTCGTAGCAGCCGTGGACGCTGCCCGGTCGCCACGGTATCACCGCGGTGAGCGAAGGGCGCCGCGGGAGCGACGAGCGCCGCGGGAACAACTAGTCTGAGGGCATGGCAGACCGCACCCCCTGGTCCTTGTCGGGCGCCCTCCGCGGGATGTTCGCCAAGAAGACCATCGACGAGACCACCTGGGACGACTTGGAGACGGCACTTATCACCGCCGATTTCGGCCCCGATGTCACCGAAGCGGTCATCGACGATCTGCGCGTCAAGGTCGGCCGCTACCGCACCACCGACCCCGCCGATCTGCAGCGGATGCTGCGCGAGACGATGGGGGAGCGGCTCTCCCGGCTGGACACCACCCTCAAGCTGAGTGACCGGCCGGCGGTTGTGCTCGTCGTGGGCGTCAACGGCGTCGGCAAGACCACCACCATCGGCAAGTTCGCGAAGTTCCTGCGCAGCTACGACCGCTCGGTCGTCGTCGGCGCGGCCGACACTTTCCGCGCTGCGGCGGTCGAGCAGCTCGCGACCTGGGCCGAGCGCTCCGGCGCCGGAATCGTCCGGCCTCAGCAGCAGGGGCAGGACCCTGCCTCCGTCGCCTTCCAGACCGTCGAGAAGGCGAAGAGCGACGGCACCGAGATCGTCCTCATCGACACCGCGGGCCGCTTGCAGACCAAGGGCGGCCTGATGGATGAGCTGTCCAAGATCAAACGCGTGGTCGAGAAGCAGGCGCCGATCGCGGAGGTGCTGCTGGTGCTCGACGCGACCACCGGGCAGAACGGCCTCGCGCAGGCCCAAGCGTTCCTTGAGCACGCCGGGGTCACCGGGCTCGTCCTCACGAAGCTCGACGGTTCGGCGAAAGGCGGCTTCGTGCTCGCCGTGCAGGAGCGTACCGGCATTCCGATCAAGTTGGTGGGCCAGGGCGAGGGTATCGACGACCTCACCGGTTTCACGCCGCACGTCTTCGCGCAGCAGCTGGTCGGCTGATGGCCATCGAGCACGACTTCTTCGGGCTCATCGACGAGACCGCCTCCGGCGGACTCGTCTGGGGCGACACGGTCGAGCTGGCTGACCAGTCCGTCGAGCTGGAGCTCCGGGCCGAAAAGCAGTCCCTCGTGACCGAGGACGCCCTGGACGCGGCAGCCGCGCTCATCCAGCGTCTCGACGGCTTCGACGCCCGGGCACGCGACGCCCTGATCGCCGAACTGAGCTTGCGACAGTCGGCGGCGACGAGCTATATCGACGAGCATGTCGACCGGATGGGGGAGACCCTGCTCGATCTGCTCGTCTACAACTCGGGCGACATCGCCATCGACGTGCTGCGCTCGTTGCAGCTGCTGCGCATCGTCATCCGGCCCGGCACCACTGACGAAGAGGAGGTCTTCGCGACCTTCGACTACGCCATCGACGCTGAGGAGACGGACACCGTTCTCACCGTCTCTTTCGATGCCCGCGGAGACGTCGTCGCGGTGGAGACGCAGAGCTGAGACTCGGGCCAGGACCATCGGCGCCCGGTAGACTTGTCCGATCATGGCTACTTTTGGCACCCTGTCCGACCGTCTCGCGGACACCTTCAAGAACCTGCGCACTAAGGGCAAGCTGTCGCCATCGGACGTCGACGGTACCGTGCGCGAGATCCGCCGCGCCCTGCTCGACGCCGACGTCGCGCTCGACGTGGTCAAGGAGTTCACCGGCAGGGTGCGCGAGCGGGCGCTGAACGACGACGTCAACAAGGCGCTCAACCCGGCCCAGCAGGTCGTGCAGATTGTCAACGAGGAGCTCATCGGCATCCTCGGCGGCGAGCAGCGCCGGCTGCAGTTCGCGAAGAAGCCGCCGACGGTGATCATGCTCGCGGGCCTGCAGGGCGCCGGAAAGACGACCCTCGCCGGCAAGCTGGGCAAGTGGCTCGTCAAGGACGGCCACACGCCGATCCTGGTCGCGGCCGACCTCCAGCGTCCCAACGCGGTCAACCAGCTCCAGATCGTCGGCGAGCAGGCTGGCGTCCCGGTCTACGCCCCGGAGCCCGGCAATGGCGTCGGCAACCCGGTGAAGGTCGCCAAGGATGCCCTGACGTTCGCCGAGACCAAGCAGTACGACACGGTTGTCATCGACACTGCCGGTCGTCTCGGCGTCGACGCCGAGCTGATGAAGCAGGCGGCGGACATCCGCAAGGCCACCGACCCCGACGAGGTCCTCTTCGTCATCGACGCCATGATCGGTCAGGACGCGGTTGCGACCGCGAAGGCTTTCCAGGACGGCGTCGACTTCACGGGCGTCGTCCTCTCCAAGCTCGACGGCGACGCCCGCGGTGGCGCGGCGCTCTCTGTCGCCTCGATCACCGGCCGCCCGATCATTTTCGCCTCCACCGGTGAGGGGCTGGACGACTTCGAGCCGTTCCACCCCGACCGCATGGCGTCCCGCATCCTGGACCTTGGCGACATCCTCACCCTCATCGAACAGGCGCAGGAGGCCTTCGACGAAGAGGAAGCGCGCAAGGTCGCCGAGAAGTTCGCGACCGACACCTTCACGCTCGACGACTTCCTGGGGCAGATGCAGCAGCTGCGCAATATGGGCTCGATCAAGAAGATGATCGGGATGCTGCCCGGCGCTGGCCAGATGAAGCAGCAGCTCGACCAGTTCGATGAACGCGAGATCGTCCGCACTGAGGCCATCATCCAGTCGATGACCAAGGCCGAGCGCACCACCCCCAAACTTTTGAATGGCTCCCGGCGTCTGCGCATCGCCAGGGGCTCGGGCACGACGGTCACCGAGGTCAATGCCCTCGTAAACCGTTTCGAGCAGGCCGCCAAGATGATGAAGACCGTTGCGAAGGGCGGCGTTCCGAACGTTCCCGGCATGGGACCGATCCCCGGCGCGGGCTATGTGGGCCGCAGTAAGCAGCAGGCCAAGAAGAAGGGCGGCTCCCGGTCGGGCAACCCCGCCAAGCGCGCCGCCGAGAACGCGGCGCTCGCCTCCGGTGCGAAGCCGGCGGCCGCTTCCCTCCCAACAGGCAGCGGCTTCGGTCTCGGCGCCGCCGCTGCGCCGGGGGGAGCTTCTTCTGAGGAGGAGATGGCTGCGCTGCAGAAGTTCCTCGGCCGTTGAGCGGACGTTAGGTTCGGCAAAGGCCCGGCTGGTGCGTCCGCACCAGCCGGGCCTTTGCCGTGCGCTCAGGGAATCCTGATGGTGCGGCAGCCGAGGGTGGTTTTGCTGGTGAGTTGTGGGTAGTCGGGGGTTGTTACACAGGCGGTGTGGGTGCCGGGGGTTGTGGGTGCGGTGAGGGTGAAGCCGCGGGTGCCGGTAGTGGCGTATTTGGTGTTGATGTCGGTGCGGAGTTGGTTGGTGGTTGCGGTGGTTGCGGGGGTGCCGTCGATGGTGAGGGTGACGGCGGAGTTGCTGAGGTTGTCGCGGTCGAGGGCCCAGCCGGTGACGGTGATGGAGTGCCCGGGGGTTTGGGCGATGGTGTCGTAGGAGCCCTCGGGAGCCGCGCCCGTGACGACGACAGTGCGGCAGCCGAGGGACTGCTGGTTCCCGACTGGATAGTTCGTCGCCGTGACGCAGACCTGTCTGAGGCCACCGGCCGCCGTGACCGTCATATCGAATCCGCGGCTACCGGTGACGCCGTAGCGCGCATTCACGTCGGCGCGAGTCAGGGACGTCGTCCCACCGCCGGCGCGAGCGCCGTCCACGGTGACGGTGAACGTGGTGGCCGCGGACTGATCGGGATCGAACGACCATCCCGTCACTCGCACCTTGTTGATTCCGGGGGATGCTGCTGCGTCGAGCTCGCCGACCGGATTCTCCCCGCGGAGATAGCTCAATCCGTTCCGGTCACCGGCCTGGTAGCTGGCGGTCGGAGCGGCCGACGGGTACATCACCTGGCGGGCTCCGCCGTAGCTTCCCGAGTAGTGGGCGAGCCCGAGAGACTGTGGCCGATTTCGTGCGCGACGATCTCCTTTTTGACGGCAGCGGTCTGGACCGCTGTCGGGGGGAAGTATCCAGATCTGTCCGGCCAGCACGATCGCGCCATTGCCCGCGATGGCTCGGCTCTTCCCGAGGTAGGGGCCTCCGCAGCCGGCGATGCCGCCGCCGCTGCCGCAGGGAGAGGAGATGAAAGCCCCGATGTAGATGGTGTTGGCGGGCACGGTGCCCCCGGGGTCGCTGAACTGGCCGGGAGCCACGTTGATGCTGGCGAGTCCGGCCGCGGTGAGTTCGGACGCCGCCGCCTGCGCGAAGCCTCGGTACGCCTCGACCCCGGGGGGTCGCGATGAGCCGGATCTCGTAGCGGAACGCATTGGAGCGCACACCCGAGAGCAGTGCGTAGCCGGCGTTGGCGAAGGGTTTGATGACCGGAGCGTCGGGAAGCTACCCGCCGGTTTTGAAATCGAACCGCGGCGAGTCGTGGTCGACGGATGCGGGGGTTTCGCCGCTGACGGGCCGGGGAAGAGCCGTGGACGCCGGAGCGGAGGGGCTCGGCTGGGTGGGTGGGCGGATTCCAGTGGTTGTTGCAACACGACGATTAGCTGGCGAGTAGTTTAGCGAGGCGTTCGGCTGGGGTTTCCCAGCCGAGCGTTTTGCGTGGGCGGGTGTTGAGCTCGTGGGCGACGTTCGTCAGGTCGGTTGCGGTGAATCGGGCGAGGTCTGTTCCCTTTCCCTTGGGGAAGTATTGGCGAAGGAGTCCGTTGGTGTTCTCGTTGCTGCCGCGTTGCCAGGGACTCGCGGGGTCGCAGAAGTAGACCGGGATGTCGGTGGCTATCGTGAACGACTTGTGAGCTGCCATTTCCGAGCCCTGGTCCCAGGTGATCGAGCGACGGAGTTCGCGTGGGAGTGTCTTGACGGCGCTGATCAGTCCGTCCCGGACGGATTCTGCGGTGCGATCGATGGGGAGATGGATCAGCATCACGAACCGGGTGGAGCGTTCCACGAGGGTGCCGATGGCGCTGTTGCGGTGTCCGCCGATGATGAGGTCGCCTTCCCAATGTCCGGGAACGGCGCGGTCCTCGATTTCGGCGGGACGGTCGGAGATCATTACCATCGGATCCGCGAAACGATGTCTGCGAGCGGCGCCAGAACGATGCGGTTTCCGCTTGGCCCGGCCGGTCCGCAGCACCATCGTGAGCTCGCGGCGGAGTTGTCCACGGCCCTGCACGTAGAAGGCTTGATAGATCGTCTCGTGCGCCACGCGCATCTCCGCATCGCCGGGGAACTCGCGGATCAGCGACCGGCTGATCTGCTCCGGCGACCAACGTAGCGTCAGCTTCCGTTGAACGTAACTGCGCAGCTGCGGATTGCGGACCAGCCTCGTGGCTTTCGGTCGCGGTCGGCGGCTGGCCGCTTTCCGATGCGCCACGTATGGATGGTAGCCGCCCTCTCCAGGAAGCTGATTCCGGCGAATCTCTCGACTGATCGTCGACACCGAGCGACCAAGCTTGGCCGCGACCCGACACAACGAAAGGCCGGCCCTGGTCAGGTCCCGGATCAGCTCACGCTCCTGCAGGGAGAGGAATCGTGGGTGGAGTGCGGCTTCGAGCGAACGCATCGACGCCCGCTGAACAGGATCAACAACGACAGGCACCCTGTCTTTGTAATCGACCACGCGACCATCTGGATAAATGCGTCGCCCGTTCGACTGTCCCAGAGGTATCCCGTGTTCGGGCTGATTCCGACTCGTCCCACCGCTTCGCGGCGCGAGAGCCCGCTGCTCCGCAGCTCCAGGTACTCGTCCTTGCATGGGTGCGCGCTCATGCCGCCGCCGGTGTAGCCGTGACTAGCCAGGCCCGCCTTGCGAACCCATTGCGCGCACGTCGCGGGGTTGAACCCTAGCTCCCTCGCCGCGATCGTCGTACTCCTGGACTCCTTGAAAATGACGAAGAAGGCTTCACGCTCCGCCTGGGTGTACTTCCTCTTCCCCGCACTGCGCCTTAAACGGGACACGGTCCTTGCAACTCCTAGAAACTCCAGATGTTGCAACAACCGCTAGAACCCAAGAGGTGGCTGCCGGTGCGGGGGTCAGCGTGGGGGTGGCTGCCTGTGCGGGCGCCGAGGCCGGCGACTCTGGAGCGGCCGTCTGAGCCGTGGCCACCGGTGTGCTCTCCGCGGTCGGGACGGGCTGCTCCTCGCCAGCCGCCGGTGAAACCGGAATCAGCGCGGCGGTGCTCAGCGCGAGTGCGGCGACGGCGGCAAACGTGGTGGATATGCGGTGTCGGTACATGGAATTTGTTCTCCTTCGTACTCGCGCGGTCCAGCGAATGTGGAAAGTGTAACCACAACCGCACATGCACGTAATGCTTGTCTCAGATGTCACGCAAAAACCACAGTAACCGCACTGTCAAAAGCCGGAACTTGGCGGAATGCCGCAGTAAGCACTCTGATGTACAAGCGAAAAAACACGGTATGCAGCAAGCGACGACGCTGAGTCAGAGTGGTGCTCCGAGTGGCGTGAAAACGGTCGCGCTGAGCGTCAGCGCGCTGAGCGCGAGCTCTCGGGTGTGTACGCAGCCATGATGGGCCGAGACGGAACGCTGTGGGTCTGGATCGGGGGCGTCCCTCGTCGCGAACGGACCTCAGTCGTCGAGTCGCTCGAGCACGACCGAGGCTATCGCCTGCTGGCCGGCCACAGTGGGGTGCTCGCCGTCATCCTGCACTCGCCCGTTCACTCCCCGGTAGGGCTGGCCGAGGTTGAGCCATTCGCCCCCGGCGCCGGTCACGACGGACTTGAGTGCGGAGTCCAGCGGCGCGAGCTGGTCGTCCCCGACGGCGCCGCTGAGCGCGCTGAAGCCGATGAGCTGCGCGCCCGGGAGCGCTTTCTTCAGTCGGCCGACCACTGCGGTCATCGCCGCTGAGACCTCGTCGATGTCCTGTCCGAGGTCGTTGTCGGAAGCGCCGATCAGCACGATTTGCGCCTTCGTGGCGATTGCCCTCTCGATCTGTGCCGTGTAGTCCTCGTCCCCGTCTCCGCGCGTCACGAATCCTGACCCGGCGACGCTGAGGTTGTCGAGCTCCCAGCGGAGATCGGCGGCCACCAGCGCTGGCCAGGCTTCGGACGGCTCCACCCCGAGCCCGGACTCGATCGAGTCGCCGATCACGGCGTGGGGTCTCCGGCCGCTGCGACTTCTGGCGTCACCGAGCAGCCACACAGCACGAGCGTTGCGGCGAGCACTGTGGAGATCGCGGTGCCGGCCAGGGCAAGCGATCGGTGGCGAAGCATGCCTTCAGGGTAAAGGCCGGACCCTATGGGCGCAGTGTGTTTTTTCCGGCCCAGGTGGGTCAGCCCAGCCCGTTTCTCAGCTCGTTCGTGAGCGAGCTCACGACCTCCTGGAGGCTGCCGCCGTTCGCTTCGGCGACGGCCAGCTGCCGCTGGTAGCTCGCCCCGGTCCTCAGGATGGTGTGTACCTGTGCGAGTTGCTCCGCGCAGCCGAGCCGCTCGGCGATCGGTGCGAGGGTCTCGGTCAGCTCGGCCAGTTCGTCGCGCACGAGCCGTTCGGCCCCGTCTGGTGCGACGATCACCTCCGCGTCCAGCCCGTACCGCGCGGCCCGCCACTTGTTCTCGCGCACGAACCAGGGCTGCAGCGTGACCGGTTTGACGCCGTCGTCCAGCTCGCCCAGCATCTGGTCGGTGAGGCAGTGGATGAGCGCGGCCACCGCACCGACCTCGTCCGCCGTCGAGAGCCCGTCACAGGCCCGCATCTCCACCGTGCCCCACTTCGGCGAGGGGCGGATGTCCCAGCGCACCTCGCTGTGGTCGGTGACGACACCGGTGGTGACCAGGTCTTGCACGTACTCTTCGTAGTTCGCCCACGCACCGAACTGCCACGGCAGCCCCGCGGTCGGCAGCTGCTGGAACATCAGCGCGCGGTTCGAGGCGTATCCGGTGTTCGCCCCGGCCCAGAACGGACTCGACGCGCTGAGCGCCTGCAGGTGCGGGTAGTAGGTGAGCAGCCCGTTCACGATCGGGAGCGCTTTGTCGCGCTCGTCGATCCCGATATGGACATGGACGCCCCAGATCATCATCTGCCGCCCCCACCACTGTGTGCGGTCGAGCAGCCTGTCGTAGCGTTCGCTGGGCGTGATCCTCTGGTCGTACCACTGGGCGAAGGGGTGCGTCTCGGCACACATCAGCTCCACACCCCGGGGGTCGGTGACCTCGCGCACCATCCCGATCAGCTCCTGCAGATCGGCGATCGCCGCCGGAACTGTCCGGTGAACCTGGCTGACCACCTCGACGGTGTTCATCAGCAGTTCGTGCGTGATCTGGGGATGCTCGCGCCCGTCGGATGTCCCGAGCTCGCCCAGCACCTCCTTCGCAATCGGGACGAGGTCGCCTGTCGCGCCGTCCACCAGCGCGAGCTCCCACTCGATCCCGACGGTGGAGCGCTCAGACTCCGAGAATTCGAGCCTCTGCATCGCCGGAATCCCCGTTCGTTTGAGTGCCCACAGCGCCGATTGTTCATGGAGGGCGCTTTTCTGCCAGAATAGCTAGTTGAGTTCCGCAGTGCCCGACCCTCTATCCGGCGCGGCGGACGACACGAAGACCTCCTGCCGAGTGTGCCCCCACGCCCACGGCAGTCAGTTCGACATAACTCATCATTCGACACAGGAGAATTGTGGCTGTCAAAATCCGATTGAAGCGCCTCGGCAAGATTCGTGCTCCGCACTACCGCATCGTCGTCGCCGACTCGCGCACCAAGCGCGACGGGCGCGTCATCGAGGAGATCGGTCTGTACCACCCCACCGAGGAGCCCTCACGCATCGAGGTCGATTCGGACCGCGCCCAGTACTGGCTCGGCGTCGGCTCCCAGCCGACTGAGCAGGTGCTGGTGCTGCTCAAGCTCACCGGCGACTGGGGCACGTTCAAAGGCGACAAGAACGCTGTCTCGACCGTCAAGGTGGCCGGGGCCAAGGAAGCGTTCGTTGCCGACGAGAAGAAGAAGCCGGTGCTGAAGCCCAAGGCCGCGAAGCCGGCCGAGGCTGAGGCCGTCATTGAAGCCGAGGAGGCCGCTGAGGTCGAGGTCGTCGCCGAGGCCGGGGACATCGCCGACGAGGCTGCCGACGGCGAGAAGGCGTAACGCCTTGCTCGCTCCCGCTCTCACGCATGTGGTCAAGGGCATCGTCGACCATCCGGACGACGTGCGCGTGGTGGCCAAATCGTCCCCGCGTGGCGAGGTCCTCGAGGTTCGTGTGAACCCCGAGGACCTCGGGCGGGTCATCGGCCGTTCCGGCCGGACGGCGAAGGCGCTCCGCACGCTCGTGACCGCCCTGGCCGACGGTCGGCGCGTCCGCGTCGACGTCGTCGACGACTGAGGTGGCGGACCACAAGCTGCCGCGCAAGGAGGTCGCACCGCGACCGGATCAGACCGAGCTCCGCGTCGGACGGCTGACCAAAGCACACGGCCTCAAGGGTGCGATCAAACTCGAACTCTTCACCGACGAGCCCGGCAAACGGTTCGTCCCGGGAGCGGTCTTCACCCTGCAGGTTCCCACAGCGTCCAAATGGCACGGCAAGACCCTGGCGCTCCGTGAACTCCGTTGGTACAACGGCCACCCGGTCGGTTTCTTCGACGGAGTGGACGACCGCACGGAAGCAGAGAGTCTCGTCAAGGCGATCCTCTGGGTGAACCAGGACGTCCGCGAGCTTCCCGACGAAGAGGACGCCTGGTACGATAACCAGCTCGTGGGCCTCTCGGCCCACCGTGACGGTGCCGTCGTCGGCGCCATCGTGCGCGTCGACCACCTGCCCGGTCAGGATCTGCTGGCGATCAAGACCCCCGGCGGCGAAGTTCTCGTCCCGTTCGTCAAAGCGATCGTCCCCGAGGTCGACCTCGCGGCCCGAACCGTGACGCTCACCCCGCCGCCAGGCCTGTTCGAGGACCTGCCGGATGACGCACCGGCTGCTGGAGACGAGTCCGAACCCGTGTCCCCGCCCGTGACCGCAGAGGAGACTCCCGGCGGCGAGTGACGGCGGATCCGTCCGCGCCATCGCCGCGATCCGTTTCGCCGGAGGCCGGGTTCGCGGTGGACGCCTCTGGTGTGGCCGTTCGCGCCCCCGCCGCTGCGTCCGCTCTCCGTTCCCCGCCCTGTCAGCGCACCACCGTGAGACCGCGGGCTCGCAGTGAGTGGGCGTCCGCGTCCAGCGCCGCCAGAAGCCGCTCGTGGGTGCCGACGATGTGGACGTGGATGAGGGCGGCGGCCTCGTCGGCGTCCCGGGCCACGATGAGGTCCAGGATGCGGCGATGCTCCTCCCAGGCGGTGCGCCTGGCTGCTTCGGTGCGCACTTCGAGCCAGCGCGTGCGCGCGAGCAGCGTCATCGCTGCGACGACCGAATTGGCGAAGAAGCGGTTGCCGCTGAGCGCGGCGAGTTCGACGTGGAAGCCGGCGCCGGAGCGCACCGCGTCTTCGCGCTGCCGCGCCAGCTCGGAGGTTCCCAGACGGTCTCCGAGCTCCCGGATGGACCGATTGCTCGCGCGCACGCAGCTGAGACGGGCAGCGGCTGTCTCGACGGCGTCGCGCAGCGGCTCGCGCCTCACCGAACTCGCCTTCCAGTCCGCGTTCGGTGAGGCGCGAGCCGGGCACTCGCTCCAGGTCGAGGATCTGGGCGCGCAGCCGGTCGTAGGCGGTGGGCTGCTCGGACATGAGGCTCCTTTGGTACACCAATTTGGTATACCGATAGGGTATACCGCATGGAAGGCGGCACCACCGTACCAAGCCGGCACACGCGCACACCACGGCCGTGGCTGATGCTCGCGCTCGGCGTGCTCGGGCAGGCGAGTTCGACCGTGTTCGTCTCGACCCCGGCATTCCTCATCCCGGTGCTTCACTCGGAGAGCGGCCTCAGCCTCGCGCAGGCGGGGATCCTCGCCTCGACGCCGACGATCGGCCTCGTGCTGGCGCTCATCGCCTGGGGCGCGCTCAGCGACCGGATCGGCGAGCGGTGGGTGATCGCGGTCGGTCTGGCGCTCACGGCGCTCGCGGCGCTCGGCGCGATGTCCGTCTCGTTGTACCTCGCCTTCGGCGCTCTGCTTCTGATCGGCGGGATGTCCGCGGCAAGCCCCAACGCCGCCAGCGGGCGCGTCGTGATCGGTTGGTTCCCGAAGGAGCGCCGGGGGCTCGCGATGGGCATCCGGCAGATGTGCCAGCCGCTCGGCGTGGCGGTCGCGGCGATCAGCGTCCCTTCGCTGGCCGCCGGGGGCGGGATCGCGCTCGCGCTGGTCGTTCCCGCCGCGCTCTGCGGCGTCTCAGCAGTGCTCTGCGCGCTCGCGATCGTCGATCCGCCGCGAGTGGGGCGGGGCGGTGGAGACGCCAGCGAAGCGCATCCCCAGGCCTGCTGGCGGCCGTACCGCGAGACCTCGCTGCTGTGGCGCATCCACGGTGTGTCGATGCTGCTTGTCGTTCCGCAGTTCACCGTCTCGACTTTCGGGCTGGTCTGGCTGGTGGCCGAGCTGGGATTCTCCTCGCTCGCCGCTGGGATCGTCATCGGTGTGAGCCAGTTCGCCGGCGCGATCGGCCGCATCGGTGTCGGCGTCCTGAGCGATCGCGTCGGCAGCCACCTGCGTACGCTCCGCTGGGTGCCCATCGCGGCGATCGCTGCGATGCTGCTGATGGCGGTCGCCTCCGTTTTCGGTTCCGTGGCCGCAGCGGTCATCCTGATCGTCGTCGCCGTCGTCACTGTCGCCGACAACGGGCTGGCCTACACCGCGGTCGCCGAGATCGCGGGGCCGTCCTGGTCCGGCCGTGTACTCGGCGCTCAGAACACCGGGCAGTTCGCCGCCGCCTCGGTCGTCGGCCCGGTCGTCGGCGCGCCCATCGGCTGGCTGGGGTACCCGCTGGCGTTCGCCATCGTCGCGCTCTGCCCGGCCGTGGCGGCGCCGCTCGTGCCGCGTGACCACGAGCTGATGGCCGTTTCGGAGTGACCGCCCCCATAGACTGGCCGCCATGCGCATCGACATCGTCACGATCTTCCCCACCTTCTTCGATGTGCTCGATATCTCCCTGCTCGGTAAGGCCCGCCAGACCGGACGGATCGCGCTCGGCGTCCACGACCTGCGCGACCACACGCACGACCGGCACCGCACTGTGGACGACACCCCGTACGGCGGCGGCGCCGGGATGGTCATGAAACCCGGGCCGTGGGGCGAAGCGCTCGACGGCGTCCTGGACGGCGCGGAAGACCCCGTGGTGATCTTCCCTTCGCCCGCGGGCGAGCCGTTCACGCAGGCGATGGCCCGCGAACTCGCAGGGGAACAGCACCTCGTCTTCGGCTGCGGCCGTTACGAGGGCATCGACCAGCGCGTGTTCGACGACGCGGCATCCCACGCCCGTGTCCGCCTCGTCAGCCTCGGGGACTATGTGCTCAACGGGGGAGAGGTCGCGACGATGGCGATGATCGAGGCCGTCGGACGGCTCATCCCCGGAGTGGTCGGCAACCCGGAGAGCCTCGTGCAGGAATCGCACGGAGACGGACTGCTAGAATACCCATCGTATACGAAACCGGCCGAGTGGCGCGGCCGCGCCGTGCCGCCGGTGCTTCTCTCGGGCAACCACGGGGCCATCGCCGCCTGGCGGCGCGAGCAGTCGGTGGCGCGGACGGAGCGGGTGCGGCCCGACCTGCTGCCGTAGACCGTCGCCGCCAGTCTTCGGGGTCAGACGGCGGTGAGGACGAGCGGGCCGGACTCGGTGATCGCGATCGTGTGCTCCGAGTGCGCGCCACGCGAACCGTCCGCCGAGCGGAGCGTCCAGCCGTCCGGGTCCGTGACGATCTGGTCGGTGGTCTCCAGGAACCACGGCTCGATCGCGATCACGAGCCCCGGGCGCAGCGGGAAGCCACGGCCGGGCCGCCCATCGTTCGGGATGTGCGGATCGCCGTGCATCGTCCGGCCGACGCCGTGGCCGCCGAACTGGGTGTTGATTGAGTAGCCCTCTGTTTGCGCCTCGGCCGCGATCGCGGCCGAGATGTCGCCGGTGCGCCCTCCTGGCTGGGCTGCCGCGATGCCCGCCGCGAGAGCGCGGCGGGTCGTGTCGATGAGCCGCAGATCCTCGTCCCTCGCCTTCCCGACGACGACGCTGACTGCTGCGTCGGCCACCCAGCCATCGACGCTTGCTGCGAAGTCGAGGCTCAGCAGGTCGCCATCGCGCAGCCGGTAGTCGTGCGGGAGGCCGTGCAGCACAGCGTCATTCACCGAGGTGCAGATCACCTTCCCAAACGGGCTCGCTCCGAACGACGGGTGATAGTCGATGTAGCAGGACGTCGCGCCCCGTCGCCGGATGGCCGCGTGCGCGATCCGGTCCAGCTCCAGCAGATTCGTGCCGACCGTCGCCGCAGTGGACGTCTCGGCCAGCACCTCGGCGGCGAAACGGCCGGCGGGCCGCATCTGCTCGATCTCGGCGGGAGTCCTCAGCTCGATCAAGCGGGTCCTTCTTTCGGCACAGACGGGATGCGCCCAGTCTGGCATGCGCGCCTTCCATCCTGCCCTCGGCGAACCCGCAGCCCTCGCACAGTCGTGTGTGGCTACGCTGACTCTGTGATCATCCGGAAGGCGTTCTACTGGTGGCTGTTCCCTTCCGCCGTGGTCCTCCCCACCTGGCTGCTCGTCGGCTGGGCCGCGTTCCACACCGGAAGCGGCTGGTCGTTCCTGGGACTGCTGCTGCTATGCCCGCTGCTGTTCCTCGCGCTGCTCGCGATCGGGGGCATGCTCGCCGCCCGGAAGAGCGTGCGGGCCGCGAGGGCCGTCTCGTGGTACGACGTCGGGCTGCTGGCGTCGTGGAACGCCGCGCTCGTCGCCTTCGGCTTCTTCCCGGGCGCTGCGGCCGGCTGGCTCGCCGTCGCCGGGGTGCTCCTCTTCCTCGGCCTGTTCTGGCTGGGGCTGTGGGAGCTGGTGGCCGAACTGCGCGGCCGCGTGGGGGAGACCTCCGCGGCCTCTGAGCGGGCCGCGCAGCCGCAGCGGGTGCGGCGCGACCCGGGGATGTCCGCCGGGGACGCCGAGGTGATCGTCATCGAAGAACGGCGCGAGGGGTAGCTCTGCCGGAGCCTGGGGCTTCCACTTTGGCAAACCCACTCCCGGCATGGCACAATTAATCCTTGTGCCGCCGCCCGGCCCTGCCACAGGGGAGCCAGCGTTTCGCGCGGAAACACCCATCGAATCCCGGCCTCCACCAGCGAGGCCCCGAATCCGTTCCCGACCTGTCGGCGGGCGCAGAGAGCGAACAGCAATGCACATCCTCGACCAGGTCGACGCCGCTTCCCTCAAACAGGACATCCCGGCCTTCCGCGCCGGTGACACCGTCAAGGTTCACGTCAACATCATCGAGGGCAGCCGCTCTCGTGTCCAGGTCTTCCAGGGTGTCGTGATCGCCCGCTCCGGCGAAGGCGTCCGCGAGACCTTCACTGTCCGCAAGATCAGCTTCCAGGTCGGCGTCGAGCGCATGTTCCCGGTCCATTCGCCGGTCATCGACAAGATCGAGGTCGTCACCCGCGGCGATGTCCGCCGTGCGAAGCTCTACTATCTCCGCGAACTCCGCGGCAAGAAGGCGAAGATCAAGGAGAAGCGCGACAACTGAGCGTTTCCCTGTTCTCCGTCTGAGCTCCCGGTCCTCCGCAGGACCGGGAGCTCAGAGCTTTTGAGGGTGGGGTGTGCCGCCGCCCGGACGGACACGGAGGCCGGGTGCGCAGCGCTCTGCTGCCGGGTGGCCGTGCGTTCCCGATCACCGTTCTCCGTGCAGCGAGGGACGTGGCTGGACGGCTATTCTGAAGTCTCCCGTGCAACGGAGGAGGACGTGCGATGATGACCCCGGTGACCCCGTCGCTGCGATTCGAGAAGGCGCTGTACCGTCAGGGTGTCACCTCGATCGTCGCCGTGGATGAGGTCGGCCGCGGCGCGCTCGCCGGACCGGTCGCGGTCGGCATGGTCGTCATCGACACCGCCGTGAAGCGTATCCCGCTCGGGCTCCGCGACTCCAAACTTCTTTCCGAACCGGCCCGGGAGGCCCTGGAACCGGCCTGCCGCCGCTGGTCGCTCTTCCACGCAGTCGGCCTGGCCTCGGCGGACGAAGTCGACAGGCACGGCATCATGCGCTGCCTCGGCCTCGCGGGTGCGCGCGCCTTCGCCGTGCTGGAGGAGCAGGGAGCGCCCGTCCACGACAGCGCTCTCATCCTGGACGGCAACTACGACTATCTCACCCTCGCGTTGACCCGCCCGGCCCGTGTGGTCACCCGGGTCAAGGCTGACCGCGACTGCGCATCCGTCGCTGCCGCGTCCGTCATCGCCAAAGTGCATCGAGACCGCTTGATGATCGAGCACGATGCCGACGATCCCGGCTATGGCTGGGCGAGCAACAAGGGCTACTCGACGCCGGGGCACTTCGCCGCCATCGCCGAACTCGGACCCAGCGCCATCCACCGTCTCACCTGGCTCAAAGATGGCGGCCGGGCTCGGCATTCCGATCTGACGCCCGGACCGGCTTAGACTTGACGGACGATGGATGAGGACGAGTTCGACGACTACGACCGCGAGGTCGAGCTGGCTTTGTATCGCGAATACCGGGACGTCGTCTCGCAATTCAAGTACGTGATCGAGACCGAGCGCCGCTTCTACCTCGCGAACGAGGTTGAGTTCGCGCGCCGTGACACGGAGCACGACTTCTACTTCGAGTTGACGATGAACGATGTGTGGGTGTGGGACGAGTACCGCGCCGACCGGTTCGTGAAGTCCGTGCGTGTGCTGACGTTCAAGGATGTGAATATCGAGGAGCTGTCTAGCAAAGAGTTCGAACTGCCGAAGGAGCTGGCGTTGGACGAGTGACGGCTTCTCTGTCGTTCCTGGGTCTTTTGATGTTCTTCGGTGGGTGGGTTGTCCACATGCTGTGGTTGTTGCTGACTTCTCCACAGATTTTCCTGGCGCGTCCTTTGGGTGGTTGTTTCCCCCGAGGCTGGCTGTGGGAGGAATCATGGCAAAGAAAGACGAACTCGGCCGCCGTGGCGAAAGCGTTGCGGCTCACTGGCTCGAAGCGCACGGGTATGTTCTGATCGGCCGTAACTGGCGCATCCGGTCGGGCGAGATCGACATCATCGCGCGCACGGGGAACATCACGGTCTTCGTCGAGGTGAAGACGCGCGCCACGACGCACTATGGTCATCCCCTCGAGGCAATCACCCCGGAGAAGGCTGCGCGCTTGCGCCGGCTCACCGCCGAGTGGTGCCGCACGTACGGGCCCCTGCCGGGGGCGCTCCGGGTCGACGCGATCGGCGTCCTGAACGCCTGGAGCGCGAACCCGGAGATCCACCATCTGCCCGGGATTGTCTGATGGCGCTCGGCCGGACCTTCGCCGTCGCTCTCATGGGGGTGCGTGGCGACATCGTGGAAGTGGAGGCGGACATCTCCGCGGGCCTTCCCGCTTTCGTGCTGATCGGTCTCCCCGACACTGCCCTCGGCGAATCGCGCAAACGAGTCACCTCCGCGGCCGTCAACGCTGGTGTTCCGCTCGCTCAGCGCAAGCTCACCGTCAACTTGTCGCCGGCAGCTCTCCGCAAACAGGGATCGGCGTTCGACCTGGCCATCGCGATCGCGGCGCTGACCGCCTCCGGCGTCATCCCGGCGGAGTCCGCTGCGCGGACGGTGCATCTCGGCGAGCTCGGCCTCGGCGGCCGCCTCCGGCCGGTCCTCGGGGTGCTGCCCTCCGTCCTCGCGGCTCGCGCCGCTGGCTTCCGTCGCGTGCTGGTTCCTACGGCGAACGCCGACGAAGCGGCCCTCGTCGATGGCGTCGAGGTCGTCGCGGTTCCGGGCCTGCGGGCAGCCGCCATCGCGCACGGCTCAGAGCTCGACCCGATCGAGGTCGATCCCGTCCCGGCGGCGGGGACGGTCCTTCCCGCCGAGCCGGACATGTCCGACATCGCGGGCAACGAGGAAGCGGTCGAAGCCCTCGTCGTCGCGGCGGCCGGCGGGCACAACGTCACCATGATCGGCCTGCCCGGAGCCGGCAAGACGATGCTCGCCCGCCGGCTGCCGTCGCTCCTGCCCGACCTCACCCCGGACCAGGCGCTGGAGACCACGTCCATCCGCTCTCTAGCCGGTGTCGGGACTGTCGGCGGCCTCATCCACCGGCCCCCCTTTGAATCCCCGCGCCACACCGCCTCGGCCGTGGCGCTCGTGGGCGGAGGCAGCGGGAGGATCACGCCGGGAGCCGTGGTCCGGGCCACGAACGGCGTGTTGTTCCTGGATGAAGCGGCCGAGTTCCCGGCGGCCGTTCTCGATGTGCTCCGGCAGCCTCTGGAGAGCGGAACCATCACCATCCATCGAGCGAGCGGAGCCGCGACCTACCCGGCCCGGTTCCAGCTCGTCCTCGCCGCGAATCCCTGCCCCTGCGGTCAGTATGGATCGGCCGAAGAGGAATGCGTCTGCCCTCCGGCCGCCCGGCGCTGCTATCTGGCCCGCCTCTCCGGTCCGCTCCTCGACCGTGTCGATCTCCGTCTCACCGTCCGCCGCCTGGGTCTGGGTGCGCTTCGGCTCGGGAGGATCGGCGCACCGACCGGTCCGCCAAGCGCGGCCCTCCGCGTTCGCGTGGAGGCAGCCCGTGCTGCGGCAGCGTCCCGGCTGAGCGGGACCGCCTGGTCACGCAACGCCGACGTCGAAGGCTCCTGGCTCCGTTCCGGCCCGTTCCGCGTACACGGAGGAGCTCTCTTCCCACTCGACCGCGCCCTCGAACGCGGAACCATCAGCATGCGCGGTTACGAACGGACCCTTCGCGTCGCCTGGACCCTCGCCGACCTCGACCAGTCCCCGACGCCTACGCCCGACCACATCGGCCGGGCCCTTTACCTCCGGAGAGGAGCGCCCCCATGACCGAGAGCTTCTGTGCGATCCCTGCCGCATCCGAACGATGCCGGGGTGCGTTCGATGGCCAGGGCTGCACTCCGCTTGCGGACCCGGACTGCCGGTGCGGTGCGGGTGGGGGCGGGGCGAACCCGCCCGACCGCACGGTTTCTCGCCGGGTGAGAGACGTTCCGGGCGTGAGCGCCTCCGTCCGCGAAGACCGCCGCTCTCTCCGCCGCTCGGAGGCGACGGCCTCCCCGTCGCCGCGATCCGGCAGGGGGGCGGCCGGAAGGGAGTGAAGCGGAAAAGGGGAGGGCGGCCGGAGATCGCCCCGGAGATCGCGTCGCTGAGCGCCCGCACCTCCGTGCCGTCGTCCAGGCGAGCACGAACCGGTCGTCGGTCTGCGCGCGCTGCCCTGTCCTTGCCGCTGTGTCGGTCCTCGCGGCCGCATCGGACCAGCGATCCACCCTGCGGACGCGGCTCGGGGGCTGCGGCGATGGCCGATAGCGACACTGTTCTCGGGACGCCGGTGCGAGAGATGCTCGCGCTGCTTCGACCGGTCATCGCCGACGGTGCGGATCTCGGTGGAGCGCAGGCGATCGCTGCGGTGTTCGCCGAGGCGGCGTTCTCGACGCTCGTCGAACCGGGGGATACCGATGCGGTCGCCCTGCTGACCGCTCTCGGCGCTCGGCGAACGTTGCGTGCTGTGGCGCTGGGCGAATCGGGGGAGTCCGTCCGCGAACGGACTCTGAGGTCCGAAGCTCACGATCCCGCGCTGAACGCTGAACGCATCAACCGCGCTCTCCAGCGCTGGCGGACTCGGCTCGGCCAGGACTCGCCCGCGCGAGCTCTTCACCGAGCCCACCTGCTCAGAGTGACGCTCGTCCTCCCCGATTCGCCGTTCTGGCCGTCCGGATTGGACAGCCTCGAACACGGCCGCCCGCTCGCGCTGTGGGTCCGTGGAGATCCCTCTTCGCTGAGCGGGCTACGCCGGTCCATCTCGCTCGTCGGGTCGAGGACCGCCACGGGTTACGGCACGCATGTCGCGCTGGAGAGTTCCGCCGGTCTCAGCGATCGAGGTTTCGCCATCCTGTCTGGCGGAGCCCTTGGAATCGACGCTGCCGCTCACCGCGCGGCGATCGCGAGCCACCGGCTGACAGTGTGTTCCCTCGCCGGGGGCGCGGACCGCCTCTACCCGGCGGCGAACACCGAACTCCTGACCCGCATCCTGGCCTCTGGTCTGATCCTCGCAGAACTCCCACCGGGCTCGGCTCCGACCCGGTGGCGGTTCCTGATGCGAAACCGTCTGATCGCCGCCGTCAGCCAGGCGACCGTCGTCATCGAGGCCGGGCGCCGGTCTGGTTCGCTGAACACCGCCGGCCACGCTGCTCAGCTCGGTCGTCCTCTTGGGGCTGTGCCCGGGCCGGTGACCTCACCGGAATCTGCGGGGTGCCATCGTCTGATCCGCGAATACGCTGCCACCTGCGTCACCTCGGCAGAGGAGATGGCTGAGCTGGCGGACCCCTTCACCGTCGCTGGGCCAGACCCGGTGGCGGAACCCGTCGATACCCGCATTCTTCGCGAGCTCTCCCGGACGGCCCCGCGCTCACGCATCGACGTAGCTGCACGGACAGGAATCGAACCTGCCGAGCTCTCCGCCGCGCTCGGCAGGATGTCCGCGCTGGGCCTTGCGATCGAGAGCGCCGGCGGCTGGAGGGCGGTCCAGAGGTGAAGGAGCCGCTTCCCCTCTCTTGCGCTGTCGCTCCGGAGCCTTGCACTGCGGGGCTCGGAAGCCGCTGGCGCTGGGGTGACCCCACGCGGGCGATGCTGCTCGCCTGCGGAGGGTCGTACGGCGGGTTGGCCCTCGCTGAGGGAAGCTGAGGAGGTGGACTTCCCGCACGCGATCGACGGGTACGCGCGTCATCTCACGGCCGAACGCGGCTACTCGCCGCAGACGGTCCGCGCGTACCGATCGGACCTGGCGAGTCTCATCGACTTCGCCGGCCGGCGAGGAGTGCGCGACACAGACGATCTCACCCTCGACCTCTACCGGGACTGGTTGTGGGACGCTGCCCAGCGCGGCCTCGCCAAGGCGACCCTCGCCCGGCGTTCCGCCTCCGCCCGCGGATTCAGTGCCTGGCTCGCCCGCCGTGGAGCCTCCGGAGGCGGCCCCCCTGTCCCCATCGCGGAAGACTCCATCGCTGACCGTGCCGCAGCGGGCATCGTTCCACTCGCCGGCTCCGCCCCGCTCGCCGCTTCTGACCCGCTCGCCGGCTCCGTTTCGGCATTCTCCACCTCGGCGTCCGCCAGCTCCGGCTTCGCTTCGACGCCCGCTGGGGCCGTGATCTCCGGCAGCTCCCCCCCGGCCGTCACCGGTTCTGACTCGATGCCTGCCATCTCAGGCCGTTTCTGTGCCGTCTCCGCTTCCGCTGCTCCCGCAGGCGACGTCCCGATCGTTCCCGTTCCGGCCCTCTCGGCCCCCGATGCCGCGGCACGATTGCGGGCGCCCAAAGCGGACAAGACGCTTCCTCGGGTGCTCCCCCGTGCCCACATGGACGGCATTCTCGCCTCACTCGCTGCCAGCGCGGCCGGAGGAGAGGCGGCCGCGGTGCGGGATGTCGCCGTGGTCGAAGTGCTTTACGCGGCGGGTGTCCGGGTGAGCGAGCTCACCGGGCTCGATGTGGATGATGTCGACTTCGATCGATTGACGGTTCGCGTGCTCGGGAAAGGGCGGAAGGAGCGCGTCGTGCCGTTCGGGTTTCCGGCCCGGGACGCGCTTCGTGGTTACCTGCGGGCGGCGCGGCCCCAGCTGGCGACGCCCGGGTCGGGGCCGGCGCTCTTCCTGGGTTCCCGGGGCGGGAGGCTCGGGACCCGGGCGGTCTACCGGGTCGTCGCACGTCTGCTGGCCGCTGTGCCCGGTGGCGGACCGGCTGGCCCGCACACGCTCCGGCACACGGCGGCCACCCACCTGCTGGACGGGGGAGCCGACCTGCGAGCGGTCCAGGAGATTCTGGGGCACGCCAGCCTGGGGACCACGCAGATCTACACCCATGTCTCGGCGGAGCGGTTGAAAGAGACGTACCGGATTGCCCACCCGCGGGCTTGATGCCCGAACGGGACCCAGCGGAAGCAGGATGGACGGTGGCAGTGTCGCGAAGAAGAGCAGCGGTGAGACATACCCGCCGTCGATGCGGACGCCGACATGGAGGCAGGCGCCGTCGCAGTGACCGCCCGTTGCGACGGCGGTGAGCGGATCTCCCGGAGACACGGACTCACCGACGGTGAGCGTCGTCGTCACCGGCTCGTAACTTGAGAGGACGCCGCTCGTGTGTTCCACGGTGAGCACGGGCCGATCGGCCACCGTCCCGGCGAAGCGGACGACACCGGATGCCGGGGCTGTGACGGGAGTGCCGGGCGCTGCGGCGAGGTCGATGCCGCGATGTCCGGCGGCGTACGGGGTGGGCGGCGCAGCGAAGCTCTTGAGCAGGCGGACGGGGGAGACCAGCCAGGACCAGCGTCCGGACCGGGAGACGCGGTCGCCGAGGGCGCGCGTGGCTCTGCTCGCCGTTTCGGCCGGATGCGCCAACGCCGGAAGGGCTGCCTGCGCTGGCCGGGACCGGGCGGCGGCGAATGCTGTCTCAGGTGCGGGTGCTGTCGTCTCGTCGCTCGCGATCCGTCCCTCGCGGACGGGGAGCGTCCCCGCCAGCATCCCGAGCATCGCTCCGATCGCGACCAGCTGCCACCGGTGTCCCGCCCGGTGGGGTGGCCTGTGCCCGCCTGCGCGAACCGCTGGCGACGATGTTCCCCGCATGCGCGCCCCTTTCTCCTGGCTCCCCACTCTTTCGGCGTCGGGAGGCGCTCGCACACGCCGTTCGCTATCTGTGCAGAACGTGGTTCCGCCGCAGCCCTGTGGACGACCCGCCGGACGCTAGCTCCCGCAACCGTGCGACCCGGCGTACCGTGTCTCACGCCCCCCTGAGACGGGTGGGCATACAACCGAAGAAGGATGAGATGTCTGAGCAAAACAGGGAACCCGCGGAGACGAGCGAGGAGAGCGCACTACAGCCCACGGCCGCGATGCGGCGGAAAGTCACCGGTCTGGCGCTTGCGGCAGCGGTCGGGGGCTTCCTGTTCGGGTTCGATTCGTCCGTCATCAATGGGGCCGTCGACTCGATTCAGAGGAATTTCGCACTGAACGCCTTCGTCACAGGGTTCATCGTCGCTATCGCCTTCTTCGGGTGCGCCGTCGGCGCGTTTGTCGCGGGGCGGCTCGCCGACCGGTGGGGCCGGTTGCGGGTCATGCTTCTGGGCGCCGTTCTCTTCCTCATCAGCTCGGTCGGGGCCGGGCTCGCGTTCTCCGTATGGGATCTCGGTCTGTGGCGCATCGTCGGCGGTCTCGGAATCGGAATCGCCTCCGTCGTGGCTCCGGCGTACATCGCCGAGATCTCCCCGCGGCAGTCGCGGGGACGCCTCGGGTCCCTGCAACAGCTCGCGATCACCCTCGGCATCTTCGTGGCGCTGCTGTCCGACGCTCTGCTCGCAGGGATCGCGGGGTCGGCGTCCAGCCAGCTCTGGCTCGGGCTCGAAGCGTGGCGCTGGATGTTCCTTGTCGGCGTCATCCCGTCGGTGGTCTACGGCGTCCTGGCACTGACGCTGCCGGAGTCGCCGCGCTATCTGCTGACGACCGGCCGGCACAAAGATGCACGGGCCATTTTCTCGACGATGGTGCCAGAGGGCGATGTCGACCGGCAGGTCCGCGACATCGAGCGCGTGATCGAGGAAGACAAAGAGGGCAGGAGGGGGACCCTCGCCGGAAACCGCTTCGGCCTCAAACCGATCGTGTGGATCGGAGTCATCCTCTCGGTGTTCCAGCAGTTCGTCGGCATCAACGTGATCTTCTACTACTCGACAACGCTCTGGCGTGCGGTCGGCTTTACGGAGAGCAACTCCCTCCTGATCACGGTGATCACCTCGGTGACCAACGTCGTCGTGACGATCGTGGCGATCCTCCTGGTCGACCGGGTTGGGCGCCGGCCGATCCTGCTTACGGGATCGGTCGGGATGGCGCTGGCGCTCGGCGTCATGGCTCTCTCGTTCACCTTCGCGGTCAAGCAGGACGGGGCTGTCTCCCTCCCGAGTCCGTGGGGTCCGCTCGCACTGGTGGCCGCCAACGTGTTCGTCGTCTGCTTCGGTGCGTCGTGGGGGCCGCTGGTGTGGGTTCTGCTGGGCGAGATTTTCCCCTCCCGCATCCGAGGCAAGGCGCTCGGAGTCGCCGCAGCGGCCCAGTGGATCGCGAACTTCCTGGTCACCGTCTCCTTCCCGCCGATGTCGGACTTCTCGCTGCCGTTCACCTACGGGATGTACGCTGTATTCGCGGCCCTGTCGTGGTTCTTCGTGTTCTTCAAGATCCCGGAGACGAACGGCATGGCGCTGGAGCACGCTGAGACGCTCTTCCAGGAGGCAGGTGGCCGTCGGCGTGGCATCCAGGTACGTTCCAGCGGCGACTCGGTCTAGGTGTGATGTCCAGGGGGGTTGTTTCGGCGATACGGTCGTGAGGAGTTGAGGGGCGAGGGCCTCCGGTTGTGAAGTGGAGCTGTTCAGTTCAACCGCTTCACGATCCAGGAGGCCTTCGTGTCCCACGTTAACGCTGCTCTCACACCGCGCGCTCGTCTGCGCCTTGCCAGGCTCATCGTCGAGGACCATTGGCTGGTCTCCGTCGCAGCGAAGATGTTTATGGTCTCGCCCGTTACCGCGCGGAAATGGGCGGCGAGGTTCCGCGCCGAAGGCACGGGAGGGATGACCGACCGGTCTAGCCGCCCACGATCGATGCCAACGCGGACGCCGTTGCCCGTGCTCAAGCGGATCGTGCGGGCGAGGTGGCGACGACGCCTGGGGCCGGTGCAGATCGCCGGCGAGCTTGGCCTTCCCGCCTCGACCGTCCACGCCGTCCTGGTGTGCTGCCGCATCAACCGGCTCTGCACCATTGATCGGGTCACGGGCGAGCCGATCCGTCGCTACGAGCACGACCACCCTGGATCGCTGATCCATGTCGACGTGACGAAGTTCGGCAACATCCCCGACGGCGGCGGCTGACGATTCGTCGGCCGCGTCCAGGGCGAACGCAACCGGGAAGCGACCGCCACCCGCACGAAGAGCAGGAACCACCGCTACGAGCCACGGTTGGGCACCGTGTTCGTCTACACGATCATCGACGACCACTCCCGCGTCGCCTACGCCGAGATCTGCTCCGACGAGAAGGCGGACACCGCGATCGGTGTCCTGCGGCGTGCTGTCGCCTGGTTCGCCGACCGGGATGTCAGCGTCGAACTCGTCCTCTCGGACAACGGCTCCGCCTACAAGTCCTACGCCTGGCGAGACGCCTGCACAGAGCTCGGGATCAGGGCGAAGAAGACCCGACCATACCGACCACAGACCAACGGGAAGATCGAACGCTTCCACCGCACACTCGCCGACGGCTGGGCCTACGCCCAGTTCTATGGTTCAGAGGCCGAACGACGAGAAGCACTCCCCGGCTGGCCCCACTTCTACAATCATCACCAGCACCACTCCGCCATCAGAGCCCCACCCATTAGCAGAATCGACAACAACCTCCCTGGACATCACACCTAGCCCATCTGGGCCTCTCCGACGCGTATATCCGCACCATCGCGTGGCGTGGTGAAGCGGTCGGCGTCGGTGGCGACGGAGCACAGGTCCATCTCGCGATGGCGGCGTGGAACTGGAGTTCCCCGCATTCGGCGGACACCGGCATCGATCTCGCCTGGTCGCAGTGGCGACGGCCGTCTCCGGACACGCTGCCGGTGAAGGCGAAGTGCTCGACGGCCTACACGATCGGGACGCTCGCTTCCATCGACGCGCGCAAGCAGGGTGCGGATCACCGATGCCCTGTTCGTTACGCACGATGGGCGTATCGCCGATGTCACCGGAGCGAACATCTTCCTGGTGAAAGGCCGAACACTTCTGACGCCGATCGCGGACAGTTTCCTGGGCGGTATCACCCGGAAGACCATCCTCGACAGAGCGCACGAACTGGAGCTCCTGACCGAGGTCCGCCATATCGACCCGTCTGAACTCGTGCAGGCGGACGAGGCGTTCGTCTGCGGCACTGCATACGAAGTAGTGCCGGTCCGAAGCGTCGGTGACCATGTCTTTCGCTCCTCACAGGTCGGTCAGACGGTACGGAACTGGTATCTGGACAGGGTTCATGGTCGGTAGCGTGATGGGCGAGGCGCGGAGCCTTGCGGGAGATCGTCTGCTCATGGTGGGTCTGGACTGGCCAGCGGTGGACACCGCTCTTCAGCTGAGAGTCGACGTCACTGTGATCTGCTCGCGAGCGATCGCGCGCTCAGGACTGCGGAAGCTCGACGGCGTGAAGGTCCTGCTGGTCGAGGACCACAGCCGGCTGGACGACTGCCTGGCGGTCCTCGCGCTCGAACGGAATGGACAGCGCACCCATCGACCTCAACACGGCGACGGCTGAGCAACTCGAGACACTGCCGCGGATCGGTCCGGTTCTGGCGCGTCGCATCCTCGACTGGCTCACCGCGAACGGCCGGTTCGCGGCGGTCACCGATTTGATGGAGGTGACCGGGATCGGCCAGAAGGTCTTCGACGGTCTTCGAGACCGGGTGCGGGTCTGATGCCCGACTTCCGTCTCGCCGCCCCCGCCGCTCTGCTCTGGGCGGCCTGCGCCCTCGGCGTCGGTGTGCCGCAGGCGGCGCCGTTCGTCGCCGTGCTGGACGCTCTCGGAGCAGTCCTCGTTCTCCTGGCCGCCCTCCTGCTCGATCGCTCCCCTCTGCGTGGGGCCTCCGCGATCGTTGCGGTCGGGCTGGCGACGGCGGCGGCCGGCCTGGCTGTCGTCGCCGCCATCGCTCCGCTGCGGGTCGACGCTGCGCTATCCGCCGCTGCCGCGGCGGGGGAGCGGGCGCAAGTGGCGATGCGTATCGAGAGTACACCTCGGCGTGTCGCCGCCGGCTTCGACGGCGAGACGTGGTGGAGCATCTGCGGAACGACTGTGGCGATGCGCGGTGCGACACAGGGTCCGGCCGCCGGCGGGGACGGCGCGCGGAGAGCGCGCGCCGGTGTTCCGATCCGGCTCGTGGCCCCGGCTTCCGCTGAACGGGTTACCCGGCTCGCTCTCGGCGCGACAGCGTTGGCTGAGGTCTCGCTCCGCGTGGAGGAGCCGGGTGGGGCGACGGCCTACTCGGTGTTCGCGGACTTCGAACCCTCCGTCGGCGAGGGACCGTCGCCGTGGCTCGTTTGGACGGGCCCGCTCCGCGCTGGGCTGGCCGGGGCGTCCTCCGGAACGCCGGGAGACGGTGGCGACCTTCTGCCCGGTCTCGCGATCGGGGACGAGACGGCCGTCGGCTCCTCCTTGGACGCGGCGATGAAGGCGAGCTCCCTGAGCCATCTCACCGCGGTCTCCGGGGCGAACTGCGCCATCGTGACCGGGCTGGCGTTTCTGGCCTCCGCCCGGATCGGGCTCGGCCGACGTCTGCGCATCGTCGTCGCGGCCGGGGCGCTCGGCCTCTTCGTGTTGCTCGTCGGACCGGGGGCGAGTGTCCTGCGGGCCGCGGCGATGGCGCTCGTGATCTTGATCGCTCTCGCGCGCGGGCGCTCGGCAGCGGGTCTTCCCACTCTGTCGCTGGCGGCCATCGTCCTGCTGTTCCACGATCCCTGGCTGGCGCGCGACTACGGCTTCGCGCTCTCGGTGCTGGCTACGGCCGGGCTGCTGTTGCTCTCGCGCCCGCTCGGTGAGGCTCTGGCACACCTGCTGCTGCGCCGCCTGGCTTTCACGCTCGCCGTTCCGGTGGCGGCACAGGTGGCCTGCCAGCCGGTCCTGCTGCTGCTCGCCCCCGGGTTGCCGCTCTACGGAGTGGTGGCGAATCTCCTGGCTGCGCCGGCTGCGCCGATCGCCACCGTCCTCGGCTCTCTGGCCTGTGCGCTGCTCCCGTTCGCTCCGTTCGCAGGCCAGGCGATCGTCTGGCTCGCCTGGCTGCCCTCGGCCTGGATCGCCGCTGTCGCCCGATTCGTGAGCAGTCTGCCCGGCGCGGCGCTCCCGTGGCCTGGCGGATCGGTCGGCGTCGCGCTCTGCGTGTTCCTGACGATCACGGTGGGGCTGGTGCTCGCCCGCAGGCATCTGCCGGGTATGATCGCCAGGCTCGCCGTCATCGCCCTGGTCACTGCGGCTGGGGCTACACGGGAGCAATGGGGGTACCGTGCTCGCCCGGGTGCTCGGACTCCCTCCTGGCTGGCAGATCGCTGCGTGCGATGTCGGGCAGCGCGATGCCCTGGTGATCCGCGACGGCGGTTCGGTCGCGATGGTCGACGTCGGTCGCTCCGCCGAGCCGGCCGCCTCCTGCCTCGACCGGCTCGGCGTCGGCCGAATCGCGCTGCTCGTGCTGACCCACTACGACGCCGACCACGTCGGCGGTCTCGACGGAGTCGTCGGGCGGGTCGACCGTGCTCTCGTGGGGCCGCCGACGCGCCCGGCCGACGAGGCCGTGCTCCGCACGCTCGCTGCGGCGGGCGTCGCGACCGAGCAGAGCAGAGCCGGACTCTCCGGCCGCCTCGGAGGCGTGAGCTGGCAATTGCTCTGGCCACCGGGCGAGGAGCCATCGGGCGCGACGTTCTCCGGCAACGCCGGGAGCCTCGTCCTCGAAACGAAGGGGAACGGACTACGAACGCTCGTCCTCGGTGATCTGGGCGAGGAGGCGCAGAATCGGCTTGTCAGCACGGGGACGGTGCGACCAGCGGACGTCGTCAAGGTCGCCCACCACGGTTCGGCCGATCAGAGCCGTCGGCTCTACGAACTCCTCAGCGCCCGGCTCGGTCTGATCTCCGTCGGCGCGGACAACGGCTACGGCCATCCCACCCGGCACGCCCTCGATCTGCTCGCTGCGGCGGGCACGGCTGTGGCTCGCACCGACCGGTCGGGGACGCTGCTTGTCTCGCCGGGAGCCGGCGGGCCTATTCTCTGGGGCGAGCGGCCGGCGGAGGCCGATGCCAATGGTCACCCCTATCCTGGATACGGACGAGGAGGAATGTGGCCACCCGAGCATCGAGCAGAGCCGGCGCGAGCAGATCGCGTGCCGCAGCGATCGCGATCCCGCAGCTGTCCTGGAGCCAGATCCGGCCGGCTCCCGTCGTGCTCGTATCCGGTACGGAGAGTTTTCTCGCCGACCGGGCGGTGCGTCAGCTCCGCGAAGCTCTCCGTGCGGCCGATCCCAGCCTGGAGATCAGCGATGTTTCGGCCGCCGACTACGCCGCGGGGGAGCTGCTCACACTCGCGAGCCCTTCCCTCTTCGGCGAACCGAGGCTGATCAGGGTCGAGGCGGTCGAGAGGTGCAGCGATGCCTTTCTCTCCGAGACACTGTCCTACCTGGAGGAGCCCGCCGAGGGGGCGGTCGTCGTGCTCCGGCACGCGGGCGGTGTGCGAGGCAAGAAGCTGCTGGACGCGATCCGCTCCGGGACCGGGAACGGGGTCGAAGTGGTGTGCGCCGAACTGAAGAAGGACGCGGAGAAGTACGAGTTCGCTCAGGCGGAGTTCGCGCGGGCGGGTCGCTCTATCTCGCCGGGCGCGCTCAGAGCCGTCACCTCGGCGTTCGCCGACGATCTGGCTGAGCTCGCCGCGGCCTGTCAGCAGTTGCTGTCCGACTCTGCCGAGCAGATCGTCGAGGCGACCGTCGACAAGTACTACAGCGGGCGCATGGAGACCAACGCCTTCCATGTCGCCGACGTCGCTCTTGCCGGGCGCTACGGAGAGGCGCTGGTGACGATGCGGCACGCGCTCGCCTCCGGAGCCGACCCGGTGCCGATGGTGGCTGCTTTCGCAAGCAAGATCCGCACGATGGCCAAACTCGCCGGCGCACGAGGCGGCTCCGGGCAGTTGGCCCAGCAGTTCGGGCTGGCGCCGTGGCAGGTCGACCGGGCCAGACGCGATCTGCAGGGCTGGGCGGAGGAGGACCTCGGCCGGTGCATCGAGGTGCTCGCCGAGACCGATGCCAACGTCAAGGGAGGTGGACGCGACCCGGTCTTCGCCCTGGAGACGATGATCAGAGTCGTGAGTTCCCGGGTCCGTCTCTGATGGCGTCCGAGCTGGCCCCCACCGGCGGAGCCGACCGCCTCGGGACACAGCGAACCCCCGGTTCCGGATCGGAAGCGGGGGTTCGTCGCGGCGCGGGACAGGTTCCGCGATGGTCGTCGCGTCAGAGAGCGGCGACCTGCTTGGCGATCGCAGACTTGCGGTTCGCCGCCTGGTTCTTGTGGATGACGCCCTTGCTGGCCGCTTTGTCGAGCTTCTTCGACGCCAGACGTAGCGCAGAGGACGCCTTCTCCTTGTCACCGGTGGCCACGGCCTCGCGGGTGGCGCGGATGGCCGTCTTGAGCTCGCTCTTGACCGCCTTGTTGCGCTCCTGCGCCTTCTTGTTGGTGCGGTTACGCTTGATCTGCGACTTGATGTTTGCCACGGATGATTACTTTCGTTCGTGAGTGATTTCGGATGTGCCGTTCAGCGAGAGAGGGCGCCTCGCGGCGTTCGTGCGGACAGACCCACACGCAAGCCAACACATCATTTTAGCAGCGGCCAATGCGCGGACCAAATGTGCCCGATCGGCCGCGGCCGGCGGCTGGCGCGTACGAACCGGAAGTGAGCTCGTCGATCAGCGACGGTCCGTTTGGCTCCCAGCTCAGGGTGATCCTGGCCTTCGTGCCGCGAGCGCTCTGCGAGAGCAGCAGCGCCTCTGCGAGTGCGCCGCCAAGGCGGTCGGCTGTCTCCGCCGCGCTCTCCTCCTCGACGCGACCGGCGAGTCCCGCCGCGTCGGCCGCCGCGATCCCGAGCTCGCGGACCGTCGGGTTGGCGCCGCTGGCCCCGATATAGATCTCGCCGGCTCCGCCGTTCTCGAGAGCGAGCGCATAGACCGCCGCGAGGTCGTCCACATGCACGGTCGCCCAGTGCTGGGAGCCGTCGCCGATGAGACGGAGCGCCGGAGCAGTGGCCGACCCACGGGGAGCGTCGGCGAGCAGCCGGGCAAGTCCGCCGCCGCGACCGTAGACGATCGAAGGCGCGACGACGATGCCGCGCACGCCGTCCGCGGCGAGGACGAGCGCTTCCGTCGCCCCACGCCAGACGGTCAGTGCGGGTGGCGCGGACGGGGATTCCTCGGCGATGTCCGCGGCGTCGCCGTACGTCCAGATCCCGCCGGTGTGGACGAACGGCTTCCCGCTGCCGGCGAGTCCGGCGAGCACCGCCGGCACCAGGACCGGGTCGGCCTCCTTCGTGGAGGCGAGGTGGACGACGCCGTCGCTGGCGCGGGCGGCGTCCTCGACGAGCGCGGCGTCGGCCGCGTCGCCGACGATGGCGTCCGCGCCCGCCGCGCGCACCGCAGCGGTCTTCGCTTCGTCGCGCACCAGGGCGGTCACCGAGTGGCCCTCCGCGAGGAGACAGGGGAGGACAGAGGAGCCGATGTAGCCGGTCGCGCCGGTGAGGAGAATCTTCATGCCATCGGTCAACGCTGCGGACGGCGCCAGGCATTCCCGCACGGGCGGGCGGCGAACGATCCCGCAAGATGCGCTGGGCGAGCGCGACATCCCGGTGATCTTCGGTCCGATTCTCTCCTCGCGGTCCACAGTGGCGCTGCGCGATCGGGAACCTCGCCAAGCTGACGGCGGCCGGGCATTTCGCGTCGCGATCACGACCGATCATCCGGTCGTCCCCATCAACTCCCTGGTGCATCAGGCCTCGTTCGCGGTGAACGAGGAGCTTCCGCGTCGGCGCGCTCGCCCCGGGCCTGGACGGCGTCGGCCGCGTGACCGCGAGCGCGCCGAGCGCTTCGTCTGATTCGTTCCGGTCGCGAGACACCCGCGGCGGGTTCATGGGAGAATGGCGGCACGATGTCACCACGAGCCCTGAAAGTCCTCGAGCCCGCCGCGACCGACCCGGCGCTCATCCGCAACTTCTGCATCATCGCCCACATCGACCACGGCAAATCGACGCTGGCCGACCGCATGCTCCAGATCACCGGCGTCGTCGCCGAGCGGGACATGCGCGCCCAGTACCTGGACCGCATGGACATCGAGCGCGAGCGCGGCATCACCATCAAGAGCCAGGCGGTCCGGATGCCGTGGGGCTTCGACGGCGACTTCTACGCCCTCAATATGATCGACACCCCGGGCCATGTCGACTTCACCTATGAGGTGTCCCGCTCGCTGGCGGCCTGCGAGGGCGCGATCCTGCTCGTGGACGCGGCCCAGGGCATCGAGGCGCAGACCCTCGCGAACCTGTATCTGGCGCTGGAGAACGACCTCACCGTCATCCCGGTGCTCAACAAGATCGATCTGCCCGCCGCCGATCCGGACAAGTACGCGGCCGAACTCGCCGGCCTCATCGGCGGCAAGCCCGGCGACGTGCTCCGCGTCTCCGGCAAGACCGGCGTGGGTGTGGACGATTTGCTCGACCGGGTGGTCCAGGAGATCCCGGCGCCGGTCGGCGCCGCCGACGCACCGGCGCGCGCCATGATCTTCGACTCCGTGTACGACAGCTACCGCGGCGTAGTGACCTATGTCAGGATGATGGACGGCCGTCTGGGTCCGCGCGAGCGAATCCAGATGATGTCCACCCGAGCCACCCACGAGATCCTCGAGATCGGCGTCTCCTCGCCCGAGCCGACCGCGTCCAAGGGTCTCGCCGTCGGCGAGGTGGGATATTTGATCACCGGTGTGAAGGATGTCCGCCAGTCGAAAGTCGGCGACACCGTGACCTCTGCGGCGAAGCCCGCCGTGGACCCGCTGCCCGGCTACACCGAGCCGAAGCCGATGGTGTTCTCAGGCCTGTACCCGATCGACGGCAGCGACTACCCGGAGCTGCGCGAGGCCCTCGACAAGCTGAAGCTCTCGGACGCCGCCCTCGTCTACGAACCGGAGACCTCGGTCGCGCTCGGGTTCGGTTTCCGCTGCGGCTTCCTCGGGCTCCTGCACCTGGAGATCATCACCGAGCGGCTCTCCCGCGAGTTCGGACTCGACTTGATCACCACCGCACCGAGCGTCATCTACGAGGTGACCACCGAAGACAGGAACGTCATCACGGTCACCAACCCGAGCGAGTACCCGGCGGGCAAAATCGAGCGGGTGGAAGAGCCGATCGTCAAAGCGGCCATCCTGGCGCCGAAGGACTACGTCGGCGTCATCATGGAACTCTGTCAGAGCCGCCGCGGCACCTTCCTCGGCATGGAGTACCTCGGCGAGGACCGCGTCGAGATCCGCTACACCATGCCCCTCGGCGAGATCGTCTTCGACTTCTTCGACAACCTCAAGAGCAGTACCGCCGGGTACGCCTCGCTCGACTACGAGCCGGCCGGTGAGCAGGAGGCCGACCTCGTTAAGGTCGACATCCTCCTCCAGGGCGAGCAAGTGGATGCGTTCAGCGCGATCGTCCACCGCGAGAAGGCGTACGCCTACGGCACGATGATGGCCGGCCGCCTGCGCGAGTTGATCCCGCGGCAGCAATTCGAGGTCCCGATCCAGGCAGCGATCGGCGCCCGGATCATCGCTCGTGAGAACATCCGCGCCATCCGGAAGGACGTTCTCGCGAAGTGCTACGGCGGCGACATCACCCGCAAGCGCAAGCTGCTCGAGAAGCAGAAAGAGGGCAAGAAGCGGATGAAGATGGTCGGTCGCGTCGAGGTGCCGCAGGAAGCGTTCATCGCGGCACTGTCGGGAGAGGTGGGGAAGAAAGGCAAGAAATGAGCTTTGGCCGGCGTCTTATCGAGCGCTGTGCCGGACAGCCCTCGCCCACACCGTGGCCATGCCGCCGCTCCCCGCAGGTTCGCGCTCCGCGCCCGATTGACGCAGGACAGACACGATGCAGCGTTCTCCTCTCTCCGATCAGCCCGTCACGTACGCCGCGGTCGGCGCCACCCAGGCCGCGGATCTGATGTTCTACCCGCCGCGGGGCTACAAACCGCTGGAGCGGCAAGTCCGGCTCGGCAGCGGTGAAGAGCGGTTCGAGTCCGCTGCGAAGGCGCTCATGACGTGGGGAGTGCAACGGGGGAGCGGCATCCAGATCACCGAGGTCGATGAGGGCACCGGCATCCAGTACGAGGGAATCGAATACAACCCCGACGGATCGCCCCGCGGGATGCGGGAGCCCCGGGTGAGCCAGGACGTCTTCGCCGACGGCGGCTCGCCCTTCATCCGCAACGGCATGTCGGCGGTGCTGCGGGTCCAGGTGGGACCATTCCACTTCTCCGCTCCCGTGCGGGTGGTCGCCGTGGTGGACGAACCCAATCGGCGCGGTTTCGCATACGGGACGCTCAAGGGGCATCCGGAAAGCGGAGAAGAGCTCTTCCTGGTGGAGTTCCGCGAAGATGGAACGGTCTGGTTCGTGTTGCGCGCGCTCTCGCGGCCCTCGAACGCGCTCTTCTGGATCGCGTCGCCGCTGCTCGGGGCGATGCAGCGGCGGTTCACCGCCCGCTATCTGCGGTCGCTGCTCCCGGCTCGAGCTGGCTGATGCCGGGTCCGCTTCCGCTCGGGGAGCCGGCGCCGGCCGATGGGGCGATCCCCGACAACGCCGGGGGCGGCTCGGCAGACCGGGACTTCGGCGTCTACCTGCATGTGCCGTTCTGCCGTGTGCGCTGCGGCTACTGCGACTTCAACACGTACACCGCGACCGAAGTGCGCGGTGTCTCCCAGACGGACTACGCGGATCACGCTGTGGCGGAGGTGCGGTTCGCCGCTCGGGCGCTCGGGCGCAGCGGCCTCCCGGCCCGGCCTGTCTCGACCGTCTTCTTCGGCGGCGGCACGCCCACGCTGCTCCCGCCGGAGGCTCTTGGCAGGATGCTCGGCGCCGTGCGCGAGCAATGGGGCTTCGTACCGCAAGCGGAAGTCACGACCGAGGCGAACCCGGACTCGGTGGACGCGGCCGATCTGCTCCGGCTCGCCGCCGCCGGGTTTACTCGGGTCTCCTTCGGGATGCAGTCCGCCGTCCCGCGCGTCCTCGCGACCCTGGAGCGCACCCACGACCCAGAGCGTATCCCCCTCGTGGTCCAGTGGGCGCGGGACGCAGGTTTGCAGGTCAGCCTCGATCTCATCTACGGCACACCCGGGGAGACGCTCGGCGACTGGGAGCGCTCGCTCGACACCGCGCTCTCTTGTGTACCCGACCACCTCTCTGCGTACTCGCTGATCGTCGAACCGGGCACGAAGCTCGCCCGGCAGATCGCAGCGGGGCAGCTCCCGGAGCCTGACGACGATCTTCAGGCCGATATGTACGAACGCGCCGACACCCGGCTGGCCGGTGCGGGCTACGACTGGTACGAGGTCAGTAACTGGGCGAAGGACGACGGCCACCGTTCCCGCCACAACCTCGCCTACTGGCTTGGCCACGACTGGTGGGGCATCGGCCCCGGCGCTCACAGCCATATCGGCGGCGACGGCGGCGGAGTGCGCTGGTGGAACGTGAAGCATCCCGCAGCCTATGCGCAGCGGGTCCTCGCGGGGCAGTCGCCCGCGGCAGGACGGGAGACCCTGGGCGCCGAGACCCAGCGTGTCGAGCGCGTGCTGCTCCGGATGCGCATTCGCGAGGGAATCGCAAGCGCCGAGCTGGAGCCGACCGGCCGTCGCGCCGTGGCCGGACTCATCGCCGATGGTCTGGTGGATGCGAAAGCCGCCCTCGCCGGGACAGTGACGCTGTCTCTGCGGGGGCGGCTGCTGGCTGACGCCGTGGTCCGGCGGCTGCTCGCCGAGGAGTGAAGCGAGCGACGGTCAGCTGACGAACTTGATGGCCATCGGATACGTGTAGTCGGCGCCCTGGTTGGCCTTCATCGCCGCTATGACGCTGAGCACGATGTTCACCACCCAGACCGCGAAGAGGACGATCAGCCCGACACCCACGAAGCTGGTGATCCAGCCCAGCAGATAGCCGATGAAGAGCGTGATCTGGAAGTTCAAAGCCGTCGTGGTGTGTGCGCGCACGAAGGGACCGCGGTCTTTCAGCACGAGATAGCCGACCAGCGCCGGGATCCAGTTGAACAGGATGCCGCCGACATGGACGAGCGTCGCCCAGAGCTTCTCGTCGGCTGGGCTCAAGTGCTGCGAGCTGCCTCCGTACGGCTGCTGGGGCGGCGGGGGCGTTGCGGACATGGGTCTCTCCTCCTACCTAGACGCCCACCGGGTGGTGAACGAGTGACGGGCTAATCATAGGGGGCGCGGGCGAATCTGAGAACAGCAGCGAGAAATCGGCCACTCGGCCGAGCGGACCTCGACCGGGAAGCTGTGTGGTGCCTCATCGCTCTCTCGCGCGGTCGTGGACCTGTCCCCACGCCGAGGAGATATGATTGGCACTCAGGATCAGCGAGTGCTAAGAGACGATCGAGGAGGCGGAGCATGGTCTCGGAACGAAGCCTCGATGTGCTGCGTGCGATCGTGCAGGACTACGTCTCTTCCTGTGAGCCCGTCGGCTCGAAGAGCATTGTCGAACGCCACTCCTTCGGGGTGTCAGCGGCAACGATCCGCAACGACATGGCCTTGCTCGAAGAAGAGGAGCTGATCGCGGCTCCGCACACCTCGTCCGGCCGCATCCCGACCGACAAGGGCTACCGGCTCTTCGTCGACCATCTCGCGGAGGCGCGCCCGCTCTCACCGGCCCAGCGCACGGCGATCGAGATCTTACTGGGGCAGTCGGTGGACCTGGACGATGTTCTCTCGCGCACCGTCCGTCTGCTCTCGCAGCTGACCAATCAGACCGCGATCGTGCAGTATCCCTCCCTGTCGCGCTCGCGCATCCGGCACATCGAACTCGTCTCGCTTGCGCCGCGCCGGCTGCTCAGTGTGCTGATCACCGACTCGGGCGCTGTGGAACAGCGCGTGATCGAGCTGACGGACGAGCTGGCGGAAGCGGACATCGCCGAGATCCGCGGCGCCATCAACGGTGCGGCGGCTGGGCTGTCCCTCGCCGATGCGGCCGTCCGGCTGAGCGAGCTTCCGGATGCGCTCGCAGACCGGGCGCGCGCGCTTGTGGCCCCGGTCGCGAGCGCCCTGCTCGATCAGATCGCCGCGAACCGGCAGGATCGGCTCATGATGGCGGGCGCGGCGAACCTGGTGCGCACCGGCGACGACTTCCCCTCCAGCATCACTCCGGTGCTGGAGGCGATCGAAGAGCAGGTCGTCCTGCTGCGTCTCTTCGACGAGATGGCGCACGACCAGCACAGCGTCGCGGTCAGCATCGGCCGGGAGAACGACGGCTTCGGGCTCACCGAGGCTTCGGTCATGTCCAGCGGCTACAGTTCGGCGGGAGCGGACATCGCCCGCGTCGGACTCATCGGCCCGCTCCGCATGGACTACTCGGGCAATATGGCTGCCGTGCGCGCCGTGGCCCGCTACCTCTCCCGGCTTCTCGGCGACTGAGCCGGGACTGGCGAAAACCGACGACAAGCACACCTACGCGACAAGCATCGACAAGAAGGAAAAGCCTTACGTGGCCGACCACTACGAAGTCCTGGGCGTTGAGCGCAACGCCACCCCCGACGAGATCAAAAAAGCGTATCGCCGCCTCGCGCGTGAGCTGCACCCGGACGTGAACCCGAGCACCGAGGCGCAGGAGCGTTTCAAGCTTGTGACGCACGCCTACGACGTCCTGAGCGACCCGCAGCAGCGGCAGCAGTACGACCGTGGCGGCGCAAGCGGATTCGGCGGAGGCGGCGGGGCCGACTTCTCCGGATTCGGGGACATCTTCGAGACGTTCTTCGGCGGAGGCGGGGCGAGCCGCGGGCCGAGGTCCCGGCGCGAGAGAGGTCAGGACGCGCTGCTGCGGGTGGAGGTGGACCTCGACGAGGTGGTGTTCGGCGCCCATCGCGACCTCGAAGTGGACACCGCCATCGTCTGCGAGACCTGCGACGGCTCCTGCTGCCAGCCGGGGACCGCGCCCGTCCCCTGCGACATCTGCCACGGAACCGGCAGCATCCAGCGCTCGGTCCGATCCTTGCTTGGCAATGTGATGACGTCGAGCCCGTGCGGTTCCTGCCGCGGGTACGGCACCGTCATCGCGACACCGTGCGTCACCTGCCAGGGCCAGGGCCGGGTGCGCGCCCGCCGCACAGTGCCGGTGGACATCCCCGCCGGTGTGGATACGGGCCTGCGCCTTCAAATGCCGGGCTCGGGTGAAGCCGGTCCTGCGGGCGGCCCGAATGGCGATCTGTATCTGGAGATCAAGGTCAAGCACCATGACGTCTTCAGTCGTGACGGCGACGATCTGCTCTGCACGCTGGAAGTGTCGATGGCGGACGCCATTCTCGGCGCCGCGGCGACCATCAAGGCGCTCGACGGCGATATCCGGCTGGAACTCAAACCGGGAACCCAGAGCGCGGACATCGTCAGTGTGAAGGACCGCGGCATCACCCATCTGCGTTGCAGCGGCCGCGGCGACCTGCGCGTCGGCATCCAAGTGGTCACCCCGACCAAACTCGACCACAGGGAGAAGGAGCTGATCAAGAAGTTCGCGGAGAGCCACAAGGCCAGCGAACCGTCGCTGGCGCGTTTCCAGCAGGGTCTGTTCGCGAAGCTGCGCGATCGGTTCCTGAACGTCTAGCATGGCCTCCCTGTACCTCTGCGAGGACCTCGACGCCGCCATCGGCGATCGGCTGACGCTCACCGGGCCTGAGGCCAGGCACGCGGTCACGGTGAACCGCACGCGGCCGGGTGAGCGCATCCTGATCGGCAACGGCCGCGGGCTGGTCGCCGCGGGCGAGGTGCTCGTCGCCACGGGCTCCGAGCTGACGATCGACGTCGCTGCGCTCGATCGCATCCAGAGGCGCGAACCGGCGATCACCCTGGTGCAGGCGCTCGCGAAGGGCGACCGCGACGAACGGGCGATCCAGGCGGCGACCGAACTCGGAGCGGATGCGGTGATCCCGTGGGCGGCCGCCCGGTCGGTCTCCCGCTGGGAGGGGACGAAAATCGCCAAGGGCCGGGAGCGCTGGGCGACGATCGTCCGCGAGGCGGGCAAACAGTCCCTCCGCCCCTGGACGCCGGAGGTCGGCGAGCTGTCGACCACGAGGCAGATCGCCGCTCTGGCTGTGACGCACCGCGTCCTGGTGCTCGAACCGTCCGCTGGCGGACGGCTCACCGATGTGACCCCGGACGCCCGACCGCTCGCGCTCGTGGTGGGCCCCGAGGGCGGCATCGACCCGGCCGAGCTCGACGTCTTCCGCGCCGCGGGGGCCGAGCTCCTCCGCCTTGGCGACACCATCCTTCGAACGTCCACCGCGGGACCGGCCGCCCTGGCCGTGCTCTCCGCGGCCACCCGGCGCTGGTGAAGCTGGTGAATAGGATGGACGCTATGACAGAGCGGCAGGATGAGCGGTCGGTCTTCACCCGCATCATCGCGGGAGAGATCCCGGCGGACGTGGTGTACGACGGCGAGCGGCTGATCGCATTCAAGGACATCGCCCCGCAGGCGCCCGTGCATCTCCTGGTCGTCCCCAAGACCGACCAGTACCGCGATGTGGTCGAACTCGCCGCGGGGGACCCGGAGCTGCTCGCCGAACTGGTCGCCACCGCCCGATCGCTCGCCGCTGAGCACGCGGACGGCGACTTCCGCCTGATCTTCAACACCGGGGCGAACGCGGGGCAGACCGTGTTCCACGTCCACGCTCATGTTCTGAGCACGCCAGCGGGCGGGCTCGAGGAAGGAAGCCTTGCCGACGAGTGAACCGACACCGCCGCTGAGCCCCGAGGGTGCGGCCGAGGCCCATCTGAGCGTCGACGGCGTCCAGATGGTCCGGCTGCTCGGGCCCCAGGATCGGCTGCTCACCACGCTGGAACGGCAGTTTCCGCTGGTGAGCGTTCACGTCCGTGGCGACGAGATCAGCCTAACTGGCGACCCGGCGCAGGTCGAAGGGGCGCGGCGTCTGGTCGAGGAGCTGCTGCACCTGGTGCGCAACGGCCAGGACATCGGCCCAGCGGACGTCGCGAACTCTGCCAAGATGCTCCAGAGCGGGCTGAATCTGAGCCCGTCGGACGTGCTCGGCCAGGCCATTCTGACCGCGCGCGGCAAGAGCATCCGCCCCAAGACGCTCGGGCAGAGCGAGTACGTGGACGCCATCGACCACAACACGATCGTGTTCGGGATCGGCCCAGCCGGAACCGGGAAGACGTATCTCGCGATGGCCAAGGCAGTGCAGGCGCTTCAGCGCAAAGAGGTGACCCGCATCATTCTGACGCGGCCGGCCGTCGAAGCCGGCGAGCGGCTCGGCTACTTGCCGGGGACCCTCACGGACAAGATCGACCCCTATCTGCGCCCACTCTACGACGCCCTCAACGAGATGATGGACCCCGAGCTGGTTCCGAAGCTGCTGGCCGCAGGCACGATCGAGGTGGCGCCGCTGGCCTATATGCGCGGCCGCACGCTGAACGACTCGTTCATCGTTCTGGACGAAGCGCAGAACACCACGCCCGAGCAGATGAAGATGTTCCTCACACGGCTCGGGTTCAACGCGCGGATGGTCGTCACCGGCGACATCACCCAGATCGACCTGCCGAACGCGGCGAGCGGACTGCGGCTGGTGACATGCGTGCTGAACGGGATCGACGACATCCACTTCGCCCGGTTGACCAGCGACGACGTCGTGCGCCACAGCCTCGTCGGCCGGATCGTGGACGCCTACACCGAATACGACGCCAAACAGCAGGAGCGGCAGCACGAGCGCGAGCAGGCGGCCGAGTTCGCGGCCCGCGCCGAGCGCCGCTCCGGGGCATCGCGCGACCACCTCACCAAGCGACGACAGGGTCCGAGTAAATGAGTATCGAAGTCAACAACGAGTCCGCGATCGCTGCGGACGAGGCGAAGCTGCAGCGGCTCGCGGGGTACACTTTCGACATCATGCACGTCCACCCGGACGCCGAGCTGGCGATCCTGCTGGTGGATGAGGCGGCGATGGAGCAGTTGCATGTGCAGTGGATGGACGAACCCGGCCCGACCGATGTGCTCAGCTTCCCGATGGACGAGCTGCGCCCCGGCACAGAGGACGAGCCATCGCCCGCGGGTCTGCTGGGCGATGTGGTGCTCTGCCCGCAGGTGGCGCAGGTCCAGGCGGAGACCACGGGCCACACTCTGATGGATGAGCTGCTGCTCCTGATGACGCACGGCATCCTGCATCTGCTCGGCTTCGACCACGCCGAACCGGCGGAGGAACGGGAGATGTTCGGCATCCAGCGCGATATCCTGGTGGGCTTCGCCCGCTACGACCGGCAGCACTAGGCAGCGGCGATGCTCGCCGCGCTGTTCTTCGTCTTCACATTCGCCCTGGTGGCGTTCGGTGGCCTGATGGCCGCCGTCGAAGCCGCCCTGGGCGTGCAGTCCCGCGGTGACATCGCCGATCTGGCGGAGACCTCGCGCGCCAGCAAATCGCTCACGGTGATCGCGGAAGACCCGGGGCCCTACTTCAACGCTGTCAGCTTCAGCCGGATCATCGCCGAGACGACCGCCGCGGTGCTGGTGACGCTCGCCTTCGAGCAGATCTTCGAGGAGTGGTGGATCTCGCTCCTCCTGTCGGCGCTGATCATGACGGGCGTCTCGTTTGTGCTCGTCGGCGCGAGTCCGCGCAGTGTGGGCCGGGCGAACTCGACACTGCTGCTGCGCCTCACCGCGCCGTTGGTGCGCATCGTCTGCGTCGTGCTGGGCCCTATACCGGGCGGTCTGGTCGCCCTCGGTAACCGGGTGACGCCGTCCCGTGCCCGGTCGGCTCCGGTCACGAGCGAGGAGCAACTGCTCAGCATCGTGGACGAGGCGACGGAGTTAGACGTGCTGGAGGAGGACGACCGCGAGTTCATCCACTCGATCTTCGAGTTCAGCGACACGGTCGTGCGCGAAGTCATGATCCCGCGCACGGACATGATCACCGTCGACAAGAGCGCCGGTCTCGGCACCGCTATGGGACTGTTCTTCTCGAAAGGCGTCTCCCGCATCCCGGTCATCGATGACGACCCAGACGACGTGGTGGGCATCCTCTACCTCAAGGACGCGGCGAAGCTCAGTTTCGAGAGCGTGCCCGGCAGGGACGCGATCGCGCTCGGGGAGCTGGTGCGGCCGGCCCTCTTCGTACCGGAGTCGCAGAAAGCGGATGCCCTGCTGCGCGAGATGCAGCGCGAATCGAACCACCTTGCGATGGTCGTGGACGAGTACGGCGGCATCGCCGGACTGGTGACCCTGGAGGACCTCATCGAGGAGCTTGTCGGAGACATCTCGGACGAGTACGACCAGGAGGTCGCCCTCGTGCAGGAGGTCGGCGACGGCCGCCACCGGGTCGCGACACGCCTGCCGATCGACGATCTGGGCGAACTGTTCGATCTGGAGATCGAGGACGAGGATGTCGACAGCGTCGGCGGTCTCGTCGCCAAGGCGCTCGGCCGGCTCGCGGAGGTCGGGTCGACGGTGGCCGCGCACGGCCTGCGCTTCACGGTGGATCGCATCGAGGGACGGCACAAGCATGTCGCGAGCGTGCTGGTGGAGCGAGACACCGCGGTGCTGCCCGAATCCGCCGGGAAGTCGGACCGCGCTGCCAGGAACGACAAGCACAGAAACGACAAGAACAAGCAGCAGAGGGAGCCGCGACCGTGACCGATTACCGCGCCGGATTCGTTTCGTTCGTCGGCCGGCCGAATGTCGGCAAGTCGACACTGACTAACGCTCTGGTGGGCGAGAAGATCGCCATCACGAGTTCGAAGCCTCAGACGACCCGCCGTGCGATCCGCGGGATCATGCACCGGAGGGAAGGCCAGCTCATCCTGGTCGACACCCCCGGCGTCCACCGGCCGCGGACGCTGCTCGGCGAGCGGCTCAACACGCTCGTGGAATCGACGCTCGGGGATGTCGACGTCATCGGCTTCTGCGTGCCCGCCGACGAGAGGATCGGCCCAGGCGATCGCTTCATCAACGAGCGGCTGGACGACTACCCGCGCGCCAAGAAGGTCGCGATCGTCACCAAGATCGACTCCGCGAGGAAGACGCAGGTTGCCGAGCAACTGCTCGCGGTTTCGGCGCTGCGGGAGTGGGAGGCGATCGTTCCGGTCTCGGCGGTGAACAGTATCCAGCTCGACACCCTGACCACGGAGCTGATGAGACTGCTGCCGGTCTCGCCCGGCCCGCTCTACCCGGACGAATCCGTCACCGATGAGGGCGTGGAGGACCGCATCGCCGAATACATCCGCGAGGCCGTGCTCGACGGCGTCGAGGATGAGCTACCGCACTCCCTGGCCGTGACCATCGACGATCTGGTCGAACGCGATGACAAAGACCTCCTCGAGATCTACGCGAACCTCTTCGTCGAGCGCGACAGCCAGAAGGCTATCGTCATCGGCAAGGGCGGCAGCCGAATCCGGGAGGTCGGCGCTACTGCGCGAGAACCCATCGAGGCGCTGCTCGGGCGGCACGTTTTCCTGTCGATCCGGGTGAAGGTGGCGAAGGACTGGCAGCGCGACCCGAAGCAGCTGGGACGGCTCGGGTTCTGAATCCTGCACACGGGGAAAGGCTCTTGCCGGATCGTGGACAGGGGCGAACGCATCCATCACACGACTTGTGTACTCAGAGCGGGACCCCTCCACTCACATTGATTGCCGATCTCTCCCACAGAGTATCGAGCCTGCGCACGGCCCCGCGCCGCTTCTGGTTAGCGTGAATCCCGAATCCGCCACGAAGAAGGGGTGCCAGCATGTAGAAGAAGTCCGGTACGGGATCGCCTGCTGGAGCGCGCGGGCGCGGTCGTAGCCGCTACGCCTCGGCGCTCGCGCTCATCCTGATCGGGGGATCGCTCGGAATCGCCGGCCCGGCGCTCATCCCGAGCAGCGCCCTCGCCGCCGGGACCAGCCCGAGCTCTACGCCGAATCCGGCGCACATCCGACCGGCCAGTCGGCGGTGTTCACTACCACGGTGGGGCTGAATCCCTCCAAGGACGCTGGGACCTTCTGTGGCCATCGCGTCCAGGTCGGCTACCAGGTCGGCACCATCGGCTTCGAAAGCGTCGAAGACAGCTCGGGCCGCAACCTCTGGCTCTTCTTAACACAGGGTGCGACGGGCTGCGAGCCGTCCGCGGCGGACGGCGGCCACTGCGCCGGCGCACTCGACGGGAAAAGCGAGGCGAGCGTGCGCATCTGGAAGACCTGGCAGGCCGGGCGGACCTACTCGCTCCACGTCGCTGCCATCGCGGGTCGCCCGGGCTGGTGGCACGCGTCTGCCCTCGACGGTTCCGGCGGCGCCGAGACCGCTCTGGGCAACCTCCAGTTCGCGAACGGCGGGACTCGGCTCACGCCGTTGCGGAGCGTGGTCGAGTTCCCTCAACTGAGCGATCCCGGCGATCAATGCACGAAGCTGGAGGACAGCGATGCGACTTTCGGGCCTTTCCAGGTCGATGGAAAATTCTTCCGCTACGGGTCCGCGTCTGCGTACAGTTTCGCATGCGCCAACAAGGTGCTCCGCCTCAACGGCGACGGATCCGCGTTCCTCGCCACCCATTCGAAGCTGAAACCAGCCACGCTCCTCTCGAAGCCGAACGCGCTCGCGGTCTCCCCCTCTTCGCCTTCTGGCCGTCGCCGTTGATCCTGCAGCCCGCCGAGTCGGAGAAGGCGGCTACCTGGCAAGTGCGCTCCGACGGCACGATCCGCACCATGAACGACCGGTGGTGCATCGCCGACCAGCCCCGCTCGTTCTGGCACAATCCGTGGGTCGCTCTCGCCCGGTGTGCCTCCGTGCCGAACCAGCGCTGGAGCCAGGTGGACGGCCACTTCAAGAACGAGTCAACCGGACTCTGCCTGGCCACCTCCGACCACAGTACGTATCCCGCCTCCCGCCTGGCGACCGCCCCCTGCTCACGGGACGCCGACCAGCAATTCGTCAGCGTCGAGCCTCAGACGATCATGACCCGGTCGCCGGGCTCCTACCTCTGGCCGGACACTAGTGTGAAACCGGACAGCCCTGTGATGATCCGGCAGTCGGTTCCCGAACCGGGCTGGAAGCTGCTGCCCGACGGCACGATCCGCAGCCTCGACGACCAACAGTGCCTCGGCTTCAGCGGCTCCTCGACCGCGAACGGCACCCCGGTCGTCCTCGGGGCCTGCACCGGCGGCGGCCAGAAGTGGACGGCCACTCCCGACGGCGAACTCCGCACGCGCCTGGCGGACAACGTCTGCGCAACGGTCCAGGAGGGGAGCGTCGTCGGCTCCCGTTGCACGGGCGGGGCGAATCAGACGTTCTGGTTCTGATTCGCGGCCGAGGCCGCCGGGGCGGCGCCCGCAGTGTGTCAGCGGCTCATCGCGGCGGGCGCCGGGCGAGGCATCGGGGCGCCGCCGCGATAGCGCATCGCCCACTCCTCACGGACTGAGAATGTAGTACATGAAATATGGTATCGCGACCGGCGGCAGAAGCCCGGCGGCGTCTCCCTACCGAGAGAAGATTCGCGCGCCGGGATGCCGCCCGGCGGCCTCGCGCACCGTACCGTAGAGGAATGGCCGACCGGACCCGTCTCCTCAGCGCACTGGCGCGACACCGCTGGGTGCTCGAGCCAGCGCTCGCGCTCGCGCTGTTCGCGGCGTGGCTGGTCGCAGGCCTCCCGTTCTTGTTCTGGCCCGCACTGGCGATGGTCTTCTACGCGGCGAGTGTCGCGCTCGCGCGCGTGCTGCAGGGGGCGACCCTGACGCTGATCTGGTTCGGCCTACTGGCGGACCTAACCGAAGGGGATCCGCTCCCGACCGCTTTCCGGCTCATCTCGGCCGTCGCCGTCGTCACGGCGCTGTTCAGCATCGCATCGCACGGCGGGCGCGCGCTCCGCTGGCTGGGTTTCGTGTCGGCCCTGCTGTGGTCGCCGGTGGTCGCGTATCTGTTCACCGTGCGCGGGGAGGTGAAATTCCCGCGATTTGGACCGCTTATCGCCGGGTACTACACCAGCCAGGGCGTTGGGGTCGTGCTGATGAGCCTGCTGCTCGCGGTGGTGTTCGTGTCAGGGTGGCTGCTGGGCTTCCTGGTGTCGCGGGAACGGGTGGCGGAGAGAGACAGCCGGAGCATGCTCATGTGGCTCGCCGCCTCCGGGGGGACCCCGCCGACCACGGACGGCCCGCAAAGCGAGCGGCTGGTACGGCGGCTGAGCCGGCGCCAGCTGACCCTCGACATCGGCGGTGCGATCGCGTTCGTCCCGTTCTGCCTGCTGCTCGACCTGTCATCGGCTTACCTTCGGCAGGAGGGCGGGCGCAGCACTGTCGTGATCGTGATCGTGTTCGCGGTCGCGGTGGCGCTTTGGCGGATGGCCCCGGCGGTGGCGCTCGCGATCGCGTGGCTGGGGGCAGTGTTCCAGCTGACGACCGGGCACAACATCCTGGTCTGCGATATCGCCGTGCTGATGGTGCTCTACGCGACGGCCGCCTACGGCGATCAGGTCGTCCGGTACGCGGGCCTGATCTCGGCCGGCCTCGGCGCATTCGTCGCGGGGCTCTACCTGTCGCTGAGCGCCGCTCTCTCCCAGGGCTACTTCGATCTGCTGTCGGCTCAGTTCACCGGTCTCGCACTGCAATTCGCTTTCCTCTTCGTGGTCAGCGTGACCGTGCTCGGGCTCTCCTGGGTGCTCGGCGTTCTCATGCGCACTTGGCGGAACGCCCGCTACTCGCGGTCCGCGCAGATGGTCGCCGAGATCGAGCGGAACCGGGCCGAACAGGATGTGGCGATCGAGCAGGAGCGCACCCGCATCGCCCGCGACATGCACGATGTCGTCGCCCACTCGCTCGCGGTCGTCATCGCGCAGGCCGACGGTGCGCGCTACGCCCGCCGCACCGCGCCCGAGGCCGTCGATGAGGCGCTGACGACCATCGCTGCGACGGCCCGGTCGGCCCTCGCCGATGTGCGCGTGCTGCTCGCCGAACTGCGGCAGTCGCAGCCGGAGGGTCCCCAGCCGACGCTCGCGAGCCTCGATCAGACGGTCGAGCAGATCCGTGCCGCCGGCCTCGCCGTCGCCGTCGAACGCCTCGGCGAGTTCGATCGGCTCGGCTCCGCCCAGCAGATCGCCGCCTACCGCATCGTGCAGGAGGCGCTCACCAACGCCCTCCGGCACGGCGACACCACCAAGCCGGCCACCGTCGTGCTCGCCGAAACAGCGCGCATCGGCGGCGGATCCGGCCTCGTCATCACCGTGAGGAACAGCATGAAATCCGTCCCTGCCGAAACCGCGAGCACCGGCTCGCTCCCGCGCATCGGACACGGCTTGCCCGGGATGCGTGAGCGCGCCTCCCTCGCCGGCGGCACACTTTCTGCCGCCGCCGCCGAGGGAGTGTTCGTGGTCTCCGCGTTCCTCCCGGCCCTCGTGGCGACGCCGGGAGCGGAAGCGTGACCGTGCCGATCCGCGTCGCCCTGGTGGACGACCAGGCGCTGTTCCGCGCGGGGGTCCGGATGCTGGTGAGCTCGCAGGAGGACCTCGAATTCGCGGGGGAGGCCGCCAACGGCGCGGAGGGCGTCGAACTGGTGCGTCAGACGAACCCCGATGTGGTGCTGATGGACATCCGCATGCCGGTGATGGACGGCATCGCCGCCACCGGCGAGATCGTCGGACATGCCGCTCGCGAGGGCCGGACGCCGCCCCGCGTCGTCGTGCTCACCACCTTCGACCTGGACGAAGCGGCCGCGCGCGCCATCCGCGGCGGAGCGAGCGGATTCGTCCTGAAGGACGCCGAGCCGGAGTTCCTGCTGGCTGCCATCCGCACCGTGCATGCGGGCAACGCCGTCATCGCGGCGGGGGCGACCCAGAATCTCTTCGAGCGCTTCTCCACCGGCCGTGCGGCCCAGCCGGTGCCGGCCGAGTTCGCATCGCTGACCTCCCGGGAGCGGGAGATCTTCGCGCTCGCTGCCCGTGGCCTGAGCAACGCGGAGATCGCCGGAAGCGAGTTCCTGAGCGAAGCCACTGTGAAGACGCACATCAGCCGCATCCTGGGCAAGCTGGGTCTTCGCGACCGCGTTCAGATGGTCGTGTACGCCTTCGAGCATGGGCTGAACCGGGAAGCGGAGTAGCCCGGGTCATCCTTGAGAGGGACGCGGGATGAGTCTGCGGCGTGATGCGCTGAACCGCCCCGCTTCCTAGGGTTGCATACATGAATACATTCACCTCTGTGGCCCGTGTCGAGTCCGCCACCAAGACCTACGGCACCGGTGCCGGCCGCGTGAACGCCCTCGACGGGGTGACGCTCGGCATCCCGGCTGGCCAGTTCACCGCCGTCATGGGCCCGAGCGGTTCCGGCAAGTCCACGCTCATGCACGTCATGGCGGGGCTGGACAGCGTGACGAGCGGCCGGGTGTTCCTCGGCGACACCGAGATCACCGGGCTCGGGGACACCGAGCTGACGGTGCTGCGCCGCCGCCGGGTCGGCTTCGTCTTCCAGTCCTTCAACCTCGTTCCGACCCTGGATGTGCGGGCCAATATCCTGCTCCCATTCGAGATCGACGGCCGCAAGCCGACGATCGTGCAGCGGGAGTGGATCGATGGGCTCATCGAAACGCTCGGACTCACCGACCGCCTCACCCACCGGCCGCACGAGATCTCCGGCGGACAGCAGCAGCGCGTCGCGATCGTGCGCGCCCTGGCGACCCGCCCCGACCTGGTCTTCGCTGACGAGCCGACCGGCAACCTCGACTCCCGCACCGGACGCGAGGTGCTCGGCGTGCTCCGGGAGGCGGTCCGGACCTATGGCCAGAGCATCGCGATGGTGACGCACGACCCCGTCGCCGCGAGCTATGCAGACCATCTCGTGTTCCTCGCCGACGGCCGCATTGTCGCGGAGCGCGAGCCGTCCAGCGCCGAGGACATCTCGGCCTTCATGCTCGGGATGGAGGCGTTCGCGTGATCCGCGCCTTCCGGGCCAATGCCCGTGACCACCGCGCCAGCATCCTCGTCGCCGCCCTCAGCAGCGCGTTCGGTGCGACGCTGCTCGCGTGTGTCAATGTACTGAGCGCCTACATCGCGGGTTCCCCGTTCGGCGGCGGGGCCTCTGCGCAGATCGCTCTCGCCATCGTGGCGGCGATTTTCTTCGCGATCGCCGTGTACGTCGGCGCGATCGTGACCACCAACACCTTCGCAACGATCATCGCCGGACGCACGCGCACGATCGCCCTGCTGCGCCTCATCGGCTCCAGCGCCGGGGCTCAGCGCCGCTCCGTCGCCAGCGAGGGTCTGAGCGTCGGGACCATCGGCGCGCTGACCGGAGGAGTGGCGGCTACCGCACTGGCTCTCCTCGGCGTCCGGCTCTGCACGCTCACGGGAGTCCTCCCGGAGGGGTCCTATCCGGTGCTTACGCCGTCACTGCTCGCACCGGTGGCGGTAGTGGCACTGACAACCTGGCTCGCTTCCTGGATCGGCAGCCGGCGTGTGCTGACCGTCAGCCCGGTCCAGGCTCTCGGAGCGGCCCAGGAGCGACCGCCCGCCGCCGTCCGGAACCGGGGACGCCTGGCCGTCGCGCTCCTCCTCATCGTGGCCGGGGCACTGCTGCTCGCCGTCGGGCTTCTCCTCGGGCTGGGCGTCTTCGCGGGCTCCGGTTGGGGGGTTCTTGCGGAACTCGGCGCGTACGGCGTGCTGGTCGCGCTGCCCGGCGGGCTCCTTTCGTTCACCGGTGTTATCCTGGCTGCGCCGTTCTTCCTGCCCGCCGTGCTGCGCGGAGTCGGGATGCTGCTCGGCCGCGGCGCTGCCGAACGCCTCGCCGCAGCGAACGCCGTGCGAAACCCGGAGCGCAGCTCACGCACGGCGATCGGGCTGGTCATCGGCATCACGCTCGTGACGATGTTCGTGGTCGCGGCGGAGTCCTGGCTCCAGATGATCCGGGACGCTGCGGCCAAGAACCCGGGCCTGTACGACGGGGTTGAGAGCGTGCTCACCGTCACGATGCTGGTGTTCAGCGCGCTCATCGGGTTCTCTGCGATCATCGCCGCGGTCGGCGTCGTCAACAGTCTGTCGCTCAGCGTCCTGCACCGGCAGCGCGAGCTCGGCCTGCTCCGGGCGCTCGGCCTGAGCGCGCGTCAGGTGCGCCGGATGATCCTCGCGGAGAGCGTTCAACTCTCTGTCGCGGCCGTTCTGACCGGGCTTCTGCTGGGGACCCTCTACGGCTGGATCGGCGCGCAGTCACTGCTTGGGACGATCCCCGGCGGCGGTCTGTTCCTGCCATCCCTCCCGTGGCTCTTCCTCTCGCTCATGGCGTTCGCGACGGCGCTGCTGGCGGTCGGGGCATCCGTCGCCCCCACCCGCCGTGCCACCCGCATCGCTCCGGTCGCGGCGCTCGCGACCGAGTGACGGGCCTCCCAATTTGCTGAATGCCCCTCATGCCTCACCACGCCACAGGCTGTGTGCCGCATACTGATCGTCGCCCACGAGAGAGGAAGCCGCCCTGGACGGGATGATGACGCTGAGGATCGACAAGCCGCCGTTTCTCATCGCGGTGGATGTCATCGCTCTCCTGCTCGCGCTGTACCTACTCATTCGCCCCAGCGAGCGACGGCTCTTCGTGGGCGTCGCCGCGGCGGCGGGCGGCGGGATCGTCGGCGCGCTCCTGGTGTGGCTGACAGACGATGTGCTCGATCTCTTCGGCGTCGGGCTCACTCCGGTGACGACCATGTGGACGGCCCTGGGGTTCGCCGGGGTCGGGCTGGCGATCGCGAATCTGTTCCGTTCGCGGTGGTGGCGGAAACTGATCGCGGTGGTGAGCGTCCCGGTTTTCCTCGCCGCCGCCGCCGCGGGCGTCAATGTTGATTTCGGGGCGTACCGCAACCTGAACGATGCGCTCGGCGTCGTGCCCTACGGGCCGTTGAATCTCCACGCTGAATACGGCGAGATCGTCGCCGGTACCGACTGGGCTGGCACGACGCAGCAGACCGAAGCGCCGGCGAAGGGCGAAGTCGGCACGGTCCGCATTCCGGCCACCGTTTCGCATTTTCCCGCACGCCAGGCTGTCGTCTACCTGCCCCCGGTCGCGCTGGGCCCGAACCCACCAGCGCTTCCCGTTCTCTACGCGCTCTCCGGCCAGCCAGGGGCGCCCGCCGATATGTTCACCGCCGGGCGGATCGCAAGCTTCATGGACGCCTACGCCGCAGAGCACAACGGGTACGCGCCGATCGTGGTCGCCCCTGACCAGCTCGGCGGCCCCGGCCGCAACCCGATGTGCATCGACTCCCACGAGTTCGGCAATTCGGCCACCTACATCCTGACCGATGTGAGGAATTGGATCGCCTCGCATCTGCGCGTCAGCAGTGATCCCGCGGCTTGGGGCATATTCGGATACTCGGAGGGAGCGACCTGCGCTGTACAGTTCGCCAGCGGGCATCCGCAGCTCTTCGGTTCGGCGCTCGCTTCCTCCAGCGAACTCGGCCCTACGCTCGGCGTCGAGGCGCTGACCATCGCTCGGGGCTTCGGCGGGTCCCGTTCTGCTTACGAGAAGGCCCAGCCCGCGGCGATGATGGAGACGCACGCGCCCTATGAGAATTCGACGATGGTGCTCGGCGCGGGGCAGGACGACGCCAAGTACACGGCGTTCGCCAAGACGCTGCATGAGGACGCACTGCGTGCTGGCATTCACGCCGAGCTGCTCATTTCGCCAGGGACCGCCCACGACTGGAACACGGTGAGGCACACCCTCGCCAAGGGATTCCCGCAGATCGCGGGGCAGCTGGGGCTCACGGGAATCGGGACGGCGAGAACAGGGGAAACGGGATGAGCGATACGGAGCGCACGGCGACACCCGCTCCGCACCCAGCCAAACCGAAACAGGCTGGCCGCGTCGGCTTCTGGCTGTCGAGAGCCGCACGCCTCGTCGGCGCTCACCCGTTCACGACCGGTGTCACCCTTCTCATCCTCCTTCTTGCGCTTGTGACGAACCCGCTGCACGGCCCGCACCGGCCGCTGCGCCTCTGGCTCGGCACCGGTGCGGACCAGCTTGCGGCCGGGCACTGGTGGTCGCCGATCACCGCCGTGCTGTTCACGAACGACCTGTCCGAGCTGGTGGTCGCCCTGGCACTCACTGTCCTGATCGTCAGAGCGTCCGAGCGTTTGATGGGCACCTGGCGCACAGCCGTCGCCTTCTTCGCGACCGCCGTCTCCGGCGTCCTGGCCGGCACCGGTGTGCAGCTGATCGGCTCGCAGACCGGCGAGATGTGGGCGCGGAACGTCCATCACCTCGTGGTGCTGGACGTGTTCACCGCCCTCGGCGGCACGATCATGGCCGCGAGCGCGTTCGCCGGCACACTCTGGCGCCGTCGAATCCGTGTGATCACTCTGCTGATCGCGATCATGTACCTCCTGTACTCGGGCTTGCCGTCCGACCTCTACCGACTCCTCGCGGTGCTCAGCGGCCTCGCCCTCGGTGTGCTGATGTACCCGAAAGCGCGCACCGTCGGCTGGGCACGCTCCTCGCACCACGAGGTCCGGGTGCTGTTCGCCTCCGCGCTGACCATCTCAGCGCTCGGGCCGGTGATCGGCCTGCTCACGGCGTCCCGCTACGGGCTGCTCTCGCCGATCGGCCTCCTGTTCACCTCCGATGTGCCCACCACCGGGAGCGTTCTGCAGCACTGCCAGGCCTTCGCCGTGACAAGGGAATGCGTGCGAGACCTCACCCTGGCGCGCATCAACGGCCTCGGCCCGGTGCTGCTCTCTGTGCTCCCGCTGCTCCTGCTTCTCGTCGCGGCCGTCGGTCTGCTGCGCGGGCGCCGGTTCGCGGTATGGCTCGCCGTGGCCGTGAACGCGCTTCTCGCTGTGCTCTCGGCCCTTTACTTCGGCATCCTGCCGCTCGCCAACGCCCGACCGACCGTGACGCCGCGGTATTGGGAGGTCACCGCCATCCTGGCGCTCTCCTCCCTCGTGCCGGCCGTGATGGCCCTCCTCCTGATCCTGTTTCGCCGTCATTTCACCGTGATGCCGTCGGCGCGAGCGGTGCGCCGCTATGCGCTCACGGTCGTCATCGCCGGGGCCGGGCTTGTGGCGTTCTACGTGGTGACTGGCTGGCTGCAAAAAGACACCGGCTTCACCCGCCCGATCGACCTGGGCGACCTCTTCGAGGATGTGCTGGAGCGCTTCGTCCCAGTCTCGTTCCTCCGTCGTGAGCCCGTTCTGTATCTGCCCACCACCCCGTTCGCGACGGCTGTCTACCACAACATCGGGACCGTGTTCTGGCTCGTGGCAATCATCGCCGCCATTCCGCTGATGCTCGGCGCGGGCACAGGGCTGCGCCGCGTCACCGGTCACTCGCGGGTGCGTGTACTGCTCGAGCGGGGTGGAGGCGACGCGATCTCGTTCATGGCGACCTGGCACGGCAACAGCTACTGGTTCGACCCGGTCGATGGCCGGGCGATCGCCTATCGTGTCGTCGGCCGTGTGGCGCTGACCACCGGCGGACCTTTCGGGGCGTCCCCGCCCCACGACGCGGCGATCGAGCGGTTCGCGCGCTTCTGCGACGACAGCGGCTGGATACCGGTCTTCTACAGCGTGGAGGCGCATTACCAGGCGCTCTTCAACCGTCTCGGCTGGTTCACGATGACCGTCGCCGAGGAGACCGTCATCCGTCCGCAGCGATGGGAGACCACCGGTAAGAAATGGCAGGATGTGCGCACCTCCATCAATCGCGCCCAGCGGGCCGGTATCCGGGCGGAGTGGACGACCTTCGGCGCGCTGCCGCTCACGGCCACCGTGCAGCTCTCTGACATTTCCGAGCAGTGGGTGGCCGAGAAGGATCTGCCCGAGATGGGGTTCACGCTGGGCGGACTCGACGAACTGCGCGACCCCGCGGTCCGCCTCATGCTGGCCGTGGACGAGAACGGGCGCATCGAGGGCGTCACCTCCTGGCTCCCGTCCTACGAGGCGGGCCGGGTGATCGGCTGGACGCTGGACTTCATGCGCCGCCGTCCGGGCAGCATCAACGGTGTCATGGAGTTCCTCATCGCGGAGGCTGCCACACAGATGAAGGCCGACGGCGTGGAGTTCATGAGTCTTTCGGCGGCGCCGCTTGCGCACACAGCCGGCGCGGCGTCCGAGGGGCAGAGCGTCATGGACCTCGTTCTGAGCTACCTCAGCACCTCGCTGGAACCCGTGTACGGCTTCCGGTCCCTGCTCAAGTTCAAACAGAAGTTCCAGCCCGAGCTGCACCCGCTGATCATGGCGTATCCCGACCCGGTTGCCCTGCCCGCGATCGGCGTCGCCCTGGTCCGCGCCTACCTGCCCGGCTTGTCCGTCCGGCAGGCGGCCGCGCTTGCGATGGGGCGGAGCTGACGCGCATGCGTGTTACTCTGGGTCTCGTGTACGGCCTGATTCTCCTTAGCTGCCGCGACGAATCCTAAGTTCCGGGCCTCCTTCGTCGCGGAGTTCGTCGTTGGCTCTCCCGACCAGACCGCGAAGAGATATCGGACCATGAAGAACACCCAGGCTCCCAGTGCCATGCCCATCCACAAATACCGGCCTTTCCACGAGCAGATCGCCGTCGACCTGCCGGACCGCACCTGGCCTGCGAAGCGCATCGCTGTCGCCCCGCGCTGGTGCGCCGTCGACCTGCGCGACGGGAACCAGGCTCTCATCGACCCGATGAGCCCCGAGCGCAAACGCATCATGTTCGATCTGCTGGTGCGGATGGGCTACAAGGAGATCGAGGTCGGGTTCCCCTCGGCCAGTCAGACCGACTTCGACTTCGTCCGCAGCCTCATCGAAGAGAACGCGATCCCCGACGACGTCACCATCCAGGTCCTGACCCAGGCCCGCGAGCACCTCATCAAGCGTACGTATGACTCGCTCGTCGGCGCCAAGCGGGCCATCGTTCACCTCTACAACTCCACGAGCGTTCTGCAGCGGGAGGTGGTGTTCCGCTCCGACCGCCAGGGCATCGTGGACATCGCCCTCGCAGGCGCGCGACTGTGCCGCCAGTTCGAGGCGCTGGCGCCCGGCACCGAGATCTACTACGAGTACTCGCCGGAGAGCTACACTGGCACCGAGCTGGAGTTCGCCGCCGACATCTGCAACCAGGCGCTCGAGGTGTTCGAGCCGACGCCCGAGCGCAAAGTCATCATCAACCTGCCGGCCACCGTCGAGATGGCCACGCCGAACGTCTATGCTGACTCTATCGAGTGGATGTCGCGCCACCTGAACCACCGCGAGAACGTCATCCTCTCGCTGCACCCGCACAACGATCGCGGCACCGCCGTGGCGGCGGCCGAGCTCGGCTACCTGGCCGGAGCGGACCGCATCGAGGGCTGCCTGTTCGGCAATGGCGAGCGCACCGGCAACGTCGATCTGGTCACGCTGGGCGTCAACCTGTTCACCCAGGGCATCGACCCGCAGATCGACTTCAGCGACATCGACCACATCAAGCGCACCGTTGAGCACTGCAACCAGCTGCCGGTCGGGGAGCGCAGCCCCTGGGGCGGCGACCTGGTGTTCACCGCGTTCAGCGGCTCGCACCAGGACGCCATCAAGAAGGGCTTCGAGGCGATGGCCGCCCGGGCGCAGCGTGAGAGCGTGGACGTGGACGACTTGGTCTGGGCGGTTCCCTACCTGCCGATCGACCCCAAGGACCTCGGCCGGAGCTACGAAGCTGTCATCCGGGTCAACTCGCAGTCGGGCAAGGGTGGCGTGGCGTATCTGCTGAAGAGCGATCACGCCCTCGACCTGCCCCGCAAACTGCAGATCGAGTTCTCGGGCGTGGTGCAGGCGAAGACCGACGCGGAGGGAGGCGAGGTGACCAGCAACGAGATCTGGGCGATCTTCCAGGATGAGTACCTGCCCGCACCCGAAACCGAATCCGACGCCAAGTGGGGCCGTTTCGAACTCGGCAGCACGTCAACCGCGAACGAGAACGGAGACCACGTCACCCTCACCGTGACGCTCCGCGACGGCGAAACGGTGTCGAAGGCCACCGGCGAAGGCAACGGACCGATCGCGGCGTTCTTCGACATCCTGAACGCCCGCGGTATCAACGTGCATCTCTACGATTACTCGCAGCACACACTCTCCGCGAGCGAGTCAGCGACCGCCGCCGCCTACGTCGAGGTGAATGTGGACGGCCGCCGTCTCTGGGGCGTCGGCATCGACGCGGACACGACCACCGCCTCCTTCAAGGCCGTTATTTCGGCCGTGAACCGCTCTGTCCGCGCCTCCGCCTCCTCCGTCCCGGCCGAGCTCGCCGGAGTCTGAACCCCCGGGGAGCCCCGCCCCGCAGCTCCGTAAGAAAGGTGAGGAGCTTCCCCGCAGAGCCACGGGGGTGCGATCGGCTGTGTGGGCGGGGCGAGGTCAGTCTGCGGGGTAGTGGGGCTTTTCGATGCGGTAGCGGGGGATGGCGCCGGTGTCGGTCCGGTCGAGGGTGCGCTGGGCGCTCGGGCGGCGGCCGAACGCCATCCACCGCGGCGGCTGGATGCGGCCGAGTTCGCGCTGTTCGGGCAGACTCCAGCCGAATCTCACAGCCAGCAGCCGGATGACGAGGGTCACGACGACGCACACGAGCGCGGCGATGCTCGGCGGCACCGCCAGGTCGACCAACACGACGAGCACCACCGTGCCGGCGCCCGCCGCGACCGCGTAGAGCGATCCGACATGCATGAGAGCGATCGGGAGGTTCAGCAGCACATCGCGCAGGATGCTGCCGCCGACCGCCGAGACCACACCGACGAACACAGCCGGCACCTCCGGCAGCCCGAGCGAGAGCGCCTTCGTCGCGCCGATTGCGCCGAAAAGGCCGATGGTGAGCGCGTCGAGGAAGGTGATGATCGGATCGAGGCGGCGGAAGAGCCGAACCAGCAGCATCCCGGCGAGCGCCGAAACGACGGTGGCGATCAAATACCAGTTCGACTGGAGGGCCACCGGGTTCACATTCAGCAGCAGATCGCGGAGCAGACCGCCGCCGATTCCGGTCGCAACGCCGATTATGGCCACGCCGAGCAGGTCAATGCGGCGGTCGCGGAAGCCGGAGGCGAACATCGCGCCCTGCAGGCTGCCGACGCCGACGGCCACCAAATCGCCCCAGAGCGGGATCGAGAGGGCGGCGGTTGTCACCTGTCACTTCTATCACGCGGGATACTGGATGCGTGCCTGTCTACCGTGATGAAGCCGTTGTGCTCCGTACCCACAAGCTGGGGGAAGCCGACCGGATCGTCACTATGCTCAGCAGACAGCACGGCAAGATCCGTGCCGTGGCGAAGGGCGTGCGGCGCACGGCGTCCCGCTTCGGCTCGCGGCTGGAACCGTTCATGGTGGCCGATGTGCAGCTCTACGAGGGCCGGTCCCTGGACGTCGTGACCCAGGCCGAGACCATCGGGGCGTACGGCGCTGCGATCGCCGAGGACTATGCGAGCTACACGGCGGCGAACGCGATGGTGGAGGCCGCCGATCGGCTGACGGATGCGGAGGCGTCCCTGCAGCAGTATCTCCTGCTCGTCGGCGCGTTGCGCTCTCTGTCCCGGGGCGAGCACGGCCCTGGCCTCACGCTCGACTCGTACCTGCTGCGCGTGCTGTCGCTTGCGGGCTGGGCGCCGAGTTTCCAGGACTGCTCGCGCTGTGGGCGTCCCGGCCCGCACCGACAAGTCGTGGTGCAGCTCGGCGGTGTCGTCTGCCCGGACTGCGCACCTCAGGGCGCGTCGCGGGTGGACGCTGCCACCATCGCCCTCCTCGGCGCGCTACTGACCGGCGGTTGGGAAACGGCAGAGGCAGCCGGCGAGAGTACACGCTCGCAGGCGAGCGGCCTCGTCGCGGCGTACGCGCAGTGGCACCTCGAGCGCGGGCTGCGCTCCCTCCAGCACCTCCAGACCGATCGGCACCACCGGAAGGCGAGCGGATGACTCCCCGGCCCTACACGCACAAGGACGCGGTCGAGTACCGCCCGCTCGATTGGACCGGCGTCCACCCGCCGGCCTTCCCCCGGACGGCGATCCCCGAGCACGTCGCGATCGTGATGGACGGCAATGGCCGCTGGGCGAACCGTCAGGGCCTCACCCGCATCGAGGGGCACCGCGCCGGGGAGGCATCGTTGCTGGACGTGGTGGCCGGCGCCATTCAGGTCGGCGTCAAGCACCTCAGCGTCTACGCGTTCTCGACCGAGAATTGGAAGCGCTCGCCCGACGAGGTCCGCTTCCTCATGGGTTTCAACCGCGAGGTGCTGCACCGCCGCCGCGACCAGCTGAACGAGTGGGGTGTGCGCGTCCGCTGGGCCGGGCGCAAGCCCCGGCTGTGGTCGTCCGTGATCAAAGAGCTGCAGTACGCCGAGCAGCTCACGGCGGGCAACGATGTCCTGACGCTGACCATGTGCGTCAACTACGGGGGCCGGACCGAGATCGCGGATGCGGTGCGCTCCATCGCCGAGGAGGTCGCTGCGGGCAGGCTGAAGCCCTCCGCCGTGGGGGAGAAGACCATCCAGCGCCACCTCTACCTCCCCGACACGCCCGACGTCGACCTCTTCGTGCGCAGTTCGGGGGAGCAGCGGACGAGTAACTTCCTGCTCTGGCAGAGCGCGTACGCTGAGATGGTGTTCCTCGACAGACTCTGGCCGGACTTCTCCCGCACCGATCTGTGGGAGGCGATCGAGCTGTTCGCGAGGCGCAACCGGCGCTTCGGCGGCGCGGTCGACACACCGATGACGGAATAGCCGCACCACTGCTGGATGTTGCATCGTCCGTGAGCGAACCGCTCAAAATTCAGATCTGGTCCGACATCGCCTGCCCGTGGTGTTGGTCAGACAGGTCTGATTCATGTTGATCAACTTGATAATGGCTCGTACTACGGCCTCGCGCCCACCTCTCCAGCGTCTTGAGCGGTTTTGGTCATTCCCCTCTTTGATGATTAACCTGGGCAGAGACGATGTTGACTGATGATCATCTGGCAGTGGCACACAACTCCGAGCGAGAGCTGTTCCCGGCGTCCTCTCGAGGGCGAATGTTGCGTCGATCTCATCCCAAGCCTCGCCGCCGTCTCTTTAAAATTTTGCGGGGTTGAGAGACTGTAGGGTGTGGCGGGATTTCCTCATGTCGAGGTATGGATCGCGGAGCTCGCGGAGGCGCAGGCTGAATGGGGCTGGCTGCTTCGCGAGCTTGGCTTCGAGCGCGAGGCCGAGTGGCCCGAAGGTGAGTCCTGGGCCGCTGCTGGCGCGTATCTGACGCTCACGACCTCACCGAATCTGTCCAGAACGACGCATGATCGGAGGGCGCCAGGTGTGAACCATCTCGCGTTCCGGGCGGGGGCGCCTGACCGCGTCAACGACATCATGGCTCGGGCGGTGCAGCACGGCTGGCAACCGTTGTATCAGGACCGGTATCCGCATGCGGGAGGCCCGAATCATTACGCGGGCTGGTTGGAGAACTCAGCCGGGTTCAAGGCAGAGGTCGTTGCGGACGATTCGTGAGGACGAGGCAGCTCACGTGGTGCCCTTCGGCCAGCGCGTGATCCCGCGGAGCGGCTATCGGTAGGGGCTTGTCGAGTGACCTGCAGGACGGTATCCAATTTTATGTTGGAACTAGCTGGGCCGCGGGCCGCGATTTGTCGTGCATGTATGCGGCAGCATCCGCCTCTCGTCGTCCTCGATGAACCGACCGTGTCTCTTGATCCACTTGCCGAGGAGAAGGTGTACGCCGACTTTGCGAAGGCTATCCGTGATCGCGCTCAAGACGATGGCACTATCACCATTGTCGTCAGTCACCGGTTCTCTACCGCTCGAACCGCAGACGGGTTTGTCACGCGCGAAGATGTCGGCTAATGAAGCCTGTCGAGAAGGGTTCCTCGAAGATTTCGACTCCGTGAGCGAAGGTGCTTTTAGTGAAGATGGACGCGACGAGCTGGTCCGGCTCAACCCAAATGTGAAGATAGGGTACGAATGCTTCGTGCGGCTGGTAGGGGCCCGAAGCGAGGTTGCTCCAATCGATTCTCTCGATCTGGCTGTAGATCCGGTTGGTCACTCCGTTGCCCTCTTGGGCTGCTATCGAACTCTTTCCTCTGGGGACAACGTTGAGCCGCAAACTCAATCGTCGCTGTTCCTCCCTATATCCGGAGATCTCACCCGGCCAGAAAGCCCCCCAAAGGTGCGGAGATGAGTGGTAGGCCTTACCCACCTCTGTCAGCGAACCTCGCATGCTGTTGGTGACTTTCAGATAGTCGTACGAGGCGAGGTCTGCGACGAGACCCAAAGTTTCCTGACGACGTCCGTGATGAGCTACCGCCATGAAGGAAGTCTTGTCCGAATAGCTCTGCTAGCCACGATGCCACCAGGAGCTGCGGGAGCTGCGCGACATTGACATTCATCTGTTCGGCGAGTGCTGTCATCAATTGGTATCTCTGCCCGTTGATTGCGAACCGGTGCTCGATCGGCTCTGGTGAAGGGTGCGACTCGAGGTAAGCCGGCCGCTCGTAATCCTCACTCCACAGACGCTGGTAGTGATTCGCGGCAACCTTGTACTCTTCGGAAGTCGACAGGGCCTTTTGGCGGGGAATCGACGGGCTAATGGGGGACCGATCACGACCCTGCATGTGCCCGAGAAGTGCTCTTTCGAATACGTCGAGGCTGTAACCGTCCGCCGCTACATGATCGAAGACGATGAGAGCCACCCACCCGCCTTGGCGCGTGATGAAGGCATCTGCCCAGGCCAAGGGGCCCTCTTCCAGATCGGCGGCGAAAAAGATCGAGTCGCCAACGAACGCCCGGATCTCCTCCCAGGACAGAACTCGGTCGTGCATTCGTGTCGCGAAGCGCGGCTCGGGTCCGGTTGCACAGACTCTCTCGTTGCCCGCTCCGAGGTATCGATTCGATAGTCCGTCGACCTGCCGGAATGTCATGTCGAGTGCGGATGTTATTCGCTGTGAGTCGTCCTTAAAAGCTATCTTCTCCGTGATTTTGAGGTCGAGTACCGACCAGATTTTGGCCATAGGTGCCTATTGGTCGAGCCTGGAAATATCCCGGACGCAATCGATTGTTTCGGGTTCGACCACATAGGTATCTGATCAGCCATTGTCGATTCTCCAGTTCGTAGAGAGTCCGAGGGTGTTGAGGATTGGTTCAGCTTTGTGGAGGACCTCGGTCGACTCGTCGGACGCTTTAGATGGCCACGTGATCGCTCCACCCGCCCCGTACGACCAACTGCGTCTTGCATCTGGGCGCTGTCGCATAACCAGCGTCCGAATTGCGATGGACAGATCCACCGCTCCGGATAGGGAGAAATAGCCGATGGCTCCGGAGTACACGCCGCGCGGGTTTCCCTCGAGGGCCCGTGCAATCCGCATGGCGCTGGACTTGGGCGCTCCGGTCATGGATCCTGGAGGGAATGCAGCGGAAACGGCCGCTGCGCGATCCGTGGATTTGAGTTGAATCGAAATCGACGAGACCATCTGATGGACCGATACATAGGTCTCGACGCTAAATAGTCGCTCTACGCTCAGGGCGGCTGGATCGCCCGATTTCTACATATCGTTCCGAATAAGGTCGACGATCATCAGGTTCTCTGCCCGTTCCTTTTCGTCGCGCGCAAGTTCCTCGCGAACCTTTTGGTCCTCTGTATCGTCATCCTTTCGTTGGCGCGTTCCCTTGATCGGTTCTGCAAGCACGCGACCGTTCGGATCGATGGAGAGGAAACGTTCCGACGAACGGCTGAGGACGGAGATACCCCCGAGCTGGAGAAAGGAACCGAACGGAACAGGCTCGATGCGCCGAAGATGTCGGTATAGCTGCCGTTCTTGCGCGGAGGCACACACGTCCGGAAGGTCAAAAGTGGTCGTTAGACACACCTGGAATGCGTTCCCCTGGCGAATCTCTTCCCGACAAGTCTCAACCTGTTGCTCGTAGGCTGGCCGACTCGCTGGGGGAAACGGCACGGGCCTGAGGATCAACCCCTGGAAGCGCGGCCGAGGTGGTCCGCGTCGCGGCGACTCGGATTTGAGCGGCCGCCTGCTTTAGCCATGTTCTATTCGCAGCGTTGGCAGCGGAAGCGTTGACGCGGTCGTCCGCTGCGATTAGCGTCATTACCGTCGTTGTGCCTAGTACGTGATCCATGACGACTGCTCGGTCACAGAACAGAAGGTGGGCGTCGGTGCCGGCAGATAGCTTCGTGGGGGCGTCGACCTCATAACCCAGAAACCTTGCCCAACCGAGCAGGAAGGGGCATCCGAGATGTTCGGAGAGGTTTAGCGCCAATGCCCCGAGCAGTTGGTCGAGTGCCTCTGCGAAGGCGCGTTTTTGGATACCAGATCGGACGGCTTGAGAGTGGAGGCGGTGGTGAATTTCGGTGCCTGACCATTGTGTGACGCCTTCAACTGCAGTTAGCCTGCCAGAGAACGGCCCGTCGGAGCCGGCGAATATCGACCAACGGCTACGGTCAGGATTCCCGCCGGGTGTTTTGGAACTATCGAGCCACACGACATCTTGACTGGGGAACACGAAGTCGAGGAGTTCCGATGCGTCCGGTGTGGAATCGACGCCCAGGTTCGCAATGGTTACCTCAGCGGGCCTCATGGTGTGCCCTTGCTAGCGCCCGGAGCACGGGGGCATCACGAATCGTCTTCCCGCCGAAGGTTCTGGGGAAGCGCGGGATACAAAGCACCTGTGACGGCAGTTCGACCGTCTCGAGGGAACCGGTGAGAGCGTCACGAAAGGCCGTGCTACTAGCGCCCTCAGCAAGCTCAACATAAAGCTCGATTCGAGTTGAAAAAGCGGCTATGCACATGCCCGTGCCGATGGCGGCTTCTTCAACTCTGGAGAGATTGACTTTCCTGCCGGCGATGGACACTTGACTGTCCACCCGGCCGAGCACTGTGAATCGATCGGATCCGTCGTCATTCACTATGTCCACCGTGCGGAACCAGCCGTCGATGCACCGCGGATCTTCCTGGCTGAGGTAGGGCGAGTGCTGCATGCGGACTGCAAGTGCGCCGCTTGACGTGTCGAGTTCCCGGACGCCCGATGTGGAAAACCAGCGCAACGTTTCTGCTATCTGGCTCTGCGCAAGCAGCCCCGTCTCGGTGGTACCAAATATATTCACGGGCGAATTAGCGACAGCCGCCAGCCGGGCTGCCATTTCAGCAGTCAGTCGTTCCCCGGCAAAAAGAACTGCTTCAAGCGAGGAGAGGTACGCCCCCGCACGGTACTCAACCAAATGATGTAGCGCGGTTGGAACGGTCACAAGCGCACGTCCGCGTTGGTCCGGCACACCCAGCTCATTTGCCGTCATCTGCCGGGCGAAGCTCACGTCCTTGCCCGCAGCGAGCCCGCTCAGGATCGCGCCGACGAGCCCAAATGTGTGAAACGGCGAGCTTCCGAGGATCACCTCGCTGGTCCCAGAGCCGAGGTACCCCATCTGCTGATAGCGTTCGACCTCGGTGCGCACGCTGGACACGTCACGGCGGACCAGGCGGAATCTTCCGGTCGTCCCGGAAGTCAGCTGGATCATGAGCTCCGTGGACGGCGCTCCCGAATCGGCCTCCATTGGCGCTCTGACGACGCCAGCTTCTTCGAAGCTGAAGCTGGGCTTAACCGTTGATACGACCTCGGTTGTTGCCGTGTCGGATAGACGGGGATCAATAATGACCGGGCTCGCATCTAGGAGCCAAATCGACACGAGCGCATCGACGAAGGCTGGAGGGTCGGCCAACTTCACCAGGACCCTGTCGCCCGCAGCTATGCCCGCACTTCGTAAGAGGTTCGACGCTTCTTCTACGCATTGCTCAAGGACTTTGCGCTGTGTTCCGAACTGCGTTAGGCGTGGCCTCCGCGGGGCGTCAAGTAGAGAATGCGCGAAGTCAATGCGAGAGATGGAGTCGGCAACGAGGCGGGTCATTCTGGAGACTTTCTGGTCAGGGTTGATCAGCATCAGGGCGTGCGAATGGGTGAGCGGCGGCGCTGTCGCGACGCACAGACAACGCGTCACCTACTAGTCGCCAGAGAGCGAGGAAGGGCAGTCCAGCGGCTCCGGCAATGATCAGTGTCCCCACAAGCGGAACGGATGCCTCGGGTACGAGTGAGATAGCGAGCACACCGGCGACGACGGCCACATCGACCGCGGGACTCATGAGAGAGAAGTATCGTCCGATCTGGTCTCCGGGTACGCGACGCTGAATTTCAGTTAAGTAGATCGCTACGCCGACTTTAGAACCCCGAGTAGGCCAAGTAACACCACCAGCACGCTCAGACTCGGTGACCACAGCGTGGCTAACCACAGCGGGACCTCGGCAAGGGTGATCGCGACATACCAGCTTGTAGGCGACAAAATGCGAAGCCGCCCCACAACCAGTCCGCCGACTATTCCGCCTGCGGCTAACGCAGCTATCAAGAAACCCACCTTGTCTTGCGTCGTTCGCAGCGTCACCACCAACATCGCTGGCAAGAGCAGCCGTTGCACGCCGATGCCCACCGAGTACAAGACCCCGCTGAGCGTGTACTCAAGGATCAAGCGGTCGCTTCGGATGAGCGATCAAGCGCGTCGATAAGGGCTCATCAGGCGTTCGTGAATCCCTGTACGGGTGCGCCGCCGTTGCGGTGCAGTGGTACCGACTTCTGGCCTCGGAAGAGTGAACACCAGGCCGGCAGACGCTAGAGCGAGCACCGCCTCGAAATAGAAGATGTAGGTGTAGTCGGTTGCGGTGGCAATGATGGTGGCCACGAGAGGGCCCATCACCAAGCCGAGACGCTCTGTGGCAACGATGTAACCGCTCGCTTGTTGTTGCATCGCGTCCGGAATAACGCTCGCACGAAGGGCCATACGCGAAGAGATCGCAGGCAACCCCACAACACCGACAAGCACTGCAACCAGACTTGCCAGGGCTGGCGTCGTGGCCAGCGGATAGAGCATGACGACGACCGCACTTGCCAACGATGAAGAGACGGCGATCTTTCTCGGGTCTCGTGTTGAAACCAGATCTCCCACGAGCGGACCAAGGAGCACGTTCGGGAGCACCTGAAGAGCAAGCGCTAGACCTGATTCGATGCCCAGGCCGAAACGATCGACGAGCAGCAGAACGGCCGCCACGGCCGTCATTGCTGAACCCACCTGCGTCAGCAGCAAACTTACGATGAAGGTGTCTACCCGCCGACTGTCAGTTCGCAACGCGCGTCCTGCGCTTATCGAAGGAGCGGAGTGCGCGCACCATCTCCGGGGCGCGGTGAAGCTCCACGAGAATCTCCGGCGGTGGCACCGCCTGCACGCCAAGCCAGTCGAGGACCCGAACGAAATGTGACCGGTAGCTAGCGGCGAGATCTTCTCGGACACTCAACGGAAAGTCCCAGCCGTCATTCGTCGCCAACCGCAACTGCATGTTGGACCGTGCGTTCAATGACGGTCTCAGGGTCCATCTCAACATCAGCCGGTTTCCGATCTGGTCGGAACAAGTCCCAGATAGGGTCTTCCGACGCTCCCGTCGCTAGGTGTGATGTCCAGGGAGGTTGTTGTCGATTCTGCTAATGGGTGGGGCTCTGATGGCGGAGTGGTGCTGGTGATGATTGTAGAAGTGGGGTCAGCCGGGGAGTGCTTCTCGTCGTTCGGCCTCTGAACCATAGAACTGGGCGTAGGCCCAGCCGTCGGCGAGTGTGCGGTGGAAGCGTTTGATCTTCCCGTTGGTCTGTGGTCGGTATGGTCGGGTCTTCTTCGCCCTGATCCCGAGCTCTGTGCAGGCGTCTCGCCAGGCGTAGGACTTGTAGGCGGAGCCGTTGTCCGAGAGGACGAGTTCGACGCTGACATCCCGGTCGGCGAACCAGGCGACAGCACGCCGCAGGACACCGATCGCGGTGTCCGCCTTCTCGTCGGAGCAGATCTCGGCGTAGGCGACGCGGGAGTGGTCGTCGATGATCGTGTAGACGAACACGGTGCCCAACCGTGGCTCGTAGCGGTGGTTCCTGCTCTTCGTGCGGGTGGCGGTCGCTTCCCGGTTGCGTTCGCCCTGGACGCGGCCGACGAATCGTCAGCCGCCGCCGTTGGGGATGTTGCCGAACTTCGTCACGTCGACATGGATCAGCGATCCAGGGTGGTCGTGCTCGTAGCGACGGATCGGCTCGCCCGTGACCCGATCAATGGTGCAGAGCCGGTTGATGCGGCAGCACACCAGGACGGCGTGGACGGTCGAGGCGGGAAGGCCAAGCTCGCCGGCGATCTGCACCGGCCCCAGGCGTCGTCGCCACCTCGCCCGCACGATCCGCTTGAGCACGGGCAACGGCGTCCGCGTTGGCATCGATCGTGGGCGGCTAGACCGGTCGGTCATCCCTCCCGTGCCTTCGGCGCGGAACCTCGCCGCCCATTTCCGCGCGGTAACGGGCGAGACCATAAACATCTTCGCTGCGACGGAGACCAGCCAATGGTCCTCGACGATGAGCCTGGCAAGGCGCAGACGAGCGCGCGGTGTGAGAGCAGCGTTAACGTGGGACACGAAGGCCTCCTGGATCGTGAAGCGGTTGAACTGAACAGCTCCACTTCACAACCGGAGGCCCTCGCCCCTCAACTCCTCACGACCGTATCGCCGAAACAACCCCCCTGGACATCACACCTAGACGGTCTGTACGAGAAAATCGCTGAATGCGCGTGTGCCGCGAGCGAAGAAGTTTGCCTTCACCTACCCGGATGTGCTGCCTGATCCGTCGAACACTCCCAAGAAGGGCAACTCCGTCGATGTTCCTTTCACCGATGCGGATGTTCCGTATCTCCACCGGGTCGAGGACGAACTCAATGCTCTGATTCGCGAAGAGTCGGCGAAGTATGGTTTCACCGTGGTGGATGTCAGCGCTCGCAGCGAGGCACGGACGGCGTGCAGCGTTGCGCGACACTGGGTGAACAGTTTCGACGCTCTGAATTCGCTTGACCAGGACGGCGATGCCTTCCACCCGACGAGTCTGGGGATTGCGCACTACGTCAATCAAGTACGTGACGGCAAAATAATAAGCTCCCTTGAGGGGGCGGAGCCGGGTTCCCGGCCCGTCCACCGTCGTGATCAGCGTGCATGTCTCGACGGCGAATGATGGATCTCGACGCGAGAGACCAAGTAGGACACGTGAAAGCACCATGAAGGGCTCCCGGGTGGGCGGATTCCAGTGGTTGTTGCAACACGACGATTAGCTGGCGAGTAGTTTAGCGAGGCGTTCGGCTGGGGTTTCCCAGCCGAGCGTTTTGCGTGGGCGGGTGTTGAGCTCGTGGGCGACGTTCGTCAGGTCGGTTGCGGTGAATCGGGCGAGGTCTGTTCCCTTTCCCTTGGGGAAGTATTGGCGAAGGAGTCCGTTGGTGTTCTCGTTGCTGCCGCGTTGCCAGGGACTCGCGGGGTCGCAGAAGTAGACCGGGATGTCGGTGGCTATCGTGAACGACTTGTGAGCTGCCATTTCCGAGCCCTGGTCCCAGGTGATCGAGCGACGGAGTTCGCGTGGGAGTGTCTTGACGGCGCTGATCAGTCCGTCCCGGACGGATTCTGCGGTGCGATCGATGGGGAGATGGATCAGCATCACGAACCGGGTGGAGCGTTCCACGAGGGTGCCGATGGCGCTGTTGCGGTGTCCGCCGATGATGAGGTCGCCTTCCCAATGTCCGGGAACGGCGCGGTCCTCGATTTCGGCGGGACGGTCGGAGATCATTACCATCGGATCCGCGAAACGATGTCTGCGAGCGGCGCCAGAACGATGCGGTTTCCGCTTGGCCCGGCCGGTCCGCAGCACCATCGTGAGCTCGCGGCGGAGTTGTCCACGGCCCTGCACGTAGAAGGCTTGATAGATCGTCTCGTGCGCCACGCGCATCTCCGCATCGCCGGGGAACTCGCGGATCAGCGACCGGCTGATCTGCTCCGGCGACCAACGTAGCGTCAGCTTCCGTTGAACGTAACTGCGCAGCTGCGGATTGCGGACCAGCCTCGTGGCTTTCGGTCGCGGTCGGCGGCTGGCCGCTTTCCGATGCGCCACGTATGGATGGTAGCCGCCCTCTCCAGGAAGCTGATTCCGGCGAATCTCTCGACTGATCGTCGACACCGAGCGACCAAGCTTGGCCGCGACCCGACACAACGAAAGGCCGGCCCTGGTCAGGTCCCGGATCAGCTCACGCTCCTGCAGGGAGAGGAATCGTGGGTGGAGTGCGGCTTCGAGCGAACGCATCGACGCCCGCTGAACAGGATCAACAACGACAGGCACCCTGTCTTTGTAATCGACCACGCGACCATCTGGATAAATGCGTCGCCCGTTCGACTGTCCCAGAGGTATCCCGTGTTCGGGCTGATTCCGACTCGTCCCACCGCTTCGCGGCGCGAGAGCCCGCTGCTCCGCAGCTCCAGGTACTCGTCCTTGCATGGGTGCGCGCTCATGCCGCCGCCGGTGTAGCCGTGACTAGCCAGGCCCGCCTTGCGAACCCATTGCGCGCACGTCGCGGGGTTGAACCCTAGCTCCCTCGCCGCGATCGTCGTACTCCTGGACTCCTTGAAAATGACGAAGAAGGCTTCACGCTCCGCCTGGGTGTACTTCCTCTTCCCCGCACTGCGCCTTAAACGGGACACGGTCCTTGCAACTCCTAGAAACTCCAGATGTTGCAACAACCGCTAGAACCCAAGAGTGGGCGAGCCCCAGTAGTTTGTGAGGCCCTGCCGGAGGAGCCGCTGCTCGGAGACGAACGCTTGCACCAGCAGCAGTTCGACCGCGGTGACGCCGAGATCCTTCAGATAGCCGATGGCCGACTCGTGAGCCAGCCCTGCGTAGGTGCCGCGCAGCTCCTCCGGGACCTCCGGGTTCAGCCGGCTGAGGCCGCGCACATGCGCCTCGTAGACGACGGTGCGCTCCAGCGGTGTGCCCGGTTTGCCGACGCCGCCCCAGTCGAAGCCTTCACCGACCACGATCGAGCGCCATTCGTCCGCACCCACCCGTACCAGCCCTCGCGCGTAGGGGTCCAGCAGCAGCGTCTCCGAGGCGAAGACGTTCTGCGGCGAAGCGGGACCGGACACCCGGATGGCGTAGAGGCTGCCCGCCTGCAACGATTGGGAGCGCCCGGCCCAGACGTTGCCCGCGTCCTTCGTCATCGTCACGGTCTTGACCAGCCAGCTCGGGTCCTGGGGGTCGAACAGGCAGAGTTCCATCGCGTCGGCGTGCTCGGAGTAGACCCTCAGCTCGCCGCCCTGCGGTCCGATGCGGACACCGAGATCGCGGAGAGGGTCGGCGGAGGTCATGCGTCTTACAGTAGTGAACAGCAGTCGGTTCGCTCAGTGACGGGAGGAGTCGCGGTGCCGGTCTATCTCGATCACGCGGCCACCACGCCGTTGCGCCCCGAGGCCGCGGAGGCTCTGGTCGCGGCGCTCGGCGTCGTCGGGAACCCCGCCAGCATCCACAGCCAGGGCCAGCAGGCACGGCGGATGCTGGAAGAGGCGCGCGAGACGGTCGCGGCGACGCTCGGCTGCGACCCGGTGGAGGTTGTCTTCACCTCCGGCGGCACCGAAGCGATCAACCTCGCGGTCAAAGGGATGTACTGGTCGCGGAACACCGGCCGCAAACGGCCGCGCATCCTCCTCCCAGGCGGCGAGCACCACGCGACCACGGATACGGTCGAGTGGCTGGAGCGGGCGGAGGGCGCGCGCCCCGAGTGGCTTCCGCTCGACGCGGCGGGCCGCATCCTTCCGCCGGAGTTCGAGGGCGGCGAGGACATCGCGCTCCTTTCTTTCCTCGCCGTCAACAACGAGGTCGGCACCGTGCAGCCCACCGCCGAACTCGTGGCGCTTTCACGCGCGGCGGGGGTCCCGGCACACGTCGACGCGGTCTCCGCCTACGGTCACCTTCCGATCGACTTCGCCGCGCTCGGTGCCGACGCACTGAGCGTCTCCGCCCACAAGATCGGCGGGCCGGTGGGCATCGGCGCGCTCGTGCTCGCGAGGACAGCTGCGGTCGTGCCGCTTCTGCACGGCGGCGGACAGCAGCGCCAGGTGCGCAGCGGCACACAGGATGTGGCGGCTGCGGTCGCCTTCGCGGCGGCCGCGCGGGCGGCCGAGTCTGAGCGGGAGGCGGAGTCGTCGCGGCTGACGGCGCTGACGGCTCGGCTCGTCGCGGGTGTGCGGGCGGCGGTCCCATCGGCGCGGCTGAGCGGGCCGGAGCCCGCGTCGGGGGAGCGGGTCGCCGGGAACGCGCACTTCGTGTTCCCGGGCGCGCAGGGCGACTCCCTGCTCTTCCTCCTCGACCGGGCGGGGGTGTCGGTGTCGACGGGCTCCGCCTGCACGGCCGGCATCCCGGAGCCCTCGCCGGTTCTGCTCGCGATGGGCAGGGGCGAGGCCGACGCGCGGAGCGCCCTGCGGTTCACCCTTGGGCGAACGTCGACCGCCGCGGATGTGGACGCTCTGCTTGCGGCCCTCCCGGACGTCTGCGCCCGGGCCACCCGCGCGGGTCTCGCCGAGCGGGCGACCCGGCTTGTCTGATACAAAGGCAGGATGAAACGGGATCTCATCACGGTTGATGTCAAAACGACTAGCCTGCGCGACGCCGAGGCGGCCCTCCGGCAGGTGCTCGGCTCCTACAAGAACCCGAGAGTGGTCGCCCTGACCGCGATCGGGCCGAACTGGTGGCAGTGGTCCTCGCACATCCAGCTCCTCGCCGCGATCGAGTTCGACGACTGATCTCGTGCGGCGCTCGCCCAGCTGCGGCGGCGTAGGATTCCTCGGGTGAGGGTTCTGGCAGCGATGAGCGGCGGCGTCGACTCGGCCGTGGCTGCGGCGCGCGCGGTCGAGGCGGGGCACGAAGTGGTCGGGGTGCATTTGGCGCTGAGCCGGCTGCCAGGAACCCTGCACACGGGCAGCCGCGGTTGCTGCACGATCGAGGACTCTATGGACGCGCAGCGTGCAGCGAACGTCATCGGCATCCCCTATTACGTCTGGGACTTCTCCGAGCGCTTCGCCCTCGATGTCGTGGACGATTTCATCGCCGAGTACTCCGCGGGCCGCACCCCCAACCCGTGCATGCGCTGCAACGAGAAGATCAAGTTCGCCGCGCTGCTCGAGAAGGCGCTCGATCTCGGTTTCGACGCCGTGTGTACGGGACACTATGCCAGCATCGTGACGGACGCCGATGGCAACCGAGAACTGCACCGGGCAAGCGCGTGGGCGAAGGATCAGTCGTATGTCCTCGGCGTGCTGACCGCTGACCAGCTGGCGCACTCGATGTTCCCGCTCGGCGTCACACCCTCCAAGGCGGAGGTTCGGGCCGAGGCCGCCGCGCGGGGGCTGACGGTGGCGGCGAAACCGGACTCGCACGACATCTGCTTCATCCCGGACGGGGACACCCGCGGCTGGCTCGCCGAGCGGGTGGGCGCCGAGACCGGAGATATCCTGGACCGCAGCGGGGCCCGGATCGGAACGCACGAGGGCGCACACGCCTACACAGTCGGCCAGCGCAAGGGCCTGAACATCGGTTTCCCCTCGCCGGACGGCCGGCCGCGTTTCGTGCTCGAAGTGCGCCCGAAGGACAACACCGTCGTCGTCGGCCCGAAAGAGGCTCTGGACATCGCGGAGATCGCCGGTGCGCGGTACACCTGGGCGGGGACGCCGCCCGCATCCCCGGACACGCCGTTCGCCTGCGAGGTGCAGATCCGGGCGCACGCCGACCCGGTGCCCGCCGTGGCCCGGGTGGCCGGTGGCGAGCTCGTGATCCGTCCGGACGCCCCCCTCAACGGCGTCGCACCCGGGCAGACCGCCGTGGTGTACGCGGGGACCCGCGTCCTCGGCCAGACCACCATCGACCGCGCCGTCTCCGCCGTCCCGGTCTGACGCCCGCCCCGGTCGGCTCTGCCGGCCCGGTGGGGCGTGGGGCGGGCATCGGGGTCAGCGGTCGTTTATATGCTTGCTGAGTGGCGGAGACGACGGAAGACCAGGTGGCGGCGGACGCTCGAGCGGAGGCTCAGGGGCTGACGACGCGGATACTGGAACTGCGGGACGCTTACTACGAGCTGGACACGGTGCTCGTCAGCGATGAGGAGTACGACCGGATGCTGCGGCGGCTCGAAGAGCTGGAGCGCCTGCATCCCGAGTTGCAGAGCCAGGACAGCCCGACGCAGACGGTCGGCGGGCGGGCGCAGACCACGCTGTTCGCACCGGTGGAGCACGCCGAGCGGATGCTGAGCCTCGACAATGTGTTCTCATTCGAGGCCTTCGAGGCCTGGGCGGCGAAGATCGAGCGGGACGCCGGCCGGCGGGTGGACTACCTCTGCGAGCTCAAGATCGACGGTCTGGCGATCAATCTGCGCTACGAGAACGGCGTGCTGGTGACGGCTGCGACCCGCGGCGACGGCGTGGTCGGCGAGGACGTCACCGAGAACATCCGCCACATCCCGGCCATCACACAGCGGCTCTCCGGAGCGGGCCCGTTCCCGCCGGTCGTGGAGGTTCGCGGCGAAGTCTTCTTCCCGGTCGCGAAATTCGAAGAACTGAACGCCAACCAGCAAGCGGCGGGCGAGCGGGTGTTCGCGAACGCTCGCAACGCGGCCAGTGGCTCGCTGCGGCAGAAGGCGGAGGGTAAGAACCCCGCGCAGCGGAGGCTCATGCGCGATCGGCTGGGCCGGCTGCGCATGCTGGTACACGGCATCGGCGCGTGGCCCAACCCGCCGGTGGCCACTCAATCCGGGGTGTACGAGCTTCTGCGCTCCTGGGGCCTGCCCACCTCGGCGCACGGCCGCGTGTTCGGGACGGTGCAGGAGGCCGCCGACTTCATCGGGCGCTCCGCCGAGCGCCGGGACACCGTCGAGCACGAGATCGACGGCGTCGTGATCAAGGTCGACGAACTCGTGCTCCACGACGAGCTGGGAGCGACGTCGCGGGCCCCACGCTGGGCGATCGCTTACAAGTACCCGCCCGAGCAGGTCAACACCAAGCTCCTCGACATCGTCGTCAGCGTCGGCCGCACCGGGCGGGCGACGCCGTTCGCGGTCATGGAGAAGGTCAAGGTCGCGGGTTCCGAGGTGCGTCAGGCGACGCTGCACAATCAGGATGTGGTCAAGGCCAAGGGCGTGCTGATCGGCGACACGGTGGTGCTGCGTAAGGCGGGCGACGTCATCCCCGAGGTGCTCGGCCCGGTGGTCGAGCTGCGCGACGGCACCGAGCGCGAGTTCGCGATGCCGACGGACTGCCCGGAGTGCGGCACGCCGCTGGCCCCCGCCAAAGAGGGCGACATCGACCTGCGCTGCCCGAACGCGGAGTTCTGCCCGGCGCAGGTGCGGGGGCGGGTGGAGCACATCGGCTCGCGCGGCGGGCTCGACATCGAGGCGCTCGGGGAGGTGGCTGCCGCGGCCCTGACTCAGCCGCGCTTCCCCGAGAGAGCGCCGCTGCCGACCGAGGCGGGACTGTTCGGGCTCCGATTGGAGGACCTGTTCCCGATCGAGGTCGTGGTGCGGGATTCTGAGACCGGGCTGCCGAAACTGACCGAGACGGGCGTCGAAAAGGTAGACGCCCCGTTCCGTCGCCGGCGACAGAAGAAGGATGGAGCGTTCGACCCCGAGGCGGAGGCGTTCGACGGCGACGAGATCGCGGTCCCGTCCAAGAGCGCGATCGAGCTTCTGGCCAACCTGCGGGCGGCGCGCACCAAGCCGCTGTGGCGTATTCTGGTCTCTCTCAACATCCGTCACGTCGGCCCGGTCGCGGCTCGCGCTCTGGCGGACCATTTCGGATCGCTCGACGCGATCCGGGCTGCATCGCGCGACGAGCTGGCGGCGGTGGACGGTGTCGGCGGCATCGTCGCGGACGCTGTGCTGTCCTGGTTCGAGATCGGCTGGCACTGCGAGATCGTCGAGAACTGGGCTCGTGACGGCGTGCAGTTCGCGATACCGGGCCACCCCGGCCCCGGGCGGGCGGACACGGGGGGCGGAGTGCTCTCCGGTCTCACGGTCGTGGCGACGGGATCGCTGGAAGGGTACACCCGCGAGGCCGCGCAGGAGGCGATCGTCGCGGCCGGGGGGAAAGCCGCGTCCAGCGTGTCGAAGAAGACCGATTTCGTCGCGGCCGGTCCCGGGGCGGGGTCCAAACTCGCCAAGGCGGAAGAACTGGGGGTGCGCGTTCTCGATGCCGCGCAGTTCACGATTCTGGTGGAACAGGGCCCAGGCGCCCTCCCGGAGGTCGCAGAGTAGTCCCTTGTTTGTGGAAATAGGGAGTGATTTCTTCCCGAGAAATGGGGGTAGAACTTCCGGGCGGTCCTCAGCGGCTCCCGGTACAGTAGAAGTGCGCGTTCGCTCGTTGCGTGCCTATGGGCTTGGCTCGCTCGTGGAGGGAGATTCGGAAAGAATGCTGGTCGGCTTCGCAGCGTTCTCGATCGTTACCTCGGTCGTCTCGGGACTCACCGGGGCCGTCAGCGTTCCCGCGGAACTCCCGGACCGGCTCACCGCCGGCCCTAGCGTCAGCCTCGCCGCGTCCGGTCTGTCGCCGGCCGGTGACGTCCCCGCGAACTCGGCTTCCGTCCCCGGGGCGGTCCCGGTCGCCGCTCGCTCGCCGTTGCTGTCGAGCATCCAGACCGTCGATCCCGCGGCGCTCCCCGGCTTCCTGAGCGCTCACGCGGCGGAGGTCCACCGGCTTCTCGCCCGCCCGCCGGCCGCCGCCGATGTCGCTCAGCTCTGGAAGCTCCTCGATCCGGCCCGGCGATCGGCGCTGCTGCAGAGCAGTCCGCACCTGGTCGGCAATCTGGAGGGCATCCCGTACTCCGTCCGCGGGAAGGCGAACACACTGGACCTGGACCGCACGATCGCGTCGGCCGAGCGGCGGTTGAGCACCGAGCGGGGCAAGGACGGGCGGGTCGTCCTCCAACGCCGGCTGGACACGCTGGGCAAGGTGAAGGCTGCGCTCGCCAGGAAAGACGGCGTCGAGCGCACCCTCGTCACCCTGGACCCTGCCGGGGACGCCCGGGCGGCGATCGCGGTCGGCGATCTCAGCACGGCGTCGTATGTCAGCGTCCTCGTGCCGGGCATGTACATGTCAGTCAAGGAGCAGATCGGGTCGTGGGCGACGGTCGCGCAGGAACTGCACGACCAGCAGAGCGCGCACCTGAAGGGTTTCCCGGGCGGCCACAGCGCTCCGGGCGTCGCGGTCGTCGCGTGGATCGGCTACCAGACCCCGGTCCTGATGAATATCGGCAGCCTGACGCTCGCAGAACAGGGCGCGGACAGCCTGGAGCGGACGCTCGAGGGCATCCGCAGCCTCCGTGCGGGCGATCAGCCGTATCTCTGCGTGTTCGCGCACTCGTACGGCTCGACGGCCGCGCTGCTCGCTCTCGAGCGCCACACGGTGACGGTGGACGCGCTCGCCCTGATGGGCTCGTCGGGTTCCAATGCCCAGTCGGTCGAGGACCTCTCCGTCGCGAACGGTAATGTCTACGTTGGCGAGGCGCCGATGGACCCGATCGTGGACAGCGCGTTCTTCGGTTCCGACCCGGGAGCGCCCTTCTACGGCGCGAAGTCGATGGGGGTGGAGGGGGCGGTCGACCCGATCACGCACAAGACGCTCGCCGGCTCGACCGGACACAACGAGTACTTCATGGCCGGCACAGAGTCCATGCGCAACCTGGCGATGATCGGGATCGACAAGGGCGGGCTGGTCATCCCGGCGAGCGGCCTCCTCCAGCGGACGCAAGCCGTCCCGAACCGCTGAACCGGTTCGGGTCGCGGACCTGGTCGCTGTCGGGACCGTCCCTGTGTGCGCTGCCGCCGAGCCGCAGAACGGCGGAGTGAGCCGGCGAAGACTTCACGCTGAGGAGGCGAGGCCGGGGCCGCCGACTCATCGCCCGCGACCGGGCTGCGCAGGCGTCAGGAGGCGTGCCACGCGGTCAGCCGGCGGGGGACGCGGTCTGTCCGGGTGACCATAGAATTGACGGTGTCCACCCCGAGAAGCTCACGGAGACGCATGTCTGAAATCAGCGCAGAACAGGTCGCGCACTTGGCGAATCTCGCCCGGATCGACCTCAGCCCGGAAGAGATCGCCTCGCTCACGAGCGAGCTCGGTCAGATCGTCGAGGCGGTCGCCAAGGTGCAGGAGGTCGCGGGCCCCGAGGTCCCGGCCACGAGCCACCCGCTGCCGCTCGTCAACGTGTTCCGTGCCGACGAGGTGCGTCCGTCGCTGACCGTCGACCAGGCGCTGTCCGGCGCCCCCGCGCGTGAGGGCGACCGTTTCGAGGTCGCCAGTATCCTGGACGAAGACTGAGACGGGGAGACACGACCATGACGGATCTGACCCGGCTCTCCGCCGCCGCTCTCGCCGATCTGCTCGCCGCGGGCGAGATCTCCTCGGTGGAGGCCACCCGTGCCCATCTGGGCCGCATCGAGGCGGTGGACGCGGATGTCCACGCGTTCCTCCACGTCGCCGGTGAGAAGGCGCTCCGCACCGCCGCCGAGATCGACGGCCGCCGTGCCTCCGGTGAGAAGCTCGGCCCGTTCGCGGGGGTTCCTGTCGCGATCAAGGATGTGCTCGCGACGAACGACATGCCCTCCACCTCCGGATCGAAGATCCTCGAAGGCTGGCTGCCGCCCTACGATGCGACCGTGGTGCGCAAGCTGCGCGAGGCCGATCTGGTGCCGCTCGGCAAGACCAACATGGACGAGTTCGCGATGGGCTCCTCCACTGAGCACTCCGCCTACGGCCCCACCCGCAACCCGTGGGACCTGGAGCGCATCCCGGGCGGCTCCGGCGGCGGTTCGGCCGCGGCCGTCTCGGCGTTCGAGGCGCCGCTCGCCCTCGGCTCCGACACCGGCGGCTCGATCCGCCAGCCCGCCGCGGTCACCGGTTCGGTCGGGGTGAAGCCGACCTACGGCGGCGTGAGCCGCTACGGCGCCATCGCGCTGGCGAGCTCGCTCGATCAGGTGGGTCCGGTCTCCCGCACGGTGCTGGATGCCGGTCTGCTGCACGACGTCATCGCCGGTCACGACGCGCTCGACTCCACCTCGCTGACCGATGTCTGGCCGTCGATGGCCGATGCGGCGCGCGCGGGAGCACGCGAGGGCGCGCTGCGCCGTGTGCGCGTCGGCGTCGTCCGCGAGCTGAACGGCGAGGGCTTCCAGGCGGGCGTCAAGCAGCGCTTCGAGGAGTCCCTGGGCCTGCTGGAAGGCGCCGGGGCGGAGATCGTCGAGGTCTCCGCACCGAGCTTCGAGTACGCTGTCGCCGCCTACTACCTGATCCTGCCCGCCGAAGCCTCCAGCAACCTGGCGCGCTTCGACTCGGTGCGGTTCGGACTGCAGGTCGACCCGGCGGAGGGTCCGGTCACCGTCGAGCGCGTGATGGCGGCCACCCGCGACGCGGGCTTCGGCCCGGAGGTCAAGCGCCGCATCATCTTGGGCACCTACGCGCTCAGTGCGGGCTACTACGACGCGTACTACGGCAGCGCCCAGAAGGTGCGCACGCTCATCCAGCGCGACTTCTCGGCCGCGTTCGAGCGGGTGGATGTGCTGGTCAGCCCGAGCGCGCCGACCACCGCCTTCCGGTTCGGGGAGAAGCTGCACGACCCGATGGCGATGTACCTCAACGACATCACCACCATCCCGGCCAACCTCGCCGGCGTGCCCGGCATGGGCCTGCCGATCGGCCTGGCGCCGGAGGACGGTCTGCCCGTCGGCCTGCAGCTGATGGCCCCGGCGCACGCCGATGCCCGCCTCTACACGATCGGCGCCGCTCTGGAGCGGTTGCTGGAGGAGAAGTGGGGCGGCCCGCTGCTGGCCCAGGCGCCGGATCTGAGCGCCACCGAGATGTTAGCGAGCGAAGAGGGAGCCGTCTGATGGCGAAGGTCGACCTGATGGAGTACGAGCGCGCCCTGGAGCTCTTCGAGCCGGTGCTGGGGTTCGAGGTGCATGTCGAGCTGAACACGAAGACGAAGATGTTCTGCGGCTGCGCCAACGAGTTCGGATCGGGCGCCAACACCAACACCTGCCCGACCTGCCTGGGGCTCCCCGGCGGTCTCCCGCATGTGAACGAGAAAGCGATCGAGTCGAGCATCCGCCTGGGTCTCGCGCTGGGCTGCGACATCGCGGAGTCGAGCCGGTTCGCGCGGAAGAACTACTTCTACCCGGACCTGGCGAAGAACTTCCAGACCTCGCAGTACGACGAGCCGATCGCGCACGACGGCCGGGTGAGCATCGAGCTGGAGAACGGCCGCGAGCTGACCATCGAGATCGAGCGGGCGCACATGGAGGAGGATGCGGGCAAGCTGACCCACATCGGCGGCGCCACCGGCCGCATCCAGGGCGCGGATCACTCCCTCGTCGACTTCAACCGCGGCGGTGTGCCGCTGGTCGAGATCGTCACCAAGATGATCGAGGGCGCGGAGACCGACGCTCCGGAGGTGGGCCGCACCTATGTGCGCGCCATCCGGGACATCGTGAAGGCGCTCGGCGTCTCGAACGCGCGCATGGAGGAGGGAAACGTCCGGTGCGACGCGAACGTGTCGCTCCGCCGCCGCGGTTCGTCGGAGCTGGGCACGCGCACGGAGACCAAGAACGTCAACTCGCTGCGCTCGATCGAGCGGGCGGTGCGCTACGAGATCCAGCGGCAAGCCGCCATCCTGGAGGCCGGTGGCGCGATCGTGCAGGAGACGCGGCACTGGCACGAGGACACCGGCAGCACCTCCGCCGGCCGGCCGAAGTCCGACGCCGACGACTACCGCTACTTCCCGGAGCCGGACCTCGTGCCGGTGGCCCCGAGCCGCGAGTGGATCGAGGAGCTGCGCGGCACGCTCCCCGAGCCCCCTGCGGCGCGCCGCAAGCGGCTGACCGCCGAGTGGGGGTTCACCGCGCTGGAGTTCCAGGATGTCGCGAACGCCGACCTGCTCGACGAGCTGGAGGCCACCATCGCCGCGGGCGCGGCCCCGGCCGCCGCCCGCAAATGGTGGACCGGCGAGATCGCCCGCGTGGCGAACGCCCAGGGCGTTGCGGCCGGGACGCTCGTCGCCCCCGAGCACGTCGCGGAGCTCGCTGGACTGGTCGAAGCGGGCACGCTGACCGACCGGCTGGCACGCCAGGTGCTTGAGGGTGTCATCGCGGGGGAGGGCCGCCCCCAGGAGGTCGTGGACGCGCGCGGTCTCGCGGTCGTCTCGGACGACGGCGCGCTGGTCGCCGCGATCGACGAAGCGCTGGCCGCGCAGCCCGACGTGCTGGCGAAGATCCGCGACGGCAAGGTGCAGGCCGCGGGCGCCGTCATCGGCGCGGTCATGAAGGCGATGAAGGGCCAGGCCGACGCCGCCCGCGTCCGTGAGCTGGTCCTGGAACGGGCGTCACAGTAGCGGAGCGGGGCGTCCCGGCGCTCTCCGGCGGAAAGCAGAGCGCGAGAGCGGTCAGTGCTCGTCCTGCCGGTTCAGCAGTTCCTCGCGCACTTTGCGCCGGATCACCTTCCCGACGATGTTGCGCGGCAGCTCGTCCACCGGGATGACGTGGCGGGGCACCTTGTAGGGTGTCAGGCTGTCGCGGGCGAAAGCGCGGATTGCCTCTTCGTCGAAGGACGCGCCCGCTTCCATGACGACGGCGGCCACGACATCCTCGCCCCTGCGGCGGTGCGAGAGGCCGACGACAGCCACGTCCGCGATGCCCTCGAAGCCGTGGAGGGCGTCTTCGACCTCGGTGGAGGCGATGTTGAAGCCACCGGAGATGATGAGTTCCTTGATCCGGTCCACGATGCTGACGAAGCCGTCCTCGTCTATCGTGACGAGGTCGCCGGTGCGGAACCAGCCGCCTTTGGCGAAGACGCCGGCGGTCTCTTCGGGCTGACGCCAGTAGCCCGAGAACACTTGCGGACCGCGGGCGAGGAGCTCGCCCTCCTCCCCGAACGGCCGGTCGGCGGAGAGATCGTCGGGGTCGGCCACACGGAGCTCCGTGCCGGGAAGGGCTAGACCGACGGTTCCCGCTTTGCGGGTCGCCCCGACGGGGTTCGCCAGGAGGACGGGGGAGCACTCGGAGAGGCCGTATCCCTCCACCAGATAGCCGCCGGTCTTCGACTCCCACAGCTCCACGGTGGTCTGCGGGAGGCTCATGGCGCCGGAGATGGCGATGCCGATTCCGGAGAGTGAGGCTTTGCGCTTCCCGGCGGCCTGAACGAGGCGTTCGTAGATGGGCGGGACGGCCGGGAGGAAGGTGGCGGGACGCTTCTTCACGGCATCCAGCACCAGATCCGGATCGAACGCCGGGAAGAGCACCAGGCGCGAACCCATGCTCATCGCGAAGGTCAGGGAGAGGGTGAGCCCGTAGGCGTGGAACAACGGCAGCGCGGCGAACACGACAGACGTGACGCGCTCGATGGTCGGCACCCAGGCGCGCGCCTACGCCGCGTTCACGGCGAGGTTCAGATGGGTCAGCATGGCGCCCTTTGGCCGCCCCGTCGTGCCGCTCGTGTACTGGATGAGCGCCAGGTCGTCGCGCTCCGGCCGGGGATACGCCGCTTTCAGCCGCCGTGAGGCGGTCAGCGTCTCCCAGCGGACTGTCCCGATCGTCTTCCCCGTCAGCCGCGCGCGCCTTCCGCGCCGCCGGCAGCGGGAGTCGCAGCGCGAACCGCTTCGACGCGGGCATGGCTCGGGTCAGGTCCACAGAGACGACGGTGCCGACGTGGAGGTCCGCCGGGAACTCCTGGACCGTCTTGGCGACTTTATCCCAGACGATGGCGACGGTCGCCCCGTGATCCTCGAACTGGTGGCGCAGCTCGCGCGCTGTGTAGAGCGGGTTGTGATCGACCACCACCGCTCCGAGCCGCAGGACCGCGTAGAAGGCGACGACGTGCTGCGGACAGTTCGGCAGCACGAGCGCCACCCGGTCGCCCTTGCGCACGCCGCGCTGGCGCAACCTCTCCGCGACGCGGGCGATCTGGTCGCCGAGCTCCGCATAGCTGGTCGTCGCGCCGAAGAACTCGAGTGCGACATGTTTGCCGTACGTCGCCACCGACTCATCTATCAGGTGGGCGAGGGAGCCGGCGGGCAGTTCGATGTCGGCGGGCACATCCGGTGCGTAGCCGGCGATCCACGGGCGATCGCTGTAGGTAGTCACAGCCGACAGCCTGATAATTAAGGATGCCCAGGCGGTCCGTGCGGCTGCGGTGCGCCGACCTGCATGCACGGCCTTCTCGATCGGGGCCCCACCGGAGAGGGACTCCCCGCTTCGCCCGGAGGGGATCGCCGCCCTCCCCGGCGGGAGGGGACGTCCTTGTGGTGGGATGCTTGAGTGATGTGGAAGCGTAAGACCGGACGGCCTCGCGACGAGGCACGCACCTATCCCCGTTCCTCCCTGCCCGGTCTCGGCGTCGGCGTTCAGGTGTACGTGCGCGAGCAGGCGCCGCACGCGGACGCCGACTGGGCGGGGGGAGCCGACCGGTGTGATCGTCGCTCCCGGCGATCGCAGCGTGCGGAACGTGTACGGGCCGGTCGACGGGCTCACGACCTGGCTGGTCGCGTTCAGCGAGCCGCAGTGGCGTCGCGACGGGCGCGGCCCGTACGAGAACACGATCCCTCCGGGCTGCTCGTGCCCGCGGAGCCGGCGGAGTAGGCATGCTCGGCGTCGGTCTGGTCCGCGGCATCAATGTCGGCGGGTCCGCCTGTGTGTCCAAAGCGGATCTCGCCGCTGCGTTCGAGGCGGCTGGTTTCGCGGAGGTGGTGACGCTCCTCCAGAGCGGCAATGCCGTGTTCGCGGCCTCCGCGCCGCCGACAGCCCGCCAAGCCGCGGCGGTCACCGCGGCCCTGCGCGCGAGCACCGGAGTGGAGGCCGGGGTCGTGCTTCTCACCGAGAAGCGGTTCCGGTCGCTCGCGGCCGGCAATCCGCTGCTTCCGCTCGGAGACGACGAATCGAAGCTCATGGTGACCGTCCTCGATCACGACCTCCCGGCCGGTCTGGAGGTCCCGGCCGACGATGAGATCGCGCCCGAGGCGGTGCGCCTCGGGCATCGGGCCGTCTACCAGTGGTGTCCGCTCGGGGTGTCGAAGTCGGTGCTCCCGGCGGCGTTCTGGCGCGCGGTCGGTCCGGTCGCCACCGCGCGCAACCAGTGGACGGTGGGCCGCATCCTGAACGAACTCGATCGCCGCGGCTGAACCTTCCCCGGCCACTTCTCCGGACATCGCCCGAAACCCACAATTCTGGCATGTTCCTCGAGGCACTCTTCGATGGCAGGTCACGGAGGATTGCCCTGCCGCTCTGCTGATCGCTCTCGCCCTCCGCGACATGATCGGCCTCGGAGAAGGGTGCGCTTCGGGACTGCCGAGGGTCTCCCTCGTCCCGGCGGTTGTCCCGGCGCTGCCGGACCGCCTTCGCGCGAGCGCGCTGACGACCCGGTCGCTGCTCGAAGGGCAGCGGCTCGCCCTCTTCGACGTGGCCGCCGACCGCCAGCGGCATCTGCCGGCCTCGCTCGTCCAGCCGCCGAACTTCAGTGCGCTCGACCGTGCGATCGAACTCCAGGAGCTGGTGATCATGCACTAGGGCGAAGCCGTGCGCTGGGCGTCCGAGCGCCGCGCAGAGTGTGCTCGCACCTGCCTCGAATGCCCCGCCCGGCGGTCGGCGGACATCGTGGAGGCCGTGCATGGACGCGGGCACGAGCTTCGTCGTCAGGCCGCTTCCTTCCGCTTGGATCTCGCTGTGCTGCCGCTCGCCGAGGAGGTCGTGTGGACCGTCGGACCGAACATCGTCGTTGTCAGCGCGTCCCTGCGCGACGACTCGGCGGCGTTCCGCGACTCGTTTGGACGCTTGTCGCGGCGCTCGTTTAGACGACTCGCGTCGGTGGCGAGACCGTCTTCGCCGGGTCGGTCTCCGCGACATCCCCCACTGCTTCATCGATCCGCGCTAGGTGTGATGTCCAGGGAGGTTGTTGTCGATTCTGCTAATGGGTGGGGCTCTGATGGCGGAGTGGTGCTGGTGATGATTGTAGAAGTGGGGCCAGCCGGGGAGTGCTTCTCGTCGTTCGGCCTCTGAACCATAGAACTGGGCGTAGGCCCAGCCGTCGGCGAGTGTGCGGTGGAAGCGTTTGATCTTCCCGTTGGTCTGTGGTCGGTATGGTCGGGTCTTCTTCGCCCTGATCCCGAGCTCTGTGCAGGCGTCTCGCCAGGCGTAGGACTTGTAGGCGGAGCCGTTGTCCGAGAGGACGAGTTCGACGCTGACATCCCGGTCGGCGAACCAGGCGACAGCACGCCGCAGGACACCGATCGCGGTGTCCGCCTTCTCGTCGGAGCAGATCTCGGCGTAGGCGACGCGGGAGTGGTCGTCGATGATCGTGTAGACGAACACGGTGCCCAACCGTGGCTCGTAGCGGTGGTTCCTGCTCTTCGTGCGGGTGGCGGTCGCTTCCCGGTTGCGTTCGCCCTGGACGCGGCCGACGAATCGTCAGCCGCCGCCGTTGGGGATGTTGCCGAACTTCGTCACGTCGACATGGATCAGCGATCCAGGGTGGTCGTGCTCGTAGCGACGGATCGGCTCGCCCGTGACCCGATCAATGGTGCAGAGCCGGTTGATGCGGCAGCACACCAGGACGGCGTGGACGGTCGAGGCGGGAAGGCCAAGCTCGCCGGCGATCTGCACCGGCCCCAGGCGTCGTCGCCACCTCGCCCGCACGATCCGCTTGAGCACGGGCAACGGCGTCCGCGTTGGCATCGATCGTGGGCGGCTAGACCGGTCGGTCATCCCTCCCGTGCCTTCGGCGCGGAACCTCGCCGCCCATTTCCGCGCGGTAACGGGCGAGACCATAAACATCTTCGCTGCGACGGAGACCAGCCAATGGTCCTCGACGATGAGCCTGGCAAGGCGCAGACGAGCGCGCGGTGTGAGAGCAGCGTTAACGTGGGACACGAAGGCCTCCTGGATCGTGAAGCGGTTGAACTGAACAGCTCCACTTCACAACCGGAGGCCCTCGCCCCTCAACTCCTCACGACCGTATCGCCGAAACAACCCCCCTGGACATCACACCTAGCGCGTCCTCCGGCAGCCGCACCCCAGCGGCTGCCGCGTTCGCGGCGACCTGATCGGGGCGGGACGCTCCGACGATGGCACCGGCCACGTTCGGGTTCTGCAAGACCCAGGCGACGGCGAGCTGCGCCATCGTGACGCCCAGCTCGTCCGCGATCGGGCGCAGGCGCTGCACGCTCGTGAGCACATCGTCCCGCAAGAAGCTCTTGATCGCGCTGGTGCCCCCTTTCTCATCGGAGGCGCGGCTGCCGGCAGGAGGCTGCTCGCCGGGCAGGTACTTGCCGGTGAGCACGCCCTGCACCATCGGCGACCAGACGATCTGCGAGATGCCGAGCTCGGCGGAGGCCGGAACGACCTCCTTCTCGATGACGCGCCAGAGCATCGAGTACTGCGGCTGGTTGGACGATGAGCGGGATGCCGAGCTCCTTCGCCAGCGCGTGCCCCGTGCGCAGCTGCTCCGCCGTCCACTCGCTGACGCCGATGTAGAGCGCCTTGCCAGCCCGGACGATGTCGGCGAACGCCTGCATGGTCTCCTCCAGCGGCGTCTCGTGGTCGTAGCGGTGCGCCTGGTACAGTCGACGTAGTCGGTGCCGAGGCGGACGAGGGAGCCGTCGATGGACTCGAGGATGTGTTTGCGGGAGAGACCGGTGTCGTTCGGCCCCTTGGGACCGGTCGGCCAGTAGACCTTGGTGAAGATCTCCAGGGAGGCGCGGCGCTGACCGGTCAGCGCATCTCCGAGCACCTGCTCTGCCGCAGTGTTGGCGTAGGCGTCGGCGGTGTCGAAGGTCGTGATGTCCGCGTCGAGCGCGGCGCGGACTCACTGCGTCGCGGTGTCGTTTTCCACCTGGGAGCCGTGGGTGAGCCAGTTGCCGTGGACGATTTCCGAGATCTTGAGGCCGCTGTCGCCGAGGTATCTGAATTCCATGGGGATCACGCTACCCGTACGGAGCCGTTGTCGGCCCTTGGTGGCATTCTGGTGGAGTGGGACGAGCGGATGGCAGCGACCGGCAGGTGACGACCGCCGAGATCGACGACGACGACGCCACCATCTTGCACGTCGACATGGACGCCTTCTTCGCTGCGGTCGAACTGCTCGATCGGCCGGACGCGCGCGGGAAGCCCGCGATCGTCGGCCACGCGGGCGGGCGCGGTGTGGTCACGAGCGCGACCTACGAGGCGCGGAAGTTCGGCGTCCGCAGCGCCATGCCGGTCTCACAGGCGCTTCGGCTGTGCCCGACGGCGATCATCCTGCCGCCGCACTACGACAAGTACACGGAGTGCTCGCGCAGAGTGATGGGCATCTTTCACGAGATCACGCCGCTGGTGGAGCCGCTCAGCATCGATGAGGCGTTCCTGGACATCGCCGGCGCCCGCCGTCTGCTCGGTCCGCCTCGGCGCATCGCCGAGCTCATCCGCTCGCGCGTGCGGGAGGAGACCGGGCTCACCTGCTCGGTCGGCGTCGCGGGGACGAAATTCCTGGCGAAGCTCGCTTCCGGCCGCGCCAAACCCGATGGCCTCCTCGTGATCCCGCCCGCTGACGCCATCGCCTATCTGCGGCCGTTGCCGGTCGGCGCGCTGTGGGGCGTCGGCTCGAGCACACAGGCCTCGCTGGAGCGGATGGGGATGCGGACGGTCGCCGATCTCGCCGACGCCCCGCTGCCGGTGCTCGAGCGTGCGGTGGGCAAGGCCTCCGCGCACCGTCTGCACGAACTCGCGAACGGCCGCGACGCGCGGACGATCGTCACGGAGTCGCGTGAGAAGAGCATCGGCCACGAGAACACGTTCCCGGTGGATGTGGACGACCCCGGCGAGCTCCGCCGGGAGCTGCTGCGGCTCTCCGGCCGTGTGGGAGAGCGGCTGCGGAAGCACGGGATGGCCGGCCGCACCGTGGCGATCAAGGTTCGCTTCTCCGACTTCCGCACGCTCTCGCGCTCCCGCACGCTTAAAGAGCCGACCAACGTCGGGCGGCGGCTGTTCGAGGAGGCGTGGGATGTTTTCGAGGCGATCGGCATCCACCTCCGCGAGACGCCGATCCGGCTGATCGGGGTGCGGGCCGAGCAGCTGGCGGACACCGGGGGAGACGCGCTCGCGCTCTGGGACTCGGATGAGGAATGGCGTCAGACCGAGCGCGCCCTCGATGCCGTGAGTGCGCGTTTCGGGCACGGGGCGATCGGACCGGCGTCGCTCGTGCGGCGGACGCAGCAGGCGGAGGAGGCCGAGCGGGAGGGGCGGAACCCGCGCTGGCTGAGCGAGTGAGCCCGGGTCGAGTGTTCCGGCGTGGGCTGCGCGTCCGTCAGCGCAGACCGACGAGGATGCCGCGGTGATCGCTGCCGTTCGCCGGGAGCACGGTGCTGACGGAGACGGTGAGGCCGCGGGTGAGGGCGTGGTCGAGCCGGGCGACGGGGAAAACCGCCGGCCAGCTGAAGCCGAGGCCGAGGCTGCTGTCCGGCTGCTCGTCGAGCTCGGCCAGGAGAGGGCTGAGCGAGTGGTCGGTGCTGGCGGCGTTGAAATCGCCGATGACGAGGAGATGCTCGGCCGTGTCGGCGGCGATCGTGTTCCGCAGTTCGGCCAGCATCCGGTCACGCTCCTGGTGTTCGCCGGGACGCATCGATGCGAGGTGGACGGTGTAGACCCGGGTCGTGGCGCCCGGCGTGGCGACATCGACACGGAGGGCGCGGTTCCAGCCGAGGCCGAGGCTCAGCGGCTCTTCGCCGGTCAGTTCGTATCTGCTCCAGAGACCGACGGTGCCCACGACGATGTGGTGGGGGTAGCGGCCGGCGAGGGCGGATTCGACGGCCGGGCGCGTCGTGGCGTCGAGCTCTTGCAGGGTGATGAGATCGGGAGAGCGCGAAGCGAGGCCCTCCGCGATCGCGGATGCCTGCGGGTTCTGTGCCCGGATGTTCTCACTCACGACCGTGAACCGTGGGGCGCCGCCATTCATCGCCGGCAGCGCAGCGACGCCGAAGGCCGACCACCAGACGGCCATCGCCGCCGCCACGGCCAGCCCGGCGACGAGTGAGAGCCGCAGCAGCGCGACCGCCCCGAGCACGATGAGGAGCGCGCCTCCCCAGGGCAGGAAAGTCTCGACGAGGGATGCCGATCCGGCGATGTCGGGCAGCGTCCTGTGCCACAGCAGCAGAGCGCCGACCGCGAGTGCCGCGATCCCCGTCAGCAGACCGCGCGGGCGGAGGCGGGGAGGGCGGAGGGGCACGGGACGATTATCCCTAGCCGTTCCGTGGAGAAACCGGTGCGAAGGCTGGGTGCGCCGTGAGAACCAGCCTGGCCGCTCGGAGAACCAGCGGGGTACGGTGAGGACATGAACATCTCACTCAAACTCGCGGAGACGTTGAGCTCCTCCGGTGTGAAATCTGTTTACGGGGAGCCGGTCGTGGTGGATGGCACGACGATCGTCCCGGTCGCGGCGGTGAAGTTCGGCTTCGGCGGCTCTGTGGGCGACGACGAGGACGGCCCCGGCCGCTCCGGGGGTGGCGGTGGGGGCGGCGTGGCCGTTCCTTTCGGCGCTTACGTGAGTGATGAGGCCGGAGTGCGGTTCCGGCCGAACCTGATCACTCTGCTGGCGGTCGGCATCCCGTTCGTCTGGGTGGCCTGACACGGATGGTCGCGGGTCATCCGCGCTCTCAAGAAGTAGGGACTCCTCCTTCCGAATCCGACTACACTGGCTTCTGAACACGGGAGTCCGGTGAGCCGGGCTGAGAGGAAGCTTATCCAAGCTTCGACCGTCGAACCTGATCTGGGTCATGCCAGCGCAGGGAGGCTACTCGCGATCCCGTGCCCTCGTTTCTGGAGAGAAGGGGCACGAAAGTGCATGCAACTGTTCCACCCCTCGTAGCCCGCCCGGTGCGCGTCGTCCGCTGGCGGGTCGTCGACATCGTCGTCGCCAGTGTGGTCGCCGTCGCATCCGGTGTCGTCTTCTGGGCCTGGGGCCAGGCCTGGAACCCGTTGTCGGGCCCGGTCACGGCTCTTCTGCCCAGCTTCCAGGGCATCCTGAACGGCCCCTGGCTGTTCGCCGGGGTGCTCGTCGCGCTCATCGTGCGGAAGCCGGGCGCTGCACTCTACGGCGAGGTGGTCGCCGCCGTCGTCTCTATGCTCGTCGGGACGCAGTGGGGTTTCGCGACCCTGTTCTCCGGCGTCGTCCAGGGGCTCGGCGCTGAGATCGTCTTCGCACTGTTCCTCTACGCCAAGTGGACGCTGCCGCCAGCTCTCCTCGCGGGCGCGGGGGCGGGACTCGCCGAGTCGGTGCTCGACCTGTTCTATTCGTATCCCGGGGTGGGGCCGGGCTTCGCCATCGTCTACACGGTCACGACCACGACCTCCGGTGTCGTCGTCGCAGGTCTCGGGTCGTGGGCCCTCGTCCGGGCGCTGGCGAAGACGGGAGCGCTCGACCGGTTCGCGACCGGGCGCGAGGGCCGGGTCTGAGCGCGGTGCCGGAGACGACCCCGGCGAGGCCACCCGCGGTCGCGGTTCGGGCCGACGATTGGGGCTGGCGCTACGCCGGACGGCGCGCCTGGGCGGTGCGCGGTCTGACGCTGAGCGTCGAGCCGGGCGAGCGGGTCCTGCTCCTCGGCGCGTCCGGCGCGGGGAAGTCGACGGTACTCGGGGGGCTCGCTGGCGTGCTGGGCGGCGACGATGACGGCGAAGCGGAGGGCGACCTCCGGCTGGACGGGCGGCTGCCCGCGGCTGCGCACGGACGCGCCGGACTTCTGCTCCAGGACCCGGATGCGCAGGTCATCCTCGCCCGGGTCGGCGACGATGTCGCCTTCGCGTGCGAGAACCTGTGCGTGCCCCCGGCGGACATCTGGCCGCGTGTGAAGCGGGCGCTCGGCGAGGTCGGCCTCGATGTGCCGCTGAGCCATCCCACGGCGGAGCTCTCCGGCGGGCAGAAGCAGCGGCTGGCGCTCGCGGGGCTGCTCGCGATGCGGCCGGGGCTGCTGCTGCTCGACGAGCCGACGGCGAACCTCGATCCCGAAGGGGCGCGGGGGGTTCGGGAGGCCGTCGGCTCGGCCGTCGCTGCGAGCGGGGCGACCCTGATCGTCGTGGAGCACCGCGTGGGCGTCTGGCGGGACCTCGTGGACCGCGTCGTCGTGCTCGCCGCAGACGGCGGGACGCTGGCGGACGGCGTGCCGGACCAGGTGCTGGCGGACACCGCGGGTGAGCTCCGGCGGGCGGGAGTCTGGCTTCCGAGCCAACCGCTGCCCACGGCGCCTGTCGGGGCCGAGGGGGCCGGCCTCCTCACTGCCCGCGACCTCCGGGTCGGACGGGGGCGGGGGGCGACGGGCGGAAAGCGCCGAATCCGGAGGGCCGCCCCGGTCCCGCCGCTGCCGCTGCGCGCCTCCCTCGACATCGCAGAAGGATCGGCGCTCGCGCTCACCGGGCGCACTGGCGCGGGTAAGTCCACCCTCGCGCTCGCGCTCGCCGGCCTGGTGCCACCGCTCGGCGGAACGCTCACCGCTGAGCCCGCCCTCGCGGACGGCGCCGGACCCGACCCGGCATCCTGGCGCTCGGGCCAGCTGCTCACCCGCATCGGCAGCGTCTTCCAGAACCCGGAGCACCAGTTCCTCGTGGCGACGGTCCGCGACGAACTCGCCGCCGGCCCGCGCGCCCTGCGGCTTCCGGATGCGGAGGTCGCCGCCCGCGTTGAGGGCCTGCTGGACAGCCTGGGCCTCGCCCCCCTCGCGGACGCTAACCCGTTCACCCTCTCCGGCGGGCAGAAAAGGCGGCTGTCGGTGGCGACCGCGCTGGCGACACGGCCCCGCATCCTGATGCTGGACGAGCCGACGTTCGGACAGGACGCGAACACCTGGCGTGGACTGGTCGCCACCATCGCCAGGCTGCGCGAGGAGGGGCACGCGGTGGTCGCCGCGACACACGACCTCGACTTCGCGGCGGCGATCGGTGCGGGGGAGCTCCGTGTGGATGCGGCGGCCGGAGCCATCGCATGAGCGTCGCGGAGCCGGTGCGGCAGGGACCGCTCGCAACTCTGAATCCGGTCTCGAAGCTCGGCGCGGCGTTGATCGTGACGACCGTGCTGCTGCTGTCGATCGACCCGGTCTCCGCTGCGGTCGCGCTCGGACTGGAACTGGCGCTGCTGTGCTTCGCGCGCCTCCCGGGTCGCGCAATGTTGCCGCGGCTGGCCCCGTTGCTCATCGCAGCGCCGCTCGCCGGGCTCACAACCGCGCTCTACGGGCGGACCAGCGGGACGGTCTACCTGCACTGGTGGGCGGTGGAGGTGAGCGACGGGTCGCTGCTGCTGGGGATCTCGACGGTGCTGCGCATCCTGGCGATCGGACTGCCTGCGGTGCTCCTGTTCGTCACCATCGATCCGACCGACCTCGCAGACGGGCTCGCTCAAGTGCTGAGACTGCCGGCGCGTTTCGTGCTCGGGGCGCTCGCCGGGCTCCGGTTGGTCGGGCTGTTCGCGGACGACTGGCGTGCCCTGACACTCGCGCGGCGGGCACGCGGAGTGGCCGAATCGGGTGCGGTACGGCGCTTCCTCGGGCAGACCTTCGCCCTGTTCGTGCTGTCGATCCGGCGCGGCGCGAAGCTCGCGACAGCGATGGAGGCGCGCGGCTTCGGAGCCCCCGGACCGCGTACCTGGGCGCGACCGTCCGTGTTCCGTGGGCGGGACGCGGCGGCACTGGCGATCGCAGTGCTCGTCGCGGCCTCGGCGGCCTCGGCGGCGATCGCAGTGGGGAGCTGGAATGTCCTGGGGGGCTGAACGCACGGCAGCCCGGGACACGCTGCTCGCCCGCGTCGCGGCGGCGGCGGATGGCGTCCGCATCCCGGTCGTGCTCATCGACGGCCCGAGCGGTGCGGGAAAGAGCACGCTCGCCGACCTGCTCGTCGCGTGCTGGCCGGGCGGCGAAACCGTGCGCCTCATCCGCATGGACGACCTCTACCCGGGCTGGGGCGGCCTCGACGCCGCGAGCGCCGGTCTCTCCGAGACCCTCCTCGGGCCGCTCGCGCGCACCGGCCGCGGGCGTTGGCGGCGCTGGGACTGGGCCGCAGGGGAGCCCGGCGAGTGGCAGAGTGTCGAGGGGCCGGGGCCGGTCGTGGTCGAGGGGTGCGGCACGCTCGCGCGGCGCAGCGTCCCGTGGGCGCACCTCCGGCTCTGGCTGGACGCGGACGACGCGCTGCGGAAGGAGCGCGCGCTCGACCGCGACGGCGAGACATTCGTGACGCACTGGGATGGCTGGCAGAGAGACTTCGAGCGCTACCTCGCCCGCGAGGACCCCCGCGCCGCCGCCGACTTGCGTCTCGACGTGACCGGCTGGCCGCTCTTTTTCTCTTGCCACCCGCCCGCGGGGACTACGGTGGCGCCATGAGCGAGACACACCCCGACCCGGAGTAAATCGTCGAGTACGCGGACGGCCCGCTGGCCGGCACCGCCGAGCGCCGCTATCTGGTGGGAGGGAAGGCGGATGAGCGCCTCAGTGCGGTCGCCGCGGTCGAGGGGCTGGAGTCCCTGTTCTGGTACGTCGCCGGTGAGGAGCGCACGGTGAACGGCGAGCGCCATGTGATGTACCGTTTCGATGCGGTGGACAGCGACCCGGTGGAGGCGGATCGCGACGACCGGAATCCGGTCTTCTAGGCCCAGCCGAGTTCGTGCAGGCGGTCGTCGTCGATTCCGTAGTAGTGCGCGATCTCATGTACGAGCGTGATGTGGATCTCCTCGCGCAACTCCTCCTCGTCGGCGCAGATCGCGAGCAGTGACTCCCGGTAGAGGATGATGCGGTTCGGCATCTCGCCGAACCCGTAGCGGTCGCGATCGGTCAGTGCGACGCCGTCGTACAGGCCGAGGAGGTCAAGCGTCCCGTCCTCTGGACGGTCGTCGACGACGAACACCACATTGTCGAGTCTGTCGACCATCTCGTCGGGCAGTCGGTCCAGTTCATCGGTGACGAGCGCCTCGAAGGCGTCCTCGTCGAGGTCGAGCGGCATCATCGGGCTCCGGCGACCGCGGTTCGCGCGATGCGTTGCTCCTCCATGCCGCCGTGGCGGAGGCACGACCTGGCCTCGCCGTCCGGGCTGAGCTCCATCCGCTCTCGGAGGCGATTGCAGACGGCGGAGGGGACGCTCTCGGCCACCGGGCGGGTGACGCTGCCCACGAGATGCGTGTCGTGGATGACGAGGCCGGTGCTCACTCGCGTGAGTCTACCGGCCCCGGGTCAGCGCTCTGTTCGACCGGTCAGCGCCAGCGGTCAATACCAGCCGACCGGCTGCGAGTGACCCCATGCCGAGCACGGCGTGCCGTAGCCCCGTTCGATGTAGTGCAGACCCCACTCGATCTGTGTGGTGGCGTTGTCGGCCCAGTCGGAGCCGAAGGCCGCCATCTTGCTGCCCGGGAGGGCCTGCGGGATCCCGGTTGCGCCGCTCGATCCGTTGGACGCTCTGTAGTTCCAGCCGGACTCCTTCTGCCACAGGTCGCTGAGGCACTGGAACTGGGCATCGCCCCAGCCGTAGGCGCCGGCGGCGAGACGGCGGGCCGTGGTCTTCGCGCCCTCCGGGGTGTTCGCGGCGGCCGCTTCTGCGAGACGGTCGGCCTCCGCGCCGGCCGCAGCGAGCGCGGCGCTGGCTGCGTTGGTCCTGTCGATGCTGACACGGAGCTGGGAATCGTCCAGCTTCGTGTAGCCGGTGAGGCTGGCCATCATCGTCTTCGCCGCGCTCGCATCCGCCTTCGCGGCGTTCGCCTGCACGGTCTGCTCGGCGCCCGCGAGAGCGTTCTTGGCTTCGGTTTCGAGCCGGTCGCGCCAGATGCCCTTGTACACCGAGAGCTGTTCGCGGTGCAGCCCGGTCGAGTCGGAGAGTTCGCGGGTGGCTCGTTCGCTCGCCTGCTGCTGTGCGATCGCCGGGGCGATCAGGCTCGTGGAGAGGAGGACAGCCACGGTCCCGGAGACGACTTTGGCGAGAGGGGTGTTGGTCTTGCGGAAGGTGGAACGAAGACTGCTGAGCATAAGCTTCCTGGGTTGGGCTTCCCTGCCCGCCGGTACACGCCCGTTCGGGGCGCGGCACGGCGATGAGCGCTCCCGCGGGAGCGCTCGCTGACAGGCTGGAACCGCACCGGTACGCGCGGAAGCCCCGGCTGACGGGGTCCGTCCGAGGCGCGGCGTGTGGCGCGGGTGCGAGGCACCGGGGTTTCGGGGCGTCGCTCTCCCGGGATGGTTGGGGTGGGGAGGGGCGACGTGGTGCAGCACGGACGGCGATCTCTGCCGTCGGCTGACGACCTTAGGCGCTCATCCTGGACAGAACAGGCACGAACGCTGAGAAGGCCGTGTGCGCAACGGCAAATCCGCTTCGGTCCGGATGCGGAGGGGAGAGGGACCGGATCTCCGGTGCCGGGCGTGCCTCAGACCGCCCTCGCCGCCGCCAGCACCTGCTGCAGCGTTGGGACGCCCTCGGCGTGGAACACCTCCGTGCCATCGGCCGCGTTCACGATCACAGTCGGCGTCGAGCGGATGCCGTCAGCCTCCGCGAGTTCGATCGAGCGAGCCACATCTCGCTCCGTCACCGACAGCCGCGGGGCGATGCGTGCGGCCTCCGCGATGACAGCGCGCGTCCGCGTGCAGGGCTCGCAGAACGCCGAGGTGTACAGAGTGAGAGCCACTCCCGCGGTGACGGAAGGGTCAACGGCCGGTGTCGCATCCACACAGTTCAGTGTACGTCCGGCGAATTCCCGGTGGCCATTGGGGGATGCCCCCACGCCGTCCGATCGCCGCCCGGGCGACCGACAATCGTCTTGTGAGCCGAACCGTTTTCACCCGGTATGTTGCCCTCGGGGACTCGATCACCGAGGGGCTGTGCGATGCGGCGCCTGGTCGGACGGGGAGCTGGCTGGGCTGGGCGGATCGCCTGGCGGGCATCCTCGACGTCGATGCGCGCCTCTCCGGCGGCACGGTCGAGTTCGCCAACCTCGCGGTGCGTGGCCGTCGCATCGGAGACGTGGTCGACGAACAGATCCCTGAGGCCGTGCGGCTGCGTCCCGACCTCGTCTCGGTGCTCATCGGGGGCAACGACCTGATGAGTCCGGCCGCCGACCCAGACGCCCTGGCTGCGAAACTCTCCGATGGGGTGGGTTGGCTTCGCGCGACCGGGGCGACGGTGCTGCTGGCGAACCTCTTCGACCCGCAGTTCGCCTTCTTCTTCAAGCCGTTCCGCGGTCGTGCCGCGGTGTTCAGTGCGAACATCTGGAGTATCGCGCGCGACCACCGCGCGCAGGTGCTCGACATCTGGGGCGTGCGCGAGTTCCAGGACCCCGGGATGTGGGCCGCCGACCGTATGCACTTGAGCGCCCGCGGGAACCGGCTTCTCGCGAGCCGGGTCGCGCAGACCCTGGGCGTCCCCTCCGCGGAGAGCACGGCCACAGACGGGGCCGGGCCGTTCGAGCCCGAACCCGCCGATGTGCCGTTCCGCACCTGGCTGCGCGTCTACGCGCTGCCGTGGGCGGTCCGGCGAGTGCGCCGTGTCTCGCTGGGCGATGGCAGGGGGCCCAAATGGCCGGAACCGCTGCCGGTGGGCGCCCTCCTGCCGCGGAGCCCCGGGTTCGGATCGCCGCCGCAGGCCCTCGGGGGCCCGCACTAGACTCGTCTGTATGGCAACCTCCTCGGATCGACTCGTCTGGATCGACTGCGAGATGACCGGCCTCGACCTGGCGGTCGACGAACTGGTCGAGATCGCAGTGGTCATCACCGATTTCGACTTGAATGTCCTCGATCCGGGGCTGAGCATCGTCATCAAGCCGGATGCCTCCGCACTGGACAATATGAATGACTTCGTCCGCGAGATGCACACCACGTCGGGCCTCATCGAGGAGATCCCCGGCGGCGTCAGCCTCGCGGAAGCGGAGTACGAGGCGCTCGAGTACGTCCTCAGGTTCGCACCGGCTGCCCGCACGGCCCCGCTCGCCGGGAACACCATCGGCACCGACCGGATGTTCCTCGCCAAGTACATGCCGCGCCTGGACACACATCTCCATTACCGCAACGTCGATGTCTCCTCGATCAAGGAGCTGGCTCGCCGCTGGTTCCCCCGCGTCTACTTCAACGCACCCGAGAAGAACGGCGGCCACCGCGCTCTCGCCGACATCCTCGAGTCGGTGCGCGAGCTCGACTACTACCGGAAAGCCGCCTTCGTCGCCGAGCCCGGGCCGACGACGGAGCAGACACAGGCCGCCTCCGCGACCATCGTGGAAAAATGGACCGCCCGAATGGGCTAGACTCGTTGGGTTGCCTCGAACGGGACGAAGAACCGTGCGAGAGACATGGTGGGTATAGCTCAGCTGGTAGAGCGCCTGGTTGTGGTCCAGGAGGTCGCGGGTTCAAGCCCCGTTACTCACCCCATTGCTCATTGTCTGGGCTGAGGTCAGAACGACTCGCACACGGCTGGTCGGCCATCACAGAAGGCGATGGCTGACCAGCCGTTTTGCGTATATATCTCTGGCGCACTTCGCTTCACGGATCGCGCGTTTGAACGGGACGCTAGCAGTCGCTGGGATGGCGAAAACTCGCGTTCGGTTGCCGCGCACACGCAAGCCCGTGCGGTGACCCGTCCGAAAAGCATCCTTTATGGACGTCTGTGCGGCGGTGCCATCCGCCCCCGATGACTCGGAAGCGTTTGGCGGGATTGCTTCCCAGCCGTTTGCGAGCACATATCGGGTCGAGCGCGACACGCTCTTTTTCTCGATCGCAGAGGGCGAAGCGGTGACGGACACAACCGCCGCACAGGAATTGTCGAAAAGGGACCGACCGCCGGCTTGAGCCGGAGTCCTCTCAAGCGTGAGCGGCCTCATAGGCCGCCAGAATCGCAACCGGAATCCGGCCACGGTCCGGCATTGGGGTGCCCTGCTCACGCGCCCACGCTCGAATGGCCGCAAGATCGCGACGTGCGGGCTTCGCGCCGACTGTGGACGAGCCACCGCGCCGGGCACGAGGCTGGGGACGAGCGGCCGCAACATAGGCGGCCAGCGTCTCGCGCAGCGCCGCAGCGTTCGCCGCCGACAGGTCGATTTCGTAGTTCACATTGTCCAGCCCAAACGTCACCGTCTCGCCGCCGCTGTCGCCAAGTTCAGTGCCGTCCAGATCGTCGACAAGCTGATAGATGACTTTCTGTGCCATAAGGATTCCTCTTTCGATTGTCAGTAACGTGTCACAGTGTAGCCAAGAGGGAGAGCTGTGCAATCTGCTTTCGTTCGTGATTGTCGCGTATTTCACTGCGGCGACGGTGAAGGAAGCGAATCGGATTGATCTCGTCAAGCCAAGCTCGGCCGCTCTCTCTTGGGCGGAAACCACGATTCATAGAGACGATGGTTCTCTGCGAGGCGGTCGTCGTCCAGTGTATACTGCCGAATCGCGACGTTGCGCTTTCGAGAAAGCGATGAATCACGTTTCTGTTGATTTCCCGTTGATCGGAGAGTGGACGGAGCGCAACTTTCTGCCTGTCTTTATGCGGGCCATCTGGCCCGCAATTTCGATGTTCACGAACTCTTGTCTCTGCTGAGGGAGGAGGGCGTCAGAACACGCCGGTCCCCGCGTCCCACAGTCTGGGGTCGAGACGGGCAGCGTGAGCGCCGAGCACGGTGGCTCGATCGCGACCCGGGCCTGAAGGATCAAGAGAGCGATCTCCACCGTGCTGCCCCGTTCGGGTACACGATGCTGAGCGAGCACCCCGGCACGGTGGGAACCGGTGGAGCGCTCCTCTACATTCTGTCGGGGTCCAGGTTCAGCTCTGTCCCCTCGAACATCCACCGGCTGGTTCCCGACGAGGGCAGGTCCGGGTTCAACCAGATCAGATACTCCAAGGGGATGCCGAACCAGTCGGCCACATTCCCGGTCAGGTCGGCGGCCGCGACCGTGTACTTCCGTGGCGCCCCGCTGCCGGTGGTCGCGGTAAACACACCGGTCGCGCCCTCCCGTGCCCCGTTGTCCGCCGGCCGCACATTCGATTCGCGCACGGGGACCGAACACTGCACCCGGTTCACGGCCAGCACTTTGTCCGGCCCGAGCTCTTGGGGCACCCCGTCGAAGGACGCGGCGGAGGAATACGTCACGAGCGTCGTCAGATGCGACGGCTGCCCCACGCTCCCGAGCGAAGCGGTGACGCTCCGCGTCGCAGCGGTCGGCCCGCCGAGCGCCTGGTCGCCGACCCCGTGGTAGGTCATCCCGTCACCGACCTGCGGCGGGATCTCAAGCAGCGTGACGGACACCGGCACCGACACCGTCGAGGTGAATCCCGTGTATTCGGCCCTATAGGTGTTGTCCCCGTTCGCCAGCATCCGGTAGCGGAAGTGGATGCTGCCTTTCGGCGATGTGACATCCCCCTCTGCCACGACCGTCCCAGCGGCCACCGATGTGAGCGTCGGTGGTGGAACCGGCGCCGCCGTCGGCTCCGGCGTCCCCTCCGCCCGCGGCGAAGCGCTCTGTTTGTGCGTCGTATGCCGCGTCGGCGTCGGCGTCGTGGCTGTGCCCGCTCCGAACAGGGCGCACCCGCTCAGCATGCCAACGGTCACGACAGCGACCCCTGCCGTTGCGAAGCGCATAGCGTTGCGCTTGTGAGTGTGGTTCATGGTTTCCCTCTGTGAACGACCCTACAGGGGACTGTCTGAGCGTTCGACATTGGCGGTCCCCTGAGCCCCCGCCCGGGCCGATCCGACGACCGTGGAAGGGACCGGGCTCATCGTCTCCGGGCCGCTGCGACCGTGCGCCCGCGGACAAGCTTGCCGGCGAGCCGGTGGTGCTTCAGCGGGAGGTCCGGGTCGTGGTCGCGCTGGATGAGCTCGTCGGCGACGGTTCGGCCGATCGTGACAAGCGGCTGACGCCAGGTGGTCAGGCCGAGGACCTGAGAGGCGATCTGCCCGGTCCCGTCGTAGCTGGTGAGCGAGATGTCCCCGGGTACGTCGACGCCGCGGTCGCTGAGCATCTCCCAGGTCGTCAGCAGGGTGGGGTCGTTCGGGCACATGATCGCCGTGACTCCGGCCAGCGCGGCTTCGAGGGCGTCGGCGGCGGGGGCGTCTGTGTCGTGCGAGAGCGGGATGGGGACCGGCTCGATCCCGAGCGCGGCCAGTTCCTTCCGCATGCGGAGGGTGCGGGTGCCCCGTGTGGTCGAGCGGGCTCTGGACACCGTGACCACGCCCACCCGGCGGTGCCCGTTCTCGGCGAGGAGCTGCGCGAGCCAGCGGGCGCCGCTCCCGTCGTCGGAGACGGAGCCGACGCCGGGGATCCGCAGCGCCGGGCCGGCCAACATGGTGGGAACCGTCGCCGCCGCGGCCTGGATGTCCTCGTCCTGAACCCGGCCTGAGGCGACGATCAGGCCGCGCGGTCGCAGGCCCATGACGGCGTCGAGCGCCCCCGCGGTCGAGCCGCCGCGGGGTGTCGCGGTCGCCACGGCGAGTTCGTAGCCGTGCGCTTCGAGCGTCTCCTGGATCACGGTGATCAGCTCGCCGTAGAACGCGAGCTTCGCGGTGCGGGCGAAGAGCGCGATCGTGCGCGATTCGGACGATTCCAGCCCGTGGGCTCGGATGTCCTTGATGTATCCGATCTCCGCGGCCGCCGCCTCGACGCGGCGGCGCAGTTCCTCCGACACACCGTACTGCCGGAGCAGCGCCCGGCTGGCGGCGGACTTGGAGACGCCGGCGCGCGCGGCGACGTCGAGGATCGAGACCCGCTTCCTCTCCGTCACTCCGGGCTCTCCACCGTGTAGTCCACGACGTGGCCGAGGTGGTCGCTCGGCCACGCGCCGTCCCGGCCGGGGTCGCTGAGCGTCCAGGCGGCGCCCGGGCGCAGTCCCGGCGAGTGGAACTGGTAGTCGAGCGTGTAGTCGAGGTCGCCCGTGCTCCCGGGCAGGAGCGGGGCGGCCTGCTCCGCGTAGGCGCGCGGACCATCGCCGACGAGCGGGTTGCGCTCCAGGATGGTGGCCCCCGACCCGAGCCGCGGCGCGGCGCGCCAGGCATCCGCGAGGCCCCAGCCGATGATCCGCCGGTACTCTAGGCCGTCGGGAAGGAAATTGAGGTCGCCGGTCAGGATGTGTGGCTGTCCCGGCCAGGCGCCGAGCCGCTCCTCGACGGCCGCCAGCTGTTCCAGCCGGATCTCGACGCTCCGGCGGATTCCGTCGTCCCTGACGCCGTCGAGCGGCAGCCGGCCGGCGCCGGCGGCGCGGTAGTCGCGGTCGAGGCCCAGGCGGCCGGCGCGCTCGGTGTTTCGGAGGTGGAGGGAGGTGAACCGCAGGGGCAGGCCGTTGCAGGGGATCGTCGCCGTGGCGAGCCGGCGCTCCGCTCCGCCCAGCGGGTCGGGGAGGTCGATCGTCTCGGCGTCGGCCGGGGCCGTTCGGCTCAGCACGGCGGGTAGCGACACCGTTGGGTCGTCCCCGCCGACGGCGGCGACCGTCAGCCCGAGCGCCTCAGCGAGGGCCCCGCATGCGTCGCGTCCGTCTCCTGGAGGAGCACGATGTCGGGTGCCGCGGCCCGCAGGGCACCGGCCAGAAGCGGGACGCGCTCCAAGCGGTCCCGCCACAGGACGTTCCAGGTCGCCGCACGGATGGTTGTCACGATGGATCCTTTCGTGGTGTTCGCGTGCGCAGGCGTGCGTAGGAGCGGTCATCCGGCGCCGCCGATCCCGAGCGGAGGGCCTTGCCCATCTCCCAGAGCGCTCCAATGCACGCCGGGTCGGTCGCGATGGCCGCGTCGAGCTCGCTCTGGGCGGCGTCGAGCGTCGGGGCGGCGGTCAGGAAGCCGTCGCTGGCGAGAACGACCCAGCACGGATGCGGGACGGGGAAGACCTCGACGAACACGTCCGGCACGCGGGTCCCGTCGAGGACGCCGTAGCCGTAGGGGACGGTCCGGTTGGCGAGCGCCGGCTGCACGGCCAGGAGCGGCCGGGCGGCGGCGAGGCCGGGATCGGCGTCCCTCAGCTGCGCGAGGGACAGCATCCCGTCGGTAAGGTGTGCGCTGTTCACCGCCGCGCGGTACCGGGCCATCGCGACGTCCACGTCCTTCCGGCCGGGATGCTGTTTCCCGTTGATGGCGATGTGGATGTCTCCGACGCGCCAGACTTCGTTGCGCTCGGCGGAGTAGATGGCGGCGACCGCTCCGGCCGGCCCGGTGTGGGCGACGTCGAGCGCGGCGAGCCGGCGGGTGATCGCGGCGCCGGCTTCGTAGGCGGTCGCCCGGGCGGGCAGCGCGCCGATCGCCGCGGCCGCGGTGGCGGCGAACGCGCGGCCGCTCGGCGCCTGCCCCGGTTCGCGGAGGGGGGTCGACATCCCATCGAGCACCGCCACGTGGCGCGGGGTGACGACGATGATGTCCTCGCAGCGGGATGCGTCGCTCTTGCCGCGCACGAACACCTCCGTGAGGCCGGCCGGCGCCCCGCCGCCGGTGACGAGGAGCGCGGTCGTGTCCGTCCCCGGGCTCAGCCAGGGCGGGTCGGTCACGACGCTCACCGTCCCGTCTCCGGCCGGCCGTGGAGCTGCCGGGCTGAGCGGGCGGCCATCCGGTCGGCGAACAGGACCACGACGACGGCCGGGACGGTGCTGATGACGACGTAGCTTGTCGCGATGCCGGCCAGTCCGGGGGCGTCGCTGGCGGCGAGCGAGCCCATCGTCACGCCCAGCGGCTGGTTGTTGACGTTGTAGAGCATCACTGAGACCGTGTACTCCTCGAAGGTCTGGTTGAAGCCGAGTGCGGCGACTTGCAGGAGGACGGGCAGCAGCAGCGGCAGAGAGAGGCGGAGGAAGCGTCGCGCCGATCCCGCGCCGAGGGAGCGACCCGCCTCGTCCAGCGCCGGGTCGATGCCGGTGTAGCTCGCCCGTACGAAGCGGATCGCGGTGGGCAGGAGCATCACGGTGTAGGCGAGCGGGAGGATCCAGTATCCGCCGATGAGAACCTGGCCGCCGACCAGCGGGGTGGCCGTCCCGAAGGCGATGGTGAACCCGAGCGCCAGCACCACGGCGGGCAGGAAGTACGGCAGGAACAGGCTCACCTGGATCGCGTCCGTGAGCGGGCCGGGTCTGCGGTGCAGCAGGTAGGCGAGGACGGTGCCGATGACGCCGGCGGCGGGGATCGCGACCGCGATCATCGCCAGTGAGTTCAGCAACGGCTGTGCGACCGCGGGATTCGAGAACACCTGGACGTAGTTCGCGACCGTCAGGCCGGCGCCGAAGTCGAGGGTCCGAATTGCCGACGCGGGCAGGAGCGACAGGTAGACGGTCGCCACCAGGGGCAGCAGGTTCACGACGGCGAGCAGAGAGGCCACACCGTGCGCTCCCGCCCGCAGGAACGGGTTCCGGATGCGGATTGGCCGGAACGGCTGCGCGAACTTGCTGCCTGCGCGTGCGGAGCGGCGCTCGGCGCGCAGCGCCCAGATCAGCGCGCCGACCGTGATCGCGGAGAGGGCGAGCCCGAGGACCGCCGCCATATCCGGCCGCCCCAGCTTGCTGAGGGCGAGCACCAGCGGCCCGACCATCTGGAAGCCGCCGCCCCCGAGGATGTTCGGCGCGGCGAAGGAGCCCACCGCGCCGGTGAACACCATCAACGTGGTCGCCAGGGGCATCGGGCGCAGCAGCGGCAGGACGACCCGGAACAGCGCGTATCCGGTTCCCCTTACGAGGGAGCGCGCCGCCTCGACCATCGAGAAGTCGATCCGTCGCAGCGCGGGGCGGAGGAAGAGGAAGTGGTAGCCGGTCATCGTGAACGTGTGGACCACGAGCACGGCGGCCATGCCGGAGAACCAGGTTCCGGGCAGCCCGTGGAAGACCCGCTGGAGCACGCCTGTGAGGAGCCCGTTGCTTCCGTAGACGGCGTTGTATCCGGTCACGGCGGACACCGAGCCGAACACCAGAGGAACGGCGAAGGCGAGCGTGAGGAGCCCGCGGCCGCGGAGGCGGACCGCGTCGAGGAGGAACGTCTGGGCGATGCCGAAGATGTTGACGGTCACGACGGAGATCACGGCGACGATGAGCGTGTCCCGGATCGCGGCGAGGACGCGGGCTGAGCCGAACACCTGGGTCAGGGTCTCCGCGAGCATGCCCTGCGCCGGGCTCAGCACGGAGCCGACGACGGCGAGGTTCGGGTAGTACAGGAAGGCGACGACGAACCAGCCGATCACGACCAGCGCCGCGCGCTCCCGCCGATGAGGCCGACGAGCTGGCGGCGCGACCGGTGCGCTCGGACGCCGTGGCCGTCGACGGCGGTCACGCCGCCAGCCATATCGCGTCCTCTCTGTCGAATCCGCAACTCACGGCGTCCCCCGGGGCGAGCGAGCCTCCGGGCGCCGAGCCGGTGAGTCCGGTGAGGGTCGTTCCGTCCACCGTCACGGCGAACCGGAGGAACGGCCCGAGGAAGACCACTTCGGTGATCGTGCCACGCGCGGTGTGCTCGGCGGCGGCGTTCACCCGCAGCCGCTCCGGCCGCAGGTGGAGCCGGTGGCCGGGGACCGGGGCGACGCCGAAGCGTTCCAGGACATTGTCGGCCACGGCGTTCGCGCTTCCCACGAAGTCGCAGACGAAGGGGGTCGCCGGGGGAGTGGTAGACGGTGTGCGGGGTTCCGACCTGCTCGAAGCGGCCGTCCCGCATGACGGCGACCCGGTCCGAGAGGGCGAGAGCCTCCTCCTGATCGTGCGTCACGTACAGAGTCGTGATGCCCAGTTCGCGGTGCATGCTCTGGATCTCGGTGCGCAGGTGCAGCCGCAGTTTCACGTCGAGGTTAGACAGTGGCTCATCCATCAGCAGCAGCGAGGGCTCGGTCGCCAGCACCCGGGCTATGGCGACACGCTGCTGCTGCCCGCCGGACAGCTCCGCCGGCATCGCCTCGGCGAAGGAGGCCAGCCCGGTCGTGTCGAGGGTGTCGGCGACCCGTCGCGAGATCTCCTCTAGCCCGAGGCGTCGTGCGCGGAGGCCGAACTCGACGTTGCCACGCACGGAGAGGTGTGGGAAGAGAGCGTAGTTCTGGAAGACGAAGCCGACTCCGCGGTTCTCGGGGGCGAGGCTGGTCACATCGACGCCGTTCACCTCGATCCGTCCGGAGGCCGCCGGGACGAACCCGGCGACCGTCCGGAGCAGGGTCGACTTGCCGCATCCCGATGAGCCGAGCAGGGTGACGAACTCGCCGCGCTCGATCCGGAGGTCGATGTTCGAGAGCACGGGATCCGCGCCGCCGTACGAGACGGTGAGGCCGGAGAGGGCGATGGTCATGCCCGGTCAGCCCTGCACATCGAGCTGGATCTTCTGCAACCAGTCCGAGAGGCGCTGGGACACCACGCCCCAGTCGATCTTCTGCGGGGTGACCTGGCGCAGTCCCTGCTCGGCCCCGGGGAGCCGCTTGACCGCATCCGGGTTGAGGGGGGTATCGTTCTTCGTCGCGGTGACGAACCCGACCTGGAAGCTGTCGGAGCCGAACCAGTCGATGAACTTGCGGGCCGCGGCTGCGTTCTTCGTGTCCTTGACCATGCCGACGCCGCCGTTGACGAACGGGCTCCCGCCGACGGCGTCGACGATCCTGAGGTCGATGGTGTTGTCGGAGGTGCCGGTTTGAATGCCGCCCAGCCAGCTCACCACGATCGGCTGAACGCCGGACCTCACCTGTGCCCAGTCGAACGGCGCGCCGGCGGCGGTCTGCTTGGCGTTGTGGAGGATCGCGGCGAGCGTGTCCCAGCCTTTCTGCGACACCGTGCCGGTCGTGTGATCGGCGTAGCGCCACAGGATTCCCACGGCTGCCGCCTGGCCCGTCTGGCTGGTGAGGGCCGGGAAGGCGAACTTGTCCTTGTACTCCGGCTTGGCCAGGTCCGTCCAACTGCTCGGCGCCTGGGCCGCCGTCATCGTGGACGCGTTGTAGGCGATCGCGATCGGGGTCTGCGTCAGCAGTGTGAAGTCCTTGCTTCCGGACGCGAAGGCGGACGGGATCTTGCCGGCCCAGTCTGGAGCGAAAGGCTGGAGCACACCCGCCTGGTCGATCCGGTTGAGCTGCGGTGCCCCGAGGACGACGACGACGTCCGCCTGCGGGTTGTTCTTCTCGGCGATGAGGCGGGTGGCGAGATCTCCGCCCGCCCCGTTGACCAGCTTTACGTCCAGGCCGAGGTCCGATTTGGCGTGCTTGGTGATGTAGCCCCCGCGCACGGGGTCGCCCTGCGGCGTGTAGACGACGAGCTTCGTCCCCGCTGAGGAGCCCTCGGCGGAGCCGGGGGCCGGCGAGGTCGCCGAGCATCCGGCGAGGGCGGCGACCGCCGCCGCCACGGCGGTCGCGGTCAGGGCCCGTACAACGAACTTCATGATCTCCCTCTCTTGCCGGACGACGAGCCCGACAGGAGGACGTTCGCCGCGGCATCCGTCTCGGCGGCCAATGCCGGGTGACGGGAGGGTTATCGAACGGGAAACGATCCCCTCGTTTCGGGGACGTTCCCTACGCTGTCGAGGCGGTAGCGGTCGTCCGCGCATTCGATCGGCCGACCGGTGGTGTCGTCGCTCTCCCGCCGCACCCGCAGCAACTCATGACCGCCGGCCCAGAAACACCGTTCATCGGACAGACTCAAAACCGGGGCAGGCTCCCACACGCTCCTGAACGTTCATTTGCAGGCGACCTCGAACAGCTCCCGCCGGCTGGTGAGGCCGGTCTTCTGGAGAGCGTTGTGGAGATGACTCTCGACCGTGCGAACGCTGAGTCCCAGTTTCACTGCGATCTCAGCGTTCGAGCTGGCCCCCGCCAGAAGTGCGATCTCCCGCTCCCGGCGGGAGAGGGACGTGCCGGGAGTGGTCGTAGGCAAGACGGGGATGTCGGAGGGACCGCGAGACTTTCTATTCAGCAGGTCGAAGGCCTTCTTGAGGGGCTCGGCAAAGTCCGGCCGGTTCCGCTCTTGCTGTATCCGGCAGGACAGAGCCATGAGAATGAGTGGCAGGTCCGTGTCCGCCGGATAGTCGATTGCGAGCGCGGTGAGCTTCCCCGGGTCGTCGAATGAGACTCGAAGCAGCCGGATGAAAGCGGACGGGAAACTGCGGCTGGTGATATGAACGATCTCGGTGAGCAGGTCGAGCCCTCCCTGTGTAGGCCAGGTCATGAGAGTGATTCGCACCATGAAGAGCGAGGCGAAGACGGATCCTCCCGTGAGCAGTTCGCGACACAGGCAGAGCAGGGTGTCGATCGCGGCAGGTACGTCTTCGCCAAGCAGGTAGCGGATAGCTTTACCGAGCTCTTCCTGCATGCCAGGAAGCGTCTGCAGGGGAAATTGCAGCGAGTCGGCCTCGGCTAGGAACAGCTCCGCGAGACGGCGTTCGCCCACAAAGAGGAGGCCCCAGCTGGCGGCCCTCGTCAACGTCAAGGCGTTTCTTCCACAGCCGAAGCGTCTCAGCGTTCACACCGAGCTTCCCAGCGACGTGCTTGATCACAGCGTGATCGGTCTTGTGATCAGAGCGAGCCTCACTCAGCATCCGCAGCGCACGCTGACGGAACTCGTCCGGATACGATCCGGGCATAACTCCATCCTCCAAAAGAAAAAACAGAACAAAACCCACGGCGAATCAATCTAAGAGGGCAGGTCACATTTCACCTATCCGTGCAGCAGTCCCGCTTGTTTTTCATAAAGTTCGGTATTATCATGAGGAGATTCGATACCTTGCCTGCGGAAAGAGGAGGTTCAGGTGTAGAAGGGCTGGTCGAGACGGGTGTGAGGTCCCTGTGTGTGATGGTGGATTCGCGAAGGGATTAGGAGTCAGAGTGCGGGTCGCGGTTGTGGTAGGTACCCGACCCGAGATTATCAAGCTTTGCCCGGTCGTCCGCGAGTTGGGAAACCGGGCAATTTTGATCCATTCTGGACAGCACTACGATTCGTTGATGGCGGGGTCCTTCTTTGAAGAATTCGGGATCGGGGCACCTAACTTTATCCTCGAAGGCGTTGGCGGTGAGAATCGCACGAGACAGATCGCGTCAATCATGCAACAGTTGTCTGATATTTTCTCCCAGGAACGCTATGGTGCTGTCATTGTGCAAGGCGACACAAATACTTCTTCCGCAGCTGCCCAGGCCGGAAATTATGCCGGTATACCTGTAGTTCATGTCGAAGCGGGGCTTCGCTCTCACGATCGGGCGATGCCCGAAGAACTCAATCGGCGTGTTGTGGGCGTCCTTGCCGATATCCACTGTGCTGCCACAGCCGTGAACGTCGATAACCTTCTCGCTGAAGAGGTGCCCGCGGAACGGGTCATCCTTACCGGAAATACCATTGTAGAAGCGACGACTTGGTCGCTTTCTCGCCCCGAGCGAGATTTGCCAGTTGACCACCAACTGTTGTCCACCGGTATCCTCGCGACCATCCACCGGCCTGAGAATACCGACAGCCCTGAGGCTCTACGCCGCATTGTCGAGGCACTCATCGGGCTGGACGCTCCGGCTTTCCTCATCGCCCATCCACGCACTCGCGCTGCACTCGCAAGGTATGGGCTGCTCGACATCGCCGAGGACGGCCTCGTCTTGCTGCCCCCCGTCTCCCACAGGCAGATGCTGAGCATGATGGAGATCTCTCGGCTGATCGTCACTGACTCGGGTGGGTTGCAGGAGGAATGCACAGTCGTGAAGACCCCGCTGATCGTCGTGCGCCGATCCACTGAGCGCCCCGAATCAATTACCGCTGGTTTCTCCCAGCTCGTCACCCCTGATCAAGACCTCGCGGGTGCCCTCCGATCCGCGCTGCACTCCTCCGTGCTGTCCCTCGCCGCGCGGCCGTCGCCATATGGCGACGGCCGCGCCAGTGGCCGCATCGCGCGAATCGCGATCAACTTGGCTGACTACGGCCACGTTATTCATCCGGAACAGTTCACGCTCGCCAACGTGTAAGCCCAAGCCGGCGCTTATCGAAGAAATAAGGAGAAAAGAATTTGTATGGAAGCGGTTCGGATGCTGGCATTATCAGTATGGGAATTGTCGGGGGTTCCCTGGCAGCCACGGGCAGCGGAGCATTTATTCCTCTCGTGATCATTGCCTGTGTCGGAATAGTCATGGGTGTGCTGTTGCTTATTCGCAGAGGGATCCTCGCCCGATCTGCCAAGGGTGATCTGCGTTGACCGCTTGAAGCTACTCGTTAACCCACTTTCGGTCGTGGTTCTAGATGACGAATCGGAGCACCATGGCACGCACCCATCGGATGGTGAGAAATTGCGATGGTCACACTGCTGAACGCGTTCACTGCCTGCATGGGTGTGATGTTCTTCTCCTACGTATTTTTTATACTTTTCCCCTTTCTGCAGCACAGAAAGCTCACCCCGGGGAACCCAGCAGCCTTCAGTTTTCATCTCTTCATCCCGTGCCGGGATGAAGAGATGGTTATCGCGACCACTATTGAGCGTGCGCGATGTGATTTTCCGGACGCGCACGTTTGGGTCATCGATGATGACAGTGACGACAACACGGTTACGATCGCTTCCCGCTATGCTGCCGATCCGTTCGTACATATCGTTCGACGCCGTCGACCGGAGGCGCGAACCGGTAAGGGTCATGCGCTGAACGCGGCGTATATGGAACTCAACAACTGGCTTCCCGCGCAGTTCGATAGCGAAAACACCATCGTCACCGTCATCGACGCTGACGGAGAAATGGCCGAAAATGCGCTCCACGTCGTCTCCTCCAAGGAGGTCTTTGGTAATCCGAATATTGGAGCTGCTCAGATCGCGGTCTGGATGAAGAACCGCAATGACGAGGTTCCTTATCCAGGCCGCGGACGTCTCTCCAACATGAGAGCACGGTGGATAATTCGAATGCAGGATATTGAATTCCGTACCGGCAGTGCTGCGATGCAATCTTTACGCGCACGAGCCGGCACCGTCGGACTCGGTGGCAACGGACAGTTCACACGACTGAGCGTTCTCGACGCGATCTCGCTGCGACAGGGCCGACCATGGAACGGGGCACTGCTGGAAGACTACGAGCTTGGATTGCAGGTGTTATTTACCGGATCAAAGATAAAACACGTCTACGACACGCACGTCTCTCAGGAGGCGGTTCCCTCCATTCGACGTTTTCTAACCCAACGGACCCGGTGGGCTCAAGGCAACATCCAATGTGTCCGATACATCCCACAGATCGTGAGGTCACAACACTTTAGTTCAGCTGGTGTTATCGAGACCTGCTATTACCTGGTCCTTCCTTTCCTGCAAATGCTAGGCATGATGGCGTTCCTAACCTTGGCGGGCATCGGTATCTTAGAAACAATTACTACCCCAGGATTGAGCTTACCGTTGCTCGAAAAAATCGAATTCGACGCCTTCCTTTCACTGCTTTTCGCGATCATGCCATTCATCCTTTGGGGTCCCGTCTACAAAATCCGCTGCGAGCCCAAAACTTCAGTGGTGCGCTCGATTCTCTACGGGTTCGGCGTCTGGATATACATCTATTACATCTACATCTCTATTACTCGCGCTTTCCTCCGGATCGCGCTCCGCCGCAACAGCTGGTCCAAAACCCTCCGCAACGAGAAACGCACGTCACCGACCGATCTGACCCCACCAAAAGTAGGCGAGAAAACCTGCCAGGGAAGCTCGGAATTTTTAAAAGTTGGTCGCGCATGTCACCGTCACCGGTGAGGAACATTGTTGCAGGATGTCGCAACGCTCACCGATTCCGAGGGCAGCACGTCACCTTTACCGTATATGCCACCCAGGCCAGCAACCCTCCGTGGACTGTCGATTAACGGTGTGTGGGGTCCGGTGGCTCATGAGTGGATGATGTTGGTCTCCGAGGTCGCAGGCCGTTCCATTCGCTCGGTTCACTGAAGTGATTCCCAGCTGAGCAGGTCAAAGCTCGGGCCGATCGGCACGTTGGCGTTCTGGTATTGCGCCACCCGAGCGATGACGGCGCATGATGCACCGTCGGCGGGACATGCCGGGTCGGTGAACAGTTCCGCGTTGAGTTCCCCGACGGAAAGCCAGGATGTTGCGAAGGCGCGGAGGTTCTGCGACCAGATGATTCGGGAGGAGGCGGTTTGGTTATAGGAGCCTCCGAGAAGCAGGCAGGACCGGGAGAGTCCGTCCTGGACGACCAGCCGCAGCGAGGTGATGGCTGGGGCGGAGGACCGGACCGTCTGGAAGAAGGAGACCATGTTCGCCTGGTAGGTGCCATATTGACCATCTGCTTGAACCTGCGCGAGCGGTTGGTCAAGCGCCGGCGACCACAGATACGCCCCCGACGGTTGAACCGTGTTCAACACGCGTGACAGTGCAGCGAAGTAGGCCACGTATGCTGCGCGGACGACAGCGCTGGCTATGCCGGCCTGATCGTTGCGCATCAGCGTCGGCAGAAACCCCTCCCAACTGATATACCAGTTGATGGTCACGCTCGGATACGCCCACCGGAACACAGTCGCGAGCTGGGCGCTAAGTGCGATGTGTGCGGCGGTGACCGCACTGTCGGTGATGCCCTGAACATACGGGTTCCACCCGGACGTGTTTGCCGAGCTGCACTCCGCCTTCATGGCAGTGATGCCACGTCTGTTGCCACAACTGGGTTCACCGATCGTTCCGACGTAGACGCTTCGGAACGCCGGCGTGGGCCCGCCTGGAAGGAAAGGGGCGACATGGTCGAGCACGCGGCGGGAGAGCTGCGGGGTACTCGTCCCGTCGTCGACGTCGGTCAGGACCAGATCCCGGTTCGGGTTCCCGGCCAAGTAGTCGGCGCGTAAACGGGCGAGGCTGTGATCCAACTCCGGTAGCACGGTGGCGTCATAGTGGGATCGGATGTCGGTTGTCGACACCTGCAGCATCAGCGATAGGTCCGCTGTGCTGTTCGCAGGCTCGGCGGCGGCAGGCTCGGCGGTCATGACGGGGGACTCCATCAGGGCTAGCACGGTAATCACGCAGCATGCGCACCACTGAACACACCGTCCGATGTGAATGGTCTCCATGAACATAGTTTCTCCCGAAATCGCGGTGAAACGATGAATGCTCATCGCTCTTGATAGAGCGGTTCGGGTCCACGATAGCTCACCGGGAAAGGGAGACGCTATTGGATTGTGGGCTCACCGTACACCGGCGAACCGCGGGTGTACGGATGGTGGGGGTAGCCACCGGGTAGGGCGGCGGCCACCCCCGTCTGGTCAGCGTGCGGGCGCGAGCGGTGTCGGGGGTGTGTCGTCGTTTTCGACGGTGCGTTTTGTCTTGTCCCAACCTGTTCGGCCGCGGAGGATGCGCCAGAGAGCACCCCATGCGCAGATAAACGAGAGGTAGTTCATCACTAAGAACGCGTGCCCGAGGACCAGGCACAGCCAGAACGAGGTACGCCGGTCGCGGCGGAAGTAGACGACAGTGGTCATGATCGCCGGGGCGAAAGTGAGCAGGTACCAGAGTGTCACGCCGACGACGAGGGCGACGGGGCCGGTGACGAAAGAGAAGATGCTGCCGGCGCGGATAATGAACAGATACAGGGTGAAGTGGAACAGGATCGACCAGGGCAGGTCGATCAGCCATGGGACGAGCAGGTAGGCGGTGAGCTCGAGAGCGCGCGCGTTGCTGAAGTTGTGGTTGCGCCAGATGTCGGGCAGCCGTTTGCCGGCGGTCATGTGGCCCTGGTACCAGCGTCGACGTTGGACAATCAGCCGGCGCAGGCTTTCTAAGCCTTGTTGGTCGACGGAGGCATCGGGAGTGGTGGTGAGTTTCCAGCCGTCGCTGAGGAGGGTGATCGCCAGGTCGAGGTCTTCGGTGAGGGAGTCTGACCAGGGCTGGTTCTTCAACGCTAGCAGGGCGGAGAGCCGAGTGAACTGGCCGTTTCCGCCGAGGGAGACGGTGCCGGTCTTCGCCCGGCCGAACTGGGTGACGGCCGACATAGCCCAGAACTGAAAGTCTTGGAACCAAGTGAGGAAGTTCGTCGCCCGGTTCCGGATTCGCACCGCGAGTTGGACACCGGCGACCTGGGGGTCTTCGAAGAGAGGGAGGATGTGGCTGAACGCCCCGTTGGAGAGACGCCCGTCGGCGTCCATGACGAGGATGAGTACACGTTCGGGGTTCTCACCGCGCTCGGTGACGAGCTTTTTGATCAGTTCGTACGCCTGGTTGAGGGCCACACCCTTGCCTTGGCGGGCGTTGGGCAGCTCACGGCGGAGCACGATCACCTTCTCTCCGCCCTCTTCACGGGCGATCTGCGCGGTGGTGTCCTCGGAGCCGTCGTCGATCACGATGGTGGTGGTAGTGCGTGTGTTGCCAACGAGGGTGGCGACGGTTCGGCCGATGACGGCTTCTTCGTTCAGGCAGGGGATCATCACGTACACGTCGAAGGTATTCGGTGAGTCCTCGAACGGGTCCGCGTACGCGGTGTTCCCTTGGACGGCGAGCGAGGTCCCGGACTTTTTCAGTTCGTGCATGCCGGCGAACATGGCGGCCAGGTAGTACACCAGCGACAGACAGATCACCAAGGTGGTAATAGAGCTGAGGATCGCGAAGAATGTACTCACAGCGCGGCTCGCCGTCCTCGACGATGTCGGCGGATGACCATAACGAAGAAGAGGAAGAGGATGGACGCCAGCCCGGAGACCATCAGGAAGCTGCCGCCGAGGCTATGCCACCACTGGAACGCGTCGGCACCCCAGTGCGAGAGCACGTAGGCCAGGCCGAGGAGGCGGATCTGGTTGAGCATGGCTAGCAGGATGACGGAGATCGCCGCGGCCACCAGAGTGCGGATCGTGCCGAACCGGGACATTATCAGGAACACGGCAGCCAGCATCAGGATGGGGCCAGCGTAGAGGGCAATCGAGCATTCCGAGGTGATCACCATCCCATACCATCGCCCGGCAACCTGGTAGATGGTGCTCGGGTTGCCGCCGGTAGCGGCGAGGAACGTATCCCCGGCGAAGGTGTGGGCGATCAACCAAGTGGTGACGGCCGCTTCCAACGTGCGGATGGTGTGTTCGTTGAGCATCACCAGCGCACCGATGGTGCCGATTCCGGCAGCGAGCAGCATCTTGGCGATGCATACGAGGACGGCGAGCAGCCGCGACATCAGATCTCCCTACAGATTCGAGGTACGCGGGTTACGCGTCGGCGCGGCTACGTCGCATCGAGGCGGTGCGCAGGGCAAACAGACCTGCAATAACCAGTCCGGCACACACGGCGGTGGTGGCGAAAGTGTCCAGGCCGGTGCGGGCGAGGGTACCGGCGACGACTCCGCCGCCGAGGGGTCCTCCGAAGCTGTACATGATAGTACTCCTTATCCTTGAACCGGCCAGAGAAAGTCAGGACCGTTCAGTGGTGATGCTGCACTGGCGGTGAAGGCAGCCGAGGCGGGGCTTTGGCCGAGTTCTTTAGTCTCTTGAAGGAATGCGTGGATCGGGTATGTTCCCGCTTTTGTAGACGTGAGTTGCACAGCACAGGTCCCATTCGCTGTTGTCGTGCAGGACGACGCGGAAAGGCTCGCGTCAGACGGGCTCTGGAAGGTGACAAGAGCCCCTGACGTGGTCTGCCCCGCCGCGACCTTCACGGTAGCCGTCAGCGTGTACGCGTCCGTTCCGTTCTGGGAAGCGGGTGGCGGTGACCGGCACCCGCCGTGCGGCGCCGGTGGATGACCAGCATCGTCACGGCGGCTCCCAGGCCGAGCGTAATCAGGCCGAGTGCGACACCAGGGTTGATCACGGGCACGTCGAACATATCGGTGTTTGACCCTTGCACTTGCACGGGGGTGGTGGAGGCGGTGGTGGTGCCGTTGCCGAGCTCACCGTCGTTGTTATGTCCCCAGGCCCAGACGGTGCCGTCGGAAGCGAGTGCCAGGCTGTGGTAGCCGCCGGCGGCGATAGCGGTGATGGTTCTCCCGCCAAGCCCTTGCGCTTGCACGGGGGTGGTGGAGGCGGTGGTGGTGCCGTTGCCGAGCTCACCGTCGTTGTTATGTCCTCAGGCCCAGACGGTGCCGTCGGAAGCGAGTGCCAGGCTGTGGTAGCCGCCGGCGGCGATAGCGGTGATGGTTCTCCCGCCAAGCCCTTGCGCTTGCACGGGGGTGGTGGAGGCGGTGGTGGTGCCGTTGCCGAGCTCACCGTCGTTGTTATGTCCTCAGGCCCAGACGGTGCCGTCGGAAGCGAGTGCCAGGCTGTGGTAGCCGCCGGCGGCGATAGCGGTGATGGTTCTCCCGCCAAGCCCTTGCGCTTGCACGGGGGTGGTGGAGGCGGTGGTGGTGCCGTTGCCGAGCTCACCGTCGTTGTTATGTCCCCAGGCCCAGACGGTGCCGTCGGAAGCGAGTGCCAGGCTGTGGTAGCCGCCGGCGGCGATAGCGGTGATGGTTCTCCCGCCAAGCCCTTGCGCTTGCACGGGGGTGGTGGAGGCGGTGGTGGTGCCGTTGCCGAGCTCACCGTCGTTGTTATGTCCCCAGGCCCAGACGGTGCCGTCGGAAGCGAGTGCCAGGCTGTGGTAGCCGCCGGCGGCGATAGCGGTGATGGTTCTCCCGCCAAGCCCTTGCGCTTGCACGGGGGTGGTGGAGGCGGTGGTGGTGCCGTTGCCGAGCTCACCGTCGTTGTTATGTCCCCAGGCCCAGACGGTGCCGTCGGAAGCGAGTGCCAGGCTGTGGTAGCCGCCGGCGGCGATAGCGGTGATGGTTCTCCCGCCAAGCCCTTGCGCTTGCACGGGGGTGGTGGAGGCGGTGGTGGTGCCGTTGCCGAGCTCACCGTCGTTGTTATGTCCCCAGGCCCAGACGGTGCCGTCGGAAGCGAGTGCCAGGCTGTGGTAGCCGCCGGCGGCGATAGCGGTGATGGTCCGTGTGAGGTTAAGTGCGACGCAGGTTCCACCGTGGGTGGTGCCCGTGGCGGGGAGAGGGGTAGGGGTGGTGCAGAAGGTGCTGATGTTCCAGGTGTCACCAGTGTTGTGGGTGGTGGCGGCCCAGGAGACCGCTACGGGCGACACGGTGGCAACGAGGGCGCAAAGACTACCTAGCACCCATGTGAAGATTCTCTTCCACAACCACCACCGTCGGGGAAAAGTGCCTGCGCGCTCTGACGGCATGCCGATAACAGCGTTGAGCGAACAGACATCATTCCCGAACATCAGCAACTCGGCTTATCGCAGAAGTAAGAATTTGTACCAATCGAGACTTCAACAACTTTCCTCCAGAAGGGGCCCAGGCATAACCGCTAGCTCAAGCAACCACGTCACAACATACTAATACTGATTTTATGAAAAACAAACTAATAATACTGACTTTATGAAAAACAAACGGGACTGCTGCCCGGATAGGGGGTCTGTCCCAAGGAGTCGAGAAGGCTTGTGGCAGCGTAAGAGAGCTGAGAGTGAAGGAATGACTCGGGCTCTTCTACCAGCCAGATCGAACTCCGGGATCTGTGCCGGGTTGTCATTGCTGTCTTTGAGAACCACCTTGTCGATAATGGTCTTCTGCCAGCTCGTCTGCTTGCTGTAGGTGATCTCGACTGCGCTTTTCCCTCGGCCTCTGACCACGCCCGCGTTCAAACCGCTGTGCCCGGAGCGCGTGTCGATGGTGCCCTGCGCAACCGGCCGGTCGGGGATGAACACCGGCGACCAGTGATCCCACAGGTCGACGGAGATCGACAATTTTGCGGCGGACAGCCCGTTCGGACTCACCGGCGCATCGCTCCAGGACTGCACGGGAACCGAGTCGTACTCGCCCCGGGCGAAAGCGACCGATGACGCGCTCCCGTCGACGTCGGTGACCTTCACTGTGCCGTACAGATCCGCCCCACTCGACCCGTCGACATAAAGCACCTCGATCTGCCGGACGACGATGAGTGGCTTCAGCACCACAGAAGCCGTCGCTGCCTCGGGCGTGGCACTCGTGGCGACCGAGGCGTGCGCCGGAGGAAACACCATCGCCAGGATCGCGAGGGAGCTGGCGAGCAAGCAGTGTCCGATGGCGACACGGACTACTGCGAACATTGTCTTCCTCACTATTTTTGGTTAGAACGAGATGTTCTTTCCTATGGTATCCACCGGAGGTTCAGTCGGTGGGTTCGTGGTGTACTCACTCGCCGTTGGCGCCTGCTGTTGCGCACCCGCTGACTTCTTCCATCGTCTCGCCGTCGCACTCCACTGGTTTCAAAACCACGAATGTGGATACACCCTAGGCGGTGACAGCGCCTAGGAGGTGAGTAAGAAGCACAGTGATCGGGCCGCCGAGCAGGAAGTTGTTCATCCCGTGCATAAGGAGCACATGCCAGATGTTCCGTGTCCACAGGTAGGCAAGGTTCATCACTAGGCCGGCGCCGGCGAACGTGAGAGTCAAAAGCCACTGACCACCGAAGTTGTTGATGTGGACTGCTCCGAACACCAGAGCGTTCACAACGGTGAGGCCGGCGGCGAGGGCAAACCGGTTCCATACCGGGAATTTCAAGAGCAGGGTGTGTCTGAACGTGAAGTCTTCGATCAGAGCCGTGACGACCGGGTTCAATGACGCGAACAGCAGGACCGCGAACGTCAGCGAAATTCCCTCACTCGGGTCGTTGGTGGCTGCACTATCGCCTACTAGAGGACGGAGCAGAGCACCAAGGACCGTCACGACGACCTTAAACACCACCATCCCAAGTATCACAATGCCGATACTTCGCCAAGGAGCCCTCCAGAACGCACACCAATGCCGAGCAAGCAGCTCCCGGTTAGCGATCACCAAGACCGTAAACAGGACGATTCGTAGCGATGTATCCGAGATCGCCGCCACGGACGTGTCAGCAGTACCTAGGGTCACCAGCCAGCTACCTATGAAAATCCCTGGAACTGCGAGTAACGCCACCCAGTCTCGACCATGCCAATCGAATCTTGTCGGCAAGGGCTCAGCCCGGACTTTGCTCAGGAAACTCCGATCATCATGGCTTCGGCTCTTTACAGAGAGGTTATTTGTACCCATGAAGCCAAATATGACTTATTTACTGTTCGCCTGGCAACAGATCAGTCTGACCCTGACCAAATGTAGGCGCCGCGGCCATCCAACCCGGTCAGAGTTGCTGTTCCGTGATGCGCGTGGGAGCCGCCGCAGGTAGTTCGGTTCAGTAGCGGCATCGGCCCGGACCACCTACGTCGCCAGCTCAGCTGACGAGCTTGCGCTCGAGCAGATACTCGTGGATCGCCTCCCGCACGATTGCGGACTGCTTCTTCCCGCTACGCTTGACGAACTCATCCAGCGCCTCGAAGTCCGTCTGCGGGATCGCACCGCGCACCACTGGAGACGGGCCCTGCGGGTCGTGGCTCACCCGCGGGCGACCCGGCCGCCGCATTGCCGCCTCAATCCCCTCCTCGGACCCGTACTCCCGCAACAGGAACTCCCGGCCGAACCGGGCAGCGTCCTCGCCGGTATGCACTTCACGGGGTGGACCCAGCGGCACATCCGGGTCCGTCAGTCGCGCCGCGAGGGCATCGTAGTCGATCTCGTCCTTCTCAGCCATTGGGGTGCTCCTCTCGATATCGCCCGAACTGGGCGCCCAGCTCCATCACATGGAAGATCTCAGCCTGCTCACCCGTGTCCGGATACTCATGCACCAGGATCTCCACCTCACGTTCGGTCTGCGCGTGCGGGCACCCGATGAACAACACGATCCGCCCACGCGCCGGCTCCTCCGGCAGCACCGAGTAGTTCGGGTGAACATCACGTACACCTAATCCTCGCGCGGGACGCCGTGTTTGAACGCAGAGTCCCACCATACCGGTGCCATAAGCCAAGGCTACCATAAAAAGCCTATTAATTATAGCGGTTTAATTTATCTTATAATCTACCTTATGTCAGGTTGATAACCGGGTGGATCCGCGGAAACTGCGATTCCGGCCTCGCGGTTACTCTCCCCAACCGGCTACATGAGCGTGGACTTAGGGCCGGTCGCTGGCGGTGGCGGGGTGTATGGCCACACAGGCCGCGGCTGGAGCAGAAGAGTCACCGACCCTCAGCAGTCTCACCGCACCGAACCAGACAACCAGATAGAGTAAGGCTTTGCCCTATGCGGTAGAACCAGCACAAAATTAAACCCTGAGAGCCGAGGCTGGTGCTTAGGGTTCTGGGAGTCATCCACTACCCGTCCAAATCCGTGAATTAGCCCGGGGATGATTTGGCACCGTTAGAGTCTTGAGGCCGAGCGGTCCGAACGTGCGACGTGCGGATAGGTGAAGTGTTGAGGCGATGACTTCAGTCAGATGCCACCAACTCGTGCAGCAGTCCCATGCGCGATCAAAGACGTGTGGTCGAACAAGATCGTTGGCTACTCCATCGACACCCGCATGAACTCGTCTCTGGCTCGGGCAGCGATGCGGAACGCGATCGCGCTGCGCTCACCGGACGGCACGATCTGCCACTCCGACAGGGGCGGCCAGTTCCGCGCGAAACGCACCCAGAACCTGCTCACGAACAACGGCCGGGTCAGGTCCATGGGGCGGTCCTATGGGGCCGGGGACAACGCGAGCATGGAGAGCCTTTTCAGCCTGCTTCAGAAGAACGTGCTCGACACCCGACGCTGGGATAGCCGCGAGAACCTCCGCCTCGCGATCGTCACCTGGATCGAGACCAAGTACAACCGCAGGCGTCGGCAACGCGGCCTCGGCAAACTCACCCCCGTCGAGTTTGAGATGATCTACAAGGACGCAGAAGCGGCCTGATCACCCCAAACCCCGCCGTGAAGCATAGCTGCGATACGTTCGGCCGGGTGTGTCAATGCCGAGTGAATTTTCACCCTCTGGTGCTGTTTGAATCTTGACCCCCTTGGGGGTCAGTTTTGCTCGGCGCGGTCTTTGGTGATGAGGTCGCGGCGCCCGTGTGTGCGGTAGGAGTCTCCGCTGAGGGTGAGGACTTCTGAATGGTGAACGAGCCGGTCAATATCGCGGCTGCGACGACGTCATCGCCGAAGGTTTTGCCCCAGCGCCCGAACGGGAGGTTGCTGGTGACCATGATCGATCCCTGCCCGTAACGGGAGGCGACGAGCTGGAAGAACAGGTTCGCGGAGTCGGTGTCGAAGGGGATGTAGCCGATCTCGTCGATGATGATGAGCTTGTAGCGGCGGATCTTCTTCAGTTCCGCTTCGAGCTGTCCCTGGTGGTGAGCGAGAGCAAGGTGGGCGATCCAGTTGTTCGCTGTGTCGAACAGGACCGAGTAGCCGGCGTGCGCGGCCTTGACTCCCAGCCCGATCGCAAGGTGGGTCTTCCCGATCCCGGGAGGTCCGAGCAGGATGACGTTCTCCTGCTTCGCGACGAAGGTCGAGGTGGCCAGGTGGGCTAGCAGGTCTTTGCGGAGGCTGGGGAGGTGGTCGAGGTTGAAGTCCTCATCCGAAAGAGTTCCGAGACGCTTCTCCGTCAGTGTTTTGAGCGCGGGAAAGTGGGCGGTGCGGATTCGCATGGTCGTGCCCGCTGATTCCCGGTCCGCGAGCTGGCGTTCCAGGACCGCGGCGAGGTATTCCTCGTGGGACCAGTTCTCATCCCTGGCGAGGGTGGCGAGGTCTTCCCAGACCCGTCCGATCGATCGTCGGGGTTTTCAGCGCCCGGGTGAGGTAGGCGACCTTGGAGCTGATCTGCTCGCCGGTCTTGGTTGCGGTGGGGGTCATCGTGCTTCTTCCGTGTTGGTGATAGATGTGGGGTCGAAATCGACGCCGAAGAGGGCGTCGTAGTCGGTGAGGGCGCGAATCGCGACGGGGTGCCCGTCCTGATGCCGGCGCGGTGTCTGCGTTCGTTGCGAGTAGAACGTTGCGCGCAGCTGCCCTGCAGTGTGCTTGTGGTCCGGATCGGTGATCACCTGGTGGCGGCCCAGCAGCGTTCGTGCCGGCCGATCACGGTCCCGTTGCTGGCGATCGTGACCGCTTCCCCGGTAGCGACGAGGTCGGTGTTCTTGCCGATGTGGCGAGGATCGGCGGAGTAATCGTTGCCGTCGACGTGGACGTGATAGTCCCGGGCCAGGCGGATCCGGTTCCGCAGGCCCGTCTGCGGCGCCAGGCGCGGCAACGGCAGCATTCCTTGCCTGTCGGTGTCGAGCAGATCGATCGGGCGTGTCCCGGTCGAGCGGACGCGGCGCGTGTTGGCCCGGATCAGCCAGCCGGTCAGCTGCTCGTTGAAGTCCGCCGGTGACGCGAACTGCCGCCCGGGAAGGAACGAGGTCTCCAAGTAGCCGTTGGCGCGTTCGACCATGCCCTTGAACTCCGGATCCCTCGCCGGTGCCAGCAGGATCCTCGTCGCGAGGGTGCCGGCGAACGCCGCCGCCGGGGTCGTGAGTTTGCCCGTCCCGCCGATCGCTGCCTCCCGATCCCAGACCAACGTCTTCGGAACCCGGCCGACCTGTTCGATCAACAACCACATCCCCGCCAGAACGTCCCCGGCCTGCCGCGACGGAATCATCGTCGCCAGGATCGTCCGCGAGAAGCCGAGCGTCATCACCAGCACCGGCAGCACGCGTTCCTGCCCTGGCGCGACGAACACCGGTGTCTCCGGGAACCACAGATCACACTGCGCGATCTCGCCCGGCTGATACGAGGTCCTCTGCACCGGATCGACACCCTGATACTCCGGTCGCAACGCAGAGACCCTGGCGCGGAAGATCGACGCCGAGTGCTGCCACCCGACCCGTTCCGCGATCACCGTCGACGGCATCCTCGGGAACTGGGCCAACAGAGCCCGAATCTGCGGTTCAAACGGATCAACCAACGACCCCGCCGGCGGCCGCTGATACTCCGGCGGCCTGTCTGATCGCAACGCCGCCCGCACCGTGTTCCGCGAGATCCCCAGACGCCGGACTATCTCCTTGATCGGCAAACCCTCGGCTGCATACAACCGACGAATCTCCGCCCAATCTTCCACCGCGATCACCCTCCCAAGAGTGCCGAAAGGGTCAAGATTCAGACGGCACCAGAGGGTGATTATTCACTCGGCAGCGACAATGAGATCCCGGCGGGTGCCGTACGGGATCAGCTGCACACCAAATGCCAGCTCGTGGGCGACAAGCGCCGGCATGTACAGATCGGCGGCGTTCACGTTCTGGGATTCACTGGTTGGTCTTCAACTGTGCGCGGCGGTAGTCGGCTAGAGCGGATTGTGCGGTGTCGGGAAGGGGCTGGGTCTCGGGCCAGTCAGCTGCCACGAGGCCGACCCTGTGGGCGACGCGGACATCGTGGGCGAGAATCTCCCAGCTGGGCGCGCCGATGTGGGGAGCGCACCGATGCGCTCTGGGGGCATCGTCTTCGCCGGAGGCGGGTTGGTTCGTTGTCGGCCGCGGCCGCTGACCTCCCCAATGCCGATTCAGACTTCCGGTTGGCGCCGGATGTAGTCGTCCATGTCAGGAACGGTGAAGGCGACGTAGCCGCGCTCAGGGGCGAAGATGTGGCCGGCCGCGATCAGGTCGCGCCGGGCCACCGACAGATCCGAGGAGCGTCGACGCCCCAGCCGCACCACCAGATCCGCGATCGACGACGGCCTGCCCTCGTCCACGACCATCGCCGCCATGAACTCGCGTTGCGCCGGCGTCGAGCGCTCCCATCGGGACCGGTACAGCCCCTCGTCGACTTCCCGCTGCGCTTTCGCGATGCCGTCCGTTGCCGCCTTGAGCGGGATCCTCGCGCCCGACCGCCCTTCCCAGGAGTAGTGCCCGGCGACCTGGACGAAGTATGGGTATCCGGCCGCGTGCTCGACGACAGCGTCGAGCGCATCATCATTCCAGTACACGCCCTGTGCCCGCGCCGGCACCGTGAACGCGTCCCGGGTGTCCTGCTCGTCCAGCAGCCCGATGAATCGGTAGTCGTAGAGACGCTCTGCGTAGCTGGTCGCATCGGCGAGCACTGCCGGCAGCGACGGCAGGCCGGCGCCGACGAATACCACCGGAACCGGGAACGGATCCTGGCCGAGCTCGTGTAAGGCCACGTTGAGCGTACGCAGGTCCTCGAGCGGCGCATCCTGCAGCTCGTCGATCGCCAGGAGCAAAGCGATCCCGTTCTCCCTCGCGGCCGTCCCGATCGCGGTGAGAACATCCACCAGGTCGGCCGGCAACTCACCCGTGTCGGCGACGCCTCGCTCCGGTTCGATGTTGAACCCGAAGGTCGCGTTGCCCTGGGGATCGAAGCGTAGCTGGAAGCTGGTGAACACCCGCATGGCCCGCTGCACGAAGTCCTGTCCGCGCTCGGTGAGGGTGCGCATGTCTCGAAGTGGTCGGTAGAGCGCCTGAGCGATGGCCTTGCCCAAACTGCGGTCGGGGGTTGCTTCGATCTTGACGATCAACCAGCGCTGTTCGCGTGCACGGAGGACGAACTCGTTGAGCAGCGAAGTCTTCCCCACTCCACGTAGCCCGAAGAGCACCTGAGGCCGCGGGCCCTCTCCAGTCCCGGTCGCCTGAACCAGTGTGGTGTCGAACTGAGCGAGGAGATTTTCTCGGCCGGCAAGTAGCGGAGGGACGCGGCCGGCACCGGGCCGGTATGGGTCGTATGTAGCGTCGCTCATGGCTGTCCTTCCGTCTATGCAAGACTAACTGTTTATAACACAATTCTTTTATACGGCTTTAGACCCTATTAGCCCCGGCGGTGCGTGCGTGGTGGAGTACACGCTCGGACCGCCACATCGAACGGTGCCTCTCGCTGTACGGATGCCGTACGCCTCGGGGCGGCGGCGGATTCTCTCTGGGATTGGCTGCTAGGCTGCGCCGGCGAACTCTCCCTACGCGCGACCACCCACTGGGGCGGCCCCTCTCGCCCGTGATTCACAAGCGTACTGCCTCGTGTTCACGAGCCCTGGAACCCCTTTTTGGTCGAATCAAGGGGTTCCCCGACCATCCCAGGAAAAGCCCCACCCGATGGTCAATTGCGGGCGTCAGTTACTGGAACCCCTAGGAATTCCAGTTCCGGCGGCTTGCTGAAATATTTGTCAAGGGATTGCCCGAAACGGCGACTTCCGACCTCCTTGTGTGCGCGTGGAAGACTCAACGGATCGCAACACCTCACCTGAGACACACCGGGTTCAAATCAATCGGAATCTGGTTCGGGCCTTGTGTAGATTTCCAGCAGCAGAGGCGATCACGGCACCAAAACAGCGGATCGAACCCGCGTCATCCCCCGCCGTGGTCGCGGGCACCCCTAGGCTCTCATCGCCGCCGGGGCCGTCTGGGTCCTGCAACAGCTCGCCGGGGCCGCAGCATCCGCGACCGCAGTCGCTCTTGTTCATCGCCGGCGAAGGGCTCCTCGCCAGTGGAACCCCACTCTTCCTCGGCCGCCTCGCGGTTGATCTCGCTGTTTGGCAAACGGCCACGCACAACGCTCAGCTACTCGCTACAGAGACGTCATGGTGCAACGCCCCCTAGAATCCGTCGTGCTGACGGCGCGGTGGACGCGGTCGGAGAGGTGAGCGGCTGAAGCGCCTGCTACTTCATCAGAAAGGCACGGCGACGTTGTAGATGTAGCGTCCCGTTTGAATCGTCTCGGACGAGCCATCCAGCTTCCATCGGGTGATCCGATTGCCATCGGCGACATAGACATCGGATTCGCTGTTCACCGCAACGGACCCGGCTCCCCCTCGATAGGAGATGGTGGTCGGTGTGAGATCCTTCCCGTCGAGCGACATTGTGTAGACGGCGGGCTTGGGGTCCCCAGGCTTCGGGTTCTTAGTTCCATCGTCGAGTATGACGATCCGACCCCTCGCAGGATCGGCCGCCAGACTCGTCGGACGCGGCAGGTCCGCTCGGAGGACGGTCACGTTTCCGGTTGAATCTATGCGTACGACCTCTCCCGTGGTCGAACGCGTGGCGAGAATGCCCCCGTCATGATCCCGGGCAAGAGAGGTGACTTTGCCGATCGAGGGGACAACCACGGTGAGGTCACCGGCATCACTCAGGCGAAAGAGGCTCCATGCGCCACCTCCGCGCTGTGAGGAGTCGACAAAGTAGATATTCCCAGCGTCGTCTACTGTCAGAGCGCGCGGCGATTCACGATTCGACAGGAGGGTTCGATACTTGCCTCGATCGGAACCATCAGCCGCGACCTCGATGATCCGCCCTTTGCCGGCTTTCCCCCAGGTGGCAGCGACAACGGTGCCACGGTTTGGTGCAAAGGCGAGTTGCGAGACCTCCTGCCACAGATTGCTTGTCAGCGAGACGGGTTCGGCTCCAGGGTCCACCCTCATGATGTGGCTGTTCTCAACCGAGAACACGACACCTTCCGGCAGGGGTTCAGCGTTCGCGGCCGATGAGACCGAGAACGTCAGGGCTATCGCGATAAAGAAAGCGACGATGAATCTCAGTGAGATTTGCACTCGTAACACAGTTCACATCCTTGGAATGTACGTCTCCCACCCCGATTACCCGGGAGGTCCCGGAGATCTTTCGACAGAGCAAATTCGACCCGCCCTGCGGCAAGATCATATCAGGATGGCCACGCTACTCGAATCCCCCTTCCGGGCCGAGGCTTAGGCGCGCTATTGCACACCAGTGTCCGCGCGGTAGGCCCCTAAGCCGTCGTGACCGCCTTGCGGGCGCTCTGATTCCAAACCGCGTTCTCTATCGTTTCACCCTTAAGCAGGCAGAAACCCAAACTCGGGCCACGCCAGGTCAAACTCGCGAGGCAGATGTACGAAGAAATCGGCACCGACGGCAAACGCGCTCACACTGTCCAGCAGATCGCAGAAGAGTTTGGCGTCACCCGCCCAACCATCTACCGACACCTCACCTGCAACTGACCCGACCCCTACATGTCGGTCTGAGACAGCTCTAAGAGTACCGGGCCAACGTGAACGTGAGTCGCATCCTGCGATCTCCACCGTGGCGAGGGACAGTACGATCACGGGATAGAGCCGCATCCAACGGGCGTGAGGACCACTCGGCGAGCTCGCCGGCGACTTTCTCCGTGATTCGGCTAATGGTGTCTTTGGACACTTTCGCTCCGTAGACCTCGTCGAAGTGCGTCGCGATCTCTCCGGATCGTTAAACCTCTCGCGCTGAGGGAGAGAACGATCTGGTCGATCCCGTCCAGCCGCGTTTGGGGACGATGACCGGCTCGAACGACCTGTCACGATCCCTAGGACCTCGATCTGCACGGGACCGATCTCGGTGAACACAGTCTTCGACCTGGTCCTATTCCGCATATTCTCACCCAGCGGGGCTCCGCCATGCTCGTGGCCGAGGTGCTCGCCCAGCTCGGCGTTCAGCGCCGCCTCGAGGACGTTCTTCGTGAGCTGGTTCTCAGCAGTCCTCCCGGTCCGACCAGGCTCACGCCCTGCTCCTTCGCCTGCACGAGCAACCGCTCGGCGAGGGCCTTCTGATCGATGATCTCTCCCATCACAAGATCGATCATCTGGTCGTTCAACAGTTCGGTCGTGTCAGTCACGGCCATCTCCTTTCGAATCAAGCCAAACCCGCACACACCGTTAATCAGACAGTCCCACGGTGAGCGAGCACGCTGCAGGTCAACGTTTCTTGTTGAACGGCGGGGTGATGGCCCGGCAGGTGATGGGGCCTCCGCCCAGCGCTGATCGACTGTCGATGACTCTCTCGTTGTCGAGGAGGATTCGGCACGAGATCTGTGTACAGGGGGCACGGACGCTTTGATCTCAGCCGGTTGCCCGGCCGTCACCTGTGATTCGACCCTCCATTTAGCTTTTCTCGGAGCTCCGATGGTGTTCACGGTTGCCACATCACCCTTCGACACTGACGTGGAATCCTCGCCCCGAGATGGGGCATCGAGGTAGCTGACCTCGTGAAGTGACTATGGCAGCTTGAGTGGAGACCACTGGGACGGCTTGATTCGCTACCACCTTTCGACTTGCCGGGTGATCGTGACGGTTTGATCGGTGCCCACCCCACCGTTGGAGCATCTGGCGTGATGTGATGCCAGCGGTGAAGGGCAGACATGAGGTTGCGGATGGAGTTGTTCGCCAGGATCCGGTGTGATGCGTGGGTCGAGGGTCTCTCGATCCGGGAGCTCTCGCGGCGGCACGGGGTGTCTCGGGAGACGGTGCGGACGGCGTTGTCGCAGGCGGAGCCGTCGCCGAGGAAGGTCCCGGTTCGGGTCGCGTCCCGACTGGAGTCGTTCAAGGCGGCGATCGATTCGATGCTGCTTGAGGACACGACGTCGCCGAAGAAGCAGCGTCACACGGCCCGACGTGTTCTGGCGCGGTTGGCGGAGGAGGACGGCGCGGTCGAGTTGTCGTACTCGACGGTCCGGGATTATGTTCGCCGGCGCCGGCCGGAGATCGATGTTGCCGCCGGTCGACGCTTGGAAGTGTTCGTCCCGCAAGAGCACGCACCTGGCGCTGAGGCGGAAGTCGACTTCGGCGAGGTCTGGGTGATCTTGGCTGGGGTGAAGACGAAGTGCCATATGTTCGCGTTCCGGCTTTCGCACTCGGGGAAGGCGGTTCACCGCGTCTACTCGACCCAGGGGCAGGAAGCATTCCTCGAGGGCCACATCGACGCGTTCGAAACCATCGGCGGGATCCCGTCCAAGCACATCAAGTACGACAACCTCACCGCCGCGGTGACCGCGGTGATCTATGGCAAGGGTCGCCGGCGGGCGGAGAATGATCGCTGGGTGCTCTTTCGTTCCCACTACGGGTTCGACGCGTTCTACTGCCAACCCGGGATCGAGGGAGCACACGAGAAGGGCGGGATCGAGGGCGACGTCGGCCGGTTCCGACGCAACCATCTCTCACCGATGCCGGTCGTGTCCTCGTTGGCGGAGCTGAATGACCGCATCCGGGTTTGGGACGAGGCGGATGACAACCGGCGGATCGCGGACCGGATCCGCACAGTCGGCCAGGACTTCGCCGCTGAGCGGGAACAGCTCGTCTCGTTGCCTTTTGACCGGTTCGATCCCGGCCTGCAGTTGGCGCCGCGAGTTGACCGGTCGAGCCTGATCACCGTCCGGATGGCGAAATACTCCGTCCCCGCCCGCATGATCGGTCGGCCGGTGCGGGTGTCGTTGCAAGCGTCGGAGGTGATCGTGTTCGACGGACGCACCGAGATCGCTCGCCACCCCCGAGTCGCGGCCGCGCATGGGCAGAGCGTGAACCTAGACCATTACCTCGAGGTGCTCCGCGGCAAGCCGGGCGCGCTACCTGGCTCGACCGCACTGGCACAGGCACGCGCCGCGGGGACATTCACCGCTGAGCACGAGGCGTTCTGGGCGGCAGCGCGCAAGACCGACGGGGATGCCACCGCGACCAGAGAACTGATCGATGTGCTCCTCCTGCATCGATCCATGACGGACGCCGACGTGGTCGCCGGGATCGCGGCCGCGCTCACCGTTGGCGCTGTCACCGCGGACGTCGTCGCGGTCGAGGCACGCCGGCACGCCGCTGCGGGTGGTCGCGATTCGAACCGTCATCTCGTTGAACATCCATCCACCCTTGAGCGGCGGGTTGTCAGCCTCACTCAACGTTGGCTTGCCGACCCGACTGCTGTGATCGCTGGCCTGCCGCCGGACAAACGTCCGCTGCCGTCAGTCGCCGGCTATGACGAGCTGTTGACTCGCCGCACACCCCAGTTCCCTGCAGTATCGAATCAGAAGGAAGACACCGGCACATGAGTCCCATTACCACCACCCTCCGACGTCGTCGCGGGTTGACCGAGGAGGCCGCGACCGCGGCCGTCGATCAAGTCTGCCGGCGGCTGCGCCTGCCCACGATCCGCGCCGTCGTCGACGAGGCGGTCAAGGTCGCCGAGAAGGAGCAGCTGTCTTACCAGGGGTTCCTCGCGGAGTTGCTGATGGCCGAGTGCGATGACCGCGACCGCCGCTCTTCCGTCCGCCGCGTCTCTGCCGCCGGCTTCCCGAGAGACAAATGGTTGGGCGATTTCGACTACGACGCGAACCCGAACATCAACCCCGCCACCATCAACCAGCTCGCGACCGGGGAATGGATCCGCAAGAGCCAACCCCTCTGCCTGATCGGGGACTCCGGAACCGGGAAGTCTCACCTGCTGATCGGGCTCGGCACCGCTGCTGCGGAGAAGGGCTACCGGGTCAAATACACGCTCGCCACGAGGCTCGTGAACGAACTCGTCGAGGCCGCCGACGAGAAGCAGTTGGTGCGTACGATCGCCCGTTACGGCCGTGTCGACCTGCTCATCATCGACGAGCTCGGCTACATGGAGCTGGACCGCCGCGGTGCCGAGCTCCTCTTCCAAGTCCTCACCGAGCGTGAGGAGAAGAACTCGATCGCGATCGCCTCCAACGAATCGTTCTCCGGCTGGACCAAGACCTTCACCGACCCCAGACTCTGCGCCGCGATCGTTGACCGCCTCACCTTCAACAGCACCATCATCGAGACCGGCACCGACTCCTACCGTCTCGCGCACACCATGAACCAGCTCCAAACCGTCTAACCAGCCCCGCCAGGTGGTAGTGAATCAAGCCGTCCTAGCGGTAGTCATTCGAGTTGACATAGACACGCAGTACCATTCGCGCACTGGTGAGGTTGCGGAGGATGCCCTCCTGCGGATCCAGGTACGGGTCGGTGAACTCAGCCACGCCGGGTGCGAACGCGGGCCTGCGCACGCGCGACCATACGGCGCGGTTCTACCCGGGGCAGTATGCGTGGCTCACGGAGAAGCGTCTCGGAACTCTTTCGGATAGGGCCTGCATGCTGCACATCCTTCCTGCGGCAACCACCATCACCACAGGTCAAGAGTCACCAGAACCTGGGTCTGTCGGAGTTTTGGTGTGAATGGTCTGACATGCCGGCCTTGTAGGGGGTGGTGGGAAGGGTCGTGATGACCGAGACGATGGATGCCGTGGATGCGGCAATTGAGGATGATGACCGGCCGACGGTTGCGGAGTTTGAGCTGGCGTGGGACTTGGTGCGCCCGGCGCGGGAGCAGGGCGCGTCGATGTCGGCGCCCGGGTTGATGCGCGCGCTGACAAAGAGCGTGCTGGAGACCGTGCTGGATGAGGAGTTCGCCGAGCACCTCGGATACGGCAAGCATGACGTGGCCGGGTATCACACCGGCAACTCCCGTAACGGCACGAGGTCAAAGACCGTGATCACAGACGCGGTCGGCCCGGTTGTGATCGAGGTCCCGAGGGGCCGGGAGGGTTCCTTTGAACCCAAGATTGTCCGTAAGCATCAACGCCGGCTGGGGCAGGTGGACGAGATTATCCTGTCGTTGACTGCCCGCGGGCTGACCACGGGAGAGATTTCCGCCCTCTTCGCCGAGATCTATGGCGCCTCCGTATCGAAGGACACGATCAGCCGGATCACGGACAAGGTGTCCGAGGAGATGACGTCCTGGCTGACTCGTCCGCTGGGATCGGTATACGCGGCGGTGTTCATTTCCTTGATGCTCTGATGGTGAAGGGGCGGCCCCGGGCAGGCCGCGAACCGGCCGTTCTATGCCGCGGATGCTCTCCTAAGAGTCAAGCGGCGATTTTCCTCGGTTTGGTATTCGGGGCGATGTGTTTGATGCCGGGGTTGAGGAGGAAGTAGACCTCGCGGGCGAGGTATCGCTTGAGGCAACGGATGATCTCCATCTTCGAGTGGCCTTCCGCGGTCTTCTTCGCTGCGTAGGCCTTCGTTCTCGGGTCGATCCGGAGCCTGCTGATCACGGCGAGGTGGAGGGCACGGTTGGCTTGCCGGTCGCCACCACGGTTGAGTCGGTGTCGCTGGGTCATTCCGGAGGACGCGGGTAGCGGGGAGACGCCGCAGAGCATCGCGAACGCGGCTTCGGACTTCATGCTCTCGGGGTTGTCGCCTGCGGTGACGAGCATCTGCCCGGCGACTTCGATGCCGATTCCGACGCGTTCGAGTAGCTGGGGGGCGAGGGACTCGACGATGGGGTTGATCAGGTCGTCAAGGTCGACGATCTCGTCGGTGAGCTCGATATAGCGGCGGCCGAACGACTTCAACGCGACCCGGTAGGCGACAACGGGATCGGTCGCGTTCGAGGTGTCAGGACGCCAGGCAGCGAGATGGCGGATCAGCTGCATACGGGTGAGGTTGCGTACCTGGTCACGAACCTCGTCGGGTGCGGCGACGATCGACATCCGCAGCAGCTGCAATGTGTTGCGGCGTTCACGGACCGCCTGGGCTCGCGCAACCCGCAGGATTCTCAGGGCCTCGACCGCGCCGTCCTTGGACTTCGGGATCGTTGTACGGCGCTCGTGCAGTGCGGCGCGGGCGGCATTGATCGCGTCCAGGTCATCGTCTTTCCCTTTCCGGCGTCGGTCTGACCGATCCGGCCGGTCGACCTCGAGGATCGTCACCTCGTTCTTCGCGAGATGCCGGGCGAGGCCAGCGCCGTAGGAGCCCGTCCCTTCGATTCCGATCCGCACCAACGCGCCTTGACTGCGCACCCATGCCAGCAGGGCCCGATAACCCGCGCGAGTCGTGGAGAAGCTGTGGGTTCCGAGGATTGTCCCGGTCTCGTCGACGACCGCGGCGACGTGGATCTCCTTATGGGTGTCGACGCCGGCGAACACCGACGTTCGTGATTGAGGTTGCTTGCCGGTGTCGGGGATGATGGTCATGTCGTGCTCCGATCTGTTCGCATGGGCGGGGAACGGCACCGCGCACCACCAGACCGGCGGACAAGACAGTGATGAGCACCTGTTGGCGCAGGCTCTCCTTAAGTCACTCCGGCGGTGAGGCGTGACGCCTCACCGGATGTTCTCAGGGGACCGACAGATCCGTGGAAAGACAGCAGATGTCGATCGGCGTGAGAGTCAGGAACCCCTGAGAACACGCGGCACCAGCATCCTTGCGCGTCCATCGCTGTGAGGGTCAGGACCCCCGAGAACACCAGCACGAACAGTCTCACTATCTGCGTGCAGGATGCACCCGGTGACGTCACCGCGGCGAGCGACGGCGTTTCGGATGGCGTCGACGGCGAGCTTCGCGGTCATCCGGTCGCTGATGGAGTACCCGACGATGCGGCACGTCCTTGATCGCACAGCAGTACAGCTTGCCTTCGCTCGTCCAATGCTCCGTGATGTCCGTGAGCCACACACGGTTCGGCGAATCAGCGCGGAACTGCCGCTGCACGTGGTCATCGAACACGGGCGGCCCGGCCTTCTTGCCCTTGCCTCGCCTTCGTCGTCGCGCGGACGAGAGGATCCTGGCTTGCGAGCACAGCTTCCACGCCGTCCGCCGGCTCATCCGCCAGCCCGCGCGACGGGCTTCATCGGCCAGGTATTGGTAGCCGACGTCGGGTCGTCGTGGTGAGCGTCGTGCAGGGCGTTGATGCGGTGCGCGCGGAGCACGTCAGCTTCCCGGACAGGGTCGTTGCGCCATCGGTAGTACGGCTGACGGGCGAGCTTCAGAACCCGGCACGACACCGTCACGGGGATTCCCGCGTCGGCGAGCTCGGATACGAGCGGGTATGTCATTTGGGGGAGCCACCTAGTTTCAGGTTCGCCTGCGAAAGATACGCCGCCGCACGGCGAAGGACCTCGTTCTCCTGCTCCAGCAACCGAATCCGTTTCCGCGCCTCCCGCAACTCCGCCGCGTCGTCCGCGGCGACATCGTCACGGAACTCTCTGGGATAAACAGCAGGCATAATGACATCCTCCCCGTTAGCACCCCACAGCACTAACGATCAGTTGTCACCAATTCGCTCCTCACGCCCATGTGTGGTGGTGGAACGACCAGCGCTTCCACGGAGAACTCGACATACGCACCCCGATCGAGGCCGGACAAGCCCACTACACCGAAACCGAATCACCCTTAAGAGCAACCGTTTCTCAAGACTCCCAACAGGAACCAAACCCAGGGCGAATCACACCACCCCTTTACCAGCACCTCCCTCACAAGACACTTCTTGTGAGGGAGGTGCGCTCCACGGTGCCGCCGTAGCATGCGTCCCTTCAGTTACAGGGGGAGGAAAAAGGGGTGAGGCTGAGCGGGCGATGGGAGCGGTGGAGGGCGTGAGGATCGGAGGCGTGAGCAGTCAGGCAGGTGAGTTCTGAGAATATGAGGGAGACAGGAGTGAAAAGAAGCGGTGTCGGGTGCATCTTGGGTTCTAGCGGTTGTTGCAACATCTGGAGTTTCTAGGAGTTGCAAGGACCGTGTCCCGTTTAAGGCGCAGTGCGGGGAAGAGGAAGTACACCCAGGCGGAGCGTGAAGCCTTCTTCGTCATTTTCAAGGAGTCCAGGAGTACGACGATCGCGGCGAGGGAGCTAGGGTTCAACCCCGCGACGTGCGCGCAATGGGTTCGCAAGGCGGGCCTGGCTAGTCACGGCTACACCGGCGGCGGCATGAGCGCGCACCCATGCAAGGACGAGTACCTGGAGCTGCGGAGCAGCGGGCTCTCGCGCCGCGAAGCGGTGGGACGAGTCGGAATCAGCCCGAACACGGGATACCTCTGGGACAGTCGAACGGGCGACGCATTTATCCAGATGGTCGCGTGGTCGATTACAAAGACAGGGTGCCTGTCGTTGTTGATCCTGTTCAGCGGGCGTCGATGCGTTCGCTCGAAGCCGCACTCCACCCACGATTCCTCTCCCTGCAGGAGCGTGAGCTGATCCGGGACCTGACCAGGGCCGGCCTTTCGTTGTGTCGGGTCGCGGCCAAGCTTGGTCGCTCGGTGTCGACGATCAGTCGAGAGATTCGCCGGAATCAGCTTCCTGGAGAGGGCGGCTACCATCCATACGTGGCGCATCGGAAAGCGGCCAGCCGCCGACCGCGACCGAAAGCCACGAGGCTGGTCCGCAATCCGCAGCTGCGCAGTTACGTTCAACGGAAGCTGACGCTACGTTGGTCGCCGGAGCAGATCAGCCGGTCGCTGATCCGCGAGTTCCCCGGCGATGCGGAGATGCGCGTGGCGCACGAGACGATCTATCAAGCCTTCTACGTGCAGGGCCGTGGACAACTCCGCCGCGAGCTCACGATGGTGCTGCGGACCGGCCGGGCCAAGCGGAAACCGCATCGTTCTGGCGCCGCTCGCAGACATCGTTTCGCGGATCCGATGGTAATGATCTCCGACCGTCCCGCCGAAATCGAGGACCGCGCCGTTCCCGGACATTGGGAAGGCGACCTCATCATCGGCGGACACCGCAACAGCGCCATCGGCACCCTCGTGGAACGCTCCACCCGGTTCGTGATGCTGATCCATCTCCCCATCGATCGCACCGCAGAATCCGTCCGGGACGGACTGATCAGCGCCGTCAAGACACTCCCACGCGAACTCCGTCGCTCGATCACCTGGGACCAGGGCTCGGAAATGGCAGCTCACAAGTCGTTCACGATAGCCACCGACATCCCGGTCTACTTCTGCGACCCCGCGAGTCCCTGGCAACGCGGCAGCAACGAGAACACCAACGGACTCCTTCGCCAATACTTCCCCAAGGGAAAGGGAACAGACCTCGCCCGATTCACCGCAACCGACCTGACGAACGTCGCCCACGAGCTCAACACCCGCCCACGCAAAACGCTCGGCTGGGAAACCCCAGCCGAACGCCTCGCTAAACTACTCGCCAGCTAATCGTCGTGTTGCAACAACCACTGAATCCGCCAGTGCCCGACCATCCCATCCAGGTTCTCGGTGACACGGTCCGTCTGGGGCAGGCTGTGGACAACCTCGTCTCGAACGCGCTCAAGACTCCGGCCGGTGGGACGGTCACCGTCGCTCTGCGGGAGACGGGGGAGGAGGTGGTGATCACTGTCACCGACACCGGCATCGGCATCCCCGGCGGTGGAGCTGAGCAGCCTCTCGCAGCGCTTCTTCCGCGCGTCGACGGCGACACGCAACGCGGTTCCGGGGGTGGGCCTCGGGCTCACGATCACGAAGGCGATCGTGACGGCGCACGGCGGTCGTCTCGATATCCAGAGCGAAGAGGTCGGCACCTCGATCAGCCTGCACCTGCCCGCGGAGAAGTCCGCGCCGGCGAAGCAGGCGGCTCCCGAGGTCGAGGCGGCCACGTGAGCGGCGCCGGGGTCGCCGTCGTCCAGTTCGCTCCCACCGACCCGCTCACAACCGGGGAACTGTCGCGGCGCTGCTCGCCGACGCGGTGGAACGAGGAGCGCGGCTCGTCGTCTTCCCCGAGCACTCCTCATACTTCGCGGACCCGCTCGGTCTCTCTTTCGCCGACAACGCCGAACCGCTCGATGGCGATTTCGTCCATTCGCTCGCGGATGCGGCCCGCCGGCACAGGGTGTTCGCCATCGCCGGACTGGTCGAGCGGACGGGGGAGCCTCACAAGTTCTCCAACACGCTCGTCGCCGTCGACCCGTTGGGGGCGACGGTGGCGGTGTACCGCAAACAGCACCTCTACGACGCGTTCGGCTCTTGCGAGTCCGACTGGGTGATCCCGGGAGACCTTGCCCGGCCGGAGACGTTCGACGTTGACGGCCTCCGGGTCGGGATGCAGACCTGCTATGACCTCCGCTTTCCCGAAGTGACCCGCCGCCTCGTGGATGCCGGAGCGCAGCTCGTCGCCCTTCCCGCCCAGTGGTGCGCGGTCCGCTCAAAGAGCAGCACTGGGCCACGCTGCTCGCCGCGCGCGCCATCGAGAACACGATCTACATCGCCGCTGCGGGCCATCCTCCGTCATCCGGTGTCGGCGCCAGCCGGATTGTCGATCCGGTGGGGGTCACGATCGCCGGCATCGGTGAGGAGACCGGCGTCGCCGTCGCGAACGCCTCGCCCGAGCGTCTCGCAGCCGTGCGCGAGAGGAACCCTGCGCTGGAACTGCGGCGCTACCGGGTCGAGCCTGCCGGCTAGACGATCGGCGGCCGGCCGGCGCGCGTCATCCGCCACACAGTCCGCCAGCTCAGGGGCTTCCGCTCGCCGGGATCGGCGCGCCAGCCCTCCGCCCAGCCACCGAACCAGGCACGGAGGACAGCAGGTTTGCGGAACCAGCGCAGCAGCTGGATGCCGGTCCACGAGCCGACGTACAGCGGTACGAGCACCGCGGGCAGGTTCCGCCGTGCGAGCCAGACACGATTGCGCGCGTTGAGCCGGTAGTAGTACGAGTGCCGAGTGGGGGAGACAGCGGGGTGCTCGGCCACCAGGTCGCCGGTGTACCAGACCCGCTTGCCCTGATCCCAGACCTTCCACGCCAGATCGATGCCTTCGTGGGCGTAGAAGAACGGGTCGGCCCAGCCACCGGCGGCGTCGAAGACCGTCCGGGGGAGCAGCACGGCCGCTTCCAGGACGGAGAACACGTTTCCGGACTGCGCGGCGTCGCCCTTGCGGATGCGCGGAATCCAGCGGCGTGGCGCGGGCTTCCCCTCCGGGTCGCGCAGTCGTGGCTGGAGCATTCCGATGCCCGGGTCGGCCCGGATGAGCGCTACCCCGTCGGCCAGGAACGTCGGCTCCGGGAGGGCGGCGTCGTCGTCCAGGAAGAACAGCGTCTCGCCCTCGACCAGCGGCACGCCGCGGTTCCGGCCGGCCGGGATGCCCAGGTTCTCCGGCAGTGCGAGGGTCTTGACGCCCGCTGGCAGCGCGGGCTCCGCGGTCGCCGGGTCCCAGCCGTTCCCGACCACGACGATGTCCGTACACACGCCGGACTGCGCCAGGACGGACTCGACACCACGGCGCAGCTCCACCGGCCGCGTGCCCTGTGTGAGCACCACGACGGCGATCGCCGGGTCAGACACGGACCCGCTTCGACGCCATGATCGTCACGAAGTGCCCGATCAGAGCGAGCAGGGCGAGCGGAACCAGGGCGGAGAGGAGGATGCGGTCCGCCAGCACCGGCCCGATGACGAGCCCGGCGATCGCGGACACGAAGATGAGCATGGTCAGCTCGACCGAGTGGTACAGACGGTGGAATGGCACGAAGCGTGCCGCCCGCCGCAGCCTGGCGATGAGGCCGTGGGTCGGCGCGTACTCGAATTGCGTTTCCGTGAGTTTCGGCAGCCCGGCGTTGGCGCGCGCGACGCGCACCATGTCGTTGAGCGCCTTGTTCAGCACGACGATCAGCGCGAGCAGCGTGCCGAGGGTGGTCCAGAGGAAGTCCGCCGGCGTCTCGAAGGGGTAGCCCGCCGCGCGGATGCCGAGAGCGATCGCGATCAGCGTCTCGGTGGAGTAGTGCCCGACATTGTCGAGGAAGACGCCTGCGGGTGAGGAGGTCCCGCGCCAGCGGGCCACCTCGCCGTCGCAGCAGTCCACCAGCATCTGTGCCTGGCCGAGCACGAGGGCGAGGGCGGCGCCGCCGATGCCCGGGATGAGCAGGCTCGCGGCGGTCGCCCAGCCGGTGAGGATCATCAGGCCGGTCACGCCGTTGGCCGAGATCGAGGTCCTCAGCAGCGACCAGGTTAGGTAGGGCGAGAGGTTCCGCAGGTAGAGGGAGGCCGTCCAGTGTTCGGCGTTGCGGCGGCCGCGGACCTCGGGCGGCTGTGCGACCGCCCGGAGCTGGGCGATCGAAGACGGCCGTGCGGGTCGCGCGCCGGAACCGGGTGCTGACATGCCTACCTTCCCGTGTGGGCCGTGATGTTGCGGGTGAGCGACAGGTATCCGAGGATGAAGCCGATCCCCCAGCTGAAATGGATGCAGGGCAAGACTACGAGAAACCAGAGCAGGGACAAAAAACCGTCCCTGCGGCCCCAGAGCAGGGCTGACACCACGACGAGGACGAGGTAGGTCTCCGGGACGGCCAGCCCCCACAACAGCCAGGGTGTGCCGCCGAGCGCCGCCTGGACGACGCCGCCGATCCCGAGCAGCACGCCCAGAGCGAAGCCGAGCACCATCACCGGCGGGGCGAAGTAGCGGAGGCCGTTCGACGCGGGGAAGCGCCGCGCCAGTTCGCCGCGCCAAACACCCGTGGAGAAGAACTGCCGTGCGAGGCGATACAGGTTCGGCCGGGGACGGTAGGTGACCTTGAGACGCGGTGTGAACCACACCGTGCCGCCGCTGTGCCGCAGCCGCCGGTTGAGTTCCCAGTCCTGCCCTCGCTTGATCTCCTCATCGAACAGCCCGACCTCCAGAAGCCGGTCGCGGCGGAACACACCGAGGTAAACGGTCTCCGCCGCGCCTGCTTCGCCGCCGACGTGCAGCTTGGTGCCGCCGAGGCCGACGCGGCTGCCATACGCCCGGGCGACGGCACGCTCGAACGGGGTGGTGCCCTGGGCATCCATCAGACCGCCCACATTGTCCGCGCCCGTCTCCAGGATGGTCTCGACAGCGATGCGGGCGTAGTCCGTGGGGAGCACGCTGTGGGCGTCGACGCGGACCACGATTGGATAGTGCGACTCGCGGATGGCGAGGTTCAGCCCGGCCGGCGTCGAACCGGCCTCGTTGCCGACCACGCGGATGCGGGAGTCGACAGCGGCCAGCTCCTCGACCAGTTCGGTCGTCCCGTCGATGCTCGGGCCGAGCGCGATGGTGACCTCGAACGGGCCGGTGTAGTCCTGGGCGAGCAGACTGTCCACAGCGGCCCGGACGTGGGTGGCTTCGTTGAGCACAGGAATCACATAGGAGACACCGGGGAGGGTTCTCGTGCTGTCGTGCTGCATTCGGTCCATTCATCGTTCTCGGTCGGCTGTGAGTTTATCAGCGGGCCCCGTGCGAACGCCTGGCGGACGTGCGAAAGCCGCCCGGCGCGACGGGCGCCGGGCGGCTTTCTTGCGGGCGGGACTCAGCTGGCCGGGAGCGAGCCGACGGTCACCGAGGTGGTTTTGGTCTGACCGTCGCGGATGTAGGTGAGGTCTGCGCTCGCCCCGGCCGCCAGCGCCCGGACCTGAGCGGTCAGGTCGGTGGCGCCGGTGATCGGCACACCGTTGAAGTTGACGATCACATCGCCGGCCTTCAGACCGGCGGAGGCCGCCGCGCCGCCGCTCGTGATCTCCTTGATCTGTGCGCCGACCGTGGCCGCTTTGCTGTCGGAGCTCGCGTCGGCGACGGAGGCGCCGAGCAGACCGTGTGTGGCCGAGCTTTTGTGGATGATCTCGTTGGAGACGCGCTTCGCCAGGTTGGACGTGATGGAGAAGCCGACGCCGATGCTGCCGGACTGGCTGCTGTTGCTGCTGCCCCCGGCGTTCGCGATGGCGACGTTCACGCCGATCAGCTGGCCCTTGCTGTTGAGCAGTGCCCCGCCCGAGTTGCCTGGGTTGATCGATGCGTCGGTTTGGATGACCGGCAGCGCGATCGTGCTGGTGCTCTTGGACTGCTGTTGCGACGAGTCGCCGCCCTGTCCGGGAAAGTCGAAGTTGAACGGGCTCCTCTGGCTGCTGCCGTTGCCGCCGTCGCTCTCGGTGGACTTCGGCGCGGCCGAGGAGGCGATGCTGATGGAGCGGTTGAGCGCTGAGACGATGCCGTCTGTCACGGTGCCGGAGAGACCGAGCGGAGCGCCGATCGCGATCGTGGTGTCGCCGACGTTGAGTTTGCTGGAGTCGGCCCACTCGATCGGCGTCATCCCGCTGGCTCCGTCGAGCTTGATCACGGCCAGGTCGGTCGTCGGGTCGGTCCCGACGATCTTCGCGGTGTAGATTTTGCCGTTGTTGTCGGTGACGGTGACGTTCACGTCGGAGGCCTGGCCATCGAGCGTGATGACGTGGGTGTTGGTCAGCACGTACCCGTCCGCGGACAGGACGATGCCGGAGCCGGTGCCGCCCTCGTTCGACGAACTGACCGAGATGGTCACGACGCTCGGGGTCGCTTTGGCGGCCGCCGCGGTGATCGTCGTGGCGTTGTTGGTGTCGTTTACCGTGATGTTCTGCGGTCCGGAGACCGTCTTGATAGTGGCGTTGTTCGAGGTCGCCGCGTACAGGCCGATGCCGGCTCCCGCTCCGGCGACACCCCCGATCAGCGCTCCGATGGCGAGTGTCGCGATGATGAAGCCGGTGCTGTCACGTTTGCTCTCGGGCTTCGGAGCCGTGTGCGCTCCGGGGACGCCGGGTGCGGCGGCGTAGCCGTGCTGGTGGCTGTGGGGGGCCGGGGCGTATGGCTGGGCAGGCTGCCCGAAAGCGCCATCGCCGTAGTCGGCCTGCTGCGTAGGGGGCTGCTGCCCGGGGATCTGCTGTGCGGTCGGCTGCGGAGACGCCGCGGGGTCCGTGGCTGGGGTCTGCTGGGCCTTCGGCGCAGTCCAGGCCGCAGTGGCGGCGGTGGGCTGAGCTGGAGCCGCCGCTGCCGGGGGCGTCGCCGTCTGCGCAACCGTCTCGGCTGCTGGTATCGGCGTTGCGGCCTCTGGCGTCGCTGCGGGGCTGTGAGCGCCCGTTTCCACGACCGCCTCGGCATCGGCGTCGTGCTGTCCCTTCGCGGGCTCCGGAGTGATCGGGGTGTCGGTCATGGTGAGCTGCTCCTTCCAAGCAAGGACAGCTTGGAATGTCAACCTGAGTGTTCTATTTGCGAGTCCTGTGGGCGACCTTCCGCCTCCCGATGACTCTCCATAACATCGTGAACGAACCCGGTGCGAACGGCCCATGTCATGCGGTCGACCGCATGCGAGAGAGGCGTGCCGGCCACCGGCGGAGGGTGGCCGGCGCTCGTGGTCTGCGCGGCCGGGCGCGATCGCTCCCGGGCAGGGCGGCTCGGATATCGCTCCGGACTCGGCGGCGGTTCGAGGGTGGGCGCTTCCTTGCGCGACGGCACGGCCGCGCGCAGCACCCGTCCGGCGCGCAGAACACCGCCGCCGGCCGCAGCTCCCAGGCGCCGGACCGCTCCCGGAGCGTCGCCGGGTGACAGCGCCGCCGGGATCTCCGCCGGAGGAGGACCGAAGGCCAGTCGGGAGTTCGCCACGACACGGCGGCCCAGGATGTGGTTTCCGGTCCCGCCGATCACCGCACCGATCCCGAACGGAATGGCCTTCCCCACGAGAGACGCCCCGCCGCGGAGGGCGAACTGTCGGATGAAAGCGCTGCGCAGCCGATCCACCAGGGGGCCGACGACGATCTGCGGCAGGGCCGAGGTCACGAGCTCTCCCCAGTATGCGCTGCGCGCCGCTCCCTCTCCTGTCAGCTGACCGCCGAACTGCCGCACGAGGTCCGAACCCTCGCGTCCGAGCATCATCGTCAGCACGAGGGCCCGCGCCCGGGATGGATCGCCGACGGCGATGCCGTGCAACTCGCTCAGCGACTGGGCATAGAGGGCGGTCGACTCGAGGAAGCCCGCGGTCTCGAGCCCCGAGAGCGCCAGCGTGACGCCCGTGCCGATCGCCGGGATGACAGCGGTCGCTCCGACAGCCGCTCCGCCGGACGTGACGGCGGCCAGGTAGCGCCGTTCTAGCATCCTGGCCAGCTCTACGGCCGTGGCGTCCGGGTGCCGTCGGCGCAGCGCTCGCAGATGGGCCACGGCCGCAGGGCGCTGGATGGCGAGGAACCGGTCGAGTGCTGTGTCGAGTGCGTGCGGAGTGTCGCCGCCGCGAGGCGGTCCGCCTGTGACCGAGACGAGGGGTAACTGCGTGCGGGCCATCTCCCGAGTTTATGCTCGCCGCGCGCTCAGCCGAACCCCGAGCCGAGCGTCGGGCCCGCCGCACTCCTCCGCAGAGGCGGGCCCGCCCCGCTCGATCGTCCTCAGAAACTGATCTGCCAGAGGTACTCGCGGCCGTCCGGCGGAAACCAGCGCACGACGAGGACGGTGTCCCGCTCGGGATGACCGCCGCTGACGCTCGCCCGGACGGCCTCGCCCGGCCGGATGGAGGTAGGGGCGCTGACTCGCAGAGAAGCGTTGCCCGCGATGCTTACGGTCACACCGCGCAACTCCTCGCGGCTCGTGTTGACGATCCGGTAGTGCGGCGCGCCGCTCCGGTCAACGGACCAGGGCACGCGGTACGCGATCGTGCGAGGCCGAGGCGGTGGAAGAGGGTCCCGAAGATTCCGAAGGTGTCTCATACCGAGCAAACTAAGAGCCCACTCCGACACCCCCGCCCCGTTTTCGGGCATATAAGCCCGAACTGTGGACAACTCGCCAGATTTCTTTTCTGTGGAGGACTTTCCTTGTCGCCATAAAAGCGGTTTGATCAGGGATTCTCTAGACTTCGTAGTCCCGGTTGTACAGCTCCAGAACCTCGTCGATCGGTCCGTCCAGAATCAGCTTTCCTTTGTCCAGATACAGTCCGCGTGTGCAGAAGCGCCGCAGGTCTTTCTCATTGTGCGAGACGAAGAACAGGGTCCGTCCGCCGGCGAGGAGCTCTTCGATCCGGCGATAGCACTTCTCGCGGAAGCCGCGGTCGCCGACGGCCAGCACCTCGTCCACGAGCAAGACCGGCTCCTCGAGCTGCGAGATGACCGAGAACGCGATGCGCACTTTCATCCCGCTCGACAGATGCTTGTATGGCGTGTCTACGAAGTTGCCGATCTCGGCGAAGCCGATGATCTCATCGAAGCGCGCGTCGATCTCGGCGCGCGACATCCCGTGCAGGCCCGCGGTCAGGTAGACGTTGTCGCGCACGGTGAGGTCGTCGACGAACCCGCCGGTGATCTCGATGAGCGGGGCGACCCCCTCGCCGACCGTCACCCGCCCCTCATCGGGGAGCAGGACGCCCGCCACGAGCTTCAGAAGCGTCGACTTCCCCTGGCTGTTGCGGCCGACCACGCCGATCGACTCGCCGGCGTCGACCCGGAAAGCGACGCCGCGCAGCGCCCAGAAGTCGTCCGGCCGCACACGACGTTGGTGCGAGCCGAACAAGTCCTTGAACGACCGGCGTCCACCGCGGTTGCGGCGGAATCGGACCCCGAGCCCGGTGACGTCGATGACACTGCCCATCAGATCTCCTTCAGCACATCGCGCTCGTAGCGTTTGAACACCAGCCAGCCCACGATGAGGAACACCACCGACATCCCGGCGCTCATGCCCACCAGATACCAATCGAGTTCGCCGGCGAAGAAGGTGGCCCGGTAGAGGCTGAAGATGCCGGTGAGGGGGTTGAACCCTGACCAGAAGTGCAGCGAGAAGACGGTGTCGCTCCCTGCGTCCGGGTGCTCGGCGAGGTACGAGGCGCACTTCCTGGCGGCTATGCCGGTTCCGCATCCGCCCGGCAGATCGCGCGCGCTGTAGATGATCGGCGAGGCATAGAAGAGGAACCGCAGCCCGAGCTTCACGACGCGCTCCAGATCGCGGAAGAGCACGACCAGTGGGGCGACCAGCAGACCGACGCCGATGGTGAGCACCGACTGGATGACGACGGCGAGCGGAAAAAGCAGGGCGTCGATGTTCGCTCTCGCGCCCGTCGCGATCGCGAAGATCCCGAGCACCGGGAGGGAGAGCAGGAATTCGATCCCTTTGGAAGCGACGATCCGGTTGACCCAGATCGTTCGCGGGATCATCGTCGAGCGGATGAGCTTGGCTTCGCGCAGAAAGGCCCGTGTGCTGTCGGAGACGGCCCCGTTGAACCACATCCACGGAAGCAGCGCCGCCAGCAGGAAGACGATGTACGGGTCCTCGCCGACGCCGCGGTGAAAGATCACCGTGAAGACGAACCAATAGATTGCGCTCATCACGAGCGGGTCCAGGATCGACCACACATAGCCGAGCGCGCTGGTGGAGTAGCGGACTCTCAGATCGCGCTTGGTCAGTAGCCACAGCGAGTGCCGGTACCGCGTGAAGCGGGAACGCCGCACGGGGCGCATGTCAGCGGTTGTTCTGGTCACGAAAACCCATCGTCTTGATCGAGGCCGTGCGCGAGATCACACGGCGGCTTCGACTATACGAAAAGATTCGCGCGCTCCAGGTCCTCCTGGAAGTCGACCTCGACCGCGTACAGGTCGGAGATGTCCACCGGTTCGACCAGCAGGCGGTCTTGCTCGATGGACAACTCGATGCCGCGCTCGAAGTAGTCCTGGTCTCCGACGCGCTGCAACTGGCGCAGCAGGCCGGCCTTGTCCTTGGCGGAGATGTAGTTGATGCCAACCGCCTCGCCGAGGCCGCCCTTGACGGTCTTGGACAGCTCGTGGATGTAGCCCTCCGGGCCGGTGGTGTATTTGACCTCCTCGTCGGCGACGGACGAGGTGTTGACCGTCACGAAGGTCTGGGCGCGGCTCACCATAGCCGCGCCGCGGACGAGGACGGCCGGGTCGAACACGACGTCGCCGTTCATCCAGAGAACGCCGCCGGGGCCCGACGCCTGCAGGGCGCGCATGAGGCTCTTGGAGGTGTTGGTCTGGTCGTACTGTTCGTTGTAGACGAACTGCGCGTCCGGGAAGGCTTCGATGATGTGCTCGAGCTTGTAGCCGACGACGATCGTGACCGTGACGTCCCTGCCGAAGGCGGCGTGGATGTTGTCGAACTGCTGCTGCATGATCGTGCGGCCGTCGCTCAGCTCGGTCAGAGGCTTCGGAAGGCTCCGGCCGAGGCGGCTGCCCATACCGGCCGCGAGGATCACTACCTGGGTCGTCACAATCATCTCCTTGAATCCGCGCGATGAACCGGCGCGGCTGGTGGCTGGCATTCGCGTCGATCCGGGGAGTTCACCCGGAGTTCGCGCGCTGTGTACATGTCGACAATTCCGTTACGCCTCCGTTATGGTACCGGTGGCCCATCAAGCGGTGGCAGAGGTTACGCCAGGTCGTTGTGGGGTCGTTATGTTCCTCACAGGATTTTCCTAGGCAGGTATTCGCGGTTCCAGGCTGCGTGCGAGGACATGCGCCGTGTGCTGAGTTGGTACGGTTGCGAGGTGAGTTTCGAGCGCGTGAGCGACACGAGGGGGGAGCGCATGGCCGAGGCCAGGACCGAACAGCCCGCGGCCGAGCCGCTGGATACGAAGTCTGCCGGTGCGAGCGCCGGCCATGCACCGCAGAAGAGAACTGCCTCCAAGACGGCGGCTGCCGTCGCCGGTGCGAGCGCCCGGACAACGGCCTCGCGGAAACGGAGCGCTCCGAAGAGCCCGGCCGCGCCCCGCACCAAAAAGAATACCGATGCTGTCGCTCCTGCGGCGCCGGACCGGCTCCTGACGGTGCTCACCCTCAACGGGCTCCGGAAACGCTACGGTTCGACTGTCGCCGTGGACGATGTCAGCCTCGAGGTGCGCGAGGGCTCCTTCTTCGGCATCGTCGGACCGAACGGCGCGGGTAAGACGACGACGCTCTCCATGATCACCGGTCTGCTCCGTCCCGATGCCGGGAGTGTCGTGGTACGCGGAGTGGATGTCTGGGCCGAGCAGGTGCGCGCCAAACACGTCATCGGCGTCCTGCCCGACAAGCTCCGGCTCTTCGACCGGCTGACAGGGGCCCAGTTCCTGCACTACGCCGGCACCCTGCGCGGGCTGAACGCGAAGACCGTCCGCTCCCGCACCGCCGACCTCGCCGCCGCTTTCGGCATCGAGGACGCCCTCGGCCGCCTTGTGGCCGACTACTCCGCCGGGATGACGAAGAAGATCGCCCTGGCGGCTGCGATGATCCACTCACCGCTCCTGCTCGTCCTGGACGAGCCGTTCGAGTCCGTCGACCCGGTCTCGGCCGCGAACGTCATCGACATTCTGCAGCGCTACACGGACGCGGGCGGCGCGGTGGTGCTCTCCAGCCACGGGATGGATATGATTCAGCGCGTCTGCGACAGCGTCGCGATCATCGTGGGCGGACGGGTGCTCGCCGCGGGCACGATCGACGAGGTGCGCGGGGAGCAGACGCTCGAAGAGCGCTTCGTGGAACTCGCGGGCGGGCGCAAGGCGGCGGAGGGCATGGAGTGGTTGCACAGTTTCTCCGAGTGAAGCTCGCCCTGATGGGGAATGCCTTCCGGCGTAGCCCCTGGCAGGTGTCTGGCCTCGTCCTCGGTCTTCTGTACGGTCTTGTCTTCGCGGTCGCCGTCGTGGCGGCTCTGGTCGGCGCCCGGACGCTTCCGGATGCGGCCGGTGTCCACGGTCTCCTCGTCGTCGCCGGGTCGATTGTCGTGCTCGGGTTCGTGCTCCTGCCCCTGCTTTTCGGTCTGGACGACGCTCTCGTTCCGCAGAAGTTCGCTCTGTTCGGCCTCCCGGCCCGGACGGTGGCTCTCGGTCTGCTGCTCTCCGGGCTCATCGGTGTGCCGGGGTTCGTGCTCATCGTGTGCGGGTTGGCGACCGTCGTGACCTGGTCGCGCGACGCCGGTTCGACGAGCCTCGTGCTGGTGTGCGCCGCCGTCATCGTGCTGACCTGCGTGCTGGCGTCCCGCGTCGCGGCGGCGGCGTTTCCGTCCGCCCTCCGCCCGCGCGGGGTGAAGGCGATCGGGGTTCTGCTGCTCGCCCTGCTCCCGCCGGCCGCCCTGCTGCTGGTCGTCGCCGGGGGGCGCGACCTCCTCGGCGCTGTGAACGGCCTCAGCGGCTGGCTGCAGTGGACGCCGCTGGGAGCGGTGTGGAGCGCTCCCGGTTCAGCGGCCTCCGGAGACATCGGCGCGGCGCTGTTCCAGCTGCTCATTGCGCTCGCCACGCTGGTCGCGCTCTGGTTCGGCTGGCTGGCGCTGGTGGGCCGTGCCCTGACCGCGCCGGCGCGGCAGCCGGAGGCCCGCGACGAGGGGGGTCTCGGCTGGTTCGCGCGCATCCCCGGCGGCGCCACCGCTGCCATCGCTGCCCGCTCGATGACCTACTGGGGCCGGGATGCGCGCTATTGGGTCGCACTGCTCATCGTCCCCGTGTTCCCTGCGATCGCCGCCGTCGCCCTCCTCCTTGCCGGTCTGCCACCGCACTACGTCTCGCTTGTGCCGCTGCCGCTGCTCTGCCTGTTCCTCGGCTGGACCGGCCACAACGATGTCGCTTTCGACAGCACGGCGGTCTGGCTGCACATCGCCTCCGGCACCCGGGGCTTCGCCGACCGGCTCGGCCGGACGCTCCCTGTGGCCGCAGTCGGTGTCCCGGTCGTCGCCATCGGCTCGCTCATCACCGCGGCCGCCTACGGAGACGGGGCTATCCTCCCCGCCGTCGCGGCCCTGAGCGGCGCCCTCCTCGTCGTTGGGCTGGGGCTCTCGAGCGTCACTTCGGTTCTGTTCCCCTACCCGGCCACCCGGCCGGGAGACAGTGCGTTCACGCAGCCGCAGCACTCCGGTGCGTCGGACGCGCTCATCCAAGCGCTCAGCCTGTGCGCGGTGCTCGTGCTCTCCTCGCCGGTGCTCGTGTTCCTGGTGCTCGGCATCCTCATCGGCCCGTTCTGGTTCGGGGTCGCGCCGGTGGCGGCCGCGCTCATCGGCTTCGTGACTCTGTTCGGCGGCGTGTGGCTGGGTGGGCGCGCGTTCGACCGGCGTGGCCCGGAGCTCATGGCGTTCGCTCAGCGCAGTGACTGAGCCCGCTCGCGACCGGCCTACACTGGGGGGATGGACCACGCCAGCATCTCCGAACCCGGCGGCATGCCGTCTGGCGGCGGCGCCACGACCCTCGATCGCGAGCTGGAGGAACTCACCCAGAGCATCGAGCCCGGCGACCATGAGCGCTTCTCGCACTACGTGAAGAAAGAGCAGATCCTCGAGTCGGCGATGACCGGGAAGCCGGTCAAAGCGCTGTGCGGCAAAATGTGGACACCGGGCCGCGACCCAGAGAAATTCCCGGTCTGCCCGTCCTGCAGGGAGATCTACGAGAAGCTGCGAGACGAGTGACGGGCTCTCACTCGAAGATCGTCGGCAGCGCCGGGTCGCCACGGCTCAGGCGGAAAGCGTGATCCGGAAGTTCCCGCACTGCCATCGCCCGGTGGCTCCGGGCGCGGCGCACACCCTCTGCGCCCAGATGCTCGCGATGCACCTCCCCGTTGGTGACCAGCGGCACCAGTAGAGCCCGCCCGCTGCCGTCCGGGACGTCCCCCTCCTTCACGAGGTGGATCGCCTCGGCGAGGGCCCGCCCGGACGCGTCCACCCGCCGCACCGGGTGCTTCCTCCCGCCGACGCTCGCCTTGCTGTCCGACTTCTTGGCCACCGGGGTCCACTCGCCGTCGCCGTTCTGGCTGCGGTGGGCGACGAGCTTGTAGACCATCCCGGACGCGGGGGAGCCGGAGCCGGTGACGACCGAGGTCCCGACACCGTACGAGTCGACCGGGGACGCTGAGAGCGCCGCGATCGTGAACTCGTCGAGGTCGTTGGTGACCGTGATGCGTGTGCTCGTCGCACCGAGCGAATCCAGCTGTTCCCGCACCTGGCGGACGAGGGCCGGCAGATCGCCCGAGTCGAGCCGCACGGCCCCGAGCCGGGTGCCCGCCACGCGCACGGCCGTTTCGATCCCCCGCTCGACGTCGAAGGTGTCGACCAGCAGTGTCGTCCCGGAGCCGAGCGCGGCGATCTGGGCGCGGAAAGCGTCCTCTTCGCTGTCGTGCAGGAGGGTGAAGGCGTGTGCGGCCGTCCCCATCGTCGGCACGCCCCACGATCGGCCGGCCTCCAGGTTCGAGGTCGCTCCGAAACCGGCGATGTAGGCGGCCCGGGCGGCGGCGACGGCGCTGCGCTCGCCGGTGCGGCGCGATCCCATCTCGGCGACCGGGCGGCCACCGGCCGCCGTGACCATGCGAGAGGCCGCGGAAGCCACAGCCGAGTCGTAGTTGACGATGCTGAGGATCAGGGTTTCGAGGATGACCCCTTCGGCGAACGGCGCCTCTACGATCAGGAACGGTGACCCGGGAAAGAACACCTCGCCCTCGCGGTATCCCCGGATTGTGCCAGAGAAGCGGTACCCGGCGAGCCAATCGACCGTCTCCGGGCGCACGATCGCGTTCTCGCGCAGATAGTCGAGCTCCTCGTCGTGGAAGCGGAACTCCCGCAGCAGTCCAAGGAGGCGTCCCGTCCCGGCGAGGACGCCATAGCGCCGTCCCGGCGGCAGACGCCGTGTGAACGCCTCGAAGACGCACTCGCGGTCGTGGGTGCCCGCCAGCAGCGCGGCATCCACCATGGTGAGTTCGTAGCGGTCGGTCAGGAGCGCGGAGGACTCGGTCACTGCTCAACCCTAGCGACGGGTAGGCTGGACTGCTGTGACGGATGCGCCGATTGGGATCTTCGACTCGGGTGTCGGCGGCCTGACCGTCGCCCGGGCGATCCGCGACCAGCTGCCGAATGAGTCGATCCTCTATGTGGGCGACACCACTCACTCGCCCTATGGGCCCAAGCCGATCGCCGATGTGCGCCGATATTCGCTTGAGGTGCTCGACCTCCTCGTAGAGCAGGGCGTCAAGCTGCTCGTCATCGCCTGCAACACTGCCTCCTCCGCCGTGCTGAGGGACGCACGCGAGCGCTACGCGGTCCCGGTGGTGGAGGTCATCCAGCCGGCCGTGCGGCGCGCTGTGGCTGCGACCCGCACCGGACGTGTCGGCGTGATCGGGACCGTGGGAACCATTGCTTCCCGTGCCTACGAGGATGCCTTCGCAGCCGCGCCCGACCTGCGTCTCTTCCCGCGGGCGTGCCCGCGGTTCGTGGAGTTCGTGGAGACCGGCGTCACGAGCGGCGATGAGGTCCTGCGCGTCGCCGCCGAGTACCTTCAGCCGCTCCGAGACGCCGATGTGGACACCCTCGTCCTCGGCTGCACTCACTATCCGTTCCTCGAAGGCGCCATCTCCTACGTTATGGGGGAGGGCGTCTCGCTCGTCTCCAGCGACATCGAGACCGCGAAGGATGTGTACCGCATCCTCGTCAGCGGGGGGTTCGAGCGTCACGATTCCGCGCCGCCCACGGTCCGCTATGAGGCGACCGGCCTCGATGCCGAACACTTCCTGCGCCTCGCTCACCGGTTCATCGGCCCGGAGGTCTCCCAGGTCGACCTGGTGCAGACGGGCGTGATCGACCTGTCGCTCTGAGCGCGCTTCCGCGCCGTCCGCCCACACCCAAGGAGAGTCACCGTGACCGACACCATCCGCGCCGACGGGCGCACCGCCGACCAGCTGCGACCGGTCACCATCGAGCGCGCCTGGAATCGGAAGGCGGAGGGCTCCGCCCTCGTCTCCTTCGGTGGCACGCGCGTGCTGTGTACGGCCTCGTTCACCAACGGCGTCCCGCGCTGGATGTCGGGCAAAGGCCGCGGTTGGGTCACTGCCGAGTACGCTATGCTCCCGCGTTCGACCAACGATCGCATGGATCGGGAGTCGGTTAAGGGCCGCATCGGTGGGCGCACGCACGAGATCAGCCGGCTGATCGGACGCAGCCTCCGCGCGGTGGTGGACATGAAGGCGCTCGGCGAGAACACGATCGTGCTCGACTGCGATGTCCTCCAGGCCGACGGCGGCACGCGCACCGCCGCGATCACCGGCGCTTATGTCGCGCTCGCCGACGCGCTCGAGTGGGGCCGCGAGCACCGTTTCATCGGGCAGAAGGCAGCCCCTCTCCTCGACTCGGTCTCGGCGGTCTCCGTCGGCATCGTCGACGGCTCCCCGATGCTCGACCTCGCCTACACCGAGGATGTCCGCGCCGAGACCGACATGAATGTCGTCGTCACTGGCCGTGGCCTGTTCGTGGAGGTGCAGGGCACCGCCGAGGGCGCACCGTTCGACCGCAGCGAGCTGAACGGCCTTCTCGATCTGGCGCTCGCCGGCACGACGGCGCTGGTCGCTGTCCAGTCCGCCGCTCTCGCCGCCCCGGCGCCGGGGTGCGAGGGCTGATGGTCCGCGTCGTCCTCGCCACCCACAACCGGAACAAGGCGCTCGAGTTCCAGCAGATTTTGGGGGATGCCGTCCCCGGCCTCCAGATCGTCGGCTATGACGGTCCCGAGCCGGTCGAGGACGGCATCACCTTCGAGCAGAACGCGCTCATCAAGGCGCGCGCCGCCGCCGAGCGCACCGGGATGATCGCGCTCGCCGATGATTCCGGCATCTGCGTCGACGCGATGGGCGGCGCTCCGGGCATCTTCTCCGCGCGCTGGGCGGGGCGCCACGGTGACGCACAGGCCAATCTGCGGCTCCTCCTCGATCAGCTCGCCGATCTGCCGGACTCCTCCCGTGCCGCGCACTTCACCGCCACGCTCGCACTGGTCACACCGGAGGGCGAAACGACCGTCGTGGAGGGTGTCTGGCCCGGCCGGATCGCCCGCGAGGCCCGCGGTGGCCACGGTCACGGCTACGACCCGATCTTCCTCCCCGACGGCCACGACGTGACCGCGGCGGAGCTGGGGCCGGAGGCGAAGAACGCGGAGAGCCATCGGGCCCGCGCGTTCGCGGCGATCGTGCCGGTGCTGCGAGCGCTGAGCCGGCCCGGGAACTGACCGTTCAGGCGTCCGGCGTCGGCTGTGTGGACGCCGCCGTTTTGGCCTGTTCCTCCTCGGCCAGGCGCTTCTTCTTGGCTTTGCGTATCGTCTGGACGTAGTGGAAGAGCGTGGGGATGAGCGTGATGACGACCGCGCCGATCAGGATGATGTCGATGTACTTCGAGACGAACGTGGCGACGGGCGGGATGTATCCGATGAGGTACCCGAACAGTGTGAGACCCGCGCCCCAGATCAGCGCTCCGATCGCGTTGTAGAGCGAGTACTTCTTGTAGCTCATGTGGCCGACGCCGGCGGCGACCGGCGCGAAGGTGCGCACGATCGGGACGAACCGGGCGACGATGATGGCCAGGGCGCCGAAGCGGTCGAAGAAGAGGTTCGTGCGGCGCACGTTCTCCATGCTGAACAGGCCGCTCTCCTTGCGCTCGAACACGCGTGGTCCAGCCTTGTGGCCGATCAGATAGCCGACCTCGCCGCCGAGGAAGGCCGACATGGCGATGAAGAGGAAAACCCACCAGATATCGACGCCGAAGACCTGCGAGGTGTTGGTGAGCAGCCCCGAGATCACCAGCAGCGTGTCGCCCGGGAGCAGGAAGCCGATCAGGAGCCCGGTCTCGGAGAACACGATCCCGCAGACGACCAGGAGAGCCCACGGCCCCGCGGCGGAGATGATCGTCTCGGGTTTGAGCCAGGGGATGAGATCAGCGTGATGGATCAAAACTCTCCAGGGTGGGATTCGGGTGGCTGTGCCCGAGTTTAGTGGGCCGAAGCTGCGCGAAGCGTGCGAATGCCGCCCCGTGGGGAAAGATCGTCCTGCAGTCTGACGGCGGCCGGCCGGGGGCGCCCCAACCGGGGGAAACTGTATCCTCGGTCGTTGCTGTGAAATCGATGATTTTTCGCGGAAGTATGGTCGATCAGGGTGTGGTCGAATCTAGTCGAGTTGTGTCTCGAACCGATGTTCGTGGTCCCGTGGTGACGCCGATTGCGACGGTTGCAACCCCTGTCGAACCGGAGGGGCTTGCGTAAGATCGCTGCGGATCTTGGGTTCGGCCACTCGGTCGTGTGGCGGGCGCTCAAGCGTGAAGATGTCGAGCTTCGGGCGAGGGGCCGACGGAGTGGGCTTCCCGATGTGTGCGGATGGGTCCCATGATCAAGAACTTCAGTCCGTTCCAGATCAGCAGCAGGAAGAGCAAGTAGAGCGCTTTGCTCCATCCGTGTTCGATGAGCGTGGCACACATGGCTGCCGCGAAGATGTGGATACCGCCGAGGAGCATCGCGGGAACTGCCCACTTGAGTCCGCGCCGGGTGCGTATCTTGTCGAGGAGGATGTTCGTCGGCATCTTTTCTCGGTCACGGTAAGCGGGTCGCACAGCATGAGTGACATCGCCCCGCTGAGCGACCCTCCTACCGGTCGTCGGTCCTTATTCTGAGACGACAGTCAGGCTGAGCGAGGTTTCCTCGCCCTGACCCTTCAGTACCAGTTCGTGCGCCCCCAGGGCAATCGGATTGGTCACCGACCAGTTGCCCTGCGCATCCGCCCACGCGTCCCCGAACATCTGCGGCGAGTTCTTCAAGGTGATGATCACCACGGAGCCGGGGCGAGCCGTGCCGCTGATGGTGATTTCCGGTCCGACGACCGTTGCGCCATCGACCAGGTTGGTCACGACGAGGGTCTGGCCCGGCTTCGCGACCGGGGGCTTGGATTTGTCTGGCACCGTCACGCTGAAGGTGACTGGTTCCGTCATCGAGTCCAGTCCGTTCGGGGTCCAGGTCATTCCCAGGGCCCACAGCTGGTGCTGGCCGGTGGTGAACGGGAGTTCCGCGGGGGTTGTCAAGGACCAGTTGCCGCGATCGTCGGCGATTTCAGACCCGTAGTAGATTCCTCCTGCCCATGGCGACGAACCCTTTCCGATCGCCACTTCTGTGCCCGGCTTCGCCGTGCCGGTGATCGTGAGCTGAGGCCTGGTGATCGTTGCGCCGTTTGTCGGGCTGGTTACGGTGAAGGCCACTTGTGAGCCCTGGGCCGATGACGCCGAGCCTGTCTTTACTTGTGGCGATGACGCGGCTTGAGCGGGCAACGCCAAGCTGAGGCTGCCTCCGGTGAGAGCGAGAAAGAGTGTGCTAGCCAGCAGTCTGCGACGTGTGTTCGACATGATCCTCCTAATGAAAGTTCCTGATTCAGGACCAGGGCGCGGCGGCAGTGGTTCTGCCGTCGCACTGACGAATGTAGTGAAGCGATCGATGGGGCACATCGACCATTCGGTCGAGATGCGGATCGGCCAGAAGCAAATCAATGCCGCCTGATTGCCGCTCAATGACAGGGGCAGTTTCAACCCACCAAAGAGGACCTCCTCGTCGGAACCGAACCTAAGCAGCTCCACTCCAACGCACGAGGTCTTCACCACCCCTCAACGACTACAGCGAATCGTCACACCGACTCAACCAGTCTCTGGGCAGTACATCGAGACGAAGCCGTCGCCTGGGCACACGCGAAGACCACCCCGAGTACAGGAAGCGATGTTGTAACCCGAGAGCTGTTTCTTCGGTCCCGGGTGACAACAGCCATCGTTACGTGCGGGAGAAGGGACTCGAACCCTCACGCCGAAGCACAGGAACCTAAATCCTGCGTGTCTGCCAGTTTCACCACTCCCGCGGCGCGCGCTGGGCGCGGCTACGACACTAGTGCATCCACCCCGTGGCCGCCCCGGACCGGGTTCGCCACCGGGTTCCGGCCCCCCGGGTAGGCTGTGTACGCCATGATTGAACTCGACCTCACCGCGCAGATCGCCGAGCTGCGCTCCACCCTCGCCGACATCACCGCTGTTGTGGACGTCGACAAGCTCCGCGCTGCCATCGCCGACCTCAGTGAGCGGGCGGGAGCGCCGGACCTCTGGGACGACCCCGTGAACGCGCAGAAGGTCACCAGCGCGCTCAGCCATCGCCAGTCCGAGCTCGCCCGCATCACGGCGATCCAGCAGCGCCTCGACGACCTGGAAGTGCTCGTCGAGCTTGCCAACGAGGGCGACGATGAGGAATCCGCCGCTGAGGCCCGCGCCGAACTCGAAGCCCTGCAGAAGGCGCTCGGCGATCTCGAAGTGCAGACGCTGCTGAGTGGCGAGTATGACGAGCGCGCCGCCATCGTCACCATCCGCTCTGGCGCCGGAGGCGACGACGCCACCGATTTCGCCGAGATGCTGCTGCGGATGTACCTGCGCTGGGCCGAGCAGCACAAGTACCCGGTCACGGTCATGGACACGTCTTACGCGGAGGGCGCGGGCATCAAGTCCGCGACCTTCGAGGTCGATATGCCCTACGCTTTCGGCACGCTCTCGGTCGAAGCGGGCACCCATCGCCTGGCTCGCATCAGCCCGTTCGGGTCGGCCGACAAGCGTCAGACGTCGTTCGCGGCGGTTGAGGTCATCCCGCTGATGGAAGAGGCCAATCAGGTGGACGTCCCCGAGGGCGACATCCGTGTTGATGTCTTCCGGTCTTCCGGTCCGGGCGGTCAATCGGTCAACACGACCGATTCGGCCGTGCGCCTCACCCACCTCCCGACCGGCATCGTGGTGTCGATGCAGAACGAGAAGTCGCAGATCCAGAACCGGGCCGCGGCGATGCGCGTGCTCCAGACCCGTCTGCTCCTGCTTCAGAAGGAGGAGGAAGCGGCCAAGAAGAAAGAGCTCGCCGGGAACATCACCGCGAGCTGGGGCGACCAGATGCGCTCCTACTTTCTGTACGGTCAGCAGCTGGTCAAGGATCTCCGCACCGGGTATGAGTCGGGCAACCCGGCGACCGTTTTCGACGGCGACCTCGACGGCTTCATAGCCGCGGGCATCCGCTGGCGCGCGGGGAGCAAAGCGGAGGCTCAGGGGTAGCGACGCTGGCGCGCAGCGCACTGTCAGGCTTCCGGTCTGTGGGCATGTCGCACTGTTGGATTCGGCGCTGGATGTCTAGTCTCTAAAAGTCATGATCCGCTTCGAACACTTATCCAAGCAGTATCCGGGCACCTCGCGCCCGGCGCTGGGTGGCATCACTCTCGAGGTGTTGCGCGGCGATTTCGTCTTCCTCGTCGGAGCCTCCGGGTCGGGCAAGTCGAGCTGCCTCCGCCTGATCCTCAAAGAGGAACGCCCCACCAAGGGCCGCATTCATGTGCTGGGGCAGGACCTCGGGGCGATCTCTTCGCACAAGGTGCCGTACTTCCGCCGCAACATCGGCGTGGTCTTCCAGGACTTCCGGCTGCTGCCGAACAAGACGGTCTTCCAGAACGTCGCCTTCACACTCCAGGTGATCGGAAAATCCCGGGGCTTCATTCAGGAGGCGGTGCCTGACGTGCTCACGATGGTGGGCCTTGAGAGCAAAGCCCAGCGTCTGCCGCACGAGCTCTCCGGCGGCGAGCAGCAGCGTGTGGCGATCGCGCGGGCCGTCGTCAACAAACCGCAGATCCTCCTCGCGGACGAGCCGACGGGGAATCTCGATCCGGCGACCAGCGCCGGGATCATGGCCGTTCTCGAACGCATCAACGCCGGCGGGACGACCGTGCTGATGGCCACCCACGAGGCCGCCATCGTCGACCAGATGAAGCGGCGTGTGATTGAGCTCGTCGGCGGTCAGATCGTCCGCGACGAGCGTCACGGCGGCTACGGCGTGACCGCGAGCATCCCGCTGCCCCGGATGGACGAGGCGCCCGGACGGCACGCGGTCCAGCAGGATGCCCCGGTGGCGGCTGCGGTCCCCTCCCTGTCCCCGCCGATGACACGGCCGCACACCCCGCTCTCGAACCCGCAGGCGCCGGTCACCGTTTCGCAGACCAGACCTCAGCCGGCGCCACCAGCGTCACCGCTCGCCGCGCCGCGGGCTGCTGCCGGGGAACGTCAGCCGGCTCCACCAGCCCCGCTCGCGACGGCTCCGACGTCCGCAGCGTCTGAGGACCTGCCCGAGCACCTCAACTTCACCGCCAACCTCGACCTCCGGGGTCTGCGCGAGAATCCGGACGGCGACAGCGCGCAGAAGGTGGGACCCACGAAATGAGATTCGGGCTCATCTGGTCGGAGGTCGGCAATGGCCTCCGGCGGAATCTCTCCATGGTGTTCTCCGTCATCCTGGTCACCTTCATCTCGCTGACTTTCGTCGGCACCGGCGCGCTTCTGCAACTGCAGATCGGCCAGATGAAGACGTACTGGTACGACCGCGCCCAGGTCGCCGTCTACATGTGTACGGGGACGGACAACTGCCAGGCTGGTGCGGCGACAGACCAGACCATCGCCGCCGTCAAGAAGCAGCTGGAGTCCCCGGAGCTCGCCCCGTACATCCAGAAGTTCTACTACCAGGATCAGAGACAGGGCTACGAGCAGTTCAAAGAGCAGTTCAAGGGGAACCAGATCGCCGACTACGTCACGCCGGAGATGATCCCGCAGACGTTCTGGGTGAACCTCAAGAACCCGAACCAGTCGGACGTGCTCACCGAGACCCTCTCCGGGGCGGCGGGCGTGCAGAGCGTCGTCGACCAGCGCAGCTACCTCGACCAGATCTTCAACATCCTGGGCGCGGCGAGCACGACAGCGCTGGTGATTGCCGCCCTCATGCTCGTGGCTGCTGTGCTGCTCATCGCGACCACGATCCGGCTGTCCGCGTTCTCGCGTCGGCGGGAGATCGGGATCATGCGGCTCGTTGGCGCGTCGAATCGTTTCATCCAGACGCCGTTCATCATCGAGGGTGTCGCGGCGGCGCTCATCGGGGCGCTGCTGGCCGCCGGCGTTCTGGTCCTCATCGTGCAGGTTTTCGTGCGGGGACCGCTGCAGTCCCAGATCCCGTCGATCAACTTCGTTTCGATGGCGCAGGCCTGGCCGGTCGTCCCGCTCATCGTCCTCATCGGAGTGGCGCTGGCCGCCGCTTCCGCGAATTTCGCCATCAAGCGCTACCTGCGCGTCTGAGGCGGATAGACTGGTCCGCTGCCCGTGCGCTCTACGCGGGCGCATCTCCGCCCTCGAAACGTCAGGAGCAGCCGTGGCCAAGGAACGTGGTCAGAAAGTCGTGGCCACCAATCGCCGGGCGCGTCACGACTACACCATCGAAGACACCTATGAGGCTGGGCTCGTGCTGACCGGAACCGAGGTGAAGTCGCTGAGACTCGGGAGGGCGTCGCTGGTCGACGGCTATGCGTTCGTCGACGGCGGCGAGGCGTGGCTCGACGCGGTCCACATCCCGGAGTACGCCGACGGAACCTGGAACAACCACGCGCCGCGCCGCAAGCGGAAACTGCTCCTCCACAAGGCGCAGATCCTCAAGATCGAGAGCAAGGTGAAGCAAGGCGGGTACACGATCGTCCCGCTCCAGATCTATTTCAACGATGGCCGGGCGAAGGTCGAGATCGGTGTCGCGAAAGGCAAGCGCGAGTATGACAAACGGCAGGCCCTGCGCGAGCGGCAGGACAACAGGGAAGCGCAGCGGGCGATGGCCAGCAGGAAGCACCTGGGGGAGTAGAGCATGAGCACGGCGGCGGAGCGCATTCCGGTCAACGGCACTCACAACTTCCGCGACGTGGGCGGCTACCCCAGCGAGGGCGGCGTTGTGCGCAGCGGCAGACTCTTCCGCTCCGATGGCCTCGCCCGCCTCGGCGAGGCGGGTAAGGCATCGCTGCGCGAGTTCGGTGTCCGGGTCGTGATCGACCTGCGCGACGATTTCGAGGTCTCTCTGATGCCCGACGACCTGGACGGGCTCGCTGTCGAGGTCCTCCGCCTTCCGGTGTTCGAGGGCTCGGGTGCGTCGCAGTCGGCCCTCGGCGCGACGCTGGCCGACCTCTACGAGAAGATCCTGCTGGACCACGGGGACGTCCTCGCCACCGCGCTGCGCGAGATCGCCGGTGCCGGCGACGGGGCCATCGTCGTCCACTGCACTGCGGGCAAGGACAGGACCGGCATCGTCGTCGCTCTCGCCCTGCTGTCCGTCGGTGTGGACCGCGCGACGGTCGTCGCCGACTACGCACGAACGGAGGCGAACCTCGACGGACCCTGGCTCGAGGGGATGCTGGCTCTCGCCAGCAGCTACGGCGTCGAGGTCACACCCGAACTGCGCGTCATCATGGCCGGGAGTCCGCCGGAGGCCCTCGAGGGCGCACTCGATCTGATCGAGCAGCGCTACGGCAGCGTCCGCGCCTACCTGCTGCACGCGGGGCTGGACGAGATCGAGCTGGCGGTGTTGCGTTCCGTTTTGGTAGAGCCGACCTGATTCTCACATCGAAGTCATAACAGGCTTTCAGCCCGGTTGCGGCTAAATGAGGTGACCTTGTGGATATGGATGACGCCCAGCCCACCGGACCGTTGCCTGGACAGCAGTCCGCTCCGCCGGCCGAGGGTCCGGTTCCGCCCGGCGCTGTGCCATCGAACGCCGCTTCGTCCAGTGCCACCCTCGCGGAGCCTTTCTACAAACGGCACGGACTCGCTTTTGCGATTTCGACGTTTGCTCTGGGCGCCGTGGTGGTTTTCGGGCTGGCCGGGGCTGGGGCGTTCGCCGTCGGCACCATGATCTTCCACAATGCTCATGCCGTCCACGAGAACGACGGGCGGCTGGCCGGTCCGCTCCTGCCCGGCTGGCAGGGCAACGGCAACGGCAACGGCAACGGCAACGGAGAGCAGATTCCACGCGTCGGGGGCGTTGTGTGGGCCACGGTGAGCAGCATCTCCGGCGACACCTGGAAGGTCGAGACGCTCAGCGGGGAGACTCTGACAGTCACGACCACGTCGTCCACCAAGTACGGTGTCTCGGGACAGCCCACGGACGTATCTGGTTTCGCGAAGGGCGATGAGGTGATCGTCGTGGGCAAGCGCAGCGGCGGCGTCGTGGCGGCCACCCGCATCCTGAAAGTCGACCTCTTGCCCCAGCACCAGTCGGCCACGCCCAGGCCGATCGAGCCGAGCCGCTGATCCCGCAGCCCTTCTCGATCCACCCGTCAGGATGCGGCGAAGCGGAATGCATCTGGACCGCGCGATCTCGCTCGGATCGGCGCTGAGTCACTCCACCGGCAGATGTCGGATAAGGCCCCCGCTCGGCGATGCTGATAGTCTCCGTTGTCCACCGATCGCTCATAGAGCAGTGGATCTGGCGGTGTTGTAGAATGAGGTACTCGCCACGACAGTGGCAAGCACCTCGAAAACTCAACAGCGCGACGACGACCCGGCCTTCTGGCCGAAGCATGGGGATGATCGGTTTCGACATTGTCTGCGTGAGTATGAGAAGCGGGTCGAGGACGCATGGTTATCTCGTTAACGATCCATGCAAAAAATAAGTGCCAATTCCAAGAGCACTGTCTCGGCCAAGGCCGACTTCGCCCTCGCGGCGTAAGTTCACCTCAGCCATCTGAAGAGGCCGTCAGACCGGGAACTGTTCTCTACCCGGAGCCTGGCGTCAGTGAGAGAACTCGCTTCTGCGTTGAGTATCAGGGCGCAGAGGGACTTCAACTGATACTAGGCCCGCCGGAACAGGTGCCAGCGACACGTTCCGGGGCCGAGAAAGCGACACACTGGCTACGCCCGTAGAAGGCATATGACCACAGCAGTGGACGGGGGTTCGATTCCCCCCATCTCCACCATCGGCCGTCGTCGCGCGTTGAGAGAAAAAACCTCGTTCGACCGGGGTTTTTTGCCGCGCATGACAACCACGTCACCTGAGCCAAAGCGCCCGGCATCTGCACGTATGGCGATCCTCGCGACGACGATTCGGTCTCGTTTCTGGACTGATTTTGGGTGTTCTCGCGACTGTGGTCGCTGTGGGTTGTTCGAGGCTGCGAATAAGCACTCTTCTGTAGAGGTGCCATTTCTTATCACCATCAACGTTGTCGATGACGCGATACGTGCGGAATCTGGTGCTGGTCTGATTCTTCCAGCGCTAGCGGCGACTCGGTCTAGGTGTGATGTCCAGGGGGGTTGTTTCGGCGATACGGTCGTGAGGAGTTGAGGGGCGAGGGCCTCCGGTTGTGAAGTGGAGCTGTTCAGTTCAACCGCTTCACGATCCAGGAGGCCTTCGTGTCCCACGTTAACGCTGCTCTCACACCGCGCGCTCGTCTGCGCCTTGCCAGGCTCATCGTCGAGGACCATTGGCTGGTCTCCGTCGCAGCGAAGATGTTTATGGTCTCGCCCGTTACCGCGCGGAAATGGGCGGCGAGGTTCCGCGCCGAAGGCACGGGAGGGATGACCGACCGGTCTAGCCGCCCACGATCGATGCCAACGCGGACGCCGTTGCCCGTGCTCAAGCGGATCGTGCGGGCGAGGTGGCGACGACGCCTGGGGCCGGTGCAGATCGCCGGCGAGCTTGGCCTTCCCGCCTCGACCGTCCACGCCGTCCTGGTGTGCTGCCGCATCAACCGGCTCTGCACCATTGATCGGGTCACGGGCGAGCCGATCCGTCGCTACGAGCACGACCACCCTGGATCGCTGATCCATGTCGACGTGACGAAGTTCGGCAACATCCCCGACGGCGGCGGCTGACGATTCGTCGGCCGCGTCCAGGGCGAACGCAACCGGGAAGCGACCGCCACCCGCACGAAGAGCAGGAACCACCGCTACGAGCCACGGTTGGGCACCGTGTTCGTCTACACGATCATCGACGACCACTCCCGCGTCGCCTACGCCGAGATCTGCTCCGACGAGAAGGCGGACACCGCGATCGGTGTCCTGCGGCGTGCTGTCGCCTGGTTCGCCGACCGGGATGTCAGCGTCGAACTCGTCCTCTCGGACAACGGCTCCGCCTACAAGTCCTACGCCTGGCGAGACGCCTGCACAGAGCTCGGGATCAGGGCGAAGAAGACCCGACCATACCGACCACAGACCAACGGGAAGATCGAACGCTTCCACCGCACACTCGCCGACGGCTGGGCCTACGCCCGGTTCTATGGTTCAGAGGCCGAACGACGAGAAGCACTCCCCGGCTGGCCCCACTTCTACAATCATCACCAGCACCACTCCGCCATCAGAGCCCCACCCATTAGCAGAATCGACAACAACCTCCCTGGACATCACACCTAGTTGGGGTGGTGTTAGGAGCAGTGATCGGTCTTGTGGTGTGGGTACTCCGCCGCCGCTGACACTTGCCGGACAAGTTCGCATCGCAGTACGGCGCGCTTCGCCGCGCGCAGTTCCGCGGACTCCGAGAACGCGACATCTGGCCGACGCCCATTGCCGATATCGTCTTGACGGATCCAGTTCGACAACGTGAGGGGATGGATACCAAGTTCGACAGCGGTCTGTTTGGCCTGCTTACCAGCACGAACGAGCGCGACCGCTCGAGCACGGAACTCCTGCGGATATGGACGGGGCATGATGACAAGCCTCCCGGATCAGGCCACCAGTTAGCCACCGAAACGGGAACCCTTTTCGTATCCAGGACATCCTCAGCCAGCGAGGCTGTCGCAGGAACCTCCGCCGGGCTTCTGCGTCCTCGGCCCAGCGTCACCCGTCTCACCCCATCCCCCTCCAGGGGCTACCGTTGAAGGATGATGATGCCTGCAACCGGGAGCGGCGAGGCGGAGACCGCCGCCGACGCACTGACCTTCGCCGATCTCGGTCTGGACCGGGCTGTGCTCGCCGTCCTGAAGGATGTCGGCTACGAGACGCCGTCCGCCATCCAGGCGGCGACGATCCCGCTGCTGCTCGAGGGGAGGGACGTGGTCGGGCTCGCCCAGACCGGGACCGGGAAGACGGCGGCCTTCGCCCTTCCCATCCTGTCCCGCCTCGACCTGTCGCAGAAGAGCCCGCAGGCGCTCGTGCTCGCCCCCACCCGCGAGCTGGCGCTGCAGGTGGCGGAGGCGTTCGAGAGCTATGCGACGCATCTGAAAGGCGTTCATCTGCTGCCGGTGTACGGCGGCCAGGGTTACGGAGTGCAGCTCTCCGCGCTGCGCCGAGGCGTGCATATCGTGGTGGGCACGCCCGGCCGCATCATGGATCACCTCGACAAGGGGACGCTCGACCTCTCCGGGCTCAAGCACCTCGTGCTCGACGAAGCGGACGAGATGCTGAAGATGGGTTTCGCCGAGGACGTGGAGAAGATTCTCGCCGACACGCCCGATGACAAGCAGGTCGCGCTGTTCTCCGCCACGATGCCGGCGCAGATCCGCCGCATTTCGAAGAAGTACCTGCACGATCCCGAAGAGGTCACCGTCAAGGCCAGGACGACGACGTCGGCCAACACAACGCAGCGCTATCTCGTCGTTTCGTACTCGCAGAAGGTTGACGCGCTCACCCGCATCCTCGAGGTCGAGAACTTCGAGGCGATGATCGTCTTCGTCCGGACGAAGAACGAGACGGAGACGCTCGCGGAGCGGCTCCGGGCCCGCGGTTACTCGGCGGCGGCGATCAGCGGCGACGTCGCGCAGGCCCAGCGGGAGCGCACGGTCGGCCAGCTGAAATCGGGCAAGCTCGACATCCTGGTGGCCACGGACGTGGCGGCGCGCGGGCTCGACGTCGACCGCATCAGCCATGTCGTCAACTTCGACATCCCCGTGGACACCGAATCGTATGTGCATCGCATCGGACGGACCGGCCGCGCCGGGCGCAGCGGCGCGGCGATCAGCTTCGTCACCACGCGTGAGCGCCGGCTCCTCACCGCCATCGAGAAAGCCACCCGTCAGCCGTTGACCCCGATGCCGCTCCCGAGCGTCGACGACGTCAACGTCACCCGCCTCGCCCGCTTCGACGACGCGATCACGTCCGCCCTCGCCCAGCAGGACCGCATCTCGCGGTTCCGCGACATCATCGCCCACTACGTGGCCCATCATGACGTGCCCGAGGCGGATGTGGCGGCTGCGCTCGCTGTCGTCGCCCAGGGCGAGGAGCCACTGCTGCTCTCCGCCGACGATGCGCTCACCCAGCGCATCGAGCGGGACGCACGCGACGACCGGCTGGCCCGGGCCGGTCGTGACGACCGTGGCCGGGGCGAGCGCCCGGTGCGCCGCGATCGCGGCTACAGGCCGATGGCACCCTATCGCATCGAGGTCGGCAAACGGCAGCGGGTGGAACCGCGCCAGATCGTCGGAGCGCTCGCGAACGAGGGCGGGCTGAGCCGCGACGACTTCGGCCACATCCGGATCATGCCCGACTTCTCGATCGTGGAGTTGCCGGCGGATCTCCCCGGTGACACCCTCGCGCGGCTGACCGGAACGCGCATCAGCGGCAAGCTGATCGAACTGCGGCCGGACCGCGGCGCGGGAGCGCGGCGCAAACCGGACGAACGCGGGGAACGTCCGCCGCGCAAGCCGCGGCGTCGCTGACCAGCCCGGTTCAGTCCTTCGCGATGGCCTTGTTGAAGCCGGTCACCGGCTGGTTCTCGTCGAAGGCGGTGACGGGGCGGCGGAAGCCGCGGGTGAGCACCACCAGGTAGACGAAGCCGATCGCGGCCCAGACCAGGCCACCGACAAGCGCGTCCACGTGCAGGTTCGCCCACAGGACGCCGGTCAGCACCATGCCGACACCGGGCAGCGCGATGAATGTGACGATATCCTTCGCCGTGCGCCGGCGGCCCTTCTGGATCGCGAACCAGGCGATGACCGAAACGTTGACGAAGGTGAACGCGATCAGCGCGCCGAAGTTGATGAACGCGGCAATCAGCTTCAGTGTGAAAGCGGCAGCGAGCAGGCTGATGAGGCCGACCAGAACGATGTTGAACGTGGGGGTGTGTGTCTTCGGGTCGATGTGGCCGAAGAGACGCCGTGGGAGGACGTTGTTGCGCCCCATCACGAGGAGCATTCGGGACACGGAGGCGTGCGAGGCGAGTCCGGAGGCCAGCGTTGCGCAGAAGCCGGCCGCGGTCAGCGCGGCCTGGAGCACAGGGCCGCCGACCTGGAAGCCGATCTGCGGCAGTGTGCTGTCCTCGATCGCCTCGACGGGGAACGCCGATGAGGAAGGGAACCGCAGCTGGGTGATGTAGGCGGCGACCAGGAAGATCGCTCCTCCGGTGACGACCGTGAACAGGATCGCGCGCGGCATGATCGCCGGCGACGTCGCCTCTTCCGCGTACATGGTCACCGCGTCGAAGCCGATGAAGGAGAAGCACACGATCGTGGCGCCCGTCAGGACAGCGCCTATCGTGACGCTGTCGTGGAGGAACGGGTGCAGAGAGGCGACGGTTCCCGCTGCCTCGCCCTGCGCCAGCTGGGCGATGACGAGGACGACGAACACTGCGATGACGACGATCGAGAACACGAGCAGGAGCATGTTGAGATTCGAGGTGCCACGCATGGTCAGGAAGATGATCGAGGTGACGACGGCGCAGTAGACGACCACCCAGATCCAGCCGGGGACACCGGGGAACAGGGCCTCCAGGTAGCTGCGGATGATGAGGCAGTTGACCATCGGCAGGAGCATGTAGTCGATGAGCGAGGTCCAGCCGACCATGAAGCCGACGTTCGGGTGGACGGATTCGCGAACATAGGTGTAGGCCGAGCCGACGCTCGGGAGGGCGCCGGCCATCTTCCCGTAGCTGACAGCGGTGAGCATCATCACGGTCAGGGCGATCAGATACGTGGACGGAACCACATCGTTCGTTTCCCGCGACACCATGCCGAAGGTGTCGAACACCACGGTTGGCGTCATATAGCCGAGTCCGAGGCCGACGATGGCCCAGAGTCCGAGAGTGCGCTTCAGAGTCCCGTTTCGGGGTGTCGATGGCGCTGAGGTGCTCGACAAGGTCTCTCCTTCGGGAGCGGTTCGGGGCCGCTGGAGGCTCATTATGCCAGGCGGCCGGGTGTCAGCGGTGGGAGGCCCGCGGGGCGAGGACGGCACCGGCGCCGGCCGGCGATCCGGTCATCCGCGCCATGCCTCCACCGCGTCCAGCAGCTCGGTCCGGCGCTCCTTCGTCGCGAAAGACGCCTCAATCGAGGTGCGGGCGAAGCGTTTTGCCTGGTCGGCGGTGACGCCGAGCGCGTCACGCACAGCGAGATAGTTGTCACCGATGTAGCCGCCGAAGTACGCGGGGTCGTCCGAGTTGACGGTGACGCGCACACCGGCCTCGTCCAGGCGCAGCAGTGGGTGTCCGGCGAGGTCGGCAACGGTGCGCAGCCGCACGTTCGAGAGAGGGCACACCGTGAGCGGTGTGCCCTCCGCCGCGAGCCGGTGCAGCAGCTCCGTGTCCTCCACAGCGCGGATACCGTGGTCGATCCGTTCGACGCCCAGCAGATCGAGCGTCTGGTGGATGTAGGCGGGCGGGCCCTCCTCGCCCGCGTGCGCGACGGCGCGCAGGCCGGCGTCGCGGGCGCGGGCGAACACCCCGGCGAACAGTTCCGGCGGGTAGCCGACCTCGGCCGAGTCGAGACCGACGCCGAGCAGCGGCTCCGGGCGAGTCAGCGCGGCGCTGAGCACGGCGTCCGCGGACTCGACCGGCTGGTCGCGCAGAAAGCAGAGGATCAGGCCGCCTGTGATGTCGAGGTCGCGCCCGGCCTCCGACAGCGCCCCTCCGATGCCGTCCACGACTGCCTCGATCGGGACGCCGCGGGCCAGATGCGCCTGCGGGTCGAAGAACAGCTCGGCGTGCCGTACGCCCTGGGACGCAGCCCTGCGCAGGTAGCGGCGGGTCAGCTCGGCGAAGTCCTCCTCCGTGCGCAGCACCTCCATGGTCGCGTAGTAGAGGTCGAGGAAGGACTGCAGATCGTGGAAGTCGTACTGCGCCGCGAGCTCGGCGACGGAACCGTAGGGGAGGGCAACACCGCCCCGGCCGGCGAGTTCGAAGGCCAGCTCCGGTTCGAGGGCGCCCTCAATGTGGAGGTGGAGTTCGGCCTTGGGGAGCGAGAGGAGGGCGGCGTCGGAGGGCGGCGCTGGCTGTGCGGTCATGCTTCCGATCCTCCCACCGGGTGAGGCTTCTCCGTCATCGGGAGGACGCGAGCGTTCGCGTGGATCGGTAGCGTCGGAGGATGATCGCCCCTGCTCACCGCCGTGCCGCCGCTCGAAGCCGCACCGTGCTCCTCGCCGTCGCGGTCTCGACCGTCGCGGTCGGTCTCCTCCTCCACTTCGCCACCGCTAGCGCGGCGGGCGCGTTCGCCGCCGATGCTGTCTACGCGGTCCTGCTCTTCGCCCTCCTCGCTCTGGTCGTCCCCCGTTGGTCTGCGCTCCGCATCGCCGCTGTGGCTTTCGCCGCCTGCGCGGCGATCGAATTCGCGCAGCTCACAGGCGTCCCCGCCTGGCTCTCGACGGCGATCCCCGGCGCGGCGCTTGTCTTCGGCACGACGTTCCAGGTCACGGACCTGATCGCTTACGCTTTCGGCGCGGCGCTCGCCGCCGCCGTGGACGGCAGGCTCGGGAAGCGCGCAGCAGGGGCCCCTGAGCTCTGCGGCGGAATCTTACCCGTGTATGCCCCGCCGCGCCCGCCAGCGGAACACCGAGCCGATGACGGGTCGCACCGCGGTGGAGGCGAGCCGGGTCAGACGCTCTCACGCACGGCTGCGGGAGATGTCGTGGCGCTGGCCGGAGACGGCGACAGGGTTCATGTTCCGGCCGGGGCCCGATCGGTGCGGCGGCCGAGCACCTCCCGGATCTTCACCTTGTTCGAGTACTCGATCGATCCGTACCGGAAGAGCCGCACCGCGAGACGCATCACGACCGCGGCGAGCACGAATAGCTCGACGACGATGATGATCGACTGCCACAGCGGAAGGGAGCCGAAAGCGTTCAGGAGGAGTGCGGTGATCGGCGCTGTGAAAGGGAAGTAGGCGAGGATCTGCACGATCGGAGACTGCGGCGAGCTGATCGCGAAACCGAACGAGTACAGCGGGATGACCACGGCGAAGATCATCACGGAGAACACCGGCGCCGCATCCTTCGCGGTTGGCATCACCGCCCCGACGGCCACCAGCGTTCCCGTGAAGAGCGTGAACCCGCCGATCAGGATCAGCGCGCCCACGACCATCTTCTGCGGATCGAACACGAGCCCGCTCAGATCGACGTTCGGGATATTGAGCTGGTCGCGGAAGAACAGGTATCCCACCAGCAGGGGCAGGGCGAACACCGCTATCTGGATGAGCCCGATCGCAAACAGCGAGATGACCTTGCCGATCAGGAGGTTCGTCGGGTTGATCGTCGTCAGGATCATCTCTGTGACGCGGTTTTCTTTCTCCTCCAGCGTCGAGTTGAGCATCTGGTTGCCGAGGAAGACGATGACGATGAAGAACGCCGCGAGGAAGAGGAGGGCGGGCAGGATAGCCTCGAACCCGGGTGCGATCTCGCCATCTTTGAACGTCGTGGTCGTTGTGCTCACACCGCCGCGCAGCACGGCGGCGCTTATCGGATCGGCCAGCCGCTTTTCCACGCTGGCCGACAGGAGCGACTGCGCGACAGCGGCGTACTTGTTGTTTTCCAGCAGGCCGACATCGGTCCCCCACACCCTGACCTTCTGCGTGGCCGGATCGGCAGGGTAGTCGATGTAGGCCGCGGTGCTGCCAGACTGAGCCTTCTCGACGCCCTCCGCGCTGTTTGGAATCTCCTGGCCGCCGTACTCGCGGGCGAGCGCAGGGTCCACGAGCCCGGATGCGTCGCTGTAGAGGAAGTCGAAGCGGGCGTTCTTCTGCTGGTCTGCGGTGTTCGCGGTCGCTGCGTTGGAGGCTATGACGAGAGCCACGAGCCCGAACACGAGGATCGGCACGATGAGCGTGACCGCCCAGAACTGGCGTTTGGAGATCGTTCGCAGGAACTCGAACGCGATGACGGTGGACAGATTGTGGCGGGCCATGTCAGTTCTCCTCGCGGCTGTCGGCGCCATAGACCTCGACGAAGATGTCATCGAGCGATTTGCGGGTGGGGGCGAAGCGGGTGACGCGGACTCCCGCGTCCAGCAGTCCGTTCAGGATGCCGGCCGTGTCCGCATCGTTCGCGACCTCCAGCTCCGCGTGGCCGGCGGCGTCTGCGGCGATCCGGTAGGCGGGGGAGTCCGGAACGGCCCCGTCGTGGTCGACGTGGATGATCGTCCCGCCGAACTGCTCCTGCACCTCCTCGACGGTGCCGTACGCCCGTGAGACACCGTCCTTCAGCAGGATGACGCGGTCGCAGAGCCGTTCCACTTCTTCCATCTGGTGCGTGACCATCATCACCGTGGAGCCGGCGCGTTTCTGGTCGTCGATGATGTCCATGAGCAGGCGGCGGTTCACCGGGTCGAAGCCCTTGGTCGGCTCGTCCAGGATGAGGAGTTTCGGCTGGTTCATGATTGTCACGCCGAGCTGCACCTTCTGCTGCTGGCCGCCGGAGAGCTTGTCGAGCCGGATTTTCTCCTTCTCGCCGAGGCCGACGCGCTCCAGGTACTCGCGCGACCAGCGGCGAGCGTACTCCCGGCCGAGCCCCTTGAGCCTGCCGAAGTAGACCATGACGTCGATCACGGACTCCTTCTTGTAGAGGCCGCGTTCTTCGGGGAGGTAGCCCAGCCGCTCGCCCGCCTCGGGGGCGAACGGCTTGCCGTCGATGTGGAGGACGCCCGCGGTTGGCTGGTAGATGCCGAGCAGCGCGCGGATGGTGGTCGTCTTGCCCGAGCCGTTGCTGCCCAGGAAGCCGAAGGTCTCACCGCGGGCAATGTCGAAGGAGAGGTCGCGGATCACCGTCGTGCGCCCGAAGTCCATCCGGAAGTTGGCGATGTGGACGAGGGAGCTGGCGCTGGAGGCGGGGGCGGCTGTACTCACTCAACCGAGCCTAGGAGACGGAGCGGGTTGTGTCAGGCTATCGCGCAGCCTATTGTGATGAATAAATATTTTGATAAAGGAACTGATTGACTATGAAAGCCGAAACCGGTCTGGACGATCGGCTCGACCGGGCCTTCCAGGCTCTCGCCGACCCGGTCCGCCGAGCGATGATCGGCCGCCTCAGCCGGGGGCCGGCCACCGTGAACGAACTCGCCGAGCCGTTCACGATCAGCACGCAAGCGGTCTCCCGCCACATCCAGGTGCTTCAACAGGCCGGACTCGTCACGCGCAGCCGGGACGCCCAGCGCCGGCCCGCACACCTCGCCCCGGACGCCCTCGAGGAGCTGACTGGGTGGATAGACCGCTGCCGCCTCATCCACGAGCGGTGTTTCCGCTCGCTCGACACTGTCGCTGAGGCGAAGAGCGGCGGGGGACCGGAGGAGACACTCAGGAGCGAGTGATGCCCCCTACGCCAGGGCCTCGAGCAGGGCGGGGTGCAGCAGCCCGTTGGTGGCCAGCGAAGAGCCGTTCCCCGGCCCGGGGGCGCCTGTCACCGAGGTGAAGGCGCCGCCGGCTTCCTCCACGATCGGGATCAGTGCCGCCAGGTCGTACGTCTTCACGTCGAACTCGGCCACCGCGTCCAGCACACCCTCGGCGAGCAGCATGTAGGACCACATATCCCCGTACGCTCGATCGCGCCAAACCCGGCGGGAGAGCGCAATGATCTTGTCCAGGTAGCCGGCCCGGTCCCACTGCTGGATGCTCTGGAAGCTCAGCGACGCGTGCTCCAGATCAGAGACGCCGGAGACCCGCAGACGCCGCGGCTCGGAGCTGTCGGCATCCACCGTCCACGCGCCCGCACCGGCCGCCGCCCACCAGCGCTTCCCGAGGGCGGGTGAGCTGACGACGCCGACGACCGGCTCGCCGTCGATCGCGAGGGCGATGAGAGTGCCCCACACCGGCACTCCCCGAAGGTAGTTGGATGTCCCGTCGATCGGGTCGATGATCCACTGCCGGGCCGTGTCGCCCGCGCTGCCGAACTCCTCGCCCAGGATGCCATCGCCCTGCCGCTCCGCCGCCAGCGCGTCCCGCAGCGCCCGTTCGACCGCGAGATCGGCCTCGGTGACGAAGCTGTGGTCCGGCTTCGTGTCGACGTGCAGGTCGCGCACACTGTAGTGCCCGGAGGAGAAAGCGTCGGCGGTGTCCGCGAGGCGGAGGGCGAGAGCCAGGTCGTCGTCGAGGTTCACGCACTGAGCCTAGCGGTGGCGGGCTGAGACACGCCCGGGCGCCGAGTCCCGATTGGCGGACGGTGCTGGGCGGATGCTAACGTTGGACCTCGGTCCGGACCTTTGGACCGAATGCGCCTCTAGCTCAATCGGCAGAGCAATTGACTCTTAATCAATGGGTTCAGGGTTCAAGTCCCTGGGGGCGCACCGATAAAAAGTCCGGTCAGATGTTAAATCTGACCGGACTTTTTGTGTTGTCGGGTGACGCCGCGTGGCGCAAACCCACGGAATAAACCTCTTGTGCTGTCGCAGTTCCGCTCCGGTTTGGCCGCCCAGGCGGATGCAGGCTCGGATGCTTCCCATAGTCGGTCCGCTTTCATGGTTCCTGTTTGGTCGCGCGTACGCGGGCCGTCGTCAGAGTGTCTCACCAGACTGAACCGGCTCCCACGTCACGTAAAGAAGTCCCCGCTTGGATGTCCTATCTGGGTCTGCTCTTATCGGTGGCGCGAACCGCACTCACGTTGCCTTCCATTTCGTGCCCCTTGGTCGCTCGTGCCCCGTGGCCGCTTCGTTTTTTGGGTGCGCCGAGGACCCATCGAGACGCTCCGGCGCTAGCATTCGAGGATGACTTCTCGGCACTCGGACCTCGCGCCGTACTTCGAGAGGGCGCTCTCCATCGAACTCGCCGCATATTGAGAGATATCCGATGTCCCCGTTGCTGAGGTAGCGAAGCAGGTGGGTGCTGCTCGTGGGCTCGCTTTCCATATCTTCAATGGCAAGCGCCAGCCGGAGGCCGTCGAGCTGAGGGGAATCTGCGAGGCGCTCGGCGTCGACCTGGAAGAGATCCTCGCCGCTGTGCGCATCCGGGCTGGGCGGCTTCTCCACGCAGACAAAGCGCGTGCCGCGGAAATGGACCGACGAGCGAAGGACATCTTTTGACCAGAACCAGCACCAGCACGCCCATGAGTCGCGGCGAGCGGGTCGGACATATCCTCTCGGAAGCACTCGGTCCAGCGCCGCTGCTCACGATTGCCTTCGTGGAGGCTCGTCTCCAGGTCGGGTCGGCCGCGGGATGGTGGGCCCTGCTCCCCATCCTGGGTGTTGCGGTGCTCCCCTATCTGGCGATGATCTGGCTCGCGCATCGCGGACGGGTGTCTGACCGTTTCGTGGGGAAGCGGTCTCAGCGGCTCCCGATCCTTCTCGGCGCGCTCGTCGTCGTCGCGGTGATCGTGATCCTTCTCGCTGCTGAAGCGCCGTGGGAGGCTACCTCCCTCACAATCGCTTCTGCGGTCGGGCTCGTCGTGGTCATGGCAGTGAATGTCGTTTGGAAGATGTCTATCCATATGGCCATTGCTGCGTTCCTGTGGGCGTACCAGCTAACCGTCCTGCCGGGCTGGTTGGTTGTTCTTCTCGTTCTCGCGGTCGTCGCGCTTGGGTGGGCCAGGATCGCGGCGCGCGCCCACACGCTCGCGCAGGTCATCGCCGGGTGCGGTGCCGGTCTCGCGGTCTTCGGCGTGTACATGCTTCTCTGAGCACGCGGCAATCACCCACGATGCGACCGCAGACACCCTGACGAGTGCGAGAGAACCGTAGCTGAGCGCATCGAGCACGCCCATGAAGGTCGCCGCTGCGCTGGGGTTCGGGAATGAGAGCACCTGCATAGGTGCCGCCACGCCGATCCCGGCCATCGCAAGCGCAACACCGTCACGATCCGCGCGAGTACGGACCGCCACGGTGTCACGATCGCACCTATGAGGGCGGGGGCAAGGGCCACCGCTATGGCCGGTAGGGCAGGAGCGTCGGCGCGACTGCTGTCACTACCGCTGCCAGACCGGCCATCGTTTTCTTCACGGTGGTCGCCTCATCTGCCCTGCCGTAGCGTCGGGGCCTTGCCGTTCGATTCTGACGAGGCTCAACCCGTCGCCGTCGTCCCGGTGACAACGGCGACGGGTGGAGACAGATCATCGCCCAGGCCGTCCGAGTCTGAGCACTGCGCGCGCGGCGGAGGACCAATCTCGGTTAAGGAAGACCCGGCCGGCGTTCACGTGAGAGGATGTGGCCGCACGAACGACCTCCGCGTCAGTCGTGCTTGTCGGAAACACGGCCCCGACCTCCCATCCGTCAATGTAGACGGTCACGACGAACATGCCGTTTTCCAGACGTTTCGGCACCAGGGTCGCTTCGAAGAATCCCGAGTGGACACCGGCCGCGTCCAGGAGATTCTCGCGCGCAGGCACTCGCTCGGTGGAGGGATGCAGTTCTGTTCTCAAGAGTGCTCCGCGCCAGTGCCTTTTCACCATGGAACCGCACCATACACACCGGCTCAAGGCGTGACCAGACCGGCGACCCGGTTGAATCGCCGATGCGACGTCTTCGTGTCGCGGCGCGTTCGCTCACTCCGCGTCCGCCTCATCCGTGGGCCGTGCGTCGCCCCTGTGTTTGCGTGGGTGCGTCTCGATGGTTGATCTTCGTGGGGGCGCGGCCTTCTCCGATCACGGGCGCCGGTCGGGGCTGAACAAGGGGGTCGGCTGAACAAGGGGGTTGTACACGCCGGGCGCCCGTTTCTACGTCCGTTCTTTCCGCCGCATGACGACCTCTTTGATGATGAGCATGACGCCCGCCGAGATCGGGATGGCGACGAGCGCTCCGGGCAGGCCGAACAGCGTCGAGCCGGCGAGGGCCGAGATGAGCACGATGGAACCCGGGACCTGCACGGCCTTGCCCATCACCCGGGGCGTCAGGATGTATGCCTCGAGTTGCATGTAGATCAGCATCAGAACCAGAACGACGATGCCGCTGACGGGGGAGTGGATGAAGGCCAGCGCCGACATAGCGATGGTGGTCAGCACGGTTCCGATGATCGGGATGAGGGTGATGAAGAAGGCGGCCAGGGCGATGAGGAAAGCGCCGGGGACGCCCGTGGCGATGAGCAGGAGGAGGCTGTAGACGGCGTTGAAGAAAGCGAGGACGACCATGCCGCTCAGGTACTTGCCGAAGTTCTTCAGGATGCGCTCGGCGTAGCTCTCGAACTCTTCGCGGTGGGAGCGGCTGACCAGACGGTACAGCGACTGCTTGGTCGCGTCGTAGGAGGCGATGAAGTAGATCGTCAGGATGGCGATGAAAAAGCCGGTGGTGAAGCGTTCAGCACCGAGATTCCCAGCCCGAGGAGACCGCTTCCGACGCTGGCCCAGGTTTGCGGGTTCTTCGCCTGGTCGGCGATCCAGGTGAGCGTCTGGCCGAGGACGCCGTTGCTCGTGGTGTTCGCACTGTCGAACCAGCCCTCTGAGCGCAGCCTCGCGATCTCGTGCGGGACGACCGTGCCGAGGAAGCCGATTTGCTCGACGATGAGGGGGACGACCACCCAGACGATCGCGACGAGGGCGGCGACGATCAGCAGGATGACCGTCACGATCGCCCACGCCCGCTTCATCCCTCGCCGCTGGAACCACCGGATCAGCGGATCGAGGCCGACGGTCGCGAACATCGCGAGGAACACGGAGAAGATGATCGAGCGCAGGCCGTAGAGCATCGCGCCGGTGACCGCGGCCCCGAGTGCGCCGAGGGTGAGAAGGTAGCCGAACAGCAGCGGACTGCGCTTGATCAGTGGCGCGTCCGCGCGGGAGGCCGATTCGGCGGGTGTGGGCGTGGGGTGGGCCGGGGGCCGGATGAATCGCATGGAGCGCACCTTTCTCGTCGGTCCGCTTTCCGGCGCACCTCTTGCGCCGAGCGTAAGGCGGGGTGTCGGCGGGGACAAGGTGACACGCGCCCCGGCAGCCGGGCCGGATGCTCCCGGATCTAATACGCAAGCGGTCTTGTTTGTAATGCACACAGACTTGACCGCTTTCTTTCTCCCGTGCTCTACTGAGCGCAGCCAATTAAAAAAGTTTGTTTCTTTGTAAAGGGCAGAATGAGGTCCCGATGGTGTCCGGTAAGAGCGAGGTGCGAAAGGTGAACACCAGTGTCGCGCGCGTCGCGGTCGCCCTGCGGGACGGGGGGTGGGCCACGGTCGCCCGGCTGGCTGAGCGCACCGGGCTGTCCCGCCCCACGGTGGAGACGGTGCTGCCATTCCTCCGGGAGGAGGGGCTGATCGGGATGGTCGATGAGTACACTCCGGGCGGACGTGGTGCGGGCCGGCCGGCACGGATCTTCAAGTTCGTAGCCGACGCGGGATATCTGGTCGGTGTCGACGTCGGAATCCACCGCAGCCGCGTCGTCGTGGCGGAGCTCGACGGCCGGGTGGTTGGCTGGCACGAGCGCGATGTGGACGGGACGTTCGGGGGAGCGGAGCGGCTCGACGGGGTGAAAGACGCCGTGCGGGACTGCTTCGCCGCCGCGGGACTTGACCTCCGGCGATTGCGGCAGCGCTCCGGGATGGCGGTGGCGGTCTCCGGAATGGTCGGTACGGACGGTCGGCTCGTCGTCTCGCGGAACTTCCCCGATTGGGAGGGCGTGGACATCGCCGGGCACCTGCGCGACGAGTTCGGCTGCCCTGTCGCCATCGAGAACGACATGCGGCTCGCGGCCCTGGCCGAGCACCGGATGGGTGCGGCACGGCTCGTGGACGATGTCGCCTATTTCTTCGCCGGGCACCGGATTTCGATGGGGCTCATCATCGATGGCAAGCTGCGTCGCGGCCGGCACAGCGCGGCGGGTGAGATCGGCGAGATCGTCTTCTCGATGCAGGTGGACGAGTCCGGGCAGCTCCGCTGGGAGACGGCGTCGACGGCCGAAGAGGTTTTCCGGCTCGCGGTCGGCGGGGACCAGCGGGCGCGGGAGGAGATCGAGCGCTTCGTCGGCGGCCTCGCCACCGGTGTCGCGACGGTCACGATGGCCGTCGATCCGGATGTGGTCGTGGTCGGCGGCGGTCTGTCGCGCGCCGGTGAGGCGCTGCTTGCGCCGCTGAGAGCGGCCGTGATGCGGGAGATCAGCCTGCCCATCCGTCCGTCGATCATCCAATCGGAGCTGGCCGCCGAGGCGGTCGTTCTGGGGGCCCTCGTGCTCGCGGCCGCCGAGACGACGCAACGGCTCTTCCCGGCCCGCCGGCTGCTGGAGCCGGAGATCGATGTGGCGGGGTCGCACCTGCTCGCGGCTCGGCTGGGCCGGCCGGTCGCGGCGGAGGTAGACGACGGCTCCGGAGGGTTCCTCCACCGCACCCACGAAGGGATGGCGTCATGACACGGAGACGGCCGCTGCGCCTTGCGGTGATCCGAGCGAGGCCGCCCGTGAGCGAGCCGCGGAGCGGTTCGGCTCGCCGCTGATCTTCTCCGGCCATCGTGAGTTCATCGCCGCTGTGGCGTCCGGAGCGGCGGGTGCGGTGGACGCTGTCTTCGTCACCTCGCCCGATCACGCCCACGCCGAGGTCGCGGGCGATCTGTTCCGTGCGGGCATCGCGGTGTATCTAGCCGCTCGCGATCGACTTCGCGGACGCCGATGCCATCCTGGCCGCCGTCGCTGAGACCGGGACCCGGCTCTATGTCGGGCACAATATGCGGCACATGGCTGTCGTGCGGACGATGCGCGACATCATCCGGCGTGGGGAGATCGGCGAGGTCAAGGCGGTCTGGTGCCGCCACTTCGTCGGGAACGGCGGCGACTACTACTTCAAGGACTGGCACGCCGAGCGGGCGAAGTCGAACGGGTTGCTCTTGCAGAAGGGCGCGCACGATATCGACGTCATCCACTGGCTCGCCGGCGGCTATACGGAACTCGTCACCGGGATGGGCGGTCTGACCGTGTACGGCGGCATCCCGAGGAGGAGAGCCGAGCTCGCTGTTGCCGCGAGCAGAGTGATCCGCTTCATTGCGTTCCTTCGTGAGTCCGACCGGCGTAATACTAAACTGGCTTTAAAGAAACCTAGACGCGAAGCCCGGATCTGTCAACCGGTCTTCCCCACCTCGGCCGCCGGCGCCCGTCTCCGACGCGCGACGGACGGCGAGGTGCGGATGTCGATGAGGGGGGAGAGAGTCGCGAGGATGCCGGTGAGAGCTCCTTCCTCAGCTCCCGGCTGTCAGCCCGGGACCATCAGCGCGTCGAGCGCAGCGCCAGCACCAGCGACTCCTGCACTCCGGCGAGCCAGTCGTAGACGGCCCGCCGGAAGGCGGAGTCCGCGTCGTGGATGTCGCCCTCGTCGCCGTCCTGCACGATCCCGAGCCGTGCCGCGAGCACGAGCCGGATGTCCGTCAGCGTGCGCAGCCAGGCAGCGGCCTGCGGCGCGTCGAGACGGACCTCGATCGCGCCGGACCCGCCGCCCAGCGTCTCCATCACCACTTGCGCAGTGAGCGCCTTCCGCTCCGCGAGCCCACCGGCCGTGAAGCGCCGGAACTCCGCGGACGCCTCCGCATCGCCCGAATAAGCGTCCGGCAGCAGGCGGATGAACGCCGGGTCCTCCCGCGGATCGCCCGCGCCGCTCGCCGCGTCCACGGCGAGTTCAGCCGTCTCCGCGGCGAGCCGGGCCAGGATCTCCGCTTCGTCCGGCTCGAACCGGGCGCGCAGCGTTCCGTCCCGTGTCCGGCGGAACGGCCTCACGAGTCCGCCTTCGTCAGGGTCGCCCAGAGCCCGAAGCCATGCATCGCCTCGACATGCCGTTCCATCTCCTCGCGGGTGCCGGTCGCGACGCCGGCTTTGCCCTCGGTGTGGACGAGCAGCATCAGCCGTTCGGCCTCCCGCGCCGGGTAGACGAAGTAGCTTTCGAAGACGTAGGTCACATACGACATCAGGTTGACCGGGTCGTTCCACACGATCGTCACCCACGGCTCTCCGAGCCTCAGCCGGGCCTCGAGCCCGGTGTCCCGCTCCGGCCGGGCGAGCGCGGCCATCAGGCGCTCAGCTCCGCGATCGCGTCCGCCGCCCGCACGAGCGCGAGGTGCGTGAGCGCTTGCGGCGTGTTACCCGCCTGCGAACGGCGTGTCATGTTGTACTCCTCGGACAGCATCCCGACATCGTTGGCGAGGCCCAGCAGCCGGTCCATCAGCGCCTTCGCGTCGTCGGCCCGGCGCGAGCGCGCGTACTGCTCGACCAGCCAGAACGAGCACGCGAGGAAGGGGTTCTCTCCCGGCGGCAGCCCGTCCACGCCGCCTTCGGTCCGGTAGCGCAGCAGCAGCCCCTCGTGCATCAGATCTTGCTCGATCGCGTGGACGGTGCCGAGCATCCGCGGGTCCTCGGCGTCGCAGTAGCAGACCTGTGGGAGGACGAGGAGCGAGGCGTCCACCCGATCGCTGCCGAAGCACTGCACGTAGGCGCCACGCTCCTCGTCGAAGCCGTTCGCCTCCAGATCCGCACGGATCTCGTCGCGCAGGCGCTTCCAGCGAGCGACCGGCCCGCTCAGCCCGTACTCCTCCACGCCGCGGACCGCGCAGTTGAACGCCGCCCAGACGAGCGCTCGAGAGTGCGTGAACACCTGCGGCTCCCCGCGGATCTCCCAGATGCCGTGGTCGGGGTTCCGCCAATGCTCCTCGAGGTAGCGCATCAGCGCGCGCTGCAGCGCCCAGGAGAACCGCGTCTCTTCGACCCCGGCCGCGCGGCCGCGATCCAGCGCGATCATCACTTCGCCGATCACATCCGCCTGGAACTGTGTCGAGGCGTCGTTTCCGACTCGCACCGGATGCGCGCCCCGATAGCCCGGCAGACTGTCGATCTCCCGCTCGGCGAGGTCGCGCTCGCCGCCGAGCCCGTACATGATCTGCACGTCGCCCGGGTCGCCGGCGACCGCTCGGAGCAGCCAGTCCCGCCAGAGACCCACGTAGTCGTGGTACCCGTGCGAGAGCAGAACCGCGATCGTCAGGGAGGCGTCCCGCAGCCACACATAGCGATAGTCCCAGTTCCGCTCGCCGCCGAAGCTCTCCGGGAGCGATGTCGTCGCCGCGGCCACGATGCCGCCGGTGTCCAGGTGGGTGAGCGCGCGCAGCAGGATGAGCGAGCGCACGACCTCGTCGCGATAGGGACCGTCGTGATCGCAGCCGGCCGCCCACTCGGTCCACCACGACCGGGTGTGCGTGAGCGCCTCCTCGACGTCCGGCGCGTCCGGCGCAGCGCGGTGGGAGGGGAACCACGTCATCGACAGATCGACCGTCTGCCCCGCCTCGACTGTGAACCGGCTCTTGTGCGCGTGGTCGCTCGGCCGCAGCGCCGAGCCGCGGAACACCAGGCCGTCGGGACCGGCGACCGCGACGAGTGCGTTCGGCTTCGCCGTCTTGTCCTGGCGCACCCACGGCACAGCCGTGGCGTACCCGAACCGGATGCGCAGATCCTCCCGCATCTCCACCGTGCCCCGGATGCCACGCACCCGCCGCACCACATCCGCCCGGTGATCGCCCATCGGCATGGCGTCGACGACCTCCACCTCGCCGGTCGCTGTGCGCCAGCGGGTGACCAGTGTCATTGTGTCGCCCGCATAATGTCGCGTGTTCGTCGCCTCCGGATCGGACGGCGCGAGCAGCCAGCGGCCGTGGTCCTCCGTGCCGAGCAGGGCCCCGAACGCCGAACCCGAGTCGTAGCGGGGCAGGCACAGCCAGTCGATGCTGCCGTCCCTGCCGACGAGCGCTCCGGTGAAGCAGTCACTGATCAGGGCGTAATCCTCGATGGGGAGCGACATATCCCCAGTATGGCCGTACTCTGAGGGGCATGGCGCAGTCCGTGGGCACTCTGGTGATTCTCGGAGCGAGCGGCGATCTGTCGTCCAGGCTTCTTCTGCCCGCCATCGGCCAGCTGCTCACGAACCATCCCGAGCGCCGCTTCCGGCTGATCGGGTCGGGCGTCGAGGAATAGACCACCGCGCACTGGCGGTCGGTGGTCCGCGCGTCGTTCGCGACCTCTCAGGCGGAGGGCGCTGCGGTGGACGCTCTCCTCTCGGACACGATGTGCCTCTCCGCCGATGTCACCGACCCCGGTGACCTGGGCCGCGTCCTCGCCGCCTGCGAGGGTGCCCCCGCTCTGTACTTCGCGCTTCCTCCGTCGATCATGGCCAGGGCTTGCGCGGCGCTGGGGACGATCGACCGGCCCGCGGGGCTGACCCTCGCACTGGAGAAGCCGTTCGGCACGGACCGACGCAGCGCCGTCGCGCTCAACAAGCTGCTGGCGACGCTGGCGCCGGAGGAGCGCATCCACCGGATCGACCACTTCCTCGGCCGCTCCACAGTGCTCAATCTCATCGGGCTGCGCTTCGCCAACAGCATCCTGGAGCCACTGTGGAACGGCGATCACATCGAGCGCGTCGATATCGTGTACGACGAGACGCTGGGACTCGAGGACCGTGCCCGTTACTATGACAACGCCGGGGCCCTGGTCGACATGATCCAGAGCCACTTGCTTCAAGTCATGGCCGTGCTGGCCATGGAGCCACCCTCCACCCTGGGCGCTGTGGACGTCCGCGAGGCCAAGGCGGCTGTCATCCGGGCCACTCGGGTGTGGGGCGGCCGTCCGAAGGAGTCGAGCCGCCGCGCGCGCTACACCGCCGGCGCGGTCGAGGGTCGCGAACTCCCTTCCTATTCCAGGGAGCCGGGCGTCGACCCGGCCCGCGGCACCGAGACGAGACGCTCGCCGAGGTGACGGTCCAGATCGACACCTGGCGCTGGGCCGGCGTGCCGTTCACTCTCCGCTCGGGCAAAGCGCTTGGCACGCGCCGGCGGGAGATCGTGGTCACCTTCAAACCGGCGCGGCGCATCCCGGCCGGGCTGACGGGCACCACGGAGCCGGCCAAGCTCCGCATCATGCTCGCGCCCGATTCGATGTCCCTGGAGCTCAACGTCAACGGCCCAGGCGACCCGCGCGAGGTCGAGCGCGTCGCGCTGACCGCGGACTTCGGGGCTGGCCAGTTGCAGGCATATGGCGAAGTCGTCGAGGGCATCCTCGACGGGGACCCGCCGCTCTCGGTCGGAGCACACACGTCGGTGGAGTGCTGGCGCATCGTGGCTCCCGTGCTGACGGCGTGGGGCAAGGGCGAAGTTCCCTTGCAGACCTACCGCGCGGGCTCCGGCGGTCCGGGGTCCTGGCGGCCGGTCGGCTGAGCCGGGGGACCGGGTGAGGCGGGCTGAGCGGGCTACGCTGCGGGGCGCTCCTGGACAGCCGGGATCTCCCCGGTGACCGGTTTGCGCAGATCGGTCCACACCGTGATCGGCGCGGGCTCCCACGTCATCGCGGCGAACTCCTCTTCGGCGGCTTCCGCTCCCGCGGCGATCACCGGCACGGGTTCTGTGGGCGCGCGGTGCTGCGGCTCGGCGGTCTCGCCTGTTTCCAGCCGGGTGCGAGCTTCGACGATCGCCGCGGTGATGCCGACCGCGACAGACTGGGAGAGCACCGAGTGGAAGACGGTGTCGGTGTCGTCGGCGCCCCGGCGGACGACCGTCCACTCGCCCTTCTCGCCGATCAGCTCGGAGACCTTGCTGTGTACGAGCGCGAGGATTTGTGCGTCTGTCAGCTGGGGGACCGGCGCCACTGGCTTACGAATGGCGACGTGGCTCCTACGACCAAACATCACACGACCCCTTCCCGGTTCTCCTGTCGGGACAAGTCTCCCGGCGGAAGGATCGCAGAGCGTGCGGACACGCCGTACGATCAGCGGAATCGTGCTGATTTCTGCGCTAGTCGCGCAGTTTGGCCTCCCGGGAGTCCTTCACAACGGTTCCGATGGCGATGGCGAGGGTGATCGCGGAACTGATCCACATGAGCGGGACGCGCCAGTCGCGGGCCCCCCTCCTGGTCGACTGGATCGTCGTGAACAGGCCGATCGCCGCGCTGACGACGGCTCCGTTGAAGATGAACTTGCGCATGCGCGTCCTTTCCCTCGTCGTTAGCGTACGCTTCCGTGGGGCGACTGTATCGGCGGAGTCCGCGAACGTTCAGGGGCAGGAGAGGGGCCGGATGCGAACCGGGATCGTGGGTGCCGCGCTGGCTGTGCTGGGCGGCATCGCTGTCGCGACGGGACTGCTGCCGCTGGCCGACGCCGTGGTGCTCTGGGACCGGGTGTGGCCCATCCTGCTCTTCGTCGTCGCGATCACCATCGTGACCGAACTCGCCGCGGAGGCGGGCGTCTTCACCGCCGTCGCGCAGCAGACCGCGCGCTGGGGACGCGGACGGGCCTGGGCGCTCTGGCTGCTGGTGGTGCTGGTGGCGGCGCTCAGCACAGTCTTCCTGTCGCTTGACACCACCGCTGTGCTTCTGACGCCCGTCGTGATAGTCCTCGCACGACATGCTGGGCTCGACCCCCTGCCGTTTGCGCTGACGACCGTGTGGATGGCGAACGCCGGTTCGCTGCTGCTCCCGGTCTCCAACCTGACCAACCTCCTCGCCCAGCACGCGATGGGGAACCCGTCGCCTGTCCAGTTCGCCACGCTTCTGCTCATCCCGGCGCCGGTCGCGATGACCGTGCCGATGGTTGTGGTCTTCATCCTCTCCCGCCGCTCGCTCCTCGTCCGCTACGAGACCGGAGAGGTGGAGACCATCGCGGACCCCGTGCTGTTCTGGATCAGCGCAGGCGTCGTCGTTGCGCTCATCCCGATGCTCGTCTCCGGGCTCCCGGTGTGGCTGCCGACGTGCGCCGCAGCGGTGCTGCTGGCGGCGGTCTTCCTGGTCCGCAACCGCTCGGCGCTGCGCTTCGGACTGGTGCCCTGGCAACTCCTCCTGCTCGCGGCGGGGCTATTCCTGTTCATTGAGGCACTGCAGGCGAACGGGCTCGGGACGCTGCTGGCGCGAGTCTCCGGCGACGGCGATTCCCCGCTGGCCCTGCTGCGGCTCTCGCTGACCGGCATGGTCGGTGCGAACGCGATCGACAACCTCCCGGCCTACCTCGCGCTGGAGCCGGTCGCCGGTTCCCCCGTGCGGCTGGCAGCGCTGCTCATCGGCGTGAACGCGGGGCCACTCATCACGCCCTGGGCCTCGCTCGCCACCCTCCTCTGGCATCAGCGGCTGACGTCGTTCGGCGCCGGGATTTCGTGGTGGCGCTATGCGCTGCTCGGCGCGATGGTGGCCCCGGTCACTGTCGTGCTCGCCACGCTCGCTCTCGCTGCCACCGGCTGAGGCCGGCCTGGGGTGCTCAGCGTGCTCCTGCCGGCCCTCGCAGAACGGTCGGGCAGAGAACTTCCGAGACTCCCGCGGTAGCGTGTGAGTGATGCGAAACGGAGCCTTTTCCACTGTCCTCGCCGCTCTCTTCGCGGCCTTGGCGCTGCCTCTGGTGTCCGCCTGCTCCGCAAAGAACGAGTCCGCGGCCCCCGCACCGGCGCCGTCAGCGCGCACGGCCGCTCCCGCACCCTCACCTGACGCCTTTTTTCAGAAACCGCTCACGGCAGTCACCCGCTACGTCGCGCTCGGCGATTCGTTCGCGGCCGGGATGGGTGGCGGCATCGAATACGGCAAGTGCCGGAGGAGCCCGAAGAGCTACCCGGAGATCTTCGCGCGCGACACCGGCGTCGACCTCGTCGTCAACGCCGCCTGCGCGGGGGCCACGACCAGGGATCTGCTGAAGAACCAGCTCATCGCCCTCGACGATCGCACCGAACTCGTCACGCTGAGCATCGGCGGCAATGACCTCGGGGTCGCCGAGGCAGCCTCCAACGCGCGCATCGTCGTGACGGGCTACGCCCTCCTGTACGACAACTCGGACCAGAAGGCTGCGGACTTCGAGATGGCGACGGCCGTCAACGCCGCCGTTCTCGGCCTCAACCAGACCATCAGCGACGCCGTGGAGAAGCAGAACGCGGCCGGACTCCCCCTGGCCTACATCGGAGTGGACTTCACCGGGCATGGAATCGGCTCCGGGACGCCGTGGATCAGCCGGAGCGGGCCAGCCGCCTTCCACCCGACCGTCGACGGGTACGGCGAGTACGCGCGCGAACTGGTCTGGCTGCTCGGGCGCGCGTAGACACCCACACCGTCTTCGCGTCCAGCTCGGCCGCCAGCTGCGCCAAACGCTTACGTTTCACCCGCTGGTCGCATCCCCAGACGAAGTGTGTGAGTGGCAGGACGGGGTATGACGCTGAGCGCCGGGATGCCGAACCGCTCCGGCAGTACGCTCAGCCCCGCTGCCGACCGGGTGCTCTCGTCGCGTGCGACCATCACGTCGACCCGTCGAAGCCGAGTTCGGCCGCGACGCGAAAAGCCTCCGCGACGCCGTGCGGAGAGACGCCGGCCGTGCTCATGCCGATGCGCATCACGGCCCCACTCGAACCACCCGGATGTGAACTTCTCATGACCGGACGGCGACCGATCCCGTGTACTTCCCGCACGCGCTGGTACTGTGACGGATATCCGCTGCCATGTCGCGTCCCGAGGGAGTTGACAGACCATTAACCTGTCCCCGGTCAAGAAACCGTCCGCCAGCTATGACCTCGTGATCGTCTCGAACCGGTTGCCCGTCGACCGTGTGGTGGACGAAACAGGCGAATCGAGCTGGCGCCCGTCGCCCGGCGGCCTGGTCGCCGCCCTGAAGCCGGTCATGAGGGCGGAGGACGGCGTCTGGATCGGCTGGGCCGGTGTCGCCGGAGAGGAGGTCGAGCCGTTCGAGGTGGACGGCATCGCCATCCTGCCGGTGCCGCTGAGCGAACAGGACCTGCAAGAGTATTACGAAGGCTTCTCCAACGACACGCTCTGGCCGCTCTACCACGATGTGATCGCACCGCCGAGCTACCACCGCGAATGGTGGGAGACGTACGTCGCGGTCAACCGCCGGTTCGCGGCCGCCGCCGCCGCGGTCGCAGCGAAAGGCGCGGTCGTGTGGGTACACGACTACCAGCTTCAGCTCGTCCCCGAGATGCTGCGGGAGTCGCGTCCGGACCTTGTCATCGGATTCTTCAACCACATCCCGTTCCCGCCCTATGGCATCTACTCGCAGCTGCCCTGGCGTCGTCAGATCATCGACGGGCTGCTGGGTGCGGATGTCGTCGGCTTCCAGCGCGTCGCCGACGCCAGCAACTTCTCGCGTGCCGTCCGCCGGCTGAAGGGCTACGAGACGCGCGGGCCGATCATCGATGTGCCGATCGAGAGCGACGACCCCGAGGCCGGATCGCACCGTCACGTCACGGCCAACCGCCACGGCGGGCTCGTCCGGACGGTCCTCGCGCGCGCATTCCCGATCTCGATCGACGTCGAGCAGTACCAGGAACTCGCCCGCCGCCCGGAGATCCGGGCCAGGGCCGCTGCGATCCGCGAGGAGCTCGGCAACCCCGAGACGATCATGCTGGGTGTCGACCGCCTCGACTACACGAAGGGGATCGGCCACCGCCTCAAGGCGTTCGGCGAGTTGCTTCGCGACGGTCGGCTCGATGTCGAGAAAGCGACCCTCGTGCAGGTCGCGAGTCCCAGCCGCGAACGGGTCGAGACCTACCGCCAGCTCCGTGACGAGATCGAGCTGACGGTCGGCCGGATCAACGGCGATTACTCCACCCTCGGTCACACCGCCGTCGCCTATCTCCATCACGGCTATCCGCGTGAGGAGATGGTCGCGCTCTACCTCGCGGCCGATGTCATGCTCGTCACGGCGCTGCGCGATGGAATGAACCTGGTCGCCAAGGAATACGTCGCCACCCGTGTGGACGAGGACGGCGTGCTCATTCTCAGCGAGTTCGCCGGCGCGTCCGATGAGCTGCGCCAGGCGCTCCTCATCAACCCGCACGACATCGAGGGGCTCAAGGACGCCATCGCGCAGGCCGTCGAGATGCCGCGTCGCGACCGCACCCGCCGGATGCGCGCCCTCCGCAAGAAGGTGCTCACCAACGATGTCGCGCGCTGGTCCGCGTCCTTCCTCGACGCGCTGATCCGCCGTGCGCATGGCGACCACCCGCTGCAGAATTCGCCGGTCAACCGGCGCTGACCCGCGTTCCCCACCCTGAACTCCACCGGAAGAAGCATGACCAGCACCGCATCCCCCCAGCCGTCCACCTCCGCCGACCTCGCCGCCGCGGTGAGCGCGCTTGCGGGCACCGAGCGCCTGCTGGTCGCGCTCGACTTCGACGGGACGCTCGCGCCGTTCGTGGACATTCCGAAGGCTGCCCGCGCCCTCCCCGAGGCGAAGGCGGCGCTCGATCGATTGGAGCAGATGCCGGGCACCCGGGTTGCCTATGTCTCCGGACGGCCGCTGTCGAGCCTCGAGACGGTCACCGAGGCAGATGGAGACGCGCTCCTCATCGGCTCCCACGGCGTCGAGATCCGTTTCGGCCGTGAGGGTGTCTCCCTCGACCTCGCCACCGAGGAGCGGGCGGCTCTCGATCGCCTGGGCGAGGTCCTCGGCGCTCTGGTGCAGAGCGTTCCCGGCACGCGGCTGGAAGTGAAACCCGTGGGCTTTGGCGTGCATTACCGACTGCTGGAGGGTGAGGGAGCCGAGGACGTCGTGGCCCGTGCCCGTGCTGCGGCCGCGTCCGTCAGCAGCGATCTCACCATCCGCGACGGCAAGGACATTATCGAGTTCTCGGTGTGGGACGCCGACAAAGGCGATGGCATCGACCGGTTGCGCGAGTACACGAAGGCGACGGCTGTGCTCTTCGCCGGGGACGACGTGACGGATGAAGACGGCTTCCGCGTCCTTGTGCCGGGGCGGGGCGATGTCGGCGTCAAGGTCGGACCAGGTGAGACGACGGCGCAGTACCGCGTGGCGGATGAGCGCGCGATCGCCGCTCTGCTGACACTGCTGTCGGAGGCGCGCGCCGCCCGCTGAGGCGTCGCGATTCCTCCACAGACGGGCTCACGGTGCCTGTTCTCCACCGATCCGGCCATATGGACGAGGCAGCATCCAAACAGTCTTAGAGTTGTCCCATGCCTCAGATCGATTGGAAACCGCGTTCGCGCGTTGTCACGGACGGGATCGAAGCCACCACGAGCCGCGGGATGCTCCGTGCGGTCGGCATGGGGGACGCCGACTGGGAGAAGCCGCAGATCGGCATCGCCTCGTCCTGGAACGAGATCACGCCGTGCAACCTCTCGCTCGACCGGCTGGCCCAGGGCGCCAAAGAAGGCGTCCACTCCGGTGGCGGTTATCCGCTGCAATTCGGTACCGTCTCGGTCTCCGACGGTATCTCGATGGGGCACGAGGGAATGCACTTCTCGCTCGTCTCCCGTGAGGTCATCGCCGACTCGGTCGAGACGGTCATGATGGCCGAGCGGCTCGACGGCACCGTCCTCCTCGCCGGCTGCGACAAATCGCTGCCGGGCATGCTGATGGCCGCGGCCCGTCTCGACCTCTCCGCGATCTTCCTCTACGCGGGCTCCATCGCGCCCGGCTGGGTCAAACTCAGCGACGGCACCGAGAAGGACGTCACGATCATCGACTCGTTCGAGGCTGTCGGTGCGTGCAAGGCCGGCAAGATGAGCGAGGAGGACCTCAAACGCATCGAGTGCGCCATAGCCCCGGGTGAAGGAGCCTGCGGCGGCATGTACACCGCGAACACCATGGCGTCCGTCGCCGAGGCACTCGGGATGAGCCTGCCCGGCTCGGCTGCGCCGCCCTCGGCCGACCGGCGGCGCGACTCCTTCGCCCACCGCTCCGGCGAGGCTGTTGTCTCCCTGCTGAAGCAGGGCATCACGGCTCGCGACATCCTCACCAAGAAGGCGTTCGAGAACGCCATCGCGGTGGCGATGGCCTTCGGCGGGTCGACGAACGTCGTGCTTCACCTGCTCGCCATCGCGCGCGAGGCCGAGGTTGACCTCACCATCGACGATTTCAACCGCATCGGCGAGACGGTTCCGCACATCGGCGATCTCAAACCGTTCGGCACGTACGTCATGAACGACGTCGACCGTCACGGTGGTGTCCCGGTCGTCATGAAGGCGCTCCTGGACGCGGGCCTGCTGCACGGGGACTGCCTCACCGTGACCGGCAAGACCGTCGCGGAGAACCTGGCGGAGATCGACCCGCCCGCACCGGACGGCACCGTCCTGCGCTCGCTGGACAACCCCATCCACCCGACAGGGGGGCTCACAATCCTCAAGGGCACGCTCGCTCCGGAGGGCGCCGTTGTCAAGACGGCTGGTTTCGACGCCGAGGTGTTCGAGGGCCCAGCGCGCGTGTTCGAGCGCGAGCGCGCCGCTATGGACGCTCTCACCGCGGGCCGGATCAACGCCGGCGATGTGGTCGTCATCTGCTACGAAGGGCCGAAGGGCGGTCCCGGGATGCGCGAGATGCTCGCGATCACCGCCACCATCAAGGGTGCAGGCCTCGGCAAGGATGTACTACTCTTGACGGACGGGCGATTCTCAGGCGGCACAACCGGCCTGTGCATCGGCCACATAGCACCCGAAGCGGTGGACGCTGGTCCCATCGCATTCGTGCGCGATGGTGATTTGATACGGGTCGATATCGCGGCTCGCTCCCTCGACCTACTGGTCGACGAGTCAGAGCTGACCGCCCGCCGGGACGGCTGGGCGCCTCTTCCTCCGCGCTATACCCGTGGCGTTCTCGCGAAGTACTCCAAGCTCGTTCGCTCCGCTGCGGAGGGTGCGGTCACCGGGTAGTCCTTCGCCCCACTCCAGCACTATCAACCATCACGTACGCAAGGGACCGATGAAGGCATGTCCTCGGATGCGAACCACACGACCGCGTCGCCCAGCACGGTGGCGCTCTCCGCGTCGACCGGCACAGCGGCGCCCGAACAACTGACCGGCTCCGAGTCGGTCGTCCGCACCCTCGAGCTCCTCGGCGTCACCGATGTCTTCGGACTCCCCGGCGGCGCCATCCTGCCGATCTACGACGCGATCATGGACTCGGACACGATCCGTCACATCCTGGTCCGGCACGAACAGGGCGGTGGCCACGCGGCCGAAGGGTACGCTGCCGCCTCGAACAAGGTCGGCGTCGCAATGGCGACCTCCGGCCCCGGTGCGACGAACCTCGTCACGGCGATCATGGACGCCCACATGGACTCGGTTCCGGTGGTGTTCATCACCGGCCAGGTCTTCTCCACGCTGATGGGCACGGACGCCTTCCAGGAGGCGGACATCGTCGGCATCACCATGCCGATCACCAAGCACTCCTTCCTCGTCAAGAGCGCCGAGGAGATCCCGGTGACGATCGCGGCGGCGTACCACATCGCCGGCACCGGCCGTCCCGGCCCGGTGCTGGTCGACATCACCAAAGACGCCCAGCAGAGCAGAGCACCGTTCGTGTGGCCGCTTAAGGTCGACCTGCCGGGCTACCGGCCGGTCACCAAGGCACATGGCAAACAGATCCTCGCGGCGGCGCAGCTGCTTGCCGAGGCCAAGAAGCCCATCCTGTACGTGGGCGGGGGCGTCATCCGCTCACGCGCCTCGCAGGAGCTGCTCGAGCTCGCCGAGACCACCGGCTTGCCGGTCACGACCACGCTCATGGCCCGCGGGGCCTTCCCCGACACTCATGCGCAGCATCTGGGGATGCCGGGGATGCACGGGACGGTCCCGGCCGTCCTCGCCCTGCAGGAGTCGGATCTCATCGTGTCGCTCGGCGCGCGGTTCGACGACCGTGTGACCGGCAAAACCAGCCTGTTCGCTCCTCACGCGAAGATCGTCCACGTCGACGTCGACCCCGCCGAGATCTCCAAGATCCGCGTCGCCGACGTCCCCATCGTCGGCGACGCCAAAGAGGTCATCGTCGGTCTGACCGTGGCCTACCGGGACGTCGCTAAGGACGGCGAACCCGACCTCGCCGAGTGGTGGACCTACCTGAACGGCCTCCGTGAGGAGTTCCCCCTCGGGTTCACGCCCACCAGCGACGGCCTCCTGGCCCCGCAGCACATCATCCAGCGCATCGGCGAGCTGACGGGACCGGAGGCGATCTACGCCGCCGGTGTCGGCCAGCACCAGATGTGGGCCGCGCAGTTCATCAAGTACGAGCGTCCCAACTCGTGGCTGAACTCGGGCGGCGCGGGCACCATGGGCTACTCCGTGCCTGCCGCGATGGGAGCGAAGGTCGCCCAGCCCGACTGCGTCGTGTGGGCGATCGACGGCGACGGTTGCTTCCAGATGACCAACCAGGAGCTCGCCACCTGCACGATCAACGACATCCCGATCAAAGTGGCGATCATCAACAACTCGTCGCTCGGGATGGTGCGGCAGTGGCAGACGCTGTTCTACGACGGCCGCTACTCCAACACCGACCTCAACACCGGGCACGACACTGTGCGGGTCCCTGATTTCGTGACTCTGGCCGAGGCGTACGGCGCTCTCGGCATCCGCGTCACGAAAGAAGACGAGGTGGACGACGCCATCAGGCTCGCCCTCGAGACGAACGACCGCCCGGTCGTCATCGACTTCGTCGTCAGCGCCGACGCGATGGTGTGGCCGATGGTCCCTCAGGGCGTCAGCAACAGCTATGTCCAGTACGCCCGCGACCACAGCCCGTCCTTCGGAGAGGAGTGACCGATGAGCACCCACGTTCTGAGCCTCCTCGTGGAGGACAAACCGGGCTTGCTGACCCGTGTCGCCGGCCTGTTCGCCCGGCGCGGCTTCAACATTCACTCGCTCGCGGTGGGCACGAGCGAGGTCGACGGCCTCTCGCGCATCACCGTCGTGGTGGATGTGGACGAGCTGCCGCTCGAACAGGTCACCAAACAGCTCAACAAGCTCATCAACGTCATCAAAATTGTGGAGCTGGAACCGGCGCAATCGGTGCAGCGGGAGCATCTGCTCATCAAGGTGCGTGTCGACAACTCCACCCGCTCTCAGGTGCTGGAGGCGGTCACCCTCTTCCGTGCCCGCGTCGTCGATGTCGCCACCGACGCGCTCGTGATCGAGGTCACCGGCGACAGCGGCAAGACCCAGGCGCTGCTCAAGGTGCTCGAACCGTACGGGATCAAGGAGATGGCGCAGTCCGGCCTCCTCGCGATCGGCCGTGGCGGGAAGTCCATCACCGAGCGCGTCTACAAAAACTGACCCGCCCTCCGGCGGCGAAAGAACTGACACGTCGAACCACACTCACAAAGGAGAACCCAACAAGTGGCTGAGATCTACTACGACAACGACGCTGACCTCTCGATCATCCAGGGCAAGAAGGTCGCCGTCATCGGCTACGGCTCGCAGGGTCACGCGCACGCGCAGAACCTCCGCGACTCGGGCGTCGAGGTCGTCATCGGCCTCAAAGACGGCTCGAAGTCCACGCCAAAGGCCGAAGAGGCGGGCTTCCGCGTCCTCAGCGCCGCCGAGGCTGCCCAGTGGGCCGATGTCGTCGTCATCCTCGCACCAGACCAGGTGCAGCGCACCCTCTACGCGGACGACATCCGGGCGAACCTCGAAGCGGGCAATGCGCTCGTCTTCGGGCACGGCTTCAACATCCGCTTCGGTTACATCGAGGCGCCCGAGGGTGTCGACGTGATCATGGTCGCTCCGAAAGGCCCCGGCCACACCGTGCGCCGCGAGTACGAGGCAGGCCGCGGCGTCCCCGTCATCGTCGCCGTCGAGAAGGATGCGACCGGTGCCGCCTGGCCACTCGTCCTCTCCTACGCCAAGGGCATCGGCGGACTGCGCGCCGGCGGCATCAAGACCACCTTCACCGAGGAGACCGAGACCGACCTGTTCGGCGAGCAGGCCGTGCTCTGCGGAGGCGTCTCGCAGCTCGTCCAGTACGGTTTCGAGACCCTGACTGAGGCCGGCTACCAGCCCCAGGTCGCCTACTTCGAGGTGCTGCACGAGCTCAAGCTCATCGTCGACCTCATGTGGGAGGGCGGCATCGCCAAGCAGCGCTGGAGTGTCTCCGACACCGCCGAGTACGGCGACTACGTCTCGGGACCGCGCGTGATCGGCCCGCATGTCAAGGAGAACATGAAGGCAGTGCTCTCCGATATCCAGGACGGCACCTTCGCGAAGCGCTTCATCGCCGACCAGGACGCGGGCGCGCCCGAGTTCCTGGCCCTGCGCGTCAAGGGCGAGCAGCACCCGATCGAGGCCACCGGCCGCGAACTGCGCAAGCTGTTTGCCTGGAACGCCTCGAATGACGATGACTACGTGGACGGCGAGGTCGCGCGCTGAGCGCACGCTTCCCATCAGCCGGGGGTGCCGCACCGAGCGGTGCGGCACCCCCGGTCATATCAGCGGCCCTGTCGTTTCAGCGATCCTGTCAGGTCAGAGCCTTTCGCCGTTCGGGAGTGATCAGTCCATGAGCACAGCCGCCCTCGAGATCGCTGTCCAGGATGCCGCGGGTGTTCGCATTGCCCTCGCCGGGGGCGCTGACCGGGTGGAATTGTGTACAGCCCTCGCCCTCTGCGGGTCTCGTCCGGATAGCGGGGGCGGAGGCGCTCGAGCGAGGCCGCGAGGGTTTCGTCCACGTCCTCGTCCGTCCGCGTGGCGGCGGCTTCGTCTACGACGCCGCCGAGGTGCAGACGACGGAGGCCGACATCCGCTTCGCCCGTGAGGCCGGCGCCGGCGGCGTCATTGGCGCGCTCGACGGGGAGGGGTGTGTCGACACGGCCGCCGTCGCCCGGTTCGTGGCGGCGGCAGACGGCATCGACGTGACGTTTCATCGCGCGATCGTCCGCGGTCGCCGACCCGCTGGCGACCGCGGACGATCTCGTTGCGCTCGGGGCGACCCGCATCCTCACCTCGGGTGGCGCTTCGGCTAGCGTCGGGGGCGTCGATTCGCTCCGGGCGCTGGCCCAGCGGGTCTCCGGCCGGCTGCAGGTCATGGCCGGTGGAGGTGTGCGCGTCGAGGACATCCCGGCCCTCCTTGCTGCGGGCGTAGACGCGGTGCATCTCTCCGCTCGCCGCACGGTGCAGGGCGCGCCGAGCGGCCCCGGCGGAGGCGCGGACGCCTACGACATCACCGACCCGGTCGTCGTGCGCGGTGCGGCGGACGCCTTACGGCAGGGACGGCAGGGGGACTCGGGTCGTCGCTGACGGCCCACGTAACCGGGCGAAAGGTCCCTTCCGCGTCCCGCTAGAGTTGAAACGCGCACCGCCGTCCGCTGCGCTTCTCCTCCCAGCCAGCCCCTCCTCTGAAGGAACACTGTGACAAAGCCGGTCGTGCTGATCGCCGAAGAACTCTCGCCCGCCACCGTTGACGCCCTCGGGCCAGACTTCGAGATCCGCGACGTCGACGGGACAGACCGGTCCGCGCTGCTCTCCGCCGTGGTCGACGCCGACGCGATTCTGGTGCGGTCGGCGACGAAGGTGGACGCGGAGGTCATCGGCGCTGCGCCGAAGCTCAGGGTCATCGCGCGCGCGGGGGTCGGCCTCGACAACGTCGACATCAAGACCGCGACTAGCGCTGGTGTGATGGTCGTCAACGCGCCGACCTCGAACATCATCTCGGCGGCGGAGCTGACGGTCGGGCACATCCTGAGTCTCGCGCGCCACATCCCGGCCGCGCACAGCGCACTGGCGCAGGGGCAGTGGAAGCGCTCGAAGTACACCGGCGTGGAGCTGTACGAGAAGACAGTCGGCATCATCGGGCTCGGCCGGATCGGTTCCCTCATCACTGCTCGACTGCAAGCGTTCGGGGTCAAGGTGATCGCGTTCGACCCCTACGTGACGAGCGCGCGGGCACAGCAGCTCGGCGTCCAGCTGGTGAGTCTGGACGAGTTGCTCGCCGAGTCGGATTTCGTCACCATCCACATGCCGAAGACGCCGGAGACGACCGGCATGATCTCGGACGATCAGCTCGCGCAGATGAAGCCGACCGCGTTCCTCGTCAATGTCGCGCGCGGCGGCCTGATCGACGAGGACGCGCTGCACCGCGCCCTCGCCTCGCAGAGCATCGCGGGCGCCGGCCTCGACGTGTTCGTGAGCGAGCCGCCGACGGACTCGCCGCTGCTCGGTCTCGAGAACGTGATCGTCACGCCGCATCTCGGGGCGTCGACGGGCGAGGCGCAGGAGAAGGCGGGCGTCTCGGTCGCGAAGTCGGTGCGCCTTGCGCTCTCGGGCGAGCTGGTGCCGGACGCGGTCAACGTCGCGGGCGGGATCATCGACCCGTACGTGCGTCCGGGCATCCCGCTCGTGGAGAAGCTCGGCCAGGTGTTCTCGGGGCTGGCGCACAGCCCGGTCACGAGTGTCGACGTCGAGGTCCGCGGCGAAATCGTGGAATTCGACGTCAGTGTGCTGAAGCTCGCCGCGCTCAAGGGCATCTTCACGAACGTCGTCTCCGAGACGGTCTCCTATGTGAACGCACCCCTCCTCGCCGACCAGCGCGGCATCGAGGTGCGCCTCCTCACCGACTCGGTGAGCGAGGAGTACCGCAACCTGATCACGATCCGCGGGGCGCTGAGCGACGGCACGCAGCTCTCGGTCTCCGGCACCTTGACCGGAACCAAGCAAATCGAGAAGGTCGTTGAGATCAACGGCTATGACGTGGAGGTGCCGATCGCCGAGCACCTGATCGTCATGGTCTACGACGACCGCCCCGGCATCGTCGCGGTGTACGGCCGCGAGTTCGGCGAGGCGAAGATCAACATCGCCGGCATGCAGATCGCCCGGACCTCGGCCGGCGGAAAGGCGCTCAGCGTGCTGACCGTCGATTCGTCCGTCCCCGAGGGGCTGCTCGAGAAGGTGCGCGTCGCGATCGACGCCGACCTGCTCCAGGAGATCGACATCACCGAGTCGTGAGCTCTGCGGCCGTGTCGTGATCTCTGGGCAGCGGACCGGGAGAGCAGTCCGCCCGCTGGCGGCGGGGCGCTCTCGTCCTGGACGCACTCATGGCCGTCCAGGCTGAGGATGAGACGGCTCCCGGACGCGCGCGGCGGGGTTGTCTCCGTTGCTGGGGGCCGCCCGCCTCCTGCCACCCGCTTCCGGCCTCCTGCTGAAGGCGTCGCTCGCCTCGGTGCGGCACGTGTTCGACAGGGGGATCGCGACCACGGCCTCTCGGCGTCGCCTTGACGTTCGCTACGACGGCGCTGACCGTGGCGACGCCGATCCGTGACAGGGAGCGGCGCTAGTGTTGACCCGTACTGTCCGCCCACCGATCAGCGTAGGAGCGTCATGAGCAGAACCGTCCAACTCGTCGTCATCCCCGGGGACGGGATCGGACCGGAGGTGATCGCGGAGGCGGTCAAGGCGCTCGATGCGGTCACGGCCGGGAGTGGGCTGGCGTTCCAGAAGACGTATTTCTCGCTCGGCGCCGACCGCTACCTCGCCACCGGAGATGTGCTGACCGACGACGATCTCGCGGCCATCCGGGGACACGACGCCATCCTGCTCGGGGCGGTCGGCGGTCGGCCGGGCGATCCACGCCTTGCGGGTGCGAACGTCGAGCGCGGGCTGCTGCTGAGGCTCCGGTTCTCGCTCGACCACTACGTGAATCTGCGGCCGACCACGCTGTTCCCCGGTATCGCCAGCCCGCTCGCCGCCCCCGGCGAGGTCGACTTCGTCGTCGTGCGCGAAGGCACGGAGGGGCAGTACGTCGGCAACGGCGGAGCCATCCGGCCGGGGACGCCGCACGAGGTCGCCAACGAGGTGTCCGTGAACACCGCCTACGGCGTCGAGCGCGTCGTTCGCTACGCTTTCGAGCAGGCCGGGCAGCGGCGGAAGAAGCTGACGCTCGTACACAAGACGAATGTGCTGACCTTCGCGGGCAGCCTGTGGAAGCGGATCGTGGATGCCCTGGCCGCCGAGCATCCCGAGGTGGCTGTGGACTACCTTCACGTCGACGCAGCGACGATCTTCCTCGTCACCGATCCTGCTAGATTCGATGTGATCGTCACGGACAACCTCTTCGGCGACATTCTCACCGACCTCGCCGCCGCGATCAGCGGCGGCATCGGACTGGCCGCCTCGGGCAACATTAACCCCGTGGGTGAGTTCCCGAGCATGTTCGAGCCTGTTCACGGATCGGCTCCCGACATCGCCGGCGAGCAGAGAGCCGACCCCACCGCCGCGATCCTGTCCGTCGCGCTCCTGCTCCGCCATCTCGGCGAGCGGCCTCTGGCGGAGCGCGTCGAGCGGGCGGTGACCACCGACCTCGCCGCCCGCAGCGGCCAGATGGCCACCGCAAGCCAGACGCGCACGACGAGCCAGATCGGCGACGCGATCGCTGCCCTGGCGGCACAGAATTGACGTATTCCAGCAGAGGACTCCCATGAACGCTTCGACCAGCATCTCCCTCACCAGCGGCCCCACCGAGACTTCCGGCCTGCTCTGGAACGTCGCCAGGAACGAGGCGGCGCGCACCGCTGCTGAGCGCGCGGAGATCCTCGCGGACCCCGGTTTCGGCAACTACTTCACCGATCACATGGTCGATCTGTGCTGGTCCGCGAAGGGCGGCTGGCACCGGCCGCGCGTCTCCCCTTACGGACCCATCCCGCTCGACCCGTCTGCCGCTGTGCTGCACTACGCTCAGGAGATCTTCGAGGGGCTGAAGGCGTACCGCCACGAGGACGGTTCGATCTGGAGCTTCCGACCGGAGGCCAATGCGGCCCGCATGCAGCGTTCGTCCTACCGGCTCGCGCTGCCCCAGCTGCCAGTCGAGCACTTCCTCGACTCGCTCAAGCAGCTCATCGCGGTCGACGGCGACTGGGTTCCGGATACGGAGGAGACGAGCCTGTACCTGCGGCCGTTCATGTTCGCCAAAGAAGCCTTCCTGGGGGTGCGCCCGGCGAACAAGGTGGCGTATTACCTGATCGCGAGCCCGGCGGCAGCCTACTTCCCGTCCGGTGTCGCTCCGGTTTCCATCTGGCTCTCCGATCGCTGGTCGCGTGCTGGGAAAGGCGGAACCGGAGCGGCGAAGACCGGCGGCAACTACGCATCGAGTCTCTTGCCGCAAGCCGAAGCGCACGAGCACGGGTGCGCCCAGGTGCTTTTCCTCGATTCGGTGGAGTCTACGTACATCGAGGAGCTCGGCGGGATGAACGTGGTGCTCGTGTACAAGGACGGCACCCTCGTGACCCCCGACTCCGACAGCATCCTCGAAGGCATCACCCTCGACTCGGTGCTCCAGCTCGCCCGCGACCGCGGCCACCGGGTGGAGCGCCGGCGCGTGACCATCGGCGAATGGCGGGACGGTGTGGAGTCCGGCGACATCGTCGAGGTGTTCGCCTGCGGCACAGCCGCCGTCATCACCCCGATCGGCGAACTCAAGTCGGACACGTTCGCGGTCGGCGACATCACCGCAGCGCCGGGTGCGCTCACCCTGTCTCTGCGCAAGGAACTGACCGACATCCAGTACGGCCGCGAGCGCGACCGCCACGGCTGGATGTACCGCCTCGATGCCTGAGCCCGCACCGCTTCCGCACCGCAGCCGAGAATGGAGGACAGGCCCCACTCGCCCGGACGTCCTCCGTTCTCTGCCTCTCGCCCCTGCCGCCTCGGTAGCTCCTCCTCTCCGCTCCCGGAGATCGGCTGTCCTCACCCGCGGCGAGCGTGAATGCGCGGCTTCGACAGCGACGAGCGGGAACTGACTACCATCGGGGCATGAGCGAGAACGTGTTCGCCGTCGTCGGCCCCGGCGCCGTCGGCGGGCTGTTCGCCTGGCTGCTGAGCAGGGCCGGTCACGAGGTGGTGGCGGTGGGGAGGCCCGAGACGGTCGCCGCCATCCGCGACGAGGGGATCGCGCTGCGCAGCGCGACTTTCGGCGTCGGCGTCGAACGGGTCGCGGCGGCGACCGAGGTGCCGGAGGGGGCGAGCGTGATCCTCGCGACCAAGGCTTACGGGCTCGCGGACGTGCTGCCCGTGATCGCGGCCGGCCGGCCGTCGGAGGTGGTGTCGTTCCTCAACGGGGTCGAGCACCGGGAGATGCTCCGGGAGGCGCTGCCGGGGGGGGGGGGGGGGGGGGCGTCACCGGCGCTTCGGTCGCGGTGTCGGCGCTGCGAGTGTCGCGGACCGTCATCGACCATCGCAGCCCTTTCACGACTGTTGAGGTTGCGGAAGACGCCGGAGGCTTCGCACCGGTGATGGCGCTCGCCACCACCGGTCCGAAAGTGCGGGCCGGCGGCGCCGAGGCCGAGGTACTGTGGCGGAAATTCCGTCTGCTCGGCGCGCTCGCGCTGCTCACCTCCTTCTGGCGTCAGCCCGCCGGTCCAGCCCTGACCGAGGATCAGGAGCTGACGAGGCGGTCATCGCGGAGATCGTGGCCTGCTCGGCTGCCGAGGGCATCCCGGCCTCCGCGCACGACCTCCTGGGTGCGCTGCATAGCGTGCCCGGCGGTATGCGGACTTCGCTGCAGGAGGACCTTGCGGCCGGCCGTCCCAGCGAACTCGACGCCATCGGCGGGGCGCTGCTCCGAGCCGGGGCGCGGCACGGCTTTCCGACCCCGGCCCTCGCCCGGATCGTCGTGACGCTAGGCTCGAACGCGTGAAGATCGCACGGTTCAGCCACACCCGCACCGACCAGACCACCGCATCCATCGACTACGGCATCGTGGACGAGGACGCGATCGTTGTCCTCTCCGGCGATCCGATGTTCGCGGGTTTTGACACGACCGGCGAACGCGTGCCGCGCGGGAGGGTCGGTTCGCTGCTGGCGCCGGTCATACCGCGCTCCAAAGTGGTCGCGGTGGGCAAGAACTACCGCGAGCACGCGGCCGAAATGGGCGCAGAGGCCCCGGTCGAGCCGCTGTTGTTCCTCAAGCCGAACACGGCTGTGATCGGGCTGGGCGAAGCTATCGTCCTCCCGCCGCAGTCCGAGCGCGTCGACTACGAAGGCGAGCTGGCGGTCGTGATCGGCAAGATCGCCCGGAATGTCGCCGAAGAGGACGCAGCCGGTCACATCTTCGGCTACACCGTTGCGAACGATGTGACGGCTCGTGACCTGCAGCAGAGAGATGGCCAGTGGACGCGCGCCAAGGGCTTCGACACTTTCTGCCCGCTCGGGCCGGTCATCGAGACCGAGCTCGATCCGGAGGCGTCCCTGCGCACGCGCGTTAACGGCGAACTGAGACAGGAGGCGCGGATCTCGGAGATGGTGCATGGCATCCCAGCGATCGTCGCCTACGCTTCGAGCGTGTTCACATTGCTGCCGGGGGATGTCATTCTCACCGGCACACCGTCCGAGGTCGGACAGCTGCACGCGGGCGACACCGTCGAGGTCGAGGTTTCCGGTGTCGGGTCGCTCGTGAATCCGGTGTGGGCGGCCAAGTAGAGCGCCGCGCCGATAGGATTGCCGAGGTATGTCTGACACTCTGCACCCCTCTTCCACTGCGACCGGAGTGGATGTCCGCGTCCGGTTCTGCCCGTCGCCCACCGGCACGCCGCACGTCGGCATGATCCGCACCGCCCTGTTCAACTGGGCGTACGCCCGGCACACCGGTGGCAAGTTCCTCTTCCGCATCGAGGACACGGATGCGGCGCGTGACAGCGAGGAGAGCTACGGCCAGATCATCGACGCGCTGCGCTGGCTGCGACTCGACTGGGACGAGGGGGTCGAGGTCGGTGGCCCGCACGCGCCCTACCGGCAGTCGCAGCGCTCCAGCATCTACCGCGAGCTGATCGAGAAGCTGACGGCGAGCGGCCACATCTACGAGAGCTTCGCGACGGGCGAGGAGGTCGAGGCGCACAATATCGCGCTCGGCCGCGACCCGAAGCTCGGCTACGACAACTTTGAGCGCGATCTCACCGACGCCCAGAAGGCCGCTCACCGCGCTGAGGGGCGCGAGCCGGCGCTGCGCTTGCGCGTGCCGGACGAGGACCTCAGCTTCGACGACCTCGTGCGTGGGGAGATCACCTTCTCAGCCGGTTCGTTCAGCGACTTCGTCGTGGTGCGGCCGAACCGGCAGCCCCTCTACACCTTCGTGAATCCGGTGGACGACGCGCTCATGGGCGTCACACATGTGCTCCGCGGGGAGGACCTGCTCTCCTCGACTCCGCGGCAGATCGCGCTCTACCACGCGCTCATCGAGACAGGCGTGACCACCTTCGTCCCGCGTTTCGGGCACCTGCCGTACGTCATGGGCGAGGGGAACAAGAAGCTCTCCAAACGCGATCCGGAGTCGAACCTCTTCCACCACCGCGACCGCGGGTTCATCCCGGAAGGGCTTGTCAACTATCTGACGCTGCTCGGCTGGTCGCTCAGCCATGACCGCGATGTGTTCTCGATCGACGAGATGGTCGCGGCGTTCGATGTCGGGGACGTCAACCCGAACCCGGCGCGCTTCGATCAGAAGAAAGCGGAGTCGATCAACGGCGACCACATCCGCTTGCTGGAGGTCGGTGACTTCGCGGAGCGGACCATCCCGTACCTCGTCGCCGCGGGCGTGCTGACCGAGCCGATCACCGAGACCCAGCGCGCAGTGCTCGCCGAGGCCGCACCGCTCGTCCAGGAGCGCGTGCAACTGCTCGGCGAGACCCCCGGGATGCTCGGCTTCCTCTTCGCCGAGGCCGCCTCCGTGACGATTGAGGATGACGCCCGCGCCTCGCTGCCCGCCAACGCGGGCGAAGCGCTCGCCGCCTCAATCGGCGCCCTGGAGCTGGTTCCCGAGGCGGAGTGGGCGCATGAGGCCATTGAGGCCACCCTGCGTGACGCACTCGTGGAGACGCTGGGGTTCAAACCGCGTATCGCCTTCGGCCCGCTACGTGTCGCCCTCTCCGGGCGCCGTGTCTCGCCGCCCCTCTTCGAGTCCATGGCGATCCTGGGCAAGGCCGAGACCCTCGCGCGTCTTGTCCGGCTCTCGGCGGCACTCGGGTAACGCCGTGACGACGGCCGGCTTTGAAGTCATCGTTGTGGGCGGCGGCCCAGCCGGCCTGAGCGCCGCGCTGAACCTCGCCCGGGCACGCCGTCGCGTTCTGGTCGTGGACGGCAACCGTCCCCGCCACGCTGCTACCCTGCAGGCGCACGGCTTTCTGACTCGCGACGGCGTCCCCCCCTCCGAATTGCGCCGGCTCGGCCGCGAGGAGGTCGACAGCTACGCGAACGCCGTCATCGCCTTCGCCCAGGTCGATGCGATCGAGGTGGAGGGCGGTGGCTACCGTGTGCGCGGACGGGGCGTGAGCGGCGCTCCCGATGTCGACGCCTGGGCCGAGGACGTCGTGCTCGCGACCGGGCTCGTGGAGACTCTGCCCGGCATCGTGAACCTGCGAGCCTTCTACGGAACCCAACTGCACAGCTGCGTCGAATGCGACGCGTTCGAGAAGGCCGGCGAGCCGCTGGCGCTGATCGGCGAGACACCCGATCTGGCCGAGCGGGCGCTGCTCCTCAGTCAGTGGACCGACGATCTCCTTGTGCTCACCAACGGCGTCGCCCGGATCGGTGAGGTCGAGGAGCGCGCCCTCGCCCGGCTTGGCATCGCTATCGAGCGGTGTCCCATCGCGGAAGTCACGGGGGAGAGGGGCGTCATGACCGGTCTGCGCCTGGCGGATGGATCGTTCATCGACCGCGCCGCCGGATTCGTGCGCTCGGTGTGGACACCGTCGCTGGCCTTCCTCGACGGTCTCGAATTGGACCGCGGCCCCGATGGCTGCCTGCTGACGGATGCCCAGGGGCGTACATCGCTCCCCGGTATCTACGCGGCGGGCGAGACGACTGCACCCGGCCCCCAGCAGCTTGTGATCGCGGCCGGATCGGGGGCGGTGGTCGCCGCCGCGGTGAACCGCGACCTCATCGGGATCGCTGTCGGCGACGCCCGCATGCTGTAGGGCACAATGTGACGCGCGCGGACTGTCCGGCTGTTTTTGGGAAGGGCGCACCGATAGGCTAAAGTTGATTCTTGTGCCCGGGTGAGAGCCCGAAGCCGGTGGGGTATGGTGTAATTGGCAACACGGCTGATTCTGGTTCAGTTGTTCTTGGTTCGAGTCCAGGTACCCCAGCAGTGAATCGCTAGAATTCTCTAGGAAGTCCAGCTTCCTCCTCACTCCGCAGAGTGGCCCGTTGAGGCCGTTGGTGACCAGAAACCCGCGTAGAGCGCGTTTCACGGTCGTTTCCGTTGGCGAGGTACGCACTCGACCCGGCACGTTCGCGCCGGTACGGGTTACGCACCTATCCGTCATGGAAGCTGTTGCGCATGTCGAGGTCGAGCCCGCGTTCCTGACCCAGGCCGAGGTTGCGGTGCTTCTGGGTGTGCCGGAGCGCACGCTGGAGGGGTGGCGGCTGACGAAGTCTGGCCCGCCGTGGTTGAAGTTCGGGCGGCACGTCAAGTACGACCGTGTGGACGTGCTCGTCTGGGCGCGGGAGCAGCGTCGTGGCTAGGCCGAAGATCGCCGCAGGCGAGGTTGGTCAGGTTCAGGCGACACCGCTCGCGAACGGGAAGTGGCGTGCGCGAGCCCGGATGCGCAACGACGCGGGGGAGTTGGTACAGCTCCGCGCCGAAGGCGCGACCGAGGCAGCCGCCCGTGAGGAGCTGTTGGCGCGTGCGAAGGCGCTGACGACGCACACGAAGGCTATCGTCACCGACACCTCGACCATCGCGGAGGTAGCGGAAGCGTGGCTGCCCACGATCCGGGTGCGGGCCGAGAACGGCACGCTCTCGTGGTCAACGTACGAGAACTACGAAACCACCGTCCGCCTCACCCTCGTTCCCGTCTGTGGTGGGGTCCGGCTGGACGCCCTCACGGCCGGACGCTGTGACCGGATCATCCAGAACCTCCTCAGCGACCGGGGCGTCTCTGCGGCGCGAAAGGCACGGTCGGTACTGTCTCTGATTTGCGGGTTCGTCGTGCGGGACGACGCGATGTTGACAAATCCCGTTCGGGACGTGACCCGGTTGCCGCCGGAGAAGAAGACCGCCATGCTCACTCCGGAGCAGGTACCCGCGATCCGCGAACTCATGACCCGCTGGCGAGAAGATTCAGGGATGGGGCCGCGCCCGAACTGGCGCGCACTCGTGGACGGCATGGACATCATGCTCGGCACCTCCGCCCGGGTGGGGGAGTGCATCGACCTGCGCCGCTGCGACGTTGAGATGACGACCGCACAGCCGACGATCCTGATCGACGGCACGGTCATCCAGAACAAGGAGCAGGGCATCCGCCGCAAGGACGCCCCCAAGTGGACCCGCCAGCGCCGCTGCGTCGCCCTCCCGGCCCTCGCTGCCGAGGCGGTGCGTCATCGTCTCGCGCTCGCGGAGAAGGGGCCGGAAGCGCTGCTGTTCCCCACGAAGACGGGCAAGCCCATGAGCGTGTCCAACTACAAGCGACTGCTGCGCTCGTTCAACGACGACAACCGCGATGCACTCATCCGGCTCGGCGTGGATGTAGACGAATACTCCACCCACATCTACCGGCGCACGACCGCGACCCTTGTAGAGCGTGCGGCCGGGATCACCATCGCCTCGCGCCTGCTCGGGCACGCGAACGAGCAGATCACCCGCACGTCCTACGTGGTGACGGTGGAGCAGGTTGATCCGGTGACCGTGGACATTCTCGACAGCATCCTCGGGCCGAACGTCTGAACCGAGCAGGTTCGCATCGGCTGCGGTAGTGCCAAATTGGCAACACTGCAGCCTTCGCCTGGTGGTGCCGATTCGGCACAACCAGGGTCTCTCTTATGGTGGTGGCGATTCGCCACCACCCCGAGCCCCGTGCCTGTAGAGACTATGGGGTTGTGCTGCGTCAGCAGAACGGCATGTTCTGTCATCTGCACCTCCCGGGTCTACTGTCCTCAGACAGGTCTCAACGCCACGCATGCGCGCAAAGCTTCGCGCCCGTCACGAGATAGGTGTGCAGCCAATACCCCGAAAACGGGCGAGATTGGCCATTTTCGCCGATATTCGGAGGCGACTAACAGGTAGGGCCGCGCGCCGGGTGACGTCCCGTTTCGTGGTGGAGTTTCTCAACACTGTGTGGGTCAGCTGTTCTGATTATGCCGCGGTGAGTTCGGGGATGGTCACCTCTTCGGGTTCGGTGAGTAGGAGCGCTATGGAGTGCTCTGGGAAGTAGCGGTGGTCGGCGCCTTCCCATTCGTCGTGTTATTCGATGAGGACGTGTCCGGCCAGGCGCAGCAGCGCGGCGGGGTTCGGGAACGTGCCGACGACATCGGTGCGGCGTTTGATCTCCTTGTTGACGCGCTCCAACGGGTTCGTCGACCAGATCTGACGCCAGTGCTGGAACGGGAACTGGCAGAACGCGAGGAGATCGTCCTGTGCGTCTTCGAGCATGTCGGCGACTTTCGGGTGCGACCGGGTCAGCATGCGGACGACCTCGTGGAACTGGGTGAACACGTGCTCCGTGTCGGGCTGCGCGAAGATCGTGCGGATGATCGACGCGACGATCGGGCCCGCTGTCTTCGGGACCGCGATGAGCACGTTCCGCATGAAATGGACCCGGCAGCGCTGCCAGCTGGCGCCGGCGAACACGGTCTGGATCGCGGCGGTCAGTCCGGTGTGTGCGTCATTGATCACGAGCTTCACTCCACCCAGACCGCGCGCCTTGAGGGAGCGAAGGAACGTCGTCCAGAACGGCTGCGACTCAGTCTCCCCGACCTCGAAGCCGAGCACTTCCCGCCGCCCGTCGGCGGCGACGCCGACCGCGACGCCGACCGCCTGGGAGACGACGCGGCGGCCGACACGGGCTTTGCAGTAGGTCGCTTCCAGAAACACATACGGGTAGGTGGTGTCCGCCAGGGGGCGGTCACGGAACGCGGCGACGTCCTCGTCGAGATTCGCGCAGATCCGCGACACCTCGGACTTCGAGATGCTCGTGTCCGCGCCGAGCGCTTTCACCAGATCGTCGACCTTCCTCGTGCTCACGCCGTGGACGTAGGCCTCCATCACGACCGCGAACAACGCCTGATCGACCCGGCGGCGCCACTCCAGCAGCGAGGGGAAGAACGACCCGGTCCGCAGCTTCGGGATCCGCAGGTCGAGATCCCCTGCGGTCGTCGTGAGTGTTCGCGGACGGGAGCCGTTGCGCTACGTCACTCGATCCGGGGTGCGTTCGAACGGGGAAGCGCCGATGAACGCGGTCGCTTCCGCGTCGATCAGCTCCTGGTAGAGCGTTTCGGTCGCGACCCGGACCCGGTCGGTGACGTCGGTGAGTTTCAGTTCCCCGAGATGGTCGAGGAGGGCAGACTGATCAAGAGCCATCGTGCGTTGTGTCCTTTGTGAGTAGCTTTAGCCGGTTCTCACTGACCATCGCACGATGGCTCACCAACGTCTACGACGCCGGCGACCCAGCCAGAACCCCCACCACTCCACGGGACGTCACCCTTTTGCCCTTTTGTCATCGAAGTCGGTCGTGTCGGCGTGAGCGTTTCATCCGTGGGAGTATGGCCGTCTATGTTCCGCGGTGTATTGCTTGATTTTGATGACACGATCCTGGCCACGACCGTTGCGCAGCGACCGATACTCGATGCCGAGTTGAGGCGGTGGGGGTAAGCGACGCTGACATCAGCGCGATGCACGCGCGGTGGGGGAGCCCGCTTCGGGAGCTTGTCGCGCCGATGATCTCCGAGGATGCGTATCCGCGGTTCGTCGAAGGGCTGATGGAGCTGCTGTCATCGACCCCTCCGAGTGCCTGCGCGGGCGCAGCGGAGTTTCTGCAATCGGCTCGTTCTCGGGGGCTGCCGGTCGTGATCGTGACCTCGAACGAGTCGGCGCTTGCCGGGCGGGACCTTCAGACGCTCGGTCTGGCAGGTCTCGTGGATGCCGTCTTCGGCTCGGACGTGACGGCGTTCCACAAGCCCGATCCACGGGTCTTCGATGAGGCAGCGGCGCTGCTGTCCTCAAAGTGGGGAGTGGACATCGGCGACTGCATCTATGTCGGAGACAGCTTGACCGATCACGCCTCCGCTCAGGGACTCTGCGCGTTCGGCGCGGTCACCAGCGGTGCCACGACCCGCACGCAATTCCTCGAAGCGGATGTGCCCGACCACTGGGTCCACGACTCGCTGCACTCGCTGTCACAGAACCTCTATCGCTGACCCGGCTGGTGAGTTCACGGGAGAATCTTGTGCTCGTGCAGCCAAGACGAGATCGTGCGGTCGAATCGTTCCGGTGACGCGTTCCACTCGAGCTGGTGGGGGACAGGTTCGAGGATCTCCAAGGTCGCGAAATCGGGGTTCGCGTCGATGAAGCGCTGGGTCAACGCGATCGGGATGTCGGTGTCTCCGTCGGAGTGGATGGTAAGTGTCGGCACCTGAAGGCGGTCCGGTGTCGACCAGTCGAGCGCGTCGAAGTCGATCGGTTCCGACAGCTTGGACCACCGGCTCAACGGTGGGGTGGCGAGCGCCACCGGCACGAGGCGGGCGATCGGTGCGGGCAGTCCGGCGTCGCGGGCGGCTCCGGTGACCGTGGCCCTCATGTCCGTGGCTGGTGAGGCCAAGACGATGCCGGAGATGAGCGCACGGTGGCGTGAGCGTTCGGAGAGGAGCAGAGCGATGGAGCCGCCCATCGACCAGCCGAAGAGGATAATGCGGCGGGCGCCGTGGGCGACGGCGTAGTCCAGTGCGGCTTCGACATCCCTCCATTCCCGTTGTCCGAGGTAGCAGGGGCGGTCGCCGTCGCCGAGGTTGTCGCTGTCGCCGTAATACGACGGGACGAGTGATCTCATGCCGAGTTGGAGCGCGACGGGGACGGTGCGCAGGGCGGAGAAGCGTGAGGTTCGGATCCCATGGACGTGGATGGCCCAGGTATCCGCATTCTCGGGGCCGGGGAAGAGCCAGGCGGGCGCAGCACCGTCCTCGGTCGGTATCTCGACCTCCTCGACATCAACGTGGACATCCTCGGCGCGGCCGAAAGCATGCCCGGACCACCGTCCGCGGGTCATCATCTCGGCACCGTGTCCGGTGGTGTGGACGATCTCCCGCTCGACCACACCGGCGATCTCGTCCAGTCGGGTGACCGATCCGACGCGGAGGTGCCCGGTGTTGTGCCAGAGCCCGTGTTGACCGGGTGCCTGTGTGGTCGGGGTGAGCGGCAGCGTGATGTGCGTGCCCGCCTCGTTGACCTTCGCGTCGACGAGCTTCGCCGGTCGGGGCATGACGACCCGCCTGCCGAGGTAGGCGAGCCCGGCGCAGGCTACCCCGGCCACTGCAGCCACCGCGATCCCGGCGCTCACGAGTGGAATCGCGTTCATCGAATCTCCTTGTCTTGTTGGGAAGAAAAGCTTTCGTTCGGGTCTCGGTCGTTGCCTGCGGCGGAATCGATACGGTCCTGGCCGAGCTTACGGGCGAACGCCCCCTCGATCCGCTCAACCGTAGCTGCCCCGCGTGGCGTCAGGGTGAGGTCGTTGAAGACTTCGAGGTCGCGGATGCGGACGATGCTGTTGTAAGTGTCGACCACGGGTTCGGCGGATCTGAGCGCGGCGATCAAGCCGACATCCACAGTGTTGCCTTCTGCGCGTCCGACGATCAGCGTCATCTGGGCTGAGCGTAGACGCCACAGGGGGTCCAGGCGCTTCAATGCTCGGCGTGTGAAGACAAGGAAGAAACCCGAAGCCAGGAGCAGGACGCCGAGATAGAAGAATATCGTGAATGCTACCCAGAAGGGTGTTCGGGATTCGAGATCGCCGATCAGGAAATGGGAGAACGTCATGTAGGTGGCATCTGACGTCATCGCGATGATGACAGCGACATAGCCAACCTTGTAGAGCCGGCAAGAATGCCGAGCCTCGGCGAGCACGGATGGTTCGCAAGGAAACAGCAGCGATCACGAGGATGCCCATCAGATATACGGTCATACAGAGCCAGCACGCGGTTTGAGTGATCCGCTCTATGACGAAATCCTGCGAAGTTCCGCCTCGATCCTTGATCGCGAAGAACAGGATCGTGACGGTTGCGACAAGCATCACGGGAAAGGTGACTGCGATTCGAGATGACGTCTGGCGCGTCAACTGTTCCATCGCGCGCAACATGCATCAGAACGCGCATGTTGCGGATATCGCTTCCGCAAGTGCCCAGTTGTTGTCTCCCGCCAGCAGTGCGTCGATCGCGTTCAGTGGCACAACGAACCCCAAGGTCAAAAGGCCTGTGATCGCATAGCCGGAAGCGAGCCAAGCGGGTCGTCCGCGTGTACTATGCACCATTGATGGAGCGCGGAACGCGAACAGCGTGGCGACGATAATGAGCGCGATCGTCGACATCGCCTGCATCTATCGGGCGTGAGGAACGATTTGGTGACAGGTTGGGTTTAGGCCGCGAGTGTTCGTGGCGTTAGGGGTAGCTTGGCTTCGAACTCGATGGGCTTCAACCCGCCGAGGGTGTCTTGGCTTCGCTGCCGGTGGTATTTCCGCTCGATCCAGAGCACGATCGCCAGGTGCAGTTCCTGACGGGTCGCCCATCGGCGCTGGTTGAGGACGTTGGTTTGCAGCAGCGACCAGAACGACTCCATGGCGGCGTTGTCGCCAGCGGCGCCGACACGTCCCATCGAGCCGACCAGGCCATGGTGGGCCAGCGTCCGGAGGGCTTTCCGGCTTCGGAATTGGCTGCCGCGGATGCTCTCCTAAGAGTCAAGCGGCGATTTTCCTCGGTTTGGTATTCGGGGCGATGTGTTTGATGCCGGGGTTGAGGAGGAAGTAGACCTCGCGGGCGAGGTATCGCTTGAGGCAACGGATGATCTCCATCTTCGAGTGGCCTTCCGCGGTCTTCTTCGCTGCGTAGGCCTTCGTTCTCGGGTCGATCCGGAGCCTGCTGATCACGGCGAGGTGGAGGGCACGGTTGGCTTGCCGGTCGCCACCACGGTTGAGTCGGTGTCGCTGGGTCATTCCGGAGGACGCGGGTAGCGGGGAGACGCCGCAGAGCATCGCGAACGCGGCTTCGGACTTCATGCTCTCGGGGTTGTCGCCTGCGGTGACGAGCATCTGCCCGGCGACTTCGATGCCGATTCCGACGCGTTCGAGTAGCTGGGGGGCGAGGGACTCGACGATGGGGTTGATCAGGTCGTCAAGGTCGACGATCTCGTCGGTGAGCTCGATATAGCGGCGGCCGAACGACTTCAACGCGACCCGGTAGGCGACAACGGGATCGGTCGCGTTCGAGGTGTCAGGACGCCAGGCAGCGAGATGGCGGATCAGCTGCATACGGGTGAGGTTGCGTACCTGGTCACGAACCTCGTCGGGTGCGGCGACGATCGACATCCGCAGCAGCTGCAATGTGTTGCGGCGTTCACGGACCGCCTGGGCTCGCGCAACCCGCAGGATTCTCAGGGCCTCGACCGCGCCGTCCTTGGACTTCGGGATCGTTGTACGGCGCTCGTGCAGTGCGGCGCGGGCGGCATTGATCGCGTCCAGGTCATCGTCTTTCCCTTTCCGGCGTCGGTCTGACCGATCCGGCCGGTCGACCTCGAGGATCGTCACCTCGTTCTTCGCGAGATGCCGGGCGAGGCCAGCGCCGTAGGAGCCCGTCCCTTCGATTCCGATCCGCACCAACGCGCCTTGACTGCGCACCCATGCCAGCAGGGCCCGATAACCCGCGCGAGTCGTGGAGAAGCTGTGGGTTCCGAGGATTGTCCCGGTCTCGTCGACGACCGCGGCGACGTGGATCTCCTTATGGGTGTCGACGCCGGCGAACACCGACGTTCGTGATTGAGGTTGCTTGCCGGTGTCGGGGATGATGGTCATGTCGTGCTCCGATCTGTTCGCATGGGCGGGGAACGGCACCGCGCACCACCAGACCGGCGGACAAGACAGTGATGAGCACCTGTTGGCGCAGGCTCTCCTTAAGTCACTCCGGCGGTGAGGCGTGACGCCTCACCGGATGTTCTCAGGGGACCGACAGATCCGTGGAAAGACAGCAGATGTCGATCGGCGTGAGAGTCAGGAACCCCTGAGAACACGCGGCACCAGCATCCTTGCGCGTCCATCGCTGTGAGGGTCAGGACCCCCGAGAACACCAGCACGAACAGTCTCACTATCTGCGTGATGGACGAGCCTGTCGAGGTTCCCGTCCGCGGCCCACGCGGCCATGTTCAGTGCTTGGAGCGGCAAGATATCGGCTTTGAGTGTCGAGGCGACGTTCCACCCGACGATGCGACGGGAGAACACGTCGGTGACGAACGCGACATAGGCGAACCCGGACCACGTCCGTAACATATGTCACGTCGGCGACCCAGAGCGTGCGGGGCGCGTCTGCGGTGAACTGTCGCTGCACGAGATCCTTGGGCTTCTCGTCCGTCGGGTCGGGTTTCGTGGTGAAGACTTTCTTCGACCGTTTCACCCCGCGAACACCCGCGATCCGCATGAGCCTGCCGGTCTGATCGCGTCCGATCACCCAGCCCTGCCGGCGCAGTAATGCGTGCATCTTCCGGACTCCGTAGACGCCGTAGTTCTCCGCATGCAGCCGCACGATCTGCGGGATGAGCAGCTCGTCCCGCAGCTGCCGCGCAGACGCCGGGAGCGCTTTCGCGGCCCGGTATCCGCGGGCGGTACAGAGGAACCCCACCTCGGCTTGCCGCATCACACGGCAGACGAGCTCGACCCCGAAACGATCACGCATCTTGTCGACGAACGCGATCATCTCGACGAGGGGCGGCCGAGCTCGGTCGCGAAAAACACGCTCGCAGACCGGAGGATCTCGTTCGCCTTCTCCAACTCCGCGACCTGCTTCTTCAAACGCTTGATCTCCGCCTGCGCCTCACTCGAGGCCCCGGCTGGCGGCCCTCGTCAACGTCAAGGCGTTTCTTCCACAGCCGAAGCGTCTCAGCGTTCACACCGAGCTTCCCAGCGACGTGCTTGATCACAGCGTGATCGGTCTTGTGATCAGAGCGAGCCTCACTCAGCATCCGCAGCGCACGCTGACGGAACTCGTCCGGATACGATCCGGGCATAACTCCATCCTCCAAAAGAAAAAAACAGAACAAAACCCAGAGCGAATCAAGGTACACCGGTCTGCTTGCCCCGATAACGATCGTTTGCGGGACGGCTCGGTCGACGTCGGCGCCGACGTCGACACGCCGACGATTCCCGTCCCGAAACCCAGACCCGAAACCGATTCGGCCCGAAACATTCGATAGACCGTTTTCGGGATGCGCGGTCGAATGGAATCGAGAGCCCGCGAGAAGGGAGCCCATCATGCAGACGTTTGACGTCGAGGACCGTTGGCCCGAGCTGTTCGTGCAGCTCGACGACGTGCAGCGGAACGCGGTGCGCCAGTCTCTCGCGTCCGCATGGCACGAGGGTTGGGAGCCCAACCGTGAGGACGTCGAGAACCTGACCGACGAGGCCCGTGGTGCGATCGACGGCGAGGAGTACATGCGCCGCGTGCGCCAGGCCGTTGAGGAACGCCCCACCGTGCAGAAGAGCTTTATAGAGGCCGGCTTCGATGGGGCTGGGCGCTCCGTAGGCAAGGGCCTGATCGATGATCTTGAGTGCCTCCCTCCACCGACCGGAATCGAGGAGGGCGAGCACGCGAACGTACGAATGCAGCAGGATCGCGCTGTGGTCCAGCAGGGCCAGCGCTTCGTCGAGCGACTCTTGGCTGGCGGACAGCGCCGCCGGGGTGTCGCCGCGGCCGAAGCGGACGAGGGAACGGACGAAGCTACGGCACCGGTTGACGACGTGCAAGCGCGACGAGGGGATACTCTCGGCCCATGCGTGGGCTTCGTCGAAATGACCCGCGACCAGATTGGCGTACGCGTAGGTTGCGATCAGCAGATCAGACCCTGGTATCGCGAAGGTCTACTTGTCACCCTCTCGAAGCGATCCGTTACCGGCTGCGGTCCCACCATGATGAGCTCGAAAAAGATCCTTAGGGTCTCGGTCCACTCCGTATACAGGCTCAGGAAATTTGCCAGATCGGGCCCCTCGGCGGCGACCGACGGGCACTCGTACCGGACGGTCTGAGCCCAGGTCATCCGGAGGAACTCGTAGTCGAAAGCCTCGGCCGCGTCGACTGCCGTCTCGAGTTGGGTCTGCTCGAACACTCCGCGGATAACGTGGTCGCTTGTCGGGGAGCGCATCAGCACGCCCAGGTAGTCCAGCGCGCGTGTGACCGTGGGCTCTCGCTGCCAGTCGAGCTGCGTCGCGAGGGCGGCGCGCTGCATGTTGTTGCGATGTGCCTGGACGGAAGAGAAGACAGAATCAAAGGCGCCCAGGGCACCCGCTGGGGAAACCGGCTCGCCCTTCTCGATGCGTGCCGACTCTCCGGCAGTGCTGCCGAAGTAGTCGTACAGAGCAGGCGGCTGGAGCCCATAGGCCGCAGTCTCACGCATACCGTACACAGTGAGGAACCCCATCGCCTTCAGCTGTCGCAGGATGGGAAGCGGAGGCAGGGCACATGCCTTTTTTCCAGATCGATGTGCGAAAGCGAGGTCTTCGAGCGCTTCGAGTTCGTTCAGACCGAGCGGTGTCATCGCAGATTCAAGCCACGCCTCCGCGAGGGGGCTCCAGAGATTCGAAGCCCTCATAGACCATCTGCCGTTCGACAACGTGATGAGTTCCGCTAACCGGGCTCCGTTGGAGAGCGCGAGAATGAGCCCGGTGATACCCCCGGACTTCGTATAGATTTGGGAGATGATCTCCAGGCTCGGTGCCCCTCCGAGACTCTCCTGCACGAGGAGGACCGTGGCCGCATAATTGATCGGACGAAGTTCGACCCGCAGACCGGGGTGCAAGGTGTAATTGATTTTCGCGCTTTTGAGGGCGTGAAATCCGCGTGACTGGGAGAAAACTGTGGGTGTGGCGGTGCGCTGCAGCACCGCCTGCAAAACGCTCAGCGTTGGACCGTCCATGAAATCGATTCCGTCGAGAACGACGACGCGGCGCTGGTGAGCGATGAGATCATCAGAGATCACGTCAATGATACCGCCCACAGTGCGCGTTGCGTTGCGCGTTGCGTTCGGAGTGCCCGGGAAGATCCCCGCTTCATAGAACGGAAAGAAATCGATGTCCACGGCGTAGGACCTGCCGTTGAAACGAATGACCGCGTATCCCTCGGCCTCAAGCTGTTTCACCAACCGGCTGAGAACGGTGCTCGCCCCCATCCCCGAAGTCGCCAGGATTTGAGCGGAGCGCCCATCGCGTACGGCCTGAGTCAGGATATTCAACTCATTTTTGAATAAGAACATGGCGACATTTCGGAGAAACCGATCGTATTCAGCTTTTTTAGTAGTCTTTTGCGATGGGGCTGGCTGTGAGGTTCTCTTCGTTTCTGCAGGTTTTCAACCATCCATTTCGTCGTGTTGCGATGCGTCAGAAAGCGCGGCATAGGGTGATGTAGATCTGGCCGACATATACCCAGTGTCCGATTCCGTAGAGAGCGGCGGTGGGCCAGGAGATGGGCTTGTCGCAGCGGATCTTGTACAGCAAACCCCATATCGCGAAGGGGCTGACACCCACTATGCAGATGAGAATGCAGAATTCCACCGCGTTCACGGCGGAGAAGGTCGACGAGGTGAGGTGTTGGAACGCCGGCGCCGTGCTCAGAATGAGGAAAGTCGCCCATACCAGCATGCCCAGCATCTGCATGAACGGGAGGAGGAGGTAGTAGCAGCTCTAGAGAACGCCTGCGGACTGGAAACGTGGTGATCGAATGATCTGATGGATGTATTTCAGGCATTGGATGTTTCCCTGGGTCCATCTGGTGCGCTGGGTCAGCAAACGCCGCAGTGAGGGCAGCGCTTCCTGCGAGACATGCGTCTCGTCGATGTGTCGGATCTTGTAGCCGGCGAGGATAACGTGCACACCAAGTTCATAGTCCTCCAATAAGGAACCGTGCCAGGGCTCGCCATATCGCTGATCGATAACATCGAGGGCGGAAAGCCGGGTGAACTGGCCGTTGCCACCCAGGCTCACCGTGCCGGTGCGTCCACGAAAGGCTTGCATGCCAACGATGACGGACCGAAACTCCAGATCCTGCATTCGGATGAGGTACCGGGCGAAAGCATTGCGCACTCGGCCGGCTTGGGGAAGCGGGCGGGTGTCTGTTCGGTTCTTCATCCACACCGAGATCTGAACTGCGCCGACGCAATCGTCGCCGAAGGCGTTGTCGCCACTCACCGCAGCGAATGCGTTCCGGGCCATCACGCCGTCCGCATCGAGCACGCACACGATGACGGTCGGTAGACGAAGGGAGCCATGCGTCCAGCAGACGGTAGGCGGCGTTCAGCGCGGCTCCTTTTCCGAGACGGGCGGCGGGGCGGCGGCGAGCGACCACATGCACCTGGGGGTGCTTGATCGCCCACCTTTGCGCGATCGCGAGGGTGTCGTCATCGCTATCGTCATCAATGACCCAGATGTGTACATCAGGGAAGGTTTTGCGTGCTCGTTCAATCGTCGTGCCGATCACGGCGCCTTCGTCTCGGCAGGGGATGCACAGATGCCATTGGAAGGTCCCGGCGTCTCCAGGTCTCTCCCGATTAAGCCGCATGAAAGAGAACGAGATAAGGATGACGTAGGAGAGTAAGGTCACGACAAGAAACGTGGAGACGCTGCCCAACGCAAGAGTCATCAGAGCGGACCCGTCACGTGCGAGCGCTCGTCTTCGTCACGGCCAAGACCGTCTCCGTTCGGGCGTTGGTGCGGCCTCTCTGCGCCGGGTGGTGACACCGACGAGAACGAGGAGCGCCGCCACAAAGCCAGCCAACCCGATCACGGTGCCGACGATCTCATAGCCGTTGTGCGCCCACGAGACAGTGAACGCCACAACGGTGAGCAAGCGCACCTGGTTGGCGACCAGGATGATCGGCGCGGTTGCTGCTGTACCGAGACACCAGCAAGTCCACTGCACTCGGGGGAACTGCAGGATGATGACTGAAACAATCAGCAAGGGCAGGCCCATCAGGGCCACGGAGCATTCTGGGGTGACCTGGAATCCGATGATTCCTGTGGAGCCAATCGGCACGAAGTAGACGTCGCGACGTGAGAACGAGGTTCCCCCCGTCCACGGACGCAGTAGCATCGTCGTCAGCTGCGCCTCCCACGACTGAATCTCGTCAAGGTGCGTCGCCATCACCAGGCAAGCCAGCGTTCCCACCCCGAGGACGAGGGCACGGACGAAACGGTCGAGGGTCCTCTTCTTGTGTTGGCGGGTTCGCATCCGATGGTCCTGACGCGGGATTTGGTTTGGCGGGCGGTTACCGTGCGGAGTGGGCGCGGGCAGCTCGAAGAGGTTCATCCCTTCGCCAGTTCGAGGGCGAGATCGGCGATCCGGGCACTAGCTGTTCCGTCTCCATAAGGGGAGGGCGTCTCGCGCAGGCGCTTGGTGAGCTCGGTGTCGGCGAGCATGCTCTGTGCCGTTTCTGCGATATCCAGTGAAGTCGTCACCAGCCGTGCGAACCCGGCATCCATCGACTCGGGCCGTTCCGTGGAACGTCGCACCACGACCAGCAGCTTCTTCAGCACAGTACACTCCTCTTGGAGGACGCCGAAGTCCGAGACCAGCAGCCGCGCATGAGATGCCAGTCGCAGGAACTGGCCGTAATCACCGAGGGAATCACGCGGATGCCGACGAGTTCCTCATCGAGCCGGAACCTCTTGATCGCCGCGCGAGTGCGTGGGTGCGCAACGAACAGCACCTCCGAATCGATCTGCCGAAGACCACGCAGTACCCGGGCAAGTGCGTCGGCGCTGTCAGTGTTCTCCGGCCGGTGAATGGTCGCGAGCACGTAGTTGTCTTGCGGTGAAACGACATCCTGGCGGTCCTTGGTTTCCGGAGAGCGGCCGAGGGTTGTGCATAACGGTCTCCACTACGGTGTTTCCTGTCAGAGAGATGTTCGTTGAGGGAATGCCCTCGTTCTGAAAGTTCTGCACGTTCAGGAGCGTCGGAGCGCAATGTCGATCGGCCAGGGCATCGGCGATGATGCGGTTGGACTCCTCCGGCATGTCACGGTCGCGGGAACGCAAGCCCGCTTCTACGTGTATCACCGGTATACCGAGGTAGCTTGCCGCTTGAACGGCCGCATTCACGATGTTGGTGTCTCCCTGCACGATGACGGCATCGGGGTGGTCGATCATGAACTCGTGGGTGAGGGCGATCGTCATCGATCCGATCTGATCGCCGCGCGAGCGAACGGGCGGCTGCACCAGCGAAACCTGCGGGGGTTGCAGTTCGAACTGCTAAAGTAGCTGCCCGAACAGCTCACGGTCGTAATGCTGGCCACTATGCACGACCCAGGCGTGCGGGCCCAGCTTCTTGATGAGCAATGCAAGCTTCACGATCTCGGGTCGGGTTCCGACCACAACGGCGATCCGGCTCATAGGTATTCCTTTCGACGACGGTGCTGGCCAGCGATCCAGCACGGTGGTGTGAGTGCGGGACACCGAACTCCGAGCCAGGGGGACGCCGAGCAGGCCTGACGTTCAGCGGTGGGCGCGGAGAGTACCAAGCGCCGGTGATGTCCCTGTCGCGCAGGCCACCCGTGCTCTCGTGATCAGAGAGTCCTGTCTCTGCGGGAAAGGAGGTCGCGGAGTGCGATCGACCGTGGCCTGCGCGTCAACGGCGTCTGGCGTGTGCTGGCTGGAGGTGCGAAGAAGATCTCCAGCACCCGTCTCTCATTCGCCAAGGAAGACGTGCTCCCCGCAGAAGGCTGTCAATGGATCCAGCGAAGATCGGAGCATTGTCCCGACCCTTGGTGGTGTCCGGTCAGGAGGATCGGGATCCTATCAAGGGCGAAGACTATGTGTGTAAGCGGGAGATCCACGACGAAAGCGCCAGCCTCTCGACCGCGCCCGACAGAGCCACACCAGACCGGCCACAGTCGCGGCCAACCCCACGAAGATCGGTGAACACCAGGACACCAACGGAGTCGGGATCGGAGCTGGTTCGACGGTGACAGAACGGTAAATGTAACCGTCTGTGTTCCAGGTTTTTTCCCATCGCACCGTGAAAGTCTGTTTGTCGACAGGGACGTTCGTGAAGGTGATCGACCATTGACCGGAGGGTTCGGTCGTCACGCTCCTCCCGGTTGGCAAACCGAACTGGTCTTTCGGGTAATAACTGGGCAATACGGTGATGGGAGAACTGCTTGGTCCGGTTCCACTCAGTGTGACTGTTGTCCCCACGGTGGCGCCCTCAGCAGGCGAATCCACCGTGACATCGCTTGTCACCGATCCGGCCGTGAGAATCGAACCGCTGGATTTGGTCGCGCCACCGATCTTTGAGGCTGCGATGTCACTGGTGCTCGCGGCGGCCGCCATAGGAATTGCGACGACGAGGGAGAACGTTGCCATCGATTGTCACGATGCTGCGAGTCAAAACGTTGCGAAACTTCATGAGCAGTAGCGTCCCTGTGGCAGCCTCGATTTCAGCACCCGGATGGATGGAACTCAGTACATCGAGCAGCACAAAACCGCACCAGGTTGGAGCCTGCCCCGAGTGGCGGGGCAGAAAGGTGCGTCCGATGAACGCTTACGTGCTCCCAAGTGAGGACCGCATCCGCTCGGCGATGGACAGCTTCCCCGCATCCTCGTCCCGCTTCGCGGTCGGCTGGCTGGAGAGAGGACGCTGACCGCCTAGACTAAATCGGTCGCCCCTATAGCTCAATGGATAGAGCAACGGCCTTCTAATCCGTAGGTTGCAGGTTCGAGTCCTGCTGGGGGCACCCCATGAGAGGCAGCGCCTCGTCTGTCGGTGGATGCACGATCAGCGCCATAAACAAGCGAGTCCTCGCTCTCGCGTTCGTGGGGGTGCTCGCGCGGGCGGCCGTCGTATCCCTTGGTGGAGAGGTCTACCACGCGCCGTAGCTAAGCCGGGCCTGCATCCTTCCCTGTCGCCCGAAACGGAGGACTTGTCGCCCCGGCTGGGACGGTTCGAACTGGTCCTCCAAGAAACTTGGGGTTTTCCTTCTTGCAGTGGGGGTGGTGGGGTGGGATATTCAGCGCATCGGAGTCGGCTGGCCGGCGTTCTGGTTCTTTTGGGGAAGGAGTTCTTATATTGCATGGGTTAAGGAGGGGGCGGGTTGCTCTCGTGGCTGTGGCCGTGTTTCTCGCGGTTGCGGGAGTGTGCGGCGTGTCCGCTGCGATGGTTTCGGGTGCGCAGGCGAGCACCGTTCGTCACTCAGTTACGGATGATCAGTCTGATGATAATTTTTCTTTTGACCTTCCTGGCACGGTGACGGGCAAAGTCGTCGATACCGCGGGTGTTCCTGCGAACCTTTTACATGGTGTCGGGAATGCGATGGGCTCTACTGAGGTAGGAGGATCTGTTCTCAGTACCTTTGAGACAGCAGATGGTATGCAGACGCTGATTAGCGTGCCATCAGCAAACGCTCCGCAGGAGTATCGATTCCAGGTGGCGCTTCCGGCAGGTATTAAGGCCGCGGGTTTCCGGGACGGTGGCATCGCTTTCGTTGACGACAATGCCAGTGCGGTCGGCGCGTTGCGGCCCCCCTGGGCGTTCGACGCGAGGGGGGCCGCCGTCAAGACGTTCTTCCGAGCGGACGGTCAGGTAGCAGTTCTGAGCCTGAGGGTCACCCCAGACATGGTCTTCCCTGTTGTTGCAGGCATTGATGAGGCTGTGCAGGAAGACGTGAATCATTCCCAGCCCATTGATCCTGGGACGGGATTGTGACTGTTCTCATGCGGAATAATGTCTTTCTGAGCCGGGTTTTCAGCGGGTCTTGGTCCGCATCTCGGCAACAGTCTTCGGAACTCACTGGGCGTTCTTCCGACCATTCGGGGCGGGCTCGAGGTCGGGTTTTGAAGACGGTGACGACGATGGCTTTGGTGGCGGTTTTGGTTCTCTCCTCCGCGCTGTCCGCTTCCGCGATTGAGCCGCAACGTCAGTACACCCCTGTGATGGGGGGGGGGGGGGGGGAACAGCGTTGATTTTCCCCCAGGGAAATAATCGGAATCATCTATGTACGGCAGGTTTTGTGGTGAAGAAGAGGGGTTTCTTCGCGAACATCACCGCTTACCGGCGGGCGATCCGCTATGTGGTCACCGCGGGTCACTGCGGCAACATGGGCGACATCGTGAGGGTGGGAGGGACCAATACCGGTGAGGTTGTCTGGAAGTTGTCGATATCCGATCTGCTGCTCATCCGTGTTTTGCCAGTGGTTCGTGAGAGTGTTCATTGCACCGCCCCGTCGGCTGGCATCCACTGCAACTTTATTTTGCGCTCTGAACCGCGCGCTGTGGGACGGGTGTTGACAGACACTCTCCGAGTGCGTGGGCTTGGGGGCCGTTCCCATCACTGATTTCCGAGACGGAGCCCCCCGCGGGAGTGGAGGATTTCTGCACCAGCGGCGCTTGGACGGGTGTGAACTGTACCTGGAGGATTGCGGGGATTCCCGACGGCGAGATCCGGGAAGCCGGTGAGCACGGGGCCAGGACAACGGTGAATCAGCAAATTGAAGATGGTGATTCAGGAGAACCGGTTTATAAAGACGGTATTGTTTATGGAGTTGTTGGTTCGAATCTTGTGGACGATGAGACTCATGAGGTAACCATGACTTATATCAGTGCGGGGCAGTTTATGCTCGAAACCAATAGCGGCTATTATCTGGCTCCGCCTGACTGATAGGGCCAGCGAAGAGTGCTCATGATGCGTTTTTGTGAGGAAAGTGCTCTCGTATCTTCAGCTCTAGCCTGATACCGAAGTGTCGGATTCTGAGACAAAGTTCTCTTCTGTGTATCCCATTGGCGGTCGCGGGTACGGACTGTCCCGTAGTCACGACCGCCAATGTTCTGGCCCAGTCTGAGGGGATGCCGCCATTTTCGCTCTCCAGACAGCAAACCCCTGCCCCGCCCGGCACAACCGGAAGCTGTGCCGGGCGGGGCAGGTTTGTCCTGGGCTTGGCAGATTCGGTTTTAGCCAGCCTTCCGGTCGCCGCCGTTCTTATGCGGGAGGTGGTCGAGGGGGAGGGCCGCTTCTCGCCGGTCGCCTCGATATCGTCCGTGTGGACGATGCCGTCAGACCCGAGAGAATCCAGATCGGTCGGAGCGCGCTTGGAGGAGCAGTAAGGAGTTCGAGTTCGGAATCGCGATGAAAACCCGTTCTGACGCGGACCGTCGACGTGTTTAGGGGGCTTTGGTTTTGTGGGTTGCTTGCTGTTGCACGGCGATACGGTGTTCGGCGTCGAGGCGGGCTGTGAACCGGACCAGGTAGACAGGGTTCGTGGACAGCAGGAGGGTGTTGTTTTGGGCTTTGAACCCGGGCGGGTTGGCCACGTCGGCTTTCAGACTGATGCTGGTGCCTTCAGCGGAGGCTGACCAGTTAGTTGATCCTTCGAAGCCGATGCCTTGCCCGGCGAGTACGCCGCCTTTGGTGTGACTGATTTGGTGGGTTTCGGATTGCCCGATAGCGAATGAAGATGACCATTCGGGTGTGGTGGCGTTTGCTTCGAGGATGCGTTTTTCGTGGACACCGGCTGCTTGGGACCGGTCAAGGGTGCCTTGGACGAAGACGCCGGGGCGGCGGATGAGGGCGATGATCGCCTGGTTGAGTTCGTCGTCGTCGTACCCGAACATGTTCAGCCGGAACGCGAGGGTCTCGGCTTGCAGGATGTTGAGGAGGATGCTGTGGATGTCATCACGGCCGACGAAGAATAGGTAGTGGTCACCGTACCCGGGTTGCAGGGTGCCTTCGGGGGTGAATTGGCCGAATTGGGCCAGACGTGGATCGTCCATGAACTTTTCCATCACATGGTTGAAGGCTCCCAATGTGTGGAGGCTTCCAATTTTGGGCATAATTATCCAGTGCGCGCCTATTATAGCGGAGAGATGTGACAGTGGTGTGATTTCTTTTTCCGCGTGTCAGGCTGAGGCGGTGCCGGTGTTCTCGGCGGGGGCGCATCCGGTGGCGTGGGCGAGTTGGCGGGGTGTAACACCCCGGTGATCGGGTCGGGGATCGGGGTGGACAGCTTCCCGCTTGTTCTCCAAGGTGAGTGCCCGTGTGATGCCTGCTCTCTCCGCTGAGCTACGGGGGTGCGTCGTCCACGATACCGTGGCCGCGCCGGCCGCCCGTCTGGGGCGCTACAGCGTCGCGCCGGCTTTGCCCGCCCGGGTCACGATCGCCACCACTGGCATCCGTCCGCTCCGCCGGAGCCGGAGCCGGAGGTTCGTTCGCCGAGCGATCAGCAGTCCCACCACGATCGCGGTCGCCGCGGGCACCAGGCCGGAGAACGCCATCGCGCTGTGCGGTCCGAACGCTTCCACGATCCACCCCATCAGCGGCCCGTCGAGAGCTTGCCCGCCGAGCAGGACGAGGATGTAGAGCGAGATCGCCCGCCCGCGGATCTGGACGTTCGACGACATCTGCACGAGCGAGTTCGCTGCCGTGATGAACAGCAGGTTCCCCACGCCGATGCCCACTAGCAGGATGCTGAACGCGACCTCGTCCGGAGCGAAGCCCGCGAGCGCCTGCACGATGCCGAGCGCCGCCGCTGTGCCGATGACCATCGAGAGCCGCACCGAGGTCCGGCGGGTGGAAGAGAGCGCGCCGGCCAGCGCGCCGGCCGCGACGAGGGCGTTGAAGATCCCGTAGCCCTGGGCTCCTGCGTCGAAGACGTCGTTCGCGTACGCCGCGAGGAACACCGGCATGTTGAACGCGAAGACCGCGAGCACCGCGACCATGACGACGGTCCAGAAGATCACGGGCTTGCGCCGCACGTAGCGGATGCCTTCCGCCAGCTGCCCCTTCCCGCGGGGCGCAGCGGGGGAGCGGTGCAACTCGCCCTTCCTCAGGGTGAACAGCGCGGCTACGACCGTGAGGCAGGCGACCGCGTTGATCGCGAACGACCAGCCGCCGCCGACCGCCGTGATCAGGAGGCCCGCCAGCGCCGGGCCGATGAGCCCGCCGAGCTGGAAGATCGAGGAGTTGAGGCTGATCGCGTTGCGCAGGTGGCGCGGGCCGACGAGTTCGTTGACGAACACCTGCCGTGCCGGGTTGTCGACCACGGTCACGAGTCCGAGTGCGAAAGAGATGAGGTACACATGCCAGACCTCGACCCTGCCGCTGAGGGTCAGGGCGGCGAGGAGGGCCGCGAGCGCCGCCGAGGCGGACTGCGTGACGATGAGGAGCCGCTGCTTCGAATGCCGGTCTGCGATCACGCCGCCCCAGAGCCCGAACAGAAGCATCGGGGCGAATTGCATGAAGACCGTGATGCCGACGGCCGCGACGCTCCCGGAGAGCTGGAGGACGAGCCAGTCCATCGCGATCCGCTGCATCCACGCCGCCGTGTTGGCGACCAGATTGCCGGCGGTGAATCTCCGGTAGTTGGGGACTCGCAGCGAGGCGAACGTCTCGCGCCACGGCGGGCGGGCGCTGAGGGCGGGCATGGGACCGGTGGGCGGGGCCGCCGCGGCGGTGGAGTTCGTCACGAGTGTCTTTCTTGCGTTCCTGGTTCCGTATGGACATGCGTTGAGTTCTGACTTCCAACCTAAGAAATCCGCGATATTGTTGCAGCGAATTCAACCTATAACTCCCATTGATTTTCTGAATGGATGGTGAGATGTTCGATCCGGTCCTCCTTCGCACCTTCCTGGCCGTCGCCGATCTGCGCAGCTTCACGCGCGCGGCGGGCCGGCTTGGGATCAGCCAGCCGACGGTCAGCCAGCATGTCCGCCGCCTGGAAGAAGCGGCCAAACGGCAGCTCGTCGCGCGGGACACGCGCGAGGTCCGGCTGACGGACAACGGGGATGCGATGGCCGGTTTCGCCCGCACTATCTTGGCCGCGCATGCCGAGGCCGATCGCTATTTCAGCGGTTCGGCGATGCGCGGCCGGTTGCGGTTCGGCGCCGCCGACGATCTGGCGATCACGACGCTGCCTCGCATCCTTCGCCATTTCCGGCAGCAGAACCCGCAGGTCAACCTGGAGCTGACCGTGGACCAGTCGGTTCCGCTGCACCGCCGCCTGAAAGCCGGCCAGCTCGATCTCATCTTCATCAAGCAGAACCCCGGCACGACCGAGGGAACCGTCGTCGCGACGGACGAGCTGGTGTGGATGGGTCAGGAGAAGACCGCGCTGGAACCCGGGCAGCCGATCCCCTTGATCGTCTACCAGGGACCGAGCCTCAGCCGTCAGATCACCATCGACGCGCTGGAGTCGGCCGGGCGCACCTGGCGGATCACCTGCAACACACGTGAGGTGAACGGCGTGCTCGCGGCCGTGCGCGCGGGTCTGGGAGTGGTGGTCTTCCCCCGCTCGCTGATCCCGACCGACCTCATCAAAGTCACCAACCGCTTCGAGCTCCCGGAGCTCGGCCACGTCGACTTCACGCTGCTGTCGAATCCCTCCGCCGCGCGCGAGCCGGTGCATGCCCTCACCACTGCCATCCTCGCCCGAGCCGTCACCCGCGTCCTCTGACCGCGCTCGCGGGCCAGCGAGGGGCTACTCTGGCCCCATGCGCGATCTCCAGGCCAGAATCATCCACGAGCTGAATGTCAGAGCGACCATCGACCCCGCCGCCGAAGTGGTCGAGCGGGTGGATTTCCTCGTCCGGTACGTCAGAGCGGCCGGGGCCTCCGGCTTCGTGCTCGGCGTCAGCGGCGGACAGGATTCGTCGCTGGCTGGCCGGCTCTGCCAACTGGCCGTCGAGCGGCTGGCTGAGCAGGGCGTGGCGGCGGAGTTCATCGCGGTCCGGCTGCCCTATGCCGTGCAGAACGACGAAGACGACGCGCAGCTCGCCCTCAGCTTCATCCGCCCCGAGCGTACGGTCGCCGTCAACATCCAGCGGGGGGTCGAGGGCGTCGGGAACGAATACCGGGATGCGTTGGGCGAGGATATGACCGACTTCGCCAAGGGCAATGTGAAAGCCCGCGTCCGCATGGTCGCCCAGTACGCCATCGCCGGTCAGCGTCGCCTGCTCGTCGTCGGAACCGACCACGCCGCCGAGGCCGTCACCGGTTTCTACACGAAGTACGGTGACGGTGGAGCGGACCTGCTTCCCCTGAGCGGGCTCAGCAAGCGCCAGGGCCGCGCCCTGTTGCAGCATCTCGGCGCCCCGGCGCGCCTCTACGAGAAGGCCCCGACCGCGGACCTCCTCGACCAGAGCCCCGGTCAGACGGACGAGGCCAATCTGGGCCTCCGCTACAGCGACATCGACGACTTTCTCGAAGGAAAGGATGTCGCCGAGAAGGTCGCTATCGCAATCGAGGCCCGGTACCTCGCGACCGAGCACAAGCGGCGCGTCCCGGCGAGCATGTTCGACGACTGGTGGACCGGTGGCGGCTTCGGCCGATGAACGCAGCGCCCGGCCACCGCTTATGCCGCGGGCTGGTCCCGTTGCGGCGTCGGCGCGGTGTCGCCCTTGTCACTCGATGCCGCCGCCGTGAACGGGGCGGCCGGTGCGGTCGCGGTGCTCGCGTACAGATCGTGGTGCTGCTGGGCGACCCAGGCATCCTGTTTCGCCATCAGAGATTGCTCGGTCTGGACCGTATCGAAACGCCAGCGTTCGAGGTCGCTCTGGAAAATCTTGCGCGCACGGCCCGGTTTGTTCTGCCACTCGATGAGCCGGTCGCGGAATTCGGCGATCGCCGGGTCGAGCTGGTAGCCGAACGTGGCCGAGGCCCGCTTCATCTCGGCCAGCTGGTGCGCGGACCAGTTCGCAGCGACGCTCGCGCCTTTCAGCGGGAGCAGACGGACCAGGATGTCCGCCTGGCCGACGGCGCGGTCGGAGAGCACCTGCTCGCCCGGCGTCAGCGAATTCCACACCGACGCTTCGGTGGCCGCGTCGATCAGCGCTGCGATGGCGCTCGCCTTCTGCTGGCGGTCGGTCTGGCGGAGGAGTCCTTTGAGAGCGCTGCGGCCGATCCACGCGGCCAGCAGTCCGGAGACGGTCAGCGTGATCGCGAGGACTGCGGCAGAGAAGATCGCCGGCCGAGCGGCCGGGGAGAGAAGCCAAGCGACGAAGTCATTCCACCAGTGCATGCCGCGATGCTAACCTCGCCGCGGATGTCTGTCCGGCAGCTCGACCGCTGTGTCGCACATCCGTTCTCGATTTACAAAAGACGCGCCGAATCTGAAATATTCATGGCTACCCGCTAGCGGGTGAGCACGACCCTCGTCCGCAGGCAGGAGCCGCTATGACTTTCCTCGCCCGTCGCCCCGATGTGACCATCGCCATCCCGATGTACTGTGCCGGTCATTACCTCGAACAGTGTTTGCGCAGCATCGCCGTCCAGACTTCGGGCACCCGGGGGATAGAGGTCCTCTGCGTGGACGACGGCTCTCCCGACGACACCGTCGAGATCGCAACGCGCCTGATGACGGAGCTCGGCCTCCGCGGCGAGGTCTGGAGTCACCCGCACACTGGCACTCCCGCGGCCGCGCGCAACGAAGGTCTCGACGCCGCGAAGGGCCGGTACCTCTACTTCGTCGATGTGGACGACTATCTCGGCCCGGATGCGATCCGCTCGATGCTCTCCCTGGGCCGCCGGGGACGCGCGGACATCATCGCCGGCAAATACGTCGGCGTCGGACGGGGCGCGCCGCAGCACATGTTCCGGGAGACTCGCGCGCGCACGGACCTCACGCGGACCTCCGTCCTCGACTCAATGAGCGTCCTGAAGATGTACCGCACCGGCTACGCCCGCTCGCTCGGCTACCGCTTCAATCCGGACCTCGTCATGGCCGAGGACCATCCGTTCGCGATGGCGGCGTATGTGCGGACGGATCGCATCTCTATCCAGGCGTCGACCGACTGTTCTACTGGGTGCGTCACACCTCGCCGCACGGCGCCGCTCAGCACCTGACCGGCCATGTGCATCCGGTGGACTCCTTCTACGCGTACTTCTCCGAGGTTTTCGAGGTGCTGCGGGACACGCCTTCGGCGAGTCGGTCCCGGGCGCGCTACGCCCACCGGAAGTACTGGAATCGCCTGTTTTCGTTCGACATCCCGACCGAGATGCGGCGCAAACGGGATGCAGCCGGCCGGCGCGCGTCGATCACCAAGGCCCGATCGATCATGCAAGAGAACGGTGGCGAGGAGACCGAGGGGCTCTCGGCGAAAGCCTTGACGATGCAGGCAGCGCTGCAGCGGGGGGATGTGGCGTCGGTGGAGCTGGCGGCCCGGCCGGACTGATCCGTTCCGGGTGGCCGATCCGTCACACGATGCCTTGCCCCTGACCCGGGTCGCCTCTGCGTCCTCCCCAGCCGGACCGAATCCGCCTCTTCTCCACAGACCTTCGCTCGCCCCCGCGTGGAGCGTGGTCTCGGGCCAGTCTGGAGTCAGCACCCGCACCGAGCGGCTGCCGGAGGAGGAACGCAATGACCGATAACCTGGCCGTCCGCGGAATCGTCGCGACGGAGCCGAGGCACCTGACGTCGGAGGGCGGCATCCCGATCACGAGTTTCCGGCTCGTGAGCACGCGCCGGCGCTTCAATCGCAAGACATCCTCCTGGAAAGACCGCGAGAGCAATTGGTACACGGTGTCGGCGTTCCGCCGGCTTGCGGTGAGCGCGGCTGCGTGCGTGGCGAAAGGCGATCCGGAGGTCGTGTGCGGGAGGCTCAGCATCCGCGAGTGGATGGGCGAGAAGCACGGCGTGACGGTGGAGATCGAGGCGGACGCGATTGGGCACGATCTGGCTTGGGGGAGGAGCGTGTTCTCGCGGACGGTGGTGGAGCTGTCCCTGGACGGCGGGAGAGCGGAGAGAGCCTCTCCGTCTCCGGAGGGCATTCCCGTCGATTCCCCAGGCGCCGGCCCTTAGGATGCGAGATATGACGCGCCCGATCGCTCTCACCCGGACCGCCATCGTTTCGGCTTCGCTCGCTCTGGGGCTCTCCGTGCTCCTCGCTGGCTGCGCCCCGCAGCCGGCTTCCCCGGCGGGATCGGTGGGCCAGGCCCAGGGCGCCACCCCCGTGCCGAGCGCCGCGCCCACGCTTGTCCCCGGTGGAACAGCGGAACAGAACCTGCCGTTCTTCGACCACATCAACCGCGCGACCCTGGCGGCGAATCCCGAGGCGAAGGGGCGCGATTTCATCGATGCGCTCGTCGCCGCCGGTTTCGCGAAGGCGGACATGCAGGTCACCGTGGACACGACGACGATCGGCCTCAAGGCGAACTCCATCCAGTTCTCGGTCAAGCTGGGCGACTCATGCCTGATCGGACAGAACGGAGCCGATGCCGGCGGGTACAACAGCACGGTCGCGGCGCCCATCCCGCCGACCGGGGCCTGCTTGGTCGGGCAGACTCGCGCGATCGACTGGTAGGCGTGATCGCCGGGTGAGCGCGATCCGCCCCCACGAGGGATCGGCCGGCGTCCGAGCGTACTCGGTATCCTCGTACGGAGCTTAGACACGAATCCGTTCGTGCCCAGGAACAGGAGTTGAGGGAGAAGAGTGGCCGAATACATTTACTCGATGGTGCGCGCGCGCAAGGCGGTCGGCGACAAAGTGATCCTCGACGATGTCACGATGGCTTTCCTGCCCGGGGCCAAGATCGGCGTCGTCGGGCCCAACGGTGCCGGTAAGTCCACGATCCTGAAGATCATGGCCGGGCTTGACACACCCTCCAACGGCGAAGCGAAGCTCACGCCCGGGTACTCGGTCGGCATCCTCATGCAGGAGCCGGAACTGGACGAGAACAAGACGGTCCTGGAGAACGTTCAGGAGGGTGTCGGCGAGATCAAGGGCAAGATCGACCGCTTCAACGAGATTTCGGGGCTGCTGGCAGACCCCGACGCCGACTTCGACACACTGCTGGACGAGATGGGCACACTCCAGGAGCAGATCGACGCCGCCGACGCGTGGGACCTCGACTCCCAGCTCGAGCAGGCGATGGATGCGTTGCGCTGCCCGCCGGGGGACTGGCCGGTGAACACCCTCTCCGGCGGTGAGAAGCGCCGCGTCGCACTCTGCAAGCTCCTCCTCCAGAAGCCCGACCTTCTCCTCCTCGACGAGCCTACTAACCACCTGGACGCCGAGAGCGTCCTGTGGCTGGAACAGCACCTGGCGAAGTACCACGGCGCCGTTCTCGCTGTGACCCACGACCGGTACTTCCTCGACCACGTGGCCGAGTGGATCGCCGAGGTCGACAGCGGCCACCTGTATCCGTACGAGGGCAACTACTCCACCTACCTCGAGAAGAAGCGGGAGCGCCTGGAGGTTCAGGGCAAGAAGGACGCGAAGCTCGCCAAGCGGTTGTCCGAAGAGCTCGACTGGGTCCGCAGCAACGCGAAGGGCCGTCAGGCCAAGTCCAAGGCCCGTCTGGCCCGGTACGAGGAGATGGAGGCGGAGGCCGAGCGCACCCGGAAGCTCGACTTCGAGGAGATCCAGATCCCGCCGGGACCGCGTCTCGGCCAGATCGTGATCGATGCGAAGAACCTGCGGAAGGGCTTCGGCGAGCGCGTTTTGATCGACGGGCTGACTTTCACTCTCCCGCGCAACGGCATTGTCGGCGTCATCGGCCCGAACGGTGTCGGAAAGACGACACTGTTCAAGACGATCGTCGGGCTGGAGCCGCTCGATGGCGGTGAGCTCAAGGTCGGCGAGACCGTGCAGATCTCTTACGTCGACCAGACCCGCGGCGGCATCGACCCGAACAAGAACGTCTGGGAGGTCGTCTCCGACGGTCTCGACTACATCCAGGTCGGCAAGACCGAGGTGCCCTCACGCGCCTATGTCTCCACCTTCGGGTTCAAGGGACCGGACCAGCAGAAGAAGTCTGGCGTCCTCTCCGGTGGTGAGCGCAACCGCCTCAATCTGGCGCTGACGCTCAAACAGGGCGGCAACCTCCTCCTCCTCGACGAGCCGACGAACGACCTGGATGTCGAGACGCTGTCGAGCCTGGAAAACGCACTGCTCGAGTTCCCCGGCTGCGCGGTGGTCATCACCCACGACCGGTGGTTCCTCGACCGGATCGCGACCCACATCCTCGCCTACGAAGGCACCGAGGAGAACCCGGCCGACTGGCACTGGTTCGAGGGGAACTTCGAGGCGTACGAGGAGAACAAGATCCAGCGCCTCGGCCCGGACGCGACCAAGCCCCACCGTTCCGCGTATCGCAAACTCACCCGTGACTGAGACGACCGGGATGCGACTGCACGTTCCGATCAAACTCCGCTGGAGCGACCTCGACGCCTATGGTCATGTCAACAACGCCGAGATGCTGCGCCTCCTCGAGCAGGCGCGCATCGAGGCGTTCTGGCTGACCGAGGACCAGACCGGCAGCGGCTAGGCAGTCGGGGGATCGACCGCCATCCTCGACGGCCGGCCGGGGGCGGACACGCTCACGCTGATCGCACGGCAGGAGATCGAGTACCTCGCGCCCCTCCCGTACCTGCGTCAGTCGCTGGACGTTCAGCTCTGGCTCGGCCGTCTGGGCGGTGCGAGCCTCGATGTCTGCTACGAGGTCTGGTCGCCGGAGGGCGTGGAGCCGCGGACGCTGTTCTCGCGTGCCGTGACCACGATCGTGCTGGTGGAGACGGCCAGCCAACGCCCGCGGCGGATCGACGACCGCGAGCGCGCGGAGCGGACGCCCTACCTGGGCGAGCCCGTCGCGTTCACCGAGCGCGGCTGACCGGCCCGCCGGTCCTGTCCGCTCAGGGCGTCGGCGTGGCCGGTAGCGGTGTCGGGCTGAACGAGTTCTCCCAGATTGCCCGCGAACCGGCCTCGCCGATCAGGATCATCTCCACCGTCGAGCCGATCGCGAGTCCGAGCGCGATCGCGGCGAGCACCACGGTCGCCGCCCGGCGCACGGCCACCGGGGGTCGTCTCGGCGAGCCCTCCCGGTCGAAGAAGGAGAACCACGACCATTGCACGGCGGCGAACACGAACACTGCGATGACACACGGGTAGAGCATCCGTCCGAGCGCCGCGTGCTGTTCGATCAGCGGTGTCGACGGCACACGCTTCTGAAGCCACTCGCCGGCGTCTGTGACGATCGGCACCAGGACCATGTTGAGCAGGGCGAGTAGCGGTGTCACGATGCCCAGTCGGCGCCGGGCGGCCGGCCAGATCGGCACGAGAACAGTGCAGATCGCAGCCAGCGGCACGAGCACGACAACGAAATGGACCAGAAGCGGGTGCAGGGGGAGCCCGTTGATTTCCACGCCGTGACCTCCTGACTAGGCGGTGACCGTGACCGTGTCGCCCGAAACGGACGCCGTGAGCTTCTTGATGGGATCGCGTGCCGGTCCTCTCAGGGCATCGCCGGTGCTGGCGTCGAAGCGCGAGCCATGGCACGGGCAATCGAATTCTTTGCCCTTGGGGGCGACCGTGCAGCCCTGGTGGGTGCAGACCGCGCTGAACGCGATCACGTTCCCGGCGGTCGGCTGCGAGACGACGACCGGTGTGGAGCCGATGGAGGCGGACACCGCGCCCCCGACCGGGATGGCGGACAGCGCCACCGTGGTCGTTCCGCCAGAGCCTCCCGTTCCTTTCGTTTCTCCGGAACCGGAACCCGATCCCGAGTCGCCTTCTGTGGTTCCGGTGGTGCAGGCGGCGAGCAGGAGCGTGCCCGCGCCGGCAGCGGTTGCGCCGCCGATCTACATGAGGGCGCGGCGAATGAACGGAGTCGAGTCGGACATGGTGTTCCCTTCGGCATATGGAATGTCGTTCTTACCGTATCCACAGCAGCTCTCCCGGAAAGGTTCATCCGGTGTGTATGAACCTTTTCATAGCCGATTCCGTGAGAATCAGGAGGGGCGGGAATATGAGGTCGTACCGAGCGCGCTGAGCGCCGACCTCGTTCTGACGAGTGAGACCTGGGCGCCCATATCGATTCGCGTTGCCGTTGCACCCGCCCGGTGGCGACGGCCGCACCTGGACCGATGGCCAGATCGTGCTGCTACGCAGCGCGATCGAGTGAGATCACTCGATCGCCACCCGGATCGTCGCCTCCTGGGCGACGCTCGCCACGAGCCGTCCATCGCGGCTGTAGATCCGCCCGAGGGCGAGTCCGCGACCGCCGCTGGCGCTCGGTGACTCCTGCGCGTACAGCAGCCACTCGTCCACACGCGCTGGCCGGTGCCACCACATCGCGTGGTCGAGGCTCGCGGCCTTGAGGCCGGGCGTCGCCCAGGCGATGCCGTGGCGGCGCAGGATCGACTCCATGATCGTGTAGTCGCTGGCGTAGGCCAGCGCGGCCGTGTGCAGCGTCGGGTCGTCCGGCAGGTCGCCGACCGCGCGGAACCACACTGCTTGGTGCGCGACGTGCTCGCCTTCGACGCTCAGGTACACCGGCGAGGTGATGTGACGGGTGTCGAATGGACGCTGGCTGCTCCAGTACTGGGCGACCGGGTGCTGCGTCTCCTCCAGCGTTTCGGCCGAGCCCGGCAGCGTCTCGGGATCAGGCACCCCCTCGGGCATCCCGACCTGGTGCTCCAGACCGGCGTCCTCGGTCTGGAAGGACGCGATCATCGACAGGATGGGCAGCCCGTTCTGGTGTGCCTGCGTGCGCCGCGTCGAGAACGAGCGGCCGTCGTGGATGCGGTCCACGGAGAAGGTGATCGGCAAGCCGACGTCGCCCGGACGCAGGAAGTAGCCGTGCATCGAGTGGATGGGGCGTTCGCCGGAGACGGTCCGGCTCGCCGCCACGATCGACTGCGCGAGCACCTGACCGCCGAAGACACGTCCACGCGGCATCCACTGCGAGAGCCCGGTGAAGACATCCTCGTTGGTGCGGGCGCCGGCGTCCGTCAGATCGAGTGCGGCCAGCAGGGATGCGAGGCGCTCGGTCACTGTTCCTCCGTCCGGTTTCTCTAGTAGCTTAGAGGGCAGATGAGCCAGTCGTTTTCTCTCCAAGACAGCCTCGCCGCCCTCGACCTGCAGACCTATCTGTCGCGGGCCGCCCGTGTCGAGGAGGGTTCTGCGCGTCTGATCGCGGGATCGGGTGTGCTCGCGGTGTACACCGCGAGCCTCTACCCCCGCGGGCTGCTCGACCAGACTCCGACCGTGCTGGGCCTGCGCACGTTCGTCACTGCTCCGGAGGTGTCCTTCGACGCGGTCGTGCCGATCCGTTCCCTCCTCGACCGGGTCGCGCGCGTGGGCGAAGCTGCGGACGCGGCGGGTGCGGACGGAACGGGTGAGCCCATAGAAATCCAATTGCCCCTGGAAGTGTCCACCGTCACCTGGGTGGGGATCTCCCCGCCCCGCGGCGGCTGGCGCAAAGTCGGTGAGACGAGCGCTGCCTTGCTGGCGGAGACCGCCCGTGCCGGTATCGCCGAGGTCGCGGACGCGCTCCCGCCGGGCACGGGCGAGTCGCTGGTTCAGCGGGTCCGCGCCGAGGTGTGGGGCCGCGAGATCAAAGGACTCGAGTACGTGCCCGCTGGCGCCGCGTTCGCCGCGGAGAGCCTTGGTTTCCTCGCCGTCGACGAGGAGGTCAGCATCCTGGAGACCGGCCCCTGGACCCGGCTTAGCACCAAGCGCGGTCACACCCTTATCCGTCGCCAGGCTTGGACCCTGCGCCTCTGACCCGCCCTCCTGCGCCGACGAGACCGGAGGACATCCCGCCGGTCGTGAGCTGAACCTCCGGGACTTGGACTGAGATGTTCACTTCTGGCTCTTGGGGGTCGTTCGTTTGGATGGGTGTAGTTCGTTAACTTGCTGCGTGACCCGCTACGACCTCACTTGGCCAGTCCAACAAACCGAGCCAGGTCAGCTCGGCCGGGAACTCCTCCCTTTCTCGCGTTTCCGATCTGAGGGGAATGTCCAGTGCGCTCAGACCGAGCGGATGGCGACGACGGCGTTGTGGCCGCCGAAGCCGAACGAGTTGCTGATGGCGAGCTGCGGACCGTTGCCGAGCGGCTGGGACTCGCCCGAGACCTGCAACGGGATGGCCGGGTCCATCTCCGTGATGTTGATCGTCGGCGGGGCGATGCGATCGCGCAGCGCGAGGACGGTGAACACAGCTTCCAGCGCACCGGTTCCGCCGAGCAAATGGCCCGTTGACGCTTTGGTGGCGGAGACCGGGACACTGTGGACGCGGTCGCCGAAGACCTCGCGCAGAGCCACATACTCCGACGGGTCGCCGACCGGCGTGCTCGTCGCGTGCGCATTGATGTGCGTCACCTCATCGGGCGAGGCGCCCGCCTGCTCCAGCGCCATCCGCACAGCCCGGCTGGCGCCGCGGCCCTCGGGGTCGTTCGCGGTGATGTGGTACGAATCCGCCGTTACACCGCCGCCGACGACTTCCGCGTAGATACGGGCGCCGCGGGCGAACGCATGCTTCTCGGTCTCGAGCACGAGGCTCGCCGCGCCCTCGCCCATCACGAAGCCGTCCCGGTCGATACTATAGGGCCGGGAAGCGGTGGCGGGGTCGTCGTTGCGGCGCGAGAGGGCCTGCATGGAGGCGAACGACGCGAGCGTGATCGGGTGGATGGCCGACTCGCTGCCGCCGGTGATCACGATGTCGGCCAGCCCGGCCTGCAAGTGCTCGTAAGCGTTGACGAGCGACTCGGTGCTCGACGCGCAGGCGGAAGCGACGGTGCGGGCGAACGCGCGCGCCTCGAAGTGCATGGAGACGGCGGCTGCGGCCGCATTCGGCATGAGCATCGGGACGGTCATCGGCAGAACACGGCGTGGCCCGCGCTCGCGCAGCGTGTCCCAGGCGTCCAGCAGGGTCCACACGCCGCCGATGCCCGTGGCGTAGTCGACGCCGAGGCGTTCCGGGGCCACCCGGGGGGAGCCCGCATCGGCCCAGGCCTCCATCGCGGAGACCAGCGCAAACTGGCTGGAAGGGTCCAGCCGCTTCGCGACCGGGCGCTCGAGCACGGCGGACGGCCGTACCTTGGCTTCGGCGGCGAAGGTGATCGGCAGTTCCAGCTCGGTGACCCAGTCGTGGGTGAGCGAACGGGCTCCGGACTCGCCGGCCAGCAGCGCGGCCCAGCTTTCCGGAGCGGTGCCACCGAGCGGCGAGGACGCTCCGAGCCCGGTGATCACGATCTTCTTGGTCATAACGGCAACTCCGTGTAGTAGGAACATCGGCGCATCGCAAGCGCCGCCGCCCGCGCGGGCGGAGCGGTGTCACGCCGCCCGCGCGAGAGAAGTTTCTTCTTGCGGCGCTTAGGCGTCCTGCGCCTTGACGATGAACTCGACGGCGTCGCCAACGGTCTTGAGGTTCTTGACCTCCTCGTCCGGGATCTTGACGTCGAACTTGTCCTCGGCATTGACCACGATGGTCATCATCGAGATGGAGTCGATGTCGAGGTCGTCGGTAAACGACTTGTCCAACTCAACCGTTTCGGTCGCGATTCCAGTCTCGTCGTTGATGAGCTCGGCCAGGCCGGTAAGAACTTCTTCGGTGGACAATGCCATAATGTTTTCTCCTTGAGGGATGTCGTTTGACCGTGGAACAGTCTAGGGCAGCACGACGACCTGGGCGCCGAACACCAGACCGGCGCCGAAGCCGATCTGCAGCGCAAGGCCGCCGGAGAGCTCCGGGTTCTCCTGGAGCAAGCGGTGGGTGGCCAGCGGGATGGATGCGGCCGACGTGTTGCCTGTGGTCTCGATGTCGCGGGCGATGGCGACCGTCTCCGGCAGCTTCAGCTGCTTGGCGAACTCGTCGACGATGCGCATGTTCGCCTGGTGCGGGATGAAGGCGGCCAGGTGCTCGGGAGCGACCCCCGCCGCGTCCAGAGCCTGTTTGGCCACCTTCGCCATCTCCCAGACGGCCCACCGGAACACGGCCTGCCCGTCCTGGCGCAGTGTCGGCCACGGCTTCTCGCCGTCGCGGAACTCGGTGAGCGTGCTGCCCATCCCGACCGCTCTGGCCTTCGACCCGTCGGAGCCCCAGATCGTCTTCGAGATGCCCGGGTACTCGCTCGGGCCTATGACGACAGCGCCCGCACCATCGCCGAGCAGGAAGGAGATGGTGCGGTCGGTGGGGTCCACGACGTCCGAGAGCTTCTCGGCGCCGACCACCAGCGCATAGTGCGCGACACCGGTGCGGATGAGCGCGTCGGCCTGGGCGATGCCGTAGGCGTACCCGGCGCAGGCCGCGTTCATATCGTATGCGGCCGCGGGGTTCGCGCCGACCCGGTCGGCGAGCACAGCGGCCAGCGACGGCGTCTGCTGAGGGTTCGAGATCGTCGCGACGATGACGGCGTCGATCAGCTTCGGGTCGACACCCGACTTCTCGATGGCCTCGGTCGCGGCCTCGGTGGCGAGATCGACGGCGGTCAGCCCGCGGCTAGCGCGGGTGCGCGTGACGATGCCGGTGCGCTGCCGGATCCACTCATCCGAGGAGTCGATCGGGCCGACCAGGTCGTCGTTTGGAACCACGAGGTCGCCGCGCGCGGCGCCGATCGACAGGATGCGGGTGTGCTGCGGGCCGTGCGACTGCTGCAGCGTGGGGCGGTTCTGGGTCATCCGGGTCTCTCCTAGGCAGCCTGATCGATGAGGTCGAACGCGGCAGGCAGGTCCTCCGGCGTCTTGATGGCGACGGAGGGCACGCCCTTCAGGTCGCGCTTCGCGAGCCCGGTGAGCGCACCGGCGGGGGACAGCTCGATCAGGCCGGTCACCCCGGCCTCCTGGAACGCTTGCATAGTGAGGTCCCACCGCACCGGCGAGGAGATCTGTCCGACCAGCAGCCGGAGGAACTCGGCGCCGTCCGCGACCTCCGAGCCGTCCTTGTTCGTCCAGAGGCGCAGCGTCGGGTCACCCGTGGTCAGTGTCGCCGCGAACTGCTCCAGCACGGGGACAGCGGAGGCCATGTACCGAGTGTGGAAAGCGCCCGCGACCCGCAGCGGGATGACCCGGGCGCGCGCCGGCGGCTCCGCAGCGAGCGTGGCCAGGGCGTCGAGTGGTCCGGCGACCACGATCTGCCCCGCACCGTTGTTGTTGGCGGGGGAGAGGCCCAGCTCGTCGAGCTTCGCGAACAGCTCGGCCTCATCGGCTCCGATGACGGCGCTCATCCCGGTGGGCGAGGCCGCGGCGGCGCGCGCCATCGCGGCTCCGCGCTCGCGGACGAACGCCACAGCGTCGGTCTCCGACAGCACTCCGGCCCCGGCGGCGGCGGTCAGCTCGCCGACCGAGTGGCCCGCGATGCCGCCGATCTTCTCGCGGCGGCCATCGGCCAGCAGCGCCGAAAGCGTCAGCAGACCGGCCGACACGATGAGTGGCTGCGCCACCGCAGTGTTCCGAATGGTCTCCTCGTCACTCACCGTCCCGTGTGCGACGAGGTCTATCCCCACCGCGTCGGAGATGCCGGTGAGCTGATCGCGGAACGGCGCTTCGGTGAGCCAGGGATCCAGGAAGCCGGGGGTTTGAGAGCCCTGACCCGGGCACAGGATGACAATCACGAGTTTCAGTCTGCCAATCTTCCGCCGCGCGGATGTGTCCGATAAATCCAAAGTATTATCGAAGGCTTTGTGGGAGTCTGCAAAATCAGGCGCGACGCGGCCCGTCCGGCTCGTTGATCGAGCCCACGATGAGCGCGGCCTGCAAGATGAGAGCCTCACGCGCACCGGTGGCGTCCCAGCCGATCACTTCGGAGACACGCTTCAGCCGGTAGCGCACGGTGTTCGGATGCACGAACAGCTCCCGCGCCGTCGCCTCCAGCGACCGGCCGTTGTCGAGGTAGCACCACAGTGTGGTGAGCAGTTCGGTCGAATAGTCCTGCAGCGGCCGGTAGACACGGCTGATGAGCGTCACGCGGGCAAGGCCGTCGCCGGCGAATGCACGCTCGGGGAGCAGATCGTTGGCATGCACCGGGCGGGGGCAGTTGCGCCAGGCTTTGGCCACGGCGAAACCGGCGAGGGCGGCCTTCGCGCTCTTGGAGGCGTCCACCAGGCTCGGGACTTCGTGGCCGAGCACGAGGTGCCCGGAGCCGAAGCCCGGCTCCAACTGCTGCGCGATGTCCATGAAGGAGACCGCGGGAGCGGTGCCAATGGCTTCCTCCGGAGCGCTGTCGCTCGGCCAGGCACGGCCGATGACGAGCACGAGCCGGCTGCCCTGCACCCCGATCAGTACATCGGCGGACATGTGCCGGGCCGTTCTCCGCAGCTGGTCGACATCCAGCAGCTTCGGTGCGGTTCCGACGAGGACGCTCACCTCGCCGTGGCCGTTCCAGCCGAGCGCGGCGATGCGGCTGGGCAGCTCATCGTCGTACTCACCGGTGAGGATGCTGTCGACGACGAGCGCCTCCAGGCGCGCGTCCCACAGTCCTCTGGCCTCGGCAGCGCGGGCGTAGACGTCCGCGGCGGCGAAGGCGATCTCCCGCGAGTAGAGCAGGATCGAGTCCTTCAACGGTTCGTCGTTGGAACTCTTGACGCGCTCTTCGACCACCTCGACGGTGATCTTGATCAGCTGGAGCGTCTGCTGCAGGCTGACGCTTCGGAGCAGCTCGCGAGGAGCCGCCCCGAAGACGTCGGCCGCGATCCACGGTGTCGAACGCGGGTCGTCGAACCACGAGATGAACGAGGAGATGCCGGCCTGAGCCACCAGGCCGACCGCGCTGCGGCGGCCGGGGGGCATGTCCCGGTACCAGGGGAGCGTGTCCTCCAGGCGCTTCAGCGTTGTCGTGGCGAGTTCGCCCGAGATTTTGCGCAGCCACGCAAGGGTCTCGGACGTTGTCCTCTCCGGTCTCGTCGGCACGGGCCCGGGGTCAGGCGTCGCCGCCCGCGGTGCCGGTGGTGCCCGCGTTCACATCGTGCAGGAGGTACTTCTCGATCGCCCAGGCCGGGGCGTTCGGGTCCACCTTCCCCTGGGCCGCGAGCAGCTCCAGAGTGCGGACGACGAGCGAGGGGCCGTCAATCTTGAAGAACCGGCGGGCGGCGGCGCGCGTGTCCGAGAAGCCGAAGCCGTCGGCTCCCAGCGTTGCGTACTCGCCGGGGACGAACGGCCGGATCTTGTCGGGGACAGCATGCATATAGTCGGTGACCGCGACGAATGGACCTTCGGCGCCCTCAAGTTTGCGGGTGACGTAAGGCACCTGCTTCTCCTGCTGCGGGTGCAGGAAGTTGTGCTCCTCCGCTTTGAGGCCGTCGCGGCGCAGTTCGCCCCACGACGTGACGCTCCACACATCAGCGGACACGCCCCAGTCCTGCTGGAGGAGGTGCTGGGCCTCCAGAGCCCACGGCACGGAGACGCCCGAGGCGAGCAGCTGGGCCTTGGGACCACCGCCCTCGCCCTCGCTGAGCTTGTGGATGCCGCGGACGATGCCGTCCACATCCACATTCTCCGGCTCGGCGGGCTGGACGATCGGCTCGTTGTAGACCGTCAGGTAGTACATGACGTTCGGTTCGGGGTGGGACTTGCCGTACATCCGCTCGAGGCCGGAGCGGACGATGTGGCCGATCTCATAGCCGTAGGCGGGATCGTAGGAGACGACGGCGGGGTTCGTGTTCGAGAGCACGAGGGAGTGGCCATCGGCGTGCTGCAGACCCTCGCCGGTCAGCGTGGTGCGCCCGGCGGTCGCGCCGATCATGAAGCCGCGGGCCATCTGATCGCCCGCTGCCCAGATCGCGTCGCCGGTGCGCTGGAAGCCGAACATCGAGTAGAACACGTAGACCGGGATGAGCGGCTCGCCCTGGGTCGCGTACGACGTTCCCACGTTGGTGAACGCGGCCAGCGCACCGGCCTCGTTGATGCCGACGTGGATGATCTGCCCCTGCGGGCTCTCCTTGTACGCCAGCAGCAGCTCGCGGTCGACCGACGTGTAGTGCTGGCCGTTCGGGTTGTAGATCTTCGCATTCGGGAAGAACGCGTCCATCCCGAAGGTGCGGGCCTCGTCCGGGATGATCGGGACGATGCGGTGGCCGAAGTCCTTCGCGCGCAGCAGATCTTTCAGCAGCCGGACGAACGCCATCGTGGTGGCGATCTCCTGCGTGCCGGAGCCCTTCTTGGCGATCGCGTAGGCCGAGTCGTCCGGCAGGCTGACCTGCGTGTACGTCGCCCGGCGCTCGGGCAGGTAGCCGCCGAGCGCGCGACGGCGCTCGTGCAGGTACTGGATGGCCTCGTCCTGCGGCCCCGGGTTGTAGTACGGCGGCAGGTACGGGTTCTCTTCCAGCTGCGCGTCGGTGACCGGGATGCGCATCGCGTCGCGGAACGTCTTGAGGTTGTCCAGCGTCATCTTCTTCATCTGGTGGGTCGCGTTGCGGCCCTCGAACGACGGACCGAGTCCGTAGCCCTTGATGGTCTTGGCGATGATGACGGTGGGCTGGCCCTTGTGCTCGACGGCCGCCTTGAAGGCCGCGTAGACCTTGCGGTAGTCGTGGCCGCCGCGCTTGAGGTTCCAGACCTCGTCGTCGCTGAAGTCCTTCACGAGTTCCAGCGTGCGCGGGTCGCGACCGAAGAAGTTCTCGCGCACATAGGCGCCGTTCTCGGTCTTGTAGGTCTGGTAGTCGCCGTCGGGCGTCTGGTTCATGAGGTTGACCAGGGCGCCGTCGGCGTCCCGCGCGAGCAGGTCGTCCCACTCGCGGCCCCAGATGACCTTGATGACGTTCCAGCCCGCACCGCGGAAGTAGCTCTCGAGCTCCTGGATGATCTTGCCGTTGCCGCGCACCGGGCCGTCGAGGCGCTGGAGGTTGGCGTTGATGACGAAGGTCAGGTTGTCGAGCTGCTCGTTCGCGGCTACCTGCAGCTGACCGCGCGACTCGACCTCGTCCACCTCGCCGTCGCCGAGGAAGGCCCAGACGTGCTGGTCGGACGCATCCTTGATGCCGCGGTTGGTGAGGTACTTGTTGAGCTGCGCCTGGTAGATCGCGTTGATCGGCCCCAGGCCCATCGACACGGTCGGGAACTGCCAGAACTCCGGCATGAGCCGCGGGTGCGGGTAGGAGGAGAGCCCGCCGCCGGCGTGCGACTTCTCCTGGCGGAACCCGTCGAGCTGGTCGGCGCTCAGACGGCCTTCCAGGAAGGCACGGGCGTAGGTTCCGGGGGAGGCGTGGCCCTGGACGAAGATCTGGTCTCCGCCGCCCGGGTGGTCCTGGCCGCGGAAGAAGTGGTTGAAGCCCACCTCGTAGAGCGCCGCGCTGGACGCGTACGTGGAGATGTGACCGCCGACGGCGATGCCGGGACGCTGCGCGCGGTGCACCAGGATGGCCGCGTTCCAGCGAATCCACGCTCGGTAGCGGCGCTCGATGTCCTCGTCGCCGGGGAAGTCCGGCTCGTTCTCGGGGGAGATGGTGTTGATGTAGTCGGTGGTCGGCACCATCGGCACACCGAGGTGCAGTTCCTTCGAGCGCTTCAGCAGGCTGAGCATGATCTCGCGAGCCCGCTCATGGCCGTGTGCCGCAACCAGTGCGTCGAGGGATTCCTGCCACTCGGCAGTCTCCTCCGGGTCCGAATCGATGTTACTCATCGAGTACGGGTCCTGGTCGTTTACAGTCACCCTCGACCTCTTTCTTGTGTCGGATGGATCGTGGAAGGCGCGCATCCTCTATCGGATTGCGACAAAGCGGGCACCATCGCTCAGCCTAGCCGCATCTCGAAGCGGACGGTGACCGTCGCTGTGTTGGCGTCCGCGGAATGGGGGTCTATGCTATGTCCTCGTGTTCCCGCGGGAGACCGTACGCCGCAGGACTGAAAGGACAGCTGCACGATATGGCTCTGGAGAACGACACCCAGGCTCCCGACTTCGAACTGCCGAACCAGCACGGCCAGGCCGTCCGCCTCAGCGACTTCCGGGGCAGAAAGGCGGTCACGATCGTCTTCTTCCCGCTCGCGTTCTCGGGAACCTGCACCGGCGAACTGTGCGAACTGCGCGACAATCTCGCCCTCTTCGAGGATCACCGAGTCGAGCTTCTCGCCGTCTCGGTCGACTCCAAGTTCACCCTGCGCGCGTGGGAGGAGCACGAAGGCTACGGCTTCAGCCTCCTTGCCGACTTCTGGCCACACGGCGGGATCGCCAAGGAGTATGGCGTCTTCCTGCCGGAGAAAGGCTTCGCGAACCGCGCGACCTTCGTCATCGACGAGAGCGGCATCATCCGCGCCTCTTTCATCACCGCCCCCGGCCGAGCGCGTTCGATCGACACCTACCGCACGGCCCTGGACCTCCTGCCCGCACACGTCGGCTGACAGCGAGCGGCGCACGGTGGGCCTTGCCGGGTTCGAACCGACGACATCCACGGTGTAAACGTGGCGCTCTACCAGCTGAGCTAAAGGCCCGTGATCTCGCTCAGCCTACCGAACTTGATGCTGTGCGAGCGGCGATGACACTCTGACCGGCAGGCGCCCCAGCCTCTCCCGCGTCCGCGCTTCCAGGGCTACGCTGGGCGAGGCCGGACACACAGGCCGAGAACACGATGAAGGAGAGTTCCTCATGCCGTCCATCCTGAACCCCTACCTCAATTTCCGCACTCAGGCCCGGGAGGCGCTCGATTTCTACCAGTCCGTCTTCGGCGGGGCTCTGCAGACCAGTACGTTCGCCGAGTTCGGGATGAGCCAGGACCCGGCCGATGCGGACCTCGTCATGCATGGGCAGCTCACGACGGACGCCGGTTTCACGATCATGGCCGCCGATGTCCCCTCGCACATGGAGCTGAGGGAGGGATCGCAGATCTCGGTGTCGATCAGCGGTGACGACCACGACCAGCTCGCCGGTTATTACACCAAGCTTGCCGCGGGCGGAACGGTGCTCGAACCGCTTTCGACGGCGCCGTGGGGCGACAACTTCGGGATGCTCGCCGACCGGTTCGGCATCCAGTGGCTGGTGAACATCGAGAGTTCGCCGCAGGTTTGAGCGCGTTCGCGCTCGTGCCTCAGGCGGCGTAGGTTCGCCCCCGGACCCCTGGACGTACTATTTGGCCAGCTCGATTCGGTACAGGATCGTCGCGAACTCTTCCCGCGTCGCCGGCTTAGACGGAGAGAAATGCGATCCCGGGTCATTCAGCAGTCCGTTGGTGCGGATCCAGTTGATGGGGACGGAGAACTTGTGACTCAGCGGAACATCCACCCAGGTGTCCTTGCGAGGCGCAACGAGCCTTTTGTGGTTATAGGCGCGATACACGAATGCCGACAGCGCTTCGCGGGACACCGGATCGTTGGGTCGGTACTGTTTCCCGCCGCTCACGGCCCACCCGGTCGAGGTGCCTGAGGTGTACATCCAGGCGATCTGCTTGTAGAACTTGTGCGTTGTCGGGACATCCAGGAACGGCGATTTCGCCGGGGCCGTGTAGGCCGCAGGAGCACTTGCCCGATACATGAATGCCGCAACGTCCGCTCGGCTCAGAGTGCCCTTCGGGGCGAAGACCCTCCCCGAAGACGTGGCCGTTCCCGTTGTGATGCCGGCCCGGTAGAGCCACTCGATGGACAAATACGTGTTCGCCGCGGAGAGGCTGACGGGCACGTCCTTGAACGGCGATGCCGAACGATTCGCAGACGAGTACACCGTGCCGTTCACGGTAACGGCAGAGACGCCATTGACCTTCACGATCGGACTCCAATAGTCCTTGATGGGGGAGACCTTGTTCGCTTTCGCTGCGGTCTCGTCCGAGAAAGAAGGTCTATACACCCTGATCTGATATTCCCCGGCAGACAATCGGGCCGATTGGTAGGTGGTCGAGGTCGGATAGTCCACGAGGAAAATGCCGTCCGGAAGCAAGAACATTCTGCCGTCGAGCTTCATGTAGACCTGAACGCGGTTCGTCCGCCAATTTCTGACCTCGGGAGCCGTATCCCGGGAGCATTTGATGACGGATTTCGGTGCGACGACCGGCACCGTCGCCGCTACCTATACCTTCATCCCTGCTGCGACGGTGTAAGACAGCTTTCCGTTCACGGTGAGCGGCTGAAGGGAGTAGTTCCAGTTCTCGTCGGCCGTCAAAAGGACGAACCAGTATTTACCGGCCGGAAGACCCTGAAGGCTGAAGTCTGAGGATCCGAACCAGCGCTTGTTGGCTTCGTTGTACGCGTACACCCATCCGGCATAGCTACTGGGGAGCTTCTGCCCGGCTGCGGTGGTCACGTCGAAATGCACACGAGACGTCGGAACAACAGCTTTGACGATTCCCGTCACATCCCGCGAGGTAGCGTCGAAGATGGGCGAGGTGAAGACATCGGCGATGTTCTCGGGCTTCGTTCCCGGTGGGGAGAAGTAGTAGATCTTGTACTGCCCGGCTGGAACGGTCGCCGACCACTCTCCCGTCGAGGGATTCGGAACGATGAACTTCTCCACGCGCACGTCGGTTCCGACCACTCTGTTCACGGAGACCGTGATGTTGCTCAACCAGGCCCCGAATCCCGCGGGAACAGTCACCTTCCCGGAAATCGTCCGCGACACGACCGGATCGGCAAGAGGGACGGGGACGGCACGAGCGCCCGGGCTCGGTGTCTCTGGAGAAGCATCGGGCGCCTCGATGGGATGAAGCGCGATATCGAGCTCCTCCCGATCCGCTGAACGCGCGTCGACGGTCTGGCCCTCGGGATTCTGCTCGCTCGTTCCGTAGATTCCGCCACTCAGCCGCTCGGAGGAGGGTCCCGTCACGGTCACCTCGACACGGTAGATTCCCGCAACCAAATCGATCTGATATCGACCGGTCTCGGAAGGAATCGCGACTCCAGCGGGCGCGCCGTCGGCAGCCCGAGCCTCCACCGTCACATCGCCAGCGCTCCAGGCGCGCACTCCTTCCGGCAGGGAAATGGTCCCGCTGATGGTGTGCAGGCTGAGGGGTTCATCGGCGTGCGCGGGTGACGCCGCTGCGAGCACTCTTGGCAGGCGAACCGAGCCAAGGCTTCCAACGGACATGTGTCTTTCTCCTCCAGACGCGGCCCTCGAACTCATCGCGATCGACCGCCATGGCATGCCAGCGTCTCGACTCATATTATCCATATCACAACGTGTTCACGTCTGGTGGGAATGCGCCGGTGGCAAGGGCTCCCGTATGTTGACGCTAGAAGACAGGGTTTGAGGAGTGCCACAGCAGGATCACACGGTGAGGTTGCTCTGGTGGGGTCGGTAGAGTGTGATGTGCGCCGGTCGAGTTCTTGGGCGAGACGAGCGCGGGCGCGGCGGCAGTAGCGCCACAAGTCTGGCTGTCTGCAATCACTTCGGCGGGGGAGTCGTCATCCAATTGTGGCTTCATCCCGGGGAACACCATCCGCGGCCTCGTCGAAGACGATCGAGTCAGCCGATCGGGATGCCGTTGCTTCACCTTTGCCAGGAACGGGCGTTGCTGCGTCCCGGTCGGCGCATCCCGCTGGTGGAGTCAAGACCGCTGGCTGGTGGAGTCAAGACCGCTGGAAGGGAAGGCGATCACTATGCTCGCCGCCGCCGTCGTCGTACCAGACGAAATCGACGGACCGGACGAGTTCACGCTGTGCGGTCGGAAGTTCTCTTCTGTAATCTGTAACTTGCAAGAAGACTGTCCCAGCCTCATTCATCGAGCACATGCGCGTATGCGAGCGAGGAGATGAAACCCCCAATCCTCAAGTGGAAGCTCTCCGATGCGGCGGAAGTCTGTAGCATCGAGAAACTCGGTCACGCTGGTATAGGCGTCGATCAGTGAGCCGGTTCGTCCAAGTCGCGCGATGGGAACTTGAAACGGCGGTGGGAGCCGCTCACTAGGTTTCCGGTGGCGGTGGGGAACAAGCCATCTGCAAGTTCCGTCAAAAAACCCGTTACAACCTGACATAATGTGCATTATCAGCAGTTTTGTTGGCTTAATTTAGTGGAACCGATCTGGACATCCTCGACCGACAAGCAGGAGCTTGCCGGTCAGGCGGGCGACATCGCCCGCTGACGGCCGCCCCGATCCCAGCGAGCATCCCCTGCAGCAGCGTCATCGACCCGGCCACCGAGTAGACCGCGCCAGTCATCAGCGCGCCGCCCGGCAGCAGCGGCGCGATCGCCTCCAGCGTCGGCAGCCGACGCTCGTCGAGGCGAGTGCCCTGCATCGCGCGGATCCGCGCCTGCAGCTCGAGCACCCGCTCCCCCGCGTCGACCACGGCCGCCGCCTGACCCATCCCGGTTCCCCTTCCACGCTTGGTCGTCGTACCATCGAACATATGTTCGATAATCGGAGGTGTCTATGATCGCGCAGACCACCGATCAGCTGGAGCCGATCGCGCTCTGGCTGGACTCCCACGACGTCCCCGCGCGCATCGTCTCGCGCGGCATCCGCTACCAGGTCACGGACACCCTGACCCCGCTGGTCGAGGACGTCCCCGACGTCGACCTTACCCATCCCGCCAGGCACGTGACGGGGTGGCAGTTCCAGGCGACCAGCTGCGACAGCTGCCAGACCTCGACGCCGCCGCGGCGCTTGGCGCGCGACGCCGCGACCGTGACGGGCGTGGCCAGCACCCGGGACGACGGATGCCGGATGTCTCGGCGCCACACGCCTACCGAGGTCACGGCGAGCAGCAGCACCGCGGCCACCGGTGCCAGGGCCACGGCCGGCACGACGGGGATGCCGAACAGCATCAGCGCGATCGTCAGTTCCGCAGCGAGCACGACGATCGCCACGACGGCGACGAGCTTCCGGGATCTCCACGTTGCCCGCGCGCCCGCCCACGCCAGTGACCAGGCCGCCGAGCTCGGCGCGTCCGGGATCTGGAAGGTCCACGTCGTCAGCTGCACCGGCGAGCCGTTCCTAGGCGCGTGCTTTCTTGATCGCGGCGGTGGTGAACTCGTCGAGCTCCTTGCCGGTGATCTCCTCGCCCCAGCCGGCGCGCGCCATTGTCACCACCATCAGGTCGCCGACCGCGGTGTAGCGGAAGTCCATGCTGCTCGTCACGTAGCCGGAGGTCACCTCCGTGGTGAAGCTGAACCCGCCGTCGCCGGCGGTCGGTCGGCACCGTTGATCGTTGTCGACGGCGTCTTGCCCTCGCACTTGGCCGCCGCGGCGCGCATCTTCGCAGCGACGTCCTTGGAGCCGGGGACCTTCCCGAGCTGCTCGCTCATCACGGAGGATCCGCGGGTGAACATCGCGGAACGGCTGTAGGGCAGCTTCTCCGTGTCGAGGCCGAGCGCGGTGGAGAAGTTGCCCGCGCACACGCCGCCGCTCGAGTTCTTATCCTTCGACGTCTCCGCGCTCGTGTCCGTGTACGCGCTCCACCCGCCCGTCGTGATGTCCCCCACGGTCAGCAGCTTCGTGTTGAGCTTCGCACGCTCCTCCGGCGTCAGCGCGGGCGCGCAGCCGGCGAGCACGGCGAGGAGCGCCACGGCCAACGCGGAGGCGAGGAGTCGAGCAGCAGGCTTCATGAACAGCATACCTTCGAGAGCCAGCGACAGCATCACAGGTGAGCATATCCAAGATTCCAGATAGGGTGTCCGGCTGGGCCGGCCTGTGCTGGCGCCGAGATGGCGGGTCGCGGCCGCCGCCCCATCGAGGGGCGCCGTCCGCGAGCAGCGGCTGTGGAGGTCGGCAGCTGCGGGATCCCGCGGCGAGCTCCTGAAGTAGAACGGAAGGGAGAGCACATGCTTTCAGAGATTCTCATCGACCCGCACGGGGGCATCAGCAACGTCTGGTGCAGCTTCACATCGGAGGGCCAGCGGCAGGACTGGATGCGCGGCCACATCGGCGCTGACCTCTACGGGTTCATCAGCCTGCCGGAGGACATCGACGTGTGGGTGGACGACGAAGGGCTCTACCGCGGTGCGCCCGTCAACGTCGAGCTGACGCGGATGATCGACAAGCACCGCCCAACGACGCCGATCCACGGCAACGGGCTTATCCTCGGCGTCAACCAGGACGGCGATGTCGTCTCTCTGACCCTGGACCAGCAAGCCAGCGTCGTCGCCTGGTGGCGCTCCGTCACCACGAACGGCACCGACCCGGACGCGCTGCGCCCGCGCATGGCGCTCGTCTAACCCCTCACCCATGAAAAAGGTCCGGGGATCGAAACACGGCTAATGCTTCGATCCCCGGACCAGAAATAGACACCGAAAGGCTATCAGAAATGGCACGCAAGACCAGCAAGTTGTTTTGGCGGTGGACTGGGGCCAGACCTGGCCTCTATCCGACATCATGTGGGACGAGGACGAACGCCCGGACTGGTCGAACCTGCTGCCTTCGGAAGTGTTGGAGCGCCTGCGCGCGTGGGCTCGTTATTTCAACAAGAACGCCGATTTGGACTCCGCGAGCTTTGGCAGTGAGGAGTCTCGGAAGTGGTTCGACCTGGAGGGAGTGGCCCTGCTCAACCTGCTTCAGGACACGGTCGGCCACCTCTATCGGCTCTATCGGCGGGATGCGATTTGCCGGCGATCACGAACTGCACCGGCCGCTCGGCGTGGAGCAGGATGTTCCTCAGCCGCTCGGGGTCGTGCAGCATGAGTGTCAGGCGCTTGTAAGTCGGGACGCGGCGGGCGAAACCGATCGTGAGGACGTCCGGGTCGAGCAGGCCGGCCATCCACGCCGGTGCGGCACCGCCCGGATTCTGTTCCTCCCAGGCGGCGGCAAGGCGGCGGCGGGCGTCCTGTACGAGCTGCCCGCGCATCCGGCCGCGGACACCCCAGAGATCGGAGTCGCTCAGCGCGCCCGCGTTCGCCCAGTCGGCGTGCGTGGTGTCGTCGACGCCGAGCTTCTCCACGGCGAGCGCGCGGAGCATCGGGTCCGTCCAGGTGGGCGCATGGACGCCGTTGGTGATCGAGTCGATCGGAACCTCCTGGTTGTCGAAGCCCGGGTAGAGGCCGGCGAACATCTTGCGGCTGACCTCGCCATGCAATCGCGACACCCCGTTCGCGTGCTGGCCGAGGCGCAGGCCCATCACCGCCATGTTGAACACATCGGGCGAACCTCCCGGATAGTCCTCGGCGCCAAGCGCGAGAATCCGCTGGGCGTCGAGCCCGGGCAGCAGGGGGGCCGAAAAGAAGCGCTCCACCAGCGTCCGGTCGAACCGGTCGATGCCCGCCGGAACGGGCGTGTGGGTGGTGAACACGGTCCCAGCGCGAACGACCTGCAGGGCCTCATCGAAGCCCAGCCCCTCGCCGACGAGGTCCGAGATGCGCTCGAGACCGAGGAAGCCGGCGTGCCCCTCATTCGTGTGGAACACATCCGCCTCTGCCGCACCGGTCAGCTCCGTCCACGCTTTCACTGCGCGCACCCCGCCGATCCCGAGCAGCAGCTCCTGCAAAAGCCGGTGCTCGCCACTGCCGCCGTAGAGCCGGTCGGTGACCGAACGCAGGCTCTCCGCGTTCTCCGGGATGTCGGTGTCGAGCAGCAGCAACCGCACGCGCCCGACCGCGGCCTGCCACACGCGGTCGTGCAGCTCGCCGTCCGGCAGGGCCAGCGTGATCTGCGCCGGCGTGCCGTCCGGGTTCCGCAGCACGCTCAGGGGCAGCCCATCGGGGTCGAGCACGGGATAGCGCTCCAGCTGCCAGCCGTCCGCGGTGATTGCCTCTATAGAACAGCCCGACGCCGACAAGCGGCACGCCGAGATCGCTGGCCGCCTTGAGGTGGTCCCCGGCGAGGATGCCGAGGCCGCCCGAGTACTGCGGCAGCGCAGCGGCGATGCCGAACTCGGGCGAGAAATAGGCGATCGTCTTCGGCGCCGGCTCCCCCAGCGATTGATACCAGCGCGGGTCGCGGAGGTACGTACGCAGATCGTCGCGGATGCGCTCTGCCCCGTCGACGTAGTCCGGGTCCTCCCCCAGCTCCGCCAGTCTCGCCGGGGCGACCGAAGCGAGCAGAGCGATCGGATCGTGCCCCACCTGCTGCCAGAGCTCCGGCGCGATCCGGGCGAACAGCTCCCTGGTGGGCTCGTGCCAGGACCAGCGCAGGTTGCCGGCGATTTCCTCGAGCGCGGAGAGAGTTTCGGGGAGGACAGCTCGGACGGTGATTCTACGGATGGCCTTCACTTGGACGAGCATAAGGGAGTCGCCTGGTGGAGAGGCTATGAGTGTACGGTCGGGGTGTGGCAAAGAGCGCAGCGACCAGACCAGAGGACCCCGCGGCTCCCGGCTACGAGCCCCGCCTCCCCCGCATCCCGATCCTGGGGCTGCGGCCCCAGGTCGACGAAGGTCACTGGGCCGCCACGGCCTTCAGCGGCGAGGTCGTCCCGTTCAGGGCCACGGCTTTCCGCGAGGGCCACGACCGCATCGGCGTCGACCTGCTGCTCCTCGACCCCATCGGCGAGCAGACCGAGCACCGCATGCACGCCGTCGCGCCCGGCACCGACCGCTGGGAGGTCGAGGTCCTGTTGCGGCAGGAGGGGCTCTGGCAGTACCGCGTGCAGGCCTACGACGACGAATACGCGACCTGGCGGCACAATGCGGAGGTGAAAATACGCGCCGGGATCGATGTCGAGCTCATGCTGCGCACGGGTCACGATGTGCTGGTCCGCGCGGCGGCTGACAGACACCGCAGCACCGCCGAGCGCCGGCGCCTCTCGGAGGCCGCCACTGCGGTGGCGGATGCGGCGAAGCCGGTGGATGAGCGTTTCGCCGCAACCACGGATGACCGGATCGGCCGCATCCTGGCCGAGCGCCCGCTCATCGCGCTCCCCTCGCTCTCGGCCACCCGCACGGTCCTGGTCGAACGTGCCCGGGCCGGCGTCGGAAGCTGGTATGAGTTCTTCCCCCGCTCCGAAGGCGCCAGGAAGCTGTCCAATGGCTCCTGGCGCTCCGGCACGTTCCGGACCGCGGCCAAACGGCTGCCCGAGATCGCCGCGATGGGCTTCGATGTCGTCTACCTGCCGCCCATCCACCCGATCGGCCGCACGTTCCGCAAAGGCCCCAACAACACCCTCGATGCCGGAGCGGCCGACCCCGGATCCCCCTGGGCCATCGGCTCCGCAGACGGCGGCCACGACGCCATCCATCCCGAACTCGGAACGGAGAAAGACTTCGTTCAGTTCCTCGGTAAGGCCAAGCAGGTGGGACTCGAGGTGGCACTGGACCTGGCGCTGCAGGCGTCCCCCGACCACCCGTGGGTGACAGAGCACCCAGAGTGGTTCACGACACTCCCGGACGGCACCATCGCCTACGCGGAGAACCCGCCGAAAAAGTACCAGGACATCTATCCCCTCAACTTCGACAACGACGACGAGGGACTTCGCGCCGAGATCCTCCGCATCGTCCACCACTGGATGTCGCTTGGCGTCCGCATCTTCCGCGTCGACAACCCGCACACCAAGCCGCTGCGCTTCTGGGAGTGGCTGATCCACACCATCAATGCCACCGACCCGGATGTCGTCTTCCTGGCGGAGGCGTTCACCCGCCCGGCGGTGCTGCAAACCCTCGCGAAGGCGGGCTTCCAGCAGTCGTACTTCACCTGGCGGAACACCAAGGCGGAACTGGAAGAGTTCTTCACCGGGCTCGCCACCGAGACAGCCGACTTCCTGCGCCCGAACCTCTTCGTGAACACGCCGGACATCCTGACCGAGTACCTGCAGTTCGGCGGTCCCGCGGCGTTCAAGATCCGCGCCGCCCTCGCCGCCACCGTCGCGCCCACCTGGGGGGTCTACTCCGGCTTCGAACTGTACGAGAATGTCGTCCGGGGCGGCGCCGAAGAGTACATCGACAATGAGAAGTACGAATTCCGGCCGCGCGACTACACCCGGGCGCAAACGCTCGGCCGCTCGCTAGCGCCCTATCTGACCATGCTCAACCGGGCGCGCAGCGAGCACCCCGCCCTCCGCCAGCTGCGGAACCTGCGGGTGCATTGGAGCGACGACGACGCGGTGCTCGTCTACTCCAAGCATCTGCCGGGCGCGTTCACCCGCAGCAACCGGCCCGACACCGTGATCGTGGTCGCCAATGTCGATCCGCACTCGGTGCGGGAGACGAATGTTCACCTGGATGTCGAAGCCCTCGGCCTCCCCGCCGGCTCACCGTTCGAGGTCAAAGACATCGTGACGGGACAGCGCTGGACCTGGGGCACCGACAACTACGTCCGCCTCGACGCTTTCACCGAGCCCGTCCATATCCTCGTCGCGAAGCCGCTGGACGCCCGAACGACGGAGCCAGCCCGATGACCCCCCTCCCCGAGCGAGCCGCCGCCCTGCCCGGGATCGACGACGCCGTGCTGCACGCCGTCGCCACCGGCAGCTATCACGATCCGCACTCCGTGCTCGGCCAGCACCAGGTGGCCGCCGCCGGGATTGCCGACCCGGTCACGGTCATCCGCACCCTGCGCCCACTGGCCGAAGCCGTGTTCGCCGTACTGCCGACCGGGGCGTACCTCGAGCTGGCGCACCTCGCGCACGGCATCTGGCAGGGTGTGGACATCGCCGGCCCCGGTGCGTACGAGATCGAGGCCCGCTACGCCGACGGCAGCGCCTGGTCCGCCGACGACCCCTACCGTTTCCTGCCGACCATCGGCGAGCTCGACCTCCACCTCATCCGCGAGGGCCGCCACGAGCGGCTCTGGACGGCGCTTGGCGCCCGGTTGCGCGACCTCGGCGGCGTCACGGGCACAGCTTTCACTGTGTGGGCGCCCCACGCTCGGGCCGTCCGTGTCGTCGGGGACTTCAACGGCTGGGACGGAACGCTGCACTCCCTGCGCAACATGGGCTCCTCCGGAGTGTGGGAGTTGTTCGTCCCCGGGGTCGGCGAAGGCGCGATCTACAAGTTCGACCTGCTCGCGCAGTCCGGCGATTGGGTGCGCAAGATCGACCCGATGGCGCAGCTGGCCGAGACCCCGCCGGACACAGCCTCCCGCATCGCCGTCAGCCGGCACGAGTGGCAGGACGGCGAGTGGATGCGCCGCCGCGCGGCCAGCGATCCGCACACCGGTCCGATGTCGATCTACGAACTCCACTTCGGCAGCTGGCGTCCGGACCTCGGCTACCGCGAGGCGGCCGACCAGCTCATCGACTACCTCGGCGCCCTCGGCTACACGCACGTCGAGTTCCTGCCGCTCGCCGAACATCCCTTCGGCGGCTCCTGGGGATACCAAGTCACCGGATACTACGCGCCGACGAGCCGCTTCGGGAGCCCCGACGATCTCAAGTACCTCATCGACCGCCTGCACCGCGCAGGAATCGGGGTACTGCTCGACTGGGTTCCCGGCCACTTCCCCAAAGACGATTGGGCGCTCGCCCGCTTCGACGGCCAGCCGCTCTACGAGCACGCCGACCCGCGACGCGGCGAGCACGCCGACTGGGGCACCTACGTCTTCGACTACGGCAACTCGCAGGTGCGAAACTTCCTCGTCGCCAACGCGCTCTACTGGCTCGAGGAGTTCCACATCGACGGTCTGCGGGTGGATGCCGTCGCGTCGATGCTCTACCTCGACTACTCCCGGGACGCCGACGGATGGGAGCCCAACATCCACGGCGGGCGGGAGAACCTCGAAGCGATCGCCTTCCTGCAGGAGGTCACCGCGACCGCCTACAAGCGGAACCCCGGCACGATCGTGATCGCGGAGGAGTCCACGAGCTACCCTGGCGTCACGGCTCCCACCTCCTCCGGCGGTCTGGGCTTCGGCCTCAAGTGGAACATGGGGTGGATGCACGACTCGCTCCAGTACATCCGCGAGGACCCCCTGTATCGGAGCTGGCACCACAGCAGGATCACGTTCTCGTTCGTGTACGCGTGGAGCGAGAGTTTCCTCCTGCCGATCAGCCACGACGAAGTCGTTCACGGGAAAGGGTCGCTCCTCGGCAAGATGCCCGGCGACCACTGGCAGCAGCTCGCGAACATGCGCGCCTACCTGGCGTTCATGTGGGCGCACCCGGGCAAGCAACTGCTCTTCATGGGCCAGGAGTTCGGCCAGCCCTCCGAGTGGAGCGAGGAGCGCGGCCTCGACTGGTGGATACTCGATCAGCCCGCCCACCGCGGCCTGTGGAACCTCGTCTGCGAGCTGAACGCCGTCTACCGCGGCGCCCCCGCACTCTGGGCCCACGACAACGACCCCTCTGGTTTCGAGTGGCTGGACGGATCGGACGCGGCCGGCAACGTCCTGGCTTTTCTGCGGAAGGATGGGCGCGGAGAGCCCATCGCGGTCATCCTGAACTTCTCGGGCGCCCCGCACACGGAGTACCGGGTGGGACTGCCTTTCGCGGGCGGCTGGGAGGAACTGCTCAACACGGACGCGGACGTGTTCGGCGGCTCCGGAGTCGGCAATTTCGGCGGGGTGACCGCGGTGGAGGAGCCGTGGATGGGAAGTCCGGCCTCGGCGGTGTTGACGCTGCCGCCGCTCGGAGCGCTCTTTCTCAAGACCGGGCGCTGAATAAGACCCGGCAGCCGTTCGCCGCTGGCCCCGGGGAGTGGACGTCAGTACAGCAGCGATGCCAGCCGAGCCCGGGCCTTCGCGACGCGCGGGTCCTCCACGCCGACGATCTCGAAGTAGTCCAGGATGCGCGTGCGCACCGCTTCCTTGCCCGCCGCGTCCAGTGTCGGGAACAGGGAGAGCAGCCGGTCGAAGGCGTCTTCGATGCGGCCGCCCGAGAGATCCAGGTCGGCCACCGCGAGCTGCGCGTCCGGGTCGGACGGTTCGTTCGCCCCGGCCGTGCGAATGTCCTCCATCGTCTTGCCGACGAGGCGCGAGAGCAGGCCGACCTGGGCGAGCCCGGCCACCGCCATCGCGTCCCGCGGGTCCTGCGCGATCGCCGTCTTGTACTCGGCGATGGCCGTCTCGTAGTCGCCGCGATCGATCGCCTCGGAGGCCGCCGCGTGGTGCGGGGGTAGCGGCTCGGGATCCGGCTCCGTGGCCGGAGCGTCGGACGGGGCCGCACCGGTCTCGACGGCCGCTGCGACGGTCACGCCGTTCTGCGCGGCGAGCGCCAGGAGCTGTCCGAACACATCCTTGATCTGCTCCTCCGGCAGCGCCCCGGCAAACAGCTGCACCGGGCGTCCCGCGACGATCGCCGCAACGGTCGGCACGGACTGAGCCTGGAAAGCCTGGGCGAGCTGCGGGTTGGCGTCCACATCGACCTTCACGAGCACGAGCCGCCCACCGAACTCTGCGATCACCCGGTCGAGGACCGGAACAAGCTCGCTGGCCGGTTCGCTCCACTCCGCGACGAGTTCGACGACGACCGGAATGCGCGCCGACAGCTGAAGGAAGTCATCGATGTTCGCATCGGTGCCCTCGAAGAACAGGCTCGGCAGGGCGATCTCCTCGCCGATCGCTGTGGGGCCAGCCTCACCCGGCGCCGGCCGGTTCACGAGTGCGCTGAGGTCGACGGCGCCGCGGAGATTCGTCGGAGTGGGCGGGATCTGGTTCATGGGTTAAAACAATACGCTGAGCGCTACGGCACCTGGGCGGCGGAGATGAGGCCCTGAGCGAATCCGAGCAAGCGGATCTTCTCCTTCGATCCGGCCGCCGGCACGGAGAACGCCAGCTGGTAGCCGTAGGTGGACTGGATGGCGGTGTTCGAGGCGGTGACGCCCGAGAGCGCGGCAACGGTCGGACCGGCGATGACCTGAGCCCCGGCCTCGAGCACCCGGTGTAGCTGGACCTCTTCGGGATCGACCCACACGATCGCGCCGGAGTCGTTGGTGGCCATCGAGATGACCGGGCCCTTGCCCTGCTGACTCGTCCACGCCAGAGAGGAGGTGTTGCCGGCCTCCTTCTGGAGTTTGGCCGTCTCCTGCTGCTTCCAGGCCTGGCCGACCTGCTGGAGGAGTTTGTCGTCCGCCAGGTCGAAGCTCTCCGCCCATTTGCTCGAGGCGCCGTTCAGGAGGATGTCGCCGTAAGCCGCGCCCACCTGGTCCGGGCTCACCTTCAGCAGCTTCGAGTCCGGTGGGACGACCGCCGCCCCGATGCTCGCCGGGGCGAGGTTCGGAACCTTCACGTTCGGCTCGAGCGTGATCGCGTACTGAACCAGGTAGTTATCGCGGGGCGTCTCCTGCACCAGGGCCAGGGCGATCGGGGCTTGCGCCTTCCCATCGGCGGCGGCCGGCATCCTCACCACAGCGTTGACCGTCCGCGGCCAAGTGTCGGTCGCCTGCGGCAAGGCCAGCTCGATCGGGCCGTCCGGAATGGCGGATGGCACCGGCTCATCCGCTTTTTTCACCCTGATAGTGTAGTTCGCCTGTCGCAGTTGCAGCGCCGGCCCGGCGAAACGGGTCTTGGCGAGGGGGAGGTCCGCCGTGGAGTCGGCTTTGGCCGCGACCGCGGAGATGCGGCTCAGGATGCGCTTCAGCTGCGGCTCCGTGACCGCCGGGGGGAGCTGATCGACCGGTTTGGCCGTTCTGGTCGCACTCGGTGTCGGAATGTCGGTCGTGTCCGCGAACGCCCCGCCGCCGACCGCACCGAGAGCGAGCGCCCCGGCCAGCGCAGCCGGGAGGACCACCCGCGAGCGGCGGTTCGAGCGGCGGCCACGGGAGCTCTCGAAGGAAGGGGGCGACGAGATCGGCTTGTACGTCGGGGTCTTCGGAAGTTTGGGCATCTTGGGTCCGCTCTTGCGGCGCGGGCCGCGCGACTTCCGGTGGGCGTAGAGAGCCCACAGGTAGAGCACGATCCCGATCACCAGCAGCACGAGGCCGCCGATGATGAGCGGGAACGCCCACGGCGTGCTGGTGTCGACCGGCCAGGTGACGAGGATCTTATTGGGAGCCGGCTTCGCGCCGTCCGCCGCGACGATGACGCTCATACCGGGGGGGAGGTTCATACGCGTGGTCTGGGCGTTCGCTCCGTCGGACTCCTCCAGCCACAGATCGGAGCCGGCTGGATTCGGGCCGGGCGTCGCTGAGGCGACGGAACCGGACGCAGCGCCCGCCGGGGTCGGAGCGGGCGATGAGCGCTCCGCGCCGGCGACCGCGGGCGTGACCGTCTTCGTCGTCAGCCGGCCCGTGGCCGTGTCATATCCGATGGCGACATACTTCTGATCTCCGAGCCAGACTTCCACATCGGCTGTGCGCCCGTAGGCGACGACCTGGGAGGCAGGGTCCTTCGCACCCGAGACGGAGAGCGTCTGCTGCCCGGGGTGCGCGTTCAGTACCGCGCTGTTGAGCACGATGTAACGGGCATCACCTGAGACCGTTGCTGTCGCCGTGAGCTGTGAAGGGGGCACGAAGATCGTGCGCTGGGCGATGCCGGCGGCGATCATGACGGCAGCGATCACGAACGCGACGATGGCGAATACGAAACGCAAACAGAACTCCTCGTGTGCCCGGACGGGGAACGGAACAGTCACAGAAAGATACCGGAGCACCCTGAAAGGCGTCTAACCGTCCCCTTGCACGCTACCGCAAGTCCCGTGCGCGTATCCTACCGACGGTATGATGTCTCCGGCGTGCGTTGCCCGCACCCCACAGACCCTTCAGGAGTAACACAGTGGCCACCGACGAATCGGACTTCACGCAGGTCTTCCGCGGTTACGACAAGGACGAAGTCGACAAGACCGTCCAGGACCTGCGCGGCGAGCTCATCAAGTCGAACACCAAGAGCGCCGATCAGTCCAAGGAGATCAAGCGTCTCCAACTGCGCATCGAGGAGCTGAACGCCGAGATCGAAGAGGTCGGCAGCCCCACCTACTCAGGGCTCGGCACCAAGCTGGAGAACACCCTCCGCGTCGCCGAGGAGCAGTCCACTCGTCTCATCGCGCAGGCCGACATCGACGCCGAGAAGCTGCGCGCCGGCGTCGCCGCCGAGGTCGAGAAGGTCAAGCGGTCCGCGGCCCAGCAGGCCGAGCGCATGCTGGCCGACGCTCAGGCGCGCGCGGCGACGCTGCTCGAGGACGCCCAGATCGAGTCCAACGATCTGCTCACCAAGACGCGCACCAGCAAAGAGACGTTGCTCACCGATGCCATGCGCGAGGCAGCCGCGATCCGCGGCGCCGTGGCGACGGAGGCCGCGGAGCTGCGTGCGACCAGCAAACGCGAGGCTGCGGCCGTCCGTGCCGAAGCCGACCGGGAGGCGGCCGAGCTGAAGGCGGTCGCCTCCCGCGAAGCGGCCGCCGCGCGCGCCGAGGCGGCCGACCTCGAGCGGACCATCGTCTCCCGGCGCGGCGAGCTGGAGAAGGCCCTCGCCGACGACCGCCCCGCCTTCGAGCGCGAGACCGCTCAAACGCTTCTGGAGCTCGAGCGCCATGTCGCCGAGACGAACGACTCCCTCGCCGCCGAACAGACCCGGGTCCGCGACAGGCTCACTGCCGACGCCGCGCAGGCCCGCGCCGATCTGGCCGCCGAGGTCGAGATGCAGCGTGCCGACCTCGCCGCGAAAGCAGCACAGACCCGAGCCGATCTCGCCAACGAGGACGCCACCACCCGCCAGGCTCTCGCCACGGAGGTGGAGCAGACCCGGAAGGCGCTGGCCGCCGAGGTCGAGCAGACGAAAGGCGCGCTCATCGCCGAGGTCGAGCAGACCCGCGCCCGCCTCGCCGAGGAAGTCATCACCGCGCGCGCAGAACTGGCCGAAGAGCTGGAGAACACCCGGGCAGAACTCGCGGAGGAAGTCACCACCACGAAGTCCGCGCTCGACCACGAAGTCACCCGCGCCAAGTCCGCCCTCGCCGAAGAGCTGTCCCGCGAGCGCAGCACCCTCACCGCGGAGGTGACCACCACACAGGCACGTCTCGCGGCCGAGGTCGATGAGACCCGCTCCGCGCTCAACGCCGAGGTGAGCACCACCCGTTCGGCTCTTGCCGCCGAAGTCGAGCAGACCAAGTCCCGGCTGAAGGCCGAGGTCGAGCAGGCCAGGTCGGCGCTGGAGGCCGAGCTCAGCGGCACCAAGTCGCGGCTCGCCGCCGACATCGAGCAGACCGCCGCCAAACTCGCCGCCGATCGCGAGGAGAGCCGCTCGGCGCTCGCGGAAGAGACAGAGCGCACCCGCGCCACCCTCGCAGAGGATATCCGCCGCACCGCCGTGGAGCTGGAGAACCAGCGCGCCACCACAGCGAACGAGCTGGCGGACGACATCGAGCAGCAGCGCCTCGAACTGGCCCGCGAGGCCGAGCAGACCCGCATCTCGCTCGCCGACGAGACCGAGCGGGCCCGCGTCGCCCTCGAACGCGACAGCGCGCAAGCTCGAGCCGAACTCGCCCGTGAGATCGCTGCGGGCACGACCGCGCTCAACGCCCAGCTCGCCGAGCGCCAGGCCGCTTTCGACCAGGAAGCCGCGGCCGCACGCGCCGCTCTGGACGCCGAACTGGTGACCCTGCGCACGACAACGCTCGAAGAGGTCGACCGGCACACGCGGGAGGTCGAGCAGGCCCGGATCGACCTCGAGGTCGAACTGCGCGCCCGCCGCGACGAAGCCGAGAAAGAGCACCTCAGCCGCCATCAAGAGGCCGTCGCCCAGACGCAGAAGTACCTGGATGAGGCGAATGTCCAGCTCGCGGAGGCGGTCAAGCGCACCGCGCAGGCCCGCGCCGAGGCCGAAGCCCATGAGTCGGAGGCTCGTGAGACGGTCAAGTCGGCCCGAAAAGAGGCCGAGCAGACCGCCGCTGACATCGTCCACGACGCCGAAGAGCGCGCTGCTTCTCTGATCGGAGATGCCGAAGAGCGGACGCAACGCCTGGTCTCCGACGCCGAAGAACGTCTGTCGCAGATTAGGATCGAGCGCGAAGCCGTCGCCGGCTATTTCGAGAACCTGCGAGGGATGCTGCAGCAGGCGGATCACGTCAGCGCAGTCCGGCAGGACTAGCAAGCCAGAAGGGACGCATCAGTGAAGATCCAGAACCCATTCCGCGTCGGTCTCATCGGGGCTCTCGGGGTAGGGCTCGGGATACTCATCCTGACCTCCATCGTCAGCCTCGCGACGATCATCACCTACATCGGTGCCGCGCTTTTCCTCGCGCTCGGCATCGAGCCGCTCATCGTCTTCCTCGAGCGCCGCAAGGTTCCGCGCTGGCTCGCGCTGATCACCACCCTGGTGATCGTGATCGGAGCTTTCGTCGGCCTGATCTGGGCGATCGTCCCGGTCGCCGTCGGCCAGGCAACTCAGCTGGTTCAGAACACCGTCTCCTGGGTGAGCAACGGTGACGCCGAGAAGTGGTTCCTCACGCTGCAGCACCAGTTCCCGACGATCGTCAACCAGCAGAACATCGACGCTGTGACCCAGTGGCTGCAGCAGAACCTCCCCGACATCACCTCCAAAGTCCTGCAGACCGGCATCGGGATCGTCCAGGGCGCCTTCGGCGTGGTCATCGTCATCATCCTGACGATCTACTTCACCGCTTCCCTGCCGTCGATCAAGCGCGCGGGATACCAGCTTGTGCCGGCCTCCCGTCGCTCCCGGTTCGCGGACATCGGCGACCAGATCACCGATTCCGTCGGCAAGTACGTGATGGGTCAGGTCGTGCTCGCACTCGTCAACGGCGTGCTCTCCACGATCTTCCTGAGCGTCATCGGCGCCAAGTTCCCGATTCTGCTCGCGTCGATCGCCTTCTTCTTCTCGCTGATCCCGCTGGTCGGAACGATCACCGGCTCGGTCATCATCGTGTTCGTCTGCCTCTTCTCCGGACCGCCGACCGCGATCGCCGCCGCTGTCTACTACATCGTCTACATGCAGGTCGAGGCGTACGTCCTCAGCCCGCGCATCATGAACCGGGCAGTCTCGGTCCCGGGCGCGGTCGTCGTCGTGGCCGCTCTCGCCGGCGGCACGCTGCTCGGCATCCTCGGTGCGCTCGTCGCCATCCCGTTCGCAGCCGCCATCCTGCTGATCATCAAGCAGGTCCTGGTCCCGCGCCAGAACGAGCTCTGACCGCGTAAGGCTACGGAGCCGGCGGCCAGTGCGTCGGCAGCGGAACCGCCGCCGGGTTGAGGCGTGCCACGACCTCATCGAGCACACGCCGGGTCTGGTTCTCCCCCACCCAGAGGTGCTTGCCGCCTGCGACCGCCACCAGCTCGATCTGCGGCAGCGGACGAAACCGCTCCGCCGCCTCGGCGGGTCGCAGATAATCGTCATGCTCCGGGATGAGCGCCACGATCGGCCGCTGGTCCCCCGCCCAGGCCGCCAAGTGCTCCGGTTTGGCACGGTGCAGCGGTGGCGAGAGCAGGATGACGCCCTCCACCGGACAGTCACGGCCGTGCAGGAGAGCGAGTTCCGTCCCGAACGACCAGCCGAGCAACCACGGATGCGGAAGCCCGCGCTCGGCGACGAACGTCATCGCCGCCTCCATGTCGTACCGCTCCTCGATCCCGTCCCCGAACTCACCCTGGCTGCGCCCTCGGGGCGAGGAGGTCCCCCGCGTGTTGAACCGCAGCACGGCGATGTCCGCGAGAGCAGGCAAGCGACAGGCCGCCTTGCGCAGGATGTGTGAGTCCATGAACCCGCCCGCGGTGGGCAGCGGGTGCAGGGTGACGAGAGTCGCGAGCGGGTCCCGCTCCAGTGGGCTCGCCAGCTCGCCCAGGAGCGTCAACCCATCGCGGGTGCGCAGTTCGATGTCCTCGCGCCGTGCCGGCAGCTCGACGCCGCCACGGATCTCGACAGGGGCCGTTGTCACTTGCTCTCCTCTGCGTCACACGGCTCGCCAGCACGAGATGTGCCAGTGCCGACGGGCGGCCAGGTCGGCCGCGTCTCCCAGCACACCGTCTGCGCGCCACGCCACGATGTGCGCCACACCGGGCACGATCCCACGGCCGCATCCGGGGCAGCTGTAGTTCTTCTGCGCTTGAGCGGCCGACACCGGCTGCACGTTCCACTCCGTGCCGCGCCGTGTCTCGATACGCCGCCAGCCGGCGAGCAACCGGTCCAGACCGGTCTCCTCGTCCTCGTGACCGCCGCCGGAACGACGACGAGAAGGCCTGCTGCGGGACATTCCCCCAGTCTAAAGCGCTCAGTACCAGCCGTTGGACTGGGAGTGGCTCCACGCGCCGCAGGGGTTTCCGTAGCGGCCGGAGATATAGCCGAGCCCCCAGGTGATCTGCGTGGCGGCGTTCGTCTGCCAGTCCGGCCCGGCCGAAGCCATCTTGCTGCCGGGGAGGGCTTGCGGGATGCCATACGCGCCGCTTCCGCTGTTGTGGGCGTACACGTTCCAGTGGGATTCCCTGTTCCACAGGGAGACGAGGCAGGCATACTGGTCGTCGCCCATCCCCCGCGCCTGGAGCATCTGGTACGCGATGGCCTGGGCGGAGCCCGGGTCCGGGGAACCAACGGCGGGAGCGCTGCTCGACCCGGCGGAAGACGGCTTCTGCACCGCGGTGGCAACGGGAGTAGGAGCCGGTTCCGGTTTCGGTTTTGACTTGACCCCGACCGCGTCGCGTGTGACGGTCAGACCCTGCGCGTCCGGAGCGGTCAGGCTCTGCACGGGAGCGTCGCCATAGCGCGACGTCTGGCCGATCGCCCGCAGTGTGTCGGCGTACGCGGGCGAGGCGGCCGAGCCCGAGTACGGGTCAACGACGTTGACGAGGGCGAAGCCGACCGCTGCGGTGAAGGCAAAGCTCCAGACCGCCGTGCGCGAACGGATGTGTGGACGCTGAGAACGCTTAAAAGCGAAACCGACCGGATTGGCCGGGTTCAGCGGAACGATCTCGGTTGTCTCTGTACCCACGATGACAACACCATAACGAAGAAGTCCTGACTTTCCAAGAACCCATGCCCATCCTCAGAGAACAGCCAGACTCAGCGGACAGCCAGCATCACATCGGTGACGCTGTCCAAGAGGAGGTCGACCTGGGCTTCGCGGTAGCCGCCGCGCTGCTCGCGGAACGTCACCGTCCTCACTTCCTCGATGCTCATCGGACGTCCTTCCTGGAAGTACTTCACCAGGCGCGCAGAGAACCGGTCCACATCCTGCCGGTTGTACCCGAGAGCGATAAAGCTCATCCGCTGGAAGCGGCGGCCCAGCGGCCGCTCGAGCCGGTCGATGATGACCTGCGCGGTGGCGCGCGCCTCCTTATACCAGACCGCATCGCCCTTCGCAGCGCGCGCATTCTCGCGCTCACGGGCAGCGAACGCGTCCTCCAAACGTTCCAGAGCCGCATCGACATGCGGGGGGGAATAGCCGCCCTTCCTCATGGGGAACGCTGTTCGGCGGATCTCCTGTGCGGTCAGTCCGGTGACGCCATCGTAGGCGTGCCGGGCCGATGCGAGGAAGTCGTCGACCTCGTCGATGTCGTATCCGAGCTGCTTCTTGGGGCTCCGGGGAAAGGTGCTCACCGGTCCATTCTGTCAGGAGAAGATGAGGAAGAGACCATAAGCCGCCGCCGCCGAGGGCAGGATGCTGTCCAGACGATCCAGGAACCCCCCGTGGCCCGGCAGCCACGAACTCATGTCCTTAATGCCGAGATCCCGCTTGACGAGAGACTCTGCGAGGTCTCCGGAAGTCGCTGTGAGGAGCATCACGAGACCGAAGACGATCCCGAACCACCAGGTCTGCCCGAGCATGAAGACCGACACCAGGACGCCCGCGGCCACCGCGGTGACGCCCGCGCCGGCGAACCCCTCCCAGGTCTTCTTCGGGCTGATCGTCGGCGCCATCGGATGCCGGCCCCAGGTCAGACCGCTCACGTAGGCTCCGGTGTCCACCGCCACGACGAGGATGACGAACCCGAGCACCCACCACTCGCCGTGGTCCTGCGCGAGCAGCAGAATGGCGTAGCTGGCCAGCAGCGACACGTACATCTGCACGAAGACGCTCCAGGTGAGATCCTGGACGAGTTCACCACCGCCGCGCCCCGCCGCGCCGGCGAAAGCTTCCTCGGCGAGTCGGCAGACGATGACCAGGGCCACGCCCGCGGCGAGGGAGACCAGCTGCCCGCCCGCGTTCAGGAAAAACGACGCCGGGACGATCGCGACGGCGCCGATCACTGTCGGGATGCGTGGCACCCGCCGGCCCGCGCCCCGGAGCGCCTGTGTCAGCTCGAAAGCGGCGAAACCCGCCATCGTCACATCGAAGACGAGAAAGAGCTCCTTGATGAAGATCAGGCTCACCACAACGAGCCCGCTGACCACCAGGCCAATCAGGATCGCGAGGATGAGATTGCGGCCGGTGCGCTGCTCGATCTTCTCACTCGTAGCGTCCAGCCGCGCCTTGCGAGCCTGCACCTGCCGCTCGAAATCGGCACGGGTCGCCTGCACCTGGGCGCGGATCTCCTCGCGCGAGAGCGCTTTTCCTCGTCTGCCCTTTGCCGGTGTGCCGGTGCCGCTCCCCTCGCTCATTCAGACCTCGAGGAGTTCGGCTTCCTTGCGCTTGAGGGCTTCGTCGACGAGGTCGACGTTCGTCCGGGTGAGGGCCTCCAGCTCCTTCTCCCCCCGCGCGACCTCGTCGTCCCCAACCTCGCCCTTCAGAGCGTCCAGTTCGTCCTTCGCCCTCCGGCGGATGTTGCGGATCGCAACCTTGGCGTCCTCCCCCTTGCCGCGGACGATCTTCACGAACTCCTTGCGGCGGTCCTCGGTAAGCTCCGGAAGGGTGACGCGCACGATCTCGCCGTCGTTGCCGACGTTGGCCGACATGCTCGGCATGGTGACGATCGCCCTCTCGATCTCCTTGAGCGCGCCCTTGTCGTACGGGGTGACGATCAGGACGCGGGCCTCGGGGTTCTGCAAACCGGCCAGCTGCGCGAGCGGCGTCGGCGAGCCATAGTAGTCGACCAGCACCTTCTGGAAGAGAGCCGGGTTCGCGCGGCCAGCGCTCACGGTGCCGAAATCCTCCTTCGCCGCCTCGAGGGTCTTGCTCATACGCTGGCTGGCGTCGGAAATCACATCCGCGATCACGGTCACTCCTTCAGATCGGTGAATCGTTGTCTAGTCTAGGGCTCGCATGCTCAGCCGAGGAGCGTGCCGATCTCGGCGCCCAGCAGGGCGGCGGTGACGTTGCCAGCGGGCTCCATGCCGAAGATGCGCATCGGCATGCCATTGTCCATGCACAGGCTGAGCGCCGTCGAGTCGACAGCCTTGAGGTTCTGCTTCAGCGCTTCCTGGTGGCTGATCTGGTCGATCTTGCGGGCATCCGGGTTCGTGCGGGGGTCGTCGTCGTACATCCCATCGACGCCGTTCTTGGCGACGAGAACCACATCGGCTATGATCTCCAGAGCACGCTGGGCGGCGACGGTGTCCGTGGAGAAATAGGGCAATCCGGCACCGGCGCCGAAGATCACGATGCGACCCTTCTCCAGGTGCCGCTCGGCACGGAGCGGGATGTAAGGCTCGGCGACCTGAATCATCTCGATGGCCGACTGCACGCGCGTCTCCGCGCCGGCCTGCTCGAGAAAGTCCTGGAGGGCGAGAGAGTTCATGACGGTGCCCAGCATCCCCATGTAGTCGGCACGCCCACGGTCCATTCCGCGCTGCGACAGTTCGGCGCCGCGGAAGAAATTACCGCCGCCGACGACGATCGCGATCTCGACGTCCGTGGCCGCCTGGGCGATCTCACGCGCGATTCCACTGACGATGTCGGGGTTGACTCCGAGCTGGCCGCCGCCGAACGCCTCACCCGAAAGTTTGAGAAGGACCCTTCGCCTCTTGTCTGCCATCGTCATACCTGTCTCGAAGTCCTTCCGTGTGTTCCATCAAACCTCATGCGCGCGTCGAGTGCGCCCACAGAAAAGGAGTCCGGATCGTACGACACGATCCGGACTCCTTCGCAACATGTTTAGGCGCCGACCTTGAACCGGGCAAACCCGGACACGGTCAGACCCGAGTCCTTCAGCACCTGGCTGATGGTGAGCTTGTTGTCGCGGGCGTACTCCTGTTCGAGCAGGGCCACCTGCTTGAAGAAGGCGCCGAGACGGCCCTCGATGATCTTCGGGAGGGCTGCCTCCGGCTTGCCCTCGCTGCGCGAGATCTCCTTGACGATGCGACGCTCGCTCTCGACCTCCTCCGCCGGGACGTCCTCACGGGTGAGGTGCGCCGGGTTGGCGAATGAGATGTGCTGAGCGATCGACCGCGCGGTCTCCGTGTCGTCGCCGGCGTAGCCGACCACGACACCGACCTGGGGCGGCAGATCTTTGGAGGTCTTGTGCAGGTAGATCGCGACGTGCTCGCCGTTCACGACGGCGACACGGCGCAGCTCGATCTTCTCGCCCAGGATCGCGGCCTCGTCACCGATGAACTCGGCGACAGTCTGCGACCCGGCGGGAGCGGCCAGCGCCTCCTCGATAGTGGTGGAGCCGGCCGCGGCGATCGCGTCGAGCACCGTGTCCGAGAGGGCGACGAACTTCTCGCCCTTCGCGACGAAATCGGTCTCGCACGCGAGTTCGATCATCGTGGCGGTGCCGTTGGCGTTCTCCTTAGCGGCGACGAGCCCCTCACTGGTGGAGCGGTCGGCACGTTTGGCGTTGCCTTTCGCGCCCTTCAGGCGCAGGATCTCGGTGGCCTTCTCGAGGTCGCCACCGGCCTCCTCGAGGGCCTTCTTAGTGTCGACCATGCCCGTGCCGAGCTGTTCGCGCAGGGCCTTGATGTCAGCGATGCTGATGTTTGCCATGTTCGTAACTGGAACCTTCTGACTCGAAGATGAATGGTGGGGTTACTCGGCCGGAGTCTCGGCGACCGCGTCGGCAGCTGCTTCGCCCTCGGCGACGACGGCGGCGGAGTCCGCCTTGGCCTCGGCGAGGTCGGCGTCCGCTGCCTTCTCGGTCTCGGCGCTGGCCTGGACCTCGGCGGCGGGCTGAGCGAGGAGCTCCTGCTCCCACTCGGCGAGCGGCTCAGCCGCCTCCACTCCCTCTTCCGGCTTCTGGTGACGCTGGATGAGGCCCTCGGCCGCCGCGTCGGCGACGATGTGGGTCAGCAGCGAGACGGAGCGGATCGCGTCGTCGTTGCCCGGGATCGGGTACTGCACCTCGTCGGGGTCGCAGTTCGTATCGAGGATGGCGATGACCGGAATCCCCAGCTTCTTCGCCTCGTCGATCGCGAGGTGCTCCTTCTTCGTGTCGACCACCCAGAGCGCGCTCGGCGTCTTCGACAGGTTGCGGATGCCGCCGAGCGACTTGTGCAGCTTGTCCAGCTCGCGTTTCTTGATCAGCAGCTCTTTCTTGGTGAAGCCGCTGGTGGTGCCCTCGAAGTCGAGTTCCTCGAGCTCCTTCATGCGGGCGAGGCGTTTGGAGACGGTCTGGAAGTTGGTCAGCAGACCGCCCAGCCAGCGCTGGTTGACGTAGGGCTGACCGACGCGGGTCGCCTGCTCGGCGATCGCCTGCTGCGCCTGCTTCTTGGTTCCCACGAACAGGATGGTGCCGCCGTGAGCGACAGTCTCGCGCACGAAGTCGTAGGTCTTATCGATGTAGGTCAGCGACTGCTGGAGGTCGATGATGTAGCTGCCCGAGCGCTCGGTGAGGATGAAGCGCTTCATCTTCGGGTTCCAGCGACGGGTCTGGTGTCCAAAGTGGACGCCGCTGTCGAGCAGCTGGCGCATGGTGACGACGGCCATTTGCCGTTCTCCTTCTGTTGGCGGTTGATCGGGACGGCCCACGGCCGTCCGTTCCTGGTGCCCCGCGCTCCCCGCTCCCCCCGAATCCGGCACGGAGACCGTGCTGGCTGAGAGGAGACCGGCGGTGGAGCGCCCGCCCTCACGAGAGGGTTGCGGGCACGCGTAGTCACTCCGGCGAGCAGAGTGCATCAGAGAGTCTAGCAGGAACCGTCGCTAGGTGTGATGTCCAGGGAGGTTGTTGTCGATTCTGCTAATGGGTGGGGCTCTGATGGCGGAGTGGTGCTGGTGATGATTGTAGAAGTGGGGCCAGCCGGGGAGTGCTTCTCGTCGTTCGGCCTCTGAACCATAGAACCGGGCGTAGGCCCAGCCGTCGGCGAGTGTGCGGTGGAAGCGTTCGATCTTCCCGTTGGTCTGTGGTCGGTATGGTCGGGTCTTCTTCGCCCTGATCCCGAGCTCTGTGCAGGCGTCTCGCCAGGCGTAGGACTTGTAGGCGGAGCCGTTGTCCGAGAGGACGAGTTCGACGCTGACATCCCGGTCGGCGAACCAGGCGACAGCACGCCGCAGGACACCGATCGCGGTGTCCGCCTTCTCGTCGGAGCAGATCTCGGCGTAGGCGACGCGGGAGTGGTCGTCGATGATCGTGTAGACGAACACGGTGCCCAACCGTGGCTCGTAGCGGTGGTTCCTGCTCTTCGTGCGGGTGGCGGTCGCTTCCCGGTTGCGTTCGCCCTGGACGCGGCCGACGAATCGTCAGCCGCCGCCGTTGGGGATGTTGCCGAACTTCGTCACGTCGACATGGATCAGCGATCCAGGGTGGTCGTGCTCGTAGCGACGGATCGGCTCGCCCGTGACCCGATCAATGGTGCAGAGCCGGTTGATGCGGCAGCACACCAGGACGGCGTGGACGGTCGAGGCGGGAAGGCCAAGCTCGCCGGCGATCTGCACCGGCCCCAGGCGTCGTCGCCACCTCGCCCGCACGATCCGCTTGAGCACGGGCAACGGCGTCCGCGTTGGCATCGATCGTGGGCGGCTAGACCGGTCGGTCATCCCTCCCGTGCCTTCGGCGCGGAACCTCGCCGCCCATTTCCGCGCGGTAACGGGCGAGACCATAAACATCTTCGCTGCGACGGAGACCAGCCAATGGTCCTCGACGATGAGCCTGGCAAGGCGCAGACGAGCGCGCGGTGTGAGAGCAGCGTTAACGTGGGACACGAAGGCCTCCTGGATCGTGAAGCGGTTGAACTGAACAGCTCCACTTCACAACCGGAGGCCCTCGCCCCTCAACTCCTCACGACCGTATCGCCGAAACAACCCCCCTGGACATCACACCTAGGTAGTCTCTCGTCTCCTCGCAGATCAGTTCCACACTCAGGGGGAGCTTGAACCTCAGGTGCGCAGCGGACGCAGCGAGCCGTTCAGCGTGCCGTTGGAGCTCGAACGGCACGCCGTCATAGGCCCTTATGCCCTCGTACACGGCTCCGGCGTAGTGAAGCGCATGCGTCATGACCGGAAGGACGCCCTCCTCGCGCGGGACGATCCTCCCGTCGACCCACACCTCGGTAATGGGGATCATTCGTAGACCACCTCGATCTCCCGGTCCAGCAGCTCATGGAACCCGATCAGCTCCTCGTAGGCGGCGTGCGCCGAGAGGACGAAGGCGGGGTACCCGGTGAAATCCGGATACGGCCGCACAACGTCGCCGGGGTGCATCATCTGAATCACCGAGATCACCGAGGGATGCCCCCTAAGCTTCTCAAGACCGCGGATCTCGCGGATTACGCCGCTTCCGCGGCAGGGGACTGATGTAGTTCCCCGCAGCGTTCACATACCCGGGCGCCGGGGCTCCGAACGAGCCTGGGCGGCGTCCGAGCGCCACAGCGAACGCCTCGGCGAAGAAGTCCACGCCCGTCGCGGACTCGACGATGGCGTGCGACACTCCAGAGCCGCCGACCCGTGCGCCGATCTCCAGGATGTACGGGACGCCGTCGGAGTCGAGCCGGAGCTCCGTGTGCGTCGGCCCATTCTCCACGTCCAGAGCACGATGCGCCCTCTCGACCGTCCGGCGGACCTGATCCTCCTGGTCTTCCGTCAGCCCGGAGGGAACCTGGTATATGGACTCCTCGAAGTACGGTCCTTACGATCGTTCGGAATTGCCCTTGTAACCGACCGTGAGAACGCGGATGTGACCGCCGAACGATATCGACTCCACCGCGTACTCGGGACCTCCGACGTACTCCTCGATGACGACGTCCCGTGTGTGTACGCCCACGTCCAGCATCGCCGCGACCGCGCGCTGGCTGGCGTCGGCGAGCTGCTCGTATCGGTCGACCCTCTGGACTCCCGCGCTGGAGAAGCCTCTGGACGGCTTGACGACGACGGGAAGCCGCAGCTCTCGCGCCGCACGGAGCAGGCGCTCATCGACGGGACCCGAGACAAACCCCGGAACCGGCAGCCCGTTCTCGGCCAGCGCCACCCTGGTCGCCCCCTTGTCTCGAAGACGAGCGATGACAGCGGAATCGAGCCCGATCAGCCCGCACCGTGCAGCCGCCTCGTTCACAGCGAGCAGAGAAGCCTCGTGGACTCCGAGGATACCCTGGGCACTGTACCGCTCGATCACCGCCACGAGGAAATCGGCGAACCCCGCGTCCTCGGGACCATTCGACCAGACCTCAACCCCGGCGATCGGGCCGGGCTCGCCAGCGCGCCACAGGTCCACTTCCTCGGCCCGGGACACGATGACCAGGCCGACGCCCGCATGTTCCGCGCTCCTGACGGCGTCATCCAGCTGACGCCGCGGATGCACGAGGACGACAACCTCGCCGTGGGCGCGGCGGCCGCTCACGCTGCGGCCAGTTCGGAGAAGGCCAGCGGCGGCCGCTCTTCGAACAGCTCGACATGCGTGCGCAAAAGGCGCTGCTCCTGGTTCAGTGCGAACTTGTCCTTCGGGTCCTCGCCCTCAGCCAGGTGGCGCCGCACCATCTGCGTGGCGTTCGCCCGGTACTCGTCCGGGGTCGTGGAGCGGTGCTCGAGCGCCTCGATCTCGGCCACGAGCGTCTCGAGAGCGTCGATCGCGCACCCCTGGTCGATCGCGACCAGCCCGTCCTCAAGGCGGAGCGCTTCCTTCTCCAACAGGTACGAGAACAGGAAGAAGCCGGTTCCCGCGTCGAAGTTCCTCTCGGGTCGCGGCTCGAGGGGGTATCGGAAGATGCGCTCCAGGACGATCATCGTGAACAGCTCATCGATGAAGGGGACGTCGCCGTTGCGGGCCATGAGAATGAGCTTGACGTCCACTTTGATCTCCTCGAGGACGCCGATGTACCAGTGCATCTTCAGGACAGCGTTGTCGGCCATCGACCAAGGCCCCGTGAAGTGGGCGTGGACGCGGTCGTGGAGGTATCCCCAGAGGCTGCGGACCTGGTAGCTGAGGTACGGGTCGAGCCGAGCGGAGCTGTCCAGCCCCTGACCGGGAGCGAGAAGGCTGTTGGCGTTCTCTGCTGTGATCGTCCCGTGGATGTCATAGAACTTGCTGAAGAAGAACACGGCGTAGTGCTGGCGCTCGATCTTGTTGAGGGCGGCGACGCTCTCGGGGAAGAATACCAGGCAGTTCCCGAGTGCGAAGCCCTCCGGGCCGGCGAGCAGGATGACGTCCATATGCACGTCGTTCTGATG